>DATCKN010000048.1:0-54289 GCA_036562185.1 Thermoclostridium sp.
GTTTAAACCGGGGTTTTGCAAAACACAAATGAACAGCGCGTTTATAATGGCTCCCAGCTGTTTGCCGGGCTTTATGCCTGCCTCCATCAAGTCTCTTCCGTTAACGGCCATATCCGAAATGTTTAAGCAGTGCTTTTCCATGATTATTTGACTGACATTTCTTTCTGTTTCGGGTAAATCTTTATTAAGATTAAGTATCTTCATTATGCCTGACGCACGGACAAAAATTTCCAGACCAAAATCCGACAGCGTTTTCCGTAACATGTAGAGGTTCGGTGGCAGTGGAGAATTTAACAGCGTGGTTGTTTTTAATATTTCATTTTTCAGTTTATTGCTCATTTTCAGGCTGGAACATATTGTTCTCGCGTCCTCGACATCATGAACCCCAATTAGCCTGAGAAACCCCGACCATCTTGTGGAAAGCTCAGCGGGTAATTCTTTTAAAGGCGTTAAATCATTCGTTTTTATATAGGATACCGGGAAAATGCGATCCAACAGCCCTGTTTTTATTAAATTCCCGAATGCCTCGGGATATGAAGCAAGCAGAGTCTTGTTAAGCTCCTCCAGTATCCTTTCACGGCTTATTGCGCCTATGTTTCCCGAAAGCTTCGTTATCGCAGAAAACGTGTCGCTGTCGATGGAAAAGCCATAAGCTGCCTGAAACCGGATTGCTCTTAACATTCTTAAGGCGTCTTCTCCGAACCTTTCTTCAGGATTCCCGACAGTTCTGATTATTTTGTCATTTAGATCCCTGATGCCGTTAAATGGATCTATAATGCCTTTAACAGGGTGACAGGCCATTGCATTTATGGTGAAATCCCGTCTTTTCAGATCTTCTGTCAGGGAATCCGAAAAGATGACTTTATCCGGATGCCTGTGGTCGGTATAAACCGATTCAACCCGAAAAGTTGTAACCTCAAACGGGATATTGTTGACAATAACGGTAACTGTCCCGTGCTTTATGCCTGTGGGTATGCTTCGGGGAAACAATTCCAGCACCTGTTCAGGATAAGCCGATGTACAGATATCAAAATCCTTTGGCTTAAGACCAAGCAGCATGTCGCGCACGCAGCCGCCTACTATATACGCGCTGTGCCCGTTTTTCTCAAGTTTTTCTATTATAGTCAACACTTCTTCGGGTATATGCATAAATCCTCCTGATATTTTTCAGCAACTGTCCGGCATATAAAAATCCATCGAAAAGCAGATTTCAATATTAATCTTGATAAAAATTCAAAACCATTATAACATTTTTTGCCCTTTAATATTAATCCTGTATTGGTTTATTACAAAAAATGAGGGAAATAATAAAAAAAGCTTAATTGGCGTAAAAGGCATTTAAATTGCAATTTATGGCCAGACTGTGCTATAATCATATGGTTGAAATTAGTAAATTAAATCAGGTTTGATTTTTTTACATATATAAAATACATAAATACAAAAAGAAAAGGGAGGTTAACGTGGCAAATAATAAAAAAAACAAGTTAAAAGTCATTCCGTTGGGCGGTCTTGAGGAAATAGGCAAAAACATGACGGTTTTTGAGTATGGAGAAAGTATCATTGTTGTGGACTGCGGAGTGGCTTTCCCTGAAGATGAAATGCTGGGGATTGATCTGGTTATCCCAGATGTTTCATACCTTGAGAAAAATTTGTCTAAAGTTAAGGGAATAATAGTCACCCATGGTCATGAAGATCATATAGGAGCGCTGCCTTATGTTTTGAATAGAATTCCGGTTCCTGTATATGGAACCGATCTCACATTAGGGTTGATAGAGAACAAGCTTATTGAACACCAGATGTTGGATAAAGCTGAGCTAAAAATAGTCAGAGCCGGTCAGACAATTCAGCTGGGAGCATTTAAAGTTGAGTTTATCAGTTCAACCCATAGCATAGCGGATTCGGTGGCTCTTGCAATACACACGCCGGTAGGTGTGGTTCTTCATACTTCGGACTTTAAAATTGATCATACCCCCATCGAGGGCGAGCCAATAGATCTTGCACGAATAGCCGAGCTGGGCAAAAAAGGCGTACTGCTGCTGATGGCCGACAGTACGAATGCTGAACGGCCAGGATACACAATGAGCGAAAGGACTGTTGGCGAGACCCTTGATACGGTTTTTAAGGATGCCAAGTCCAGGATTATAGTTGCAACTTTTGCGTCAAACATCCACAGAATTCAGCAGATAGTCAATTCAGCGATGAAGTTTAACCGGAAAGTGGCACTGAACGGGCGAAGCATGATCAATGTAGTGAAGACCGCAATGAAACTTGGATATTTGAATATTCCTTCGGATATATTGCTTGATGTGGATAAAATACAGAAACTGCCCAAGGAACAGATTGTCCTTATAACAACCGGAAGCCAGGGAGAGCCAATGTCGGCTCTGTCCAGAATCGCATCAAACAACCACCGCAAGGTCAGTATTGAAAAGGGAGATTTGGTTATTATATCTGCAAGCCCGATACCCGGAAATGAAAAATACATTTCCCGCGTGATAAACGACTTGTTCAAACAGGGTGCGGACGTTATATATGAAGCTCTTGTAGAAGTTCACGTTTCAGGACATGCAAGGCGTGAGGAACTTAAACTGATCCACAGGCTGGTTCGCCCCAAATTTTTTATGCCTGTTCACGGGGAATACCGCCATCTGAAGCAACATGCCAATCTTGCCCAGTCCCTTGGAATGCCTGAAGAGAACATATTCCTTATGGAAAATGGGCAGGTGCTTGAATTGTCTCAAAGAAAGGCTCAAATTTCGGGAACGGTTCAGAGTGGCAGTATCCTTATTGATGGCCTTGGTGTGGGAGATGTGGGGAATGTTGTTCTGAAAGACAGGAAGCACCTGTCTGAGGATGGATTGATAGTAGTGGTTGTAACGGTAAACTCCGATGGTAAGATTATGACCAACCCCGAAGTTATATCAAGGGGCTTTGTATATGTTAAGGAATCCGAGGAACTGATGGATGAAATAAGGGATCTGACTAAGGAAATAATGGAGAAAAACCTTGGAAAGAGAAAGAATAATTACTCAAATATTAAAAACAACGTTAAGGACGAGTTAAGCTTGTACCTATACCAGAAAACAAAAAGAAAGCCCATGATTTTGCCTGTGATTATTGAAATTCCGTGTTGACGAAAAAAGCCCTGGATTTTTCTCCAGGGCTTCTTTTACACCAATCAGCGGGCTCTCCAGATATAATCGTTTATTTTCAGCTGTTCTTTAAATCTGAATATATTGGTTTCATCGTTGATCAGAACAAACTCAATGCCTGCCATTTCTGCCCAGTCAGCCATATGCTCCGTTGTAACCGAATATGAGAACGATGTATGATGTGCACCGCCGGCAAGGATCCAGGCTTTTGCAGCATCGCGCAGCGAAGGCTTCGGTTTCCACAGAACTCTTGCGACGGGTAGTTTCGGCATATCCTGTACGGGTTCAATTGCTTCAACTTCACTTATGATCAAGCGGAAACGATCCCCCATATCAACAAGAGAAGCAGCAATAGCAGGACCGCTTCTGCCTTTGAAAACCAAACGCGCCGGATCACTCTTGCCTCCAATGCTTAAGGGGTGAACTTCAATTCTTGGCTTTGTAGCTGCTACAGAGGGGCAGACCTCCAGCATGTGAGCTCCAAGTATCATCTCGTTGCCCGGTTCGAGATGGTAGGTATAATCTTCCATGAACGATGTTCCCTCCGGCAGGCCTATATTCATAATCTTCATTGTGCGGACAAGTGCGGCGGTTTTCCAGTCCCCTTCAGCGCCAAAACCGTATCCCTCGTGCATCAGGTGCTGAACAGCAAGGCCTGGCAACTGGTTCAAACCGTGCAAATCTTCAAAAGTTGTTGTAAATGCCGTGTATCCGCCTTCAGTGAGGAATTTCTTCATTCCTGCTTCTATTTTGGCCTGCTCCCTAATAGCGCCATAAACATTGGGATCGGACGGGAAATCATATAATCTGCGGTATGTTTCGATTAAATTATCTATTTCATCATCGGTTACTTTTGAGACATAGCTCACAAGGTCCCCAACTCCGTAGCCGTCCACCGACCATCCGAATTTAATCTGGGCTTCAACCTTGTCACCCTCGGTAACGGCAACCTGGCGCATATTATCTCCAAAGCGTGCAACTTTAATGTTTCTGCCTTCAATAAATGCGTATGCCGCATTCATCCACACCTGTATTTCACGGCTTACCTCAGGATCCTTGTAATACCCGACCACTATTTTCCTGGGAAGACGCATACGGGCGCCTATAAAACCATATTCCCTGTCGCCGTGGGCAGACTGGTTCAGATTCATAAAATCCATATCTATTGTATCCCAGGGAATTTCGCAGTTGAACTGTGTGTGCAGGTGAAGCAGAGGTTTTTTCAGTTCATTAAGGCCTGTTATCCACATTTTCGCAGGCGAGAAGGTGTGCATCCAGGTGATGATTCCGGCGCAGGATTTGTCGCCGTTGGCTTCGGAACAAAGGTTAAAGATGGCTTCGGGAGTTGTGAGAACAGGTTTGAAAATAACCTTGCAATGGGGCAGGGTATTTTGGTCGAGCCAG
Source organism: Thermoclostridium sp. (assembly GCA_036562185.1). Classification (GTDB taxonomy): domain Bacteria; phylum Bacillota; class Clostridia; order DSM-8532; family DSM-8532; genus Thermoclostridium. The sequence goes on from DATCKN010000048.1 coordinate 4,557, forward strand.
GAGGCAATTATTTCCGAATGCGCATTAACCTGTTCCAGAGTTTCCTCTCCGTATAGATGCTGGCTTCCTGTAACAAACCAGAAATTATAGGTTTTTTGTACCATCGTACATATCCCCCTTTATAAAATTATTATAATAACATTCATATATATTGCCCGCCTTTTAAATTAACTTAAGGCTGCATAAAATGTAGCAGGATGTTCAAAAGGCCGGGTGATTTTATCATTCGTAACCAGAGTTTATGCCTGGGCAAAAAAATGTATGCACAACTTCGGTTGACAAAAAAATCGGCGTTTTCACCGTTATTTCCTGTTATAATTTGATTATAACAATAAATGCCTGAAAAGAAAATAGTATTATTTCGATTTTGATTATCAGGTTGTGCATACAAGTTGGCCATGATATAATATACATTGAATAACACTGATTCTTTTGATATTGTTACTTATAAGCCGGTATTAACGGATTGTGAGCCGGTTTTTGCCCCGGCGGCGGGGCAATTTTTCACATTTTTACGATACCCTTTAACAAAAAAACGTATACGCATTATGGCGTACTTCACATAAGCAATTGTTTGGTGGTGAACTTATTGGAACAGGATAAACCCAAGTATCAACAACTTAAGGACTACCTGGTAAAAATGATAGAGAGCAATGAATTAACCCGGGGAAAGAAAATTCCGTCTGAAAATGAGCTTGCGGACAGGTTTCATATCAGCAGGCATACTGTCAGAAGGGCAATAAGTGAACTGGTTAATGACGGGGTTTTAACCTCAACCCAGGGGAAGGGCACATTTGTAAATCACGGTCCGAGGAACAGCAGGCAAAACCTGATAATAGGGGTTATTACAACATACATAGGGGATTATATATTTCCTTCAATAATACGGGGCATTGATCAGGTTCTGAGTGAAAATGGCTATAGTATTGCGCTGGGCTGCACATACAACCAGTTTGAGAAAGAAAGGCAATGCCTTGAGAACTTTTTAAACCAGGATATAAAAGGACTGATTGTTGAAACAACCAAAAGCGCTTTGCCAAATCCGAATATTGAATTATACGACGAGTTTAAAAAGAGGGATATTCCTGTTTTGTTCATGCACGGCATCTATAAAGGTTATCCGGCGTCGTCAATATACGAGGACGATGTGGAAGCAGGTTACCTTGCTACAAAGCATTTATTGGAACTGGGGCACAGGAAAATAGCAGGAATATTCAAAATTGATGACATTCAGGGACATGCGAGGTATGAAGGGTTCTTTAAGGCACACAAGGAAATCGGGGCAGGGCTTAGCGATAAAAGAGTCCTATGGTTTGATACCAATGATTTGCTATACAAATTCAGCATGCAGTCAGGTGATATAATTATTGAATTTTTAGAGGACTGTACTGCAGTTGTGTGTTATAATGAACAAATAAGTTTAAAAGTGATTGATATTATCAGGGAAAGGGGAATTAATATTCCCGAACGGCTGTCATTGGTCAGTTTTGATGATTCTGAGCTGGCTGTTGCATCCGAGGTGAAAATGACAACGGTTGCGCACCCGAAAGAAAACCTGGGTATTGAAGCAGCCGCCATAATGCTTAAAATGATAACTGGGGATGAAAAGATTTTCAAAGTCAAAATGGCGCCCGAGCTTGTCATAAGGAACAGCACCGGGCCTGTCAGAGGTTAATTGCGGCTACCTGTCGGTTGCCTTTATATTATTGTATTTTATGAAAATGGAGGGTTTATTATGGGAAAAAAGTATGCCATCGGTGTTGATTTTGGAACACTATCCGGAAGGGCAGTTTTAGTAGAGCTTGATACAGGTAAAGAAATTGCAACGGCTGTTAAGGAATACCCGCATGCTGTTATGGATGAATATCTTCCTGACGGCAAAGTAAAACTTGAACATGACTGGGCACTTCAGCATCCGCAGGATTACCTTGATGTATTTGCTGAAACAATTCCGTCAGTTTTGAAAGAATCCGGAGTATCGCCCGACGATGTTATAGGAGTTGGCATTGACTTTACGTCATGTACGATGCTTCCGATTGACAAGTCAGGCCAACCGTTATGCTTTGATGACAGGTTCAAATCAAATCCCCATGCATACGTTAAATTATGGAAACACCATGCAGCACAGGATGAAGCCAACAGGCTGAACGAAATTGCCCAGGAACGTGGTGAAAAGTTCCTGCAGCTTTATGGCGGTAAGATTTCATCGGAATGGCTGATTCCTAAAATATGGCAGATATTAAATGAAGCACCTGAAATTTATGAAGCGGCAGACAAGTTTATTGAGGCTGCTGACTGGGTTGTCCTTCAATTAACCGGAGAGGAAAAACGAAACAGTTGTACCGCAGGATATAAAGCAATATGGAATAAGAAAATGGGATATCCTTCAAACGAATTTTTCAAGGCTTTGGATCCAAGGCTTGAAAACCTTGTTGATGAGAAGCTCAGCAGGGATATTTATCCTCTTGGCACAAAAGCAGGTGAAATCACCGAGAAGGCAGCCAAACTGACAGGGTTAAAACCCGGCACAGCGGTTGCGGTTGGAAATGTTGATGCCCATGTTGCCGTGCCCGCCGTAGGAATTACAGAACCAGGAAAAATGCTGATGATAATAGGCACATCTACATGCCATATGCTTTTGGGGACCGAAGAAAAGATGGTTCCAGGTATATGCGGTGTTGTTGAGGATGGAATTGTTCCAGGTTACCTGGGTTATGAAGCAGGCCAGTCATGTTGCGGCGACCATTTCCAATGGTTTATTGAAAACTGTGTTCCCGCAGAATACTGGAAGGAAGCAGAAAAACGCGGAATCAGCATACATAAGGTTTTAAGGGAAAAGGCAAGTATGCTGAAACCAGGTGAAAGCGGCCTTGTTGCTTTGGACTGGTGGAACGGAAACCGTTCTGTTTTGGTTGATGTGGACCTGACAGGTATGATATTGGGCTGCACGCTTCTTACGAAACCCGAGGAAATTTACAGGGCATTAATTGAAGCTACGGCATACGGTACAAGAATGATTATAGACAATTTCGAGGAACATGGAGTTCCTATATATGAACTGTATGCAGCAGGCGGTATTGCACAAAAGGATGAGATGATGATGCAAATTTATGCCGACGTAACAAACAGGGAAATCAGAATTTCTGCATCTGCCCAGACACCGGCATTAGGCTCGGCAATGTTTGGCGCGGTGGCTGCAGGTTCGGCAAAAGGTGGTTATGACAGTATAGTTGACGCGGCAAAGGTTATGGCAAAAGTATTGGATAAGGTTTATAAGCCAATTCCTGAAAATGTAGCAATATATGAAAAGCTTTATCAGGAATACAGGAAACTCCATGATTACTTTGGCAGGGGCCAAAATGATGTAATGAAACGTTTGAAGGAAATAAAAAAGAGTGTTTCTAAATCCTAAAAATGTTATACAAGAGGCGATAGTATGCTGGATAAATTGAAAGAGCAAGTTCTCCAGGCAAACCTTGCGCTTCCCGGTCATGGGCTGGTGACCTTTACATGGGGAAACGTAAGCGGGATCGACAGGGAAAAGGGCCTTGTGGTTATAAAACCAAGCGGGGTGCCATATTCATCCCTGAGAAAAGAACATCTTGTGGTTGTTGATTTAGACGGCAATAAAGTGGAGGGGGATTTGAAACCGTCATCCGACACTCCGACGCACCTTGTGCTGTATAGAGCTTTTAAAGATATTGGCGGAATTGTTCATACCCATTCATCGTGGGCAACGTCTTTTGCACAGGCAGGAAGAGGCATACCGGCTTTCGGCACCACCCACGGGGATTACTTTTACGGCGAAATACCATGTACCAGAAAAATGACGCCTGAAGAGATAAACGGCGATTATGAGGCAGAAACCGGAAATGTTATAGTGGAAACGTTCAAAGACAAAAACCCGGTATATGTCCCCGGTGTTCTTGTTAACATGCACGGGCCTTTTGCGTGGGGGTCTGACCCGATGGATGCGGTACACAATGCCGTTGTTCTTGAAGAGGTTGCAAAAATGGCATTCAATACAATAATGCTGAACCCCGGTATTGGACCTATGGACATGGAGCTGTTGAACAGGCACTTTTTCAGAAAGCATGGCGCAAACGCCTACTACGGACAATAATAAGAATAGCAGAAGCAGGGGAATGGTTCTCCTGCTTCTTTTCTTTAAAAGTAGGAGGAAAACAGAATAATATATTGGCATATAAATAAAATTATGGTAGTATATTCCTTAAGATTTGACTATAGGATTTTAAATCAAAACCTGAAGCCTGATAAAAATACTGAATTTCTTTAAGTAAATGGGTAATGGCAACCGGGCATCCGGTGATTAATCAGAATAGTAGTCAGTATATAGGATGGAGGTGTATCAAATAAGACGGAACTTTATTATCATTTTATTGGTTTTGTGTACTATATTTCTCACGTTTTATATTTTAAAGTATAACATATACCACCCTGTTAAAAAATTACAAATAGAGGAGATTGGCAGTATACAGATTGATAATAAAATATATGATGCTTCAAAGAACACAGGTTTCATCCACGAATTTCTAGCAGCATATAATAAGGCTAGACTAAGTAAAAATCAAGAGTTGGATACAACTCCTGATTTTACGGTTATTATTAATCTCAATAATGGAGAAACCATAAAAATATTTGATGGAGATAATTCTTACTGCTATATGGTGTATAAAGATAAATCTGTTATTGCTAATTCGCCGGATTTGATAATGTTTTTTGAAAAATATATTAGTAAATAATAAGTCTAAAACAGGAATGCCATTTATTTTATAAGTATAAACAGCTCTTAAACGAGGGCTCGCTCCACTGGAGCGGCAGGAGGACGGCTTAGTGAATATAATAAATTTTATGTATGAGAAATATTAAAACAACTCCTTTCTGGCAAGAATAAGTAAAAATAAACCAGAAAGGAGTTTTTTATGGCATTGACAAAGGAAGTAATACGGGAAATAATCGAACAGAATAATTTCCAAAATGCAAGAAAACGGTCCTCATTGCCGGACGGGCCAGACCTCACAATAAAATAGACAAGTAAAAAGTGCAGTCCAGCCCAATATTAAATTATTACCATTAAGTTAATACGTACAGCAGCTTATTCTTCTGCAACAATTTTTCCTCCATGTATCATATCTTTTTCCATTTGATCGATTATATACTGTGCTTCCAACAATGTTTCATCCAATTCTTTCTTCCCGGTGATTGCATCAATTATTAGCTTTCCAAGGCGGTATTCGAATCCGCGCTGATCCAGGCGGAAGTCTTGTTGGGAAAGTATGGTTTTCCTGCATCCAAGTTGTATGTTTTGCTCCAATTCGGCAAGCCATGGATAGGTATCAATAATTTTCTGCTGCTCATAAGCTTCCCTGCATGGAGATATACCTCCCATCATCATTAGTTCGGAAGCAATCTGATTGCTTGTTGCCCAGCAGATAAACCGGTAAGCTTCGTCGATGTTTTTCGAATGCTTGCCTACACACAGAGAGCCACCACCCAGAAGAGGCTTTTTACCAGGAACCGGAGCAAAGCCAACTATACCTGAAATCTCCGAATCCTGCGCTTGTACAATACGGAAAGCATGATGTACATAGAGTATTGTCATTGCAGTGTTTCCACGAATAAATGAATCTACGATTTCTCCCTCGCTATGAACTGCATGAGGGTCGGAATACCGGGCAGTACGTATGTAGTTTTCCAATGCGGCTTTTGCCTCAGGAGTGGACAGTCTTAACAGGCCGTTTTTCCCATAAATTTGGCCACCCATAGAAAGCAGGCGTGGCAGGTATTCACTGGCGGCAGAGCCTGGCGTACCCAAAGCAATACTTGAACCGTACAGTGTTGGAGAATCAGGGTTAAACAGGCGTGTGAAGAAACATGCCACATCGTTGTATTCGCCATATGTTGCCGGGACAACAAGGGTCTTTTTGTACTTTTCATAATAGCTGCGTATCTGTTTGATGTCTTCGAACAAATCCCTGCGGTAGAACAGCATTTGCACGCTCACGTCAAAGGGCAGAGCATATGTTTTGTCCCCGACTTTTCCGTAATTGCCATGCAGTCCGGTCAGAAAACTGTTAAATTTGCTCTCTATATCCGTATCAATCAGGTCAAGAGGGTAGCACAGTTTGGGAGCAAGGTAGGACAGGCTGGATACATCAAGACGGATAACATCCCAGTGTTCATCTTCTGAAAGAATATGCTCATAAATGGATGATCGTGGATAGGTTTTGAATTCCAATTTGACACCGGTATGACGGGTAAAATTTGGAGAAAGGCATTTCAGGGCTTCTGCAGAAGGAGAATTCAATGATATAATGCGCAGTGTCTTTTCCCTTGCAGGTGCAACCTGCCTGGAAAAATATTTAAAGCCCGAAGGTTTTATAACAGTGGACGAGATTTGTGCCTTTTCGGTCATATGCTTCAGTATGGATTCGGCAGCAGCATATCCCATCTTTCTGTAGTTCAGTGCCAGGTTTTCAAACCGGTTATCCTGTACAGTTCGTAACGGTGCCAGGGTAATAATCGTAGGGGGTTGTGATTTTCCTATTGTGTGGTAAACATTCATAAGCTGCTGGGCAAGTTGTTCATTGGCCGTGATAAAGATCTCTACAGCTTGTTTTCCGGAAAAAAGCGAATATATTTCAGTAGAGGTTTCATTAAACGGAATTTCAACGAAATTTGATTCGGTAAGATCCGGCAGTGCTTCAATGAGACCTGCTTTAAACCGGTTGTTTTCGTCAAATTGCAGATTTCCTGTTATAATTTTTACCTTATCTTTTTTTAAACCTGCGATACGCTTTCCAATCATGCCTGCAGCCAGTTTATAATCAAATGTAAAGTAACATGACCCGTCATTGGGGCAACGATCAAGAAATAAAACAACGGTTTTCTTCAAAGCAGGAGATTTATAGTAGTTTTCCGGATCGCTCAAACATGTTACGGTGAGAATGGCGCATGTTTTTTCGGCAATGGCATCTTCAATTGCCTGTTTTTCTTTATAAGGCATATCATTTGTTAACGACAGGCGGAGTGAATAGCCAAAACTCTCCAGCGCACTGACTATACCCATGTACATGTCCGCATATTTTGAACTTTCAATATTCGGCATTATAATAGCGACTGTGCGGCTTGTCCCTTTCCGTAAACGGCTTGCCTGCTCATCAATGCGATAACCGAGAGCTTTTGCAGCTTGTTCCACCAGCCTGATTTTTTCTATGCTAACGCAACCTTTTTTGTTCAACACGTTGGATACGGTACCCTGGGAAACACCTGCAGCTTTGGCAATATCCTTCATTGTAGGCATAAGCAAAACTCCTTATGTAGTTACATAAATAATTTCCTCTGTATGTTAATTTTAACAGATATACTGACAGTATATCCAAACGTAAAAACCGGCGCAATTCAAAAAAAGAATAATTGGATGTTAAAATAATAAGTTTTGATCAATTTTCCATATTATCACGCAGTTTACTTACGATTTAGACGTGAGTTTCGGTCAGCAGGAGTTTTATTTCATTTGACTGGATGTAATTATAATAAAAATGCTTTATAATATCATTTGTTTGTATAAAGGTTAGCAGAACCGTAAGAAAAATTACATGAAAACAGGGAGATAAATTTTCATATGGGAAAAACTCATAATCTGACAGAAGGATCTATATCAAAAACTCTATTTAAGCTCGCGCTGCCAATTATGGGGACAAGTTTCGCCGAAATGGCTTATGGCTTGATTGATATGGTTTGGGTTGGGAAAGTAGGAACCGGAGCTGTGGCTGCGGTTGGGACTGCAGGTTTTTACACATGGCTTGCCAATGCTTTTATACTGATACCAAGGGTAGGAGCAGAGGTCGGGGTGGCTCAGTCCACAGGCCAGAATGATATGAAAGAAGTGAAAAGATATATAAAGCATAGCATCCAGATGTCTGTGGGTCTTGCTTTATTATATGGGTTAGTTATGATTATTTTTCGGAATGCTCTTATAGGCTTTTTCAATCTCGAAGAGGGGGAGATCATCCGGTCGGCAATTGATTACCTGGTTATTGTTTCCTGCGGTTTTACGTTTTACTTTTTAAACCCGGTATTCACCGCAATTTTTAATGGATATGGGGACAGCAGGACACCTTTCATAATTAATACCATTGGCCTTGTTGCAAACGTTGCGCTTGATCCGTTCCTGATTGTCGGGATTGGGCCTTTCCCGAGACTGGAAGTGATTGGGGCGGCACTGGCAACGGTAATTTCCCAGGCGCTTTCAACGGTTATCTTTGTTATGAAGGCCAGAAAAACATATGATCTGTTTTCGGAGATCCACCTTTTTCAAAAACCCGATCCTTATCATGTTAAAAATATTGCAAGAATGGGTTTGCCAACTGCTTTGCAAAGCGGCCTTTTTTCGATTATCGGAATAATATTGGCAAGGATCATTGCTCAATGGGGTGCAACTGCTATAGCAGTTCAACAGGTTGGCATGCAGATTGAATCAATTTCGTGGATGACAGCAGGAGGCTTCCAGAGTGCGATGTGTGCCTTTATTGGACAGAATTATGGTGCAAATAAATGGCATAGGGTAAGAAAAGGTTATTCCACAGGTATGGCCATAGTATCCTGTATAGGAGTTTTTGCTACAGCGCTGTTGTACTTTGGTGCCAGGCCTTTATTTTCCATTTTTATTGATGAGGAAGAAGTGGTACTGCAAGGAATCCGATATCTTAAGATATTAGGAGTATCACAGCTGTTTATGTGCATTGAAATAACAACAGCAGGGTCATTTTACGGAATAGGGAGAACAATTCCGCCATCTGTCACAGGTATATTATTTAACCTGCTCCGAATTCCCGGTGCGCTGATTTTATCTTCCACGAGCCTTGGCCTTGACGGAATCTGGTGGGCCATCAGCATCTCCAGTATTTTCAAGGGAGTTGTATTAATGATCTGGTATATCATTATGCTGAAAAAACAACCGGTTATATGAGCAACATCGGATGTCCGGTGCCGGTATCACATTATTTTCATCTGATCCGCTTCATAACTCAAAACCGGTGTATACGCGAAATATGACAAACAGTGATAACTGGTAACGGGAGATTTAAAGGAAGCAAGTGGCTGATTTCCTGCTTCCTTTTTCTCATATCCTTTGAAAAGAACGGTGAAATACAGTTTTTTTTAATCATATTTAAATGCCTTCCAAAAGACATGTTTTTGAAAAGATTATATATGTTCAAGCTCGAAGTACTGATAAACCCGTAAACAACGAAACAGACTTTTACTTCTGGAATACAACTATTCCTGCAATCATCAAAGCCACACCAATTAATTTGCTCCATTCAAAACAGACCTTTTCTGTACCGAACAGTCCTAAAGCTTCGATTAAACATGAAACTACAAGTTGTGCGATCAGAATAAGCATTGTTGCATATGCGGGGCCCAAACCCGATATGCTTTTTATTACCGTGAATGTGATTAATGCACCTATAACACCGCTTAACAAGTAAAACTTGTTGCTGACATTAAATACAGAAAGCAAATTTTCACGGCCCGAGAAAAACCATATGATAATACTGGTAATAAAAGCTGTAAAATGCACCCAGCTGTTTGTAGTCCACATGTTCGATGAATCCATTATCCTGGTATTAAAAACACCCTGGACACTCATTAATAACCCTGCCAGTAAAGCTAATAAAATGCCAACCAAATAGATTCCTCCATTCAAAGCACCTTTTTACATATCAGTATGGATATTATTGTTGTCAATAATCCATTAACATATTCTTAAGCCAGGATAAAGGAACCGGCTTAAATTCTGATCATTATCTGTCCATATCCGGAATAGTCATTACATAAGTTTAGGAACTGCAGGGTGACGGTATTCAATATGGTTTTACTTGACATAATCCAAAATTAACCTTATTATGAAAATATGTTAAATGCCACACATGAGCAAATCTGCAGATTAGTAAATGTTAATCCCGGGATGAGCAAATAAGGGGGTAAGTTATATTTACCGGATTTAACAACAGAAATAATGGACACTTAAACTTATCAGCTTCAAAGTAACGGCATTTTCTCGATAGTTCCCATTCTTGCCATGCTGGTAAACCCGGCAGAAAAATAATTATAATATATGCAGAGATAAAACTTATAATATCATCAAATATTTATCAGAAAAAAATAAATTACATAAAGGAGTAATTTTATTATGAATGATGATTTAAAAATCAAAATGTACTCATTTACACTGGATTGCAAAGACCCCCATGCACTGGCGAAATTTTATGCTGCATTGCTCAAGTGGGAAGTAGTATTTTTTGAAGACGACTGGGCATGTATAGCTGCACCGGGAACAAAACAGGGAGCATATCCGTGCATACTGTTTCAACGGAATCCTGATTTTAAACCGCCTGTGTGGCCGGAAGAACCGGAAGCCCAACAGCAAATGGCACATATAGACTTTGCGGTTAATGATCTTGAGAAAGCAGTTGAACATGCAATTGAATGTGGAGCAACAGTTGCAGAGAAGCAGTTTTCCGATAACTGGACGGTCATGTTTGACCCCGCCGGTCACCCGTTTTGCTTATGCCGGATGAAATCAATTATCGAGAGTGAACATTTTGCTTTGTTATAAAAAGTTATTTAACTCAGTAATGCATTTTAAAAATTTAAACCGCGTGGCGTATAAACAGGGAATAATGCAATGCAACAGCTGGGTGCTCGAAAAACTAATTAGTGGAAGAAGCTTTCAGGAAAGCAGTCAGAAACACCTGTGTTCCCTAAAGATCATGGGATAACATTAAACCAGGTTATTTAATTTACTGACAATAAAACCTGTTGCTTCTTCCACAAAGCTCATTGTACTTTCGAGAGTTACCAGTTTGTTTGCTGACAAGTCCTGATGCCCTTTATCCCTGTACCAGTTATACAGTATATTCTCTTTAAGCTTTTCCAGCTCTTCAGCAAATATAATGTCATTAAAATTCACCGATTTGGCTTTCTCAAGATGAACCCAGAAATCATCCCTGTTTTCCTCTCTCAGTGCTAATTCTATATCCACTTTCCGGCATTCCTTATGATACATCCCGCCATACCCTTTTTCCAATTCGTCAGGATATTTCAGCCTGAACGGAGTCCATACGGCTATATTATTGTAAATATCTGATAAAATGTGGCAGCAATATCCCAGTAAGAAGCTGTTATCATCTGTGTTCCTGTTGGCATTCAGAAATGCCAGAACATTTTCAATCCATTCGTCATTATTTGTACACCTGCCCCAGGGCGCATCTCCTACACATAAATGCGATGTTTTTTTATAATCTGATTTATAATCTGCTCTGTTATGCACAGCGTCAGGAGCTATATTTCCGAGATAGAACTGGGGCAAATCCTTGATTGATTCAGGCAGATGTGAGCATATATTTTTTGCTATATGAAGGTGCGTCATATGAAATGGCATGGCTTTTTATTCATCCTCTCCGTGAATAACACATTTAAGCATATAAATGCTTTTCTGATTCTATTTTAGCATAGAAATTTCCGTGATGTATTTTTTTGAGAAAAAAATCATCGTTTTATTTATCATTATTAAGTCACAGTAATTCTACATCCAACCTTGCTCAAGGAAACAGAAGGACTGCACCGGTGCCTTTCTGAATAAAACATGGGATAGTTATTAAAACTAAGGATGTTCAGGAAAACACTAAGGATGATTTGATGCGGTAGCTGATTAGCAACACGTTAACATCCTGTTAACCGAAAGAAAAGATAAGTCAGCTAAAGATTTTAAATTTTTAACTTCAGGTTATATGCCGGAAGTAATGCAAGGGAGGAAACCAATGCATACCGTATGGAAGGGGGCCATCAGTTTTGGCCTTGTAAATATACCTGTCAGAATGTTTACCGCTACCGAAGACAAGGACATAAAATTCAGGTACCTGCACAAAGCATGCAATACTCCGCTTAATTACAAAAAGTATTGCCCCAGTTGCAATGTGGATGTGTCCGAGGATGATATTGTACGCGGCTATGAATATGAGCCCGGCCATTTTGTTATTTTAACGGAAGCCGATTTTGAGTCTGTTAAAGGCGAATCAAAGAATAAAAGCATTGAAATCCTGGATTTTGTAAACCTGTCAGAAATAGATCCCGTTTACTTTGATAAAACATATTACCTGTCACCGCAGGATACAGGTTCAAAAGCATATAATCTTTTAAGGCAGGCGATGAATGATACCGGAAAGATAGCAATAGCAAGGGTCACCATCAGATCGAAAGAGACCCTGGCTGCTTTAAGGGTATATAAAAATGCCCTTGTAATGGAAACTCTCTTTTATGCAGATGAAGTGCGCCCGACAGAGCAAATTCCCGGCCTCCCTGCGATTACAGAGACCAATGCAAAGGAACTGGATATTGCTGTAAAGCTTATTGATAATCTTACAACGAAATTTGAACCCGAAAAGTATACGAACGAGTATAATACTGCACTAACCGAGCTGATACGAAAGAAAGTGGAAGGTAAAGAAATAAAAGTTGCACCTGAAGCACCAAAGCAGAATGTAATTGATTTAATGGAAGCCTTAAAGGCAAGTTTACAGGAAGCAAGCAGGAAAAAGCCTGCAAAAAGCGGTACAAAGAGGAAAACTGCCGGAAAAGCGGTGTAAGATATGGATTGGTTTGAGCCCATGGAGCCCATTCTGACAGATTCTATAATGAAGGGTGAACAGTGGATTCACCAGGTAAAATGGGATGGGATTAGGGGATTATGCTATAAAGACGGCAATAGCGTTCACATTTATACAAAGAGCGGACGGGAACGCTCACAATGGTACCCTGAAGTAACGGGTAGAATAATGCAGCTAAATTGCAGGCAGGCGGTATTCGATGGTGAACTGATAGTACTTGACGATTCAGGCAGACCGTCATTTCATGACATGATGTCCAGGGACAGGGTAAAAAGGCAGGATCGCCTTAAAAAATACATCGAAAAGTATCCGGTTCAGTACATGGTTTTTGACATACTCTATAAAGACGGTGAAGACTTGAGAAAATCTCCCTTGTCAGAAAGAAGGAAAATTCTGCTGGAAACACTTAAAAGCGATGGCCCGGTACAGGTTGTTTCCGATTATACCGATGGAGAGGCTTTGTTTTTATCAATGAAGGAAATGGACATGGAAGGCATAGTGTCAAAAAAGGCAGACAGCCCGTATGTTGGCGGGAAAAAACACAGAATGTGGTTTAAGACAAAGATAATAAAAAAGCTTATTGCAGTAGTATGCGGGTTAAAAATAAAGGATAATGAAGTTAAATCCCTTGTAATTGCAGAATATCAAAACGGTAGTCTGGTACCAATTGGTAGCGTCTCATCAGGTTTATCGGGCAAGGACCGCATGATTCTTCTAAAAGCGTTACCACAGCTAAAACAGGATACACCCCTGTTTAAAAATACCGGCGAGGTGATTTGGATAAAGCCTGTTTTAAATGTTATTGTTTCCTTTATCGAAAGGGAGCAGAACGGAAGTTTAAGGCATCCGGTGTTAGTGGGTTTTACTGATGAAAGTCCAAAGCGTGTGTGAGATGTTCAGGTAAATAAACAATTGGAGTTGGTAATTTGAGAAACAGAAAACTGCAAATATCCAATCCCGATAAACTGCTGTTCCCGGATGCGGGTATCACTAAACTGGACTATACCGGCAAGCTATATGAGTTATCGGATTATATTTTAAAATATACAAGGAACAGGAACCTGACCACAATACACTATCCTGACGGGACGGGTGAAAAATCCTATTACCAGAAGAATATCCCTTCCCATGCTCCCGAATTTGTAAATCACAAAATTATCGGGGATATAGACTACATTGTTATGGATTCGGTGGAAACGCTTTTATGGCTGGGGAATATGGCGGCTTTGGAATTTCATATACCTTTCAATGCAATTAGCAGGCCGAATCATCCCGATGCACTGGTTTTTGATTTGGATCCGTCGGAAGGCCAGTCGTTCAGCCAGGTTATTGATGCGGCACTGATTATTTATAATAACCTTAAGGAGCTGGGAATTGCCGGTTATTGCAAAACTTCGGGGGCAACGGGTCTTCAGATTGCAATACCGCTTGGCGGTGAGATTGATTACGACACTGCCAGGAAAGTTAATGAAGTATTTGGAAAATATTTTACCCAGAAATACCCCGATATTTTTACAATTGAGCGGAAAGTGAACGACAGGGGCAAAAAACTGTATTTCGACTACCTGCAAATGTGGAAAGGTAAAACCATTATCTGCCCATATTCGCCAAGAGCCACGAAAACTGCAAACGTATCTGCCCCGGTTTCGTGGGAAGAGGTTGGCAAGGGGATATTGCCCGAGCATTTTACATTGAACAATATCATGACAAGGCTCAAGGAAAAGGGAGATTTATATGAACCCGTATATACATCCGGACTTGATCAGGGCCTTAAACATTTAATATCGGAAATAAAGAATTAAACACGATATATTGACTGCCATGCATAAGAATGGACAGAAAATTATGTAAATAAATGTATATATAGGCACTCATGCGTGAAAAATCAAGATAACTCTTGATTGAATACGATTTAGGGATCATATTGTTCCAAACGGTGCATCATGATACTAAACAGTAAAATAACGCTTATTACTGTAGTTTTCTTTTGCTCCGATTCTGTTATTATAGCAATTAAATAAAGAGGTTTTACTCTTTAAATATTAGAAAAGAATCGAGGTCATTATTATGAGTGAGGTTCCCGAGTGCCACGGGTACAGAGTAGGAATTACTTTTAATCTGAAACAGAAGAAAGATGGCGAAGTGGAGGATGAACAGGCCGAATATGATAATTTCAGCACTGTCGAAGCTATTGCAAAAGCCATAAGTAAAGCAGGTTGCGAAACCATTTTCATTGAAGCCGATTCAAAGTTACCTCAAAGATTGAAAAATACAAATCCGGATATAGTTTTCAACATAGCCGAAGGAAAAGGCGGAAGAGGTAGAGAAGCTCAGGTACCATCAATTCTGAATCTTTATTCAATTCCTTTCACCGGTTCTGATGAAACAACTTTATGTGTAGCATTGGACAAAGGGCTTACAAAGAGAATTGTTAAGTCCTGTAAAATAAAAACACCAGTGTTTTTTGTTTGGAAAGGTATGGATACAGAAATACCGGCAAATCTCCGTTTCCCTGTTATTGTAAAACCAAATGCTGAAGGCTCGAGCAAAGGCATACTGGGGAATACAATTGCCAAAAATCGCAAGGAATTAGTCAAGCTCCTGCATGAGAAATGGGACAGATATCACCAGTCCATGCTTGTTGAGGAATACATTTCAGGACGTGAATTTACCGTGGGCATTCTGGGGAATGGCATTGAAAAACGCATATTCAGGCCGATGGAAATAATAATATCTCCTGACGGTAATCCGGATCGAAGTAAAATATATAGTTTTCATGTGAAAACCAATTTTGAAAAGTATGTTAAGTATCAATGCCCTGCAGGTTTGGATCCCGATATTGAAGAAAAGATGATGCAGTATTCAGACAAAATATATGAAGTACTGGAATGCAGGGATTTTGCAAGAATTGATTTTATGCTTTCCGAAGATAATCAGATATATTTTATTGAAATTAATCCTTTACCGGGGTTGGCGCCGGGTTACAGTGATTACCCCATGCTGGCTGAATACAACGGGTTGGAATACGATGAGCTGATTAAGGCTGTATTAAACAGCGGATTAAAACGCTATGGCATGTCAGCCGTATAGCATTGGGGGGATTTATAATGATAGATTACCACAAATCCTTTTTATGGCATAATGTTACCGAACAACAGTGGAATAACTGGCGATGGCAGTTTAAAAACCGAATCACAGATGTTGATACGTTGAAAAAACTTATAGATCTTGACCCTGATGAGGAAAAATTATTAAGAGAATGCCTTAACCGTTTCAGAATGGCAATAACCCCATACTATGCGTGTCTGATTAATACAGAAGATAAAAAATGCCCTATCAGGCGCCAGTGCATACCTTCGCCCCAGGAAATGGATGTTTCGTCTTTTGAACTGGCCGATCCCCTTGCCGAGGAAAGGGACATGAAAGCGCCATGCATTGTTCACAGATATCCCGACAGGGTGTTATTTCTTCTGACCGGTAAATGTGCAATGTACTGCAGGCACTGCACAAGGAGGAGACTTGCAGGGAATGAGGACTTCACAATAAGCAGCAGTGATATTGACTCAGCATTGGATTATATAAGAAGTCACCATGAAATACGGGATGTTTTGCTGTCGGGCGGGGATCCCTTTGTTTTAAGCGAAGCATTTTTGGAATCAATTATAAAGCGGATAAGAGAAATACCACATGTTGAGATAATCAGATTCGGAACGCGGACGCCTGTGGTTATTCCTATGCGGATTACAGATGAATTGTTAAACATGCTTAAAAAATATCAGCCAATCTGGATAAACACCCATTTCAATCATCCCAATGAAATAACCGAGGCATCTGCAAAAGCGTGCCAGAAAATTGTGGATGCAGGTATACCCCTTGGAAACCAGACGGTTTTATTAAAGGGTGTCAATGACAGCGCTGACGTAATGAAAGAATTGTGCCTAAAGCTTGTTAAAAACAGGATCCGTCCTTATTACCTGTATCAATGTGATCTTGCCCTGGGTATAAATCATTTCAGGACTCCTGTGGAAAAAGGGCTTGAAATTATGGGTAAATTAAGGGGATATATTTCGGGTTTTGCTGTTCCTACGTTTGTAATAGACGCACCGGGCGGAGGGGGAAAAGTCCCGATTAACGTACAGTATGTGGAAGAAATGAATGATCATGAAGTAATAATGAAGAACTATAAAGGTGAAAAGTACATATACCCGAATGTCCCAAGCTGATTTGATTTATGCAACCGGATATCAAAAGCCCCCTTAGTGGAGGATTGAACTTGTCACTAAGGGGGCTTTTTGATGATGGGCTATATTAGAATCTGTAATGCCGTCTGTTATAATTTCTTCTCCTGGAAATACTTCTTAGAATTATTCTAAGAAGTAAAAATGCAAAAATGACTATTACAACGGCCATTGATATAATCCTGAGCTTTTTATTGTTAACAAGCTCTATAACTTTGTCCCTGATTTTTGCAGCCATTGTTTTTTCGATGTCGTTCATTGCAACCAGTTGTACCGAACCAATTTCCTCTCCGTTATAATACCATGTTTTAGTGCCCAAAACCTGGCCTTTTTCAATTGGAGCAACAAACGGTGTATTCAGGGTTTCCTTTACTGTAACCGATGTTTGCAGCTTATCGCTTGATATGGGCAGCAAATGAGTTACTTCACCCATCATTTGAATATCAACAGGAATGTTATCAACCGCATCAACAACTTCATAGCGGCCATAGTATTCACCGGATGATACCAGAGTCTGGATTTTGTAATTCTTATACCCATACTCCAGCAGCTCCTGGGATTCTCTGAAAAGAATATCGTATGTCTCGGTACCGAGAATAACTCCCACAAGTTCAAGACCTTCCCTGTTAATGGCTGAGAAAACCAAACACCTGCCGGCTTTTCCCGTATACCCGGTTTTAATCCCTGTAACCCGGTCATAGTATTGGGAAGTGCTGTTTAACAGTTTGTTGGTAGATTCAATATGCCAATTTTCCCATTGGTTGCTCGTCCTTAAATTGGTATCGGGCAAGGGTACCACTTTTTTTGCTACAATTTCCCTGAAAACAGGATATTTCATAGCCTCTCGTGCCATTGTCGCAAGATCGCGTGCTGATGAATAATGATCATCTTCATCAAGGCCATATGAGTTGGTAAAATGAGTATTTTTAAGGCCAAGCCTTTCGGCCTCTTTGTTCATCATCTCTACGAAACCATCAATTCTCCCGGTTGGAGACAGGTTTTCAGCTATCACGTTAGAAGCTTCATTTGCGGATATTATTAATACAAAATGTAAAAGATCATTAAGAGTCAGTTCTTCACCGACTTTTATGCCTGCAATTCCGTAATCAAGGGGTATGGAGTTTATTGCATTGGCAGAAGCCCTCATTTTCGTATTTAGATCGCCGTTTTCAAGAGCTATAAGCGCGGTCATGATTTTTGTTGTACTGGCAGGTGACCATCGAATATCGGGATTCTTCTCATATAAGACCTGACCGGTTTCCATCTCGACCAATATTGCAGCCTTTGCTGTCAGTTCAATTTCTTCTTCCGCATATGATACTGTTCCCAGTACGGGCAGCAAAATAACGAATGCAATAAACAGGCAAATAACATGCTTAAGACGGTACATTCTGTGAAAACACTCTCCTTTGTCTTTTGTATGAGGAGACATTTTTGAACTCTCTGTTTGCTCTATATCAGGACTATGTAACTCATATATATTATCGGCAAAGCAGTCTCCTCAAGTTAAATATTTCTTCACTAATAGTCATAAGTATAGCAGAAAATATACAACAGATAAAGCTGATTTTTTGCTTATTTGCATTCCATTTATTTACATAACGGTGTTCATTTAGTGATTTGCTTTAAATACTCCCTGGGAGAATACCCGGTTACTTTTTTAAAAGACCTGAAAAAATTCGAATAATCTGAAAAACCGCTCTTAAGTGAGGCATTGTAGGAACTTTCACCGCTTAATAACAGCTGTTTTGCCCTGGACACTCTTTTGTATATTATATATTCGTGCAATGTAGAGCCGGTAGTTTGCTTAAAAAGCTGGCACAAATATGAACCCGAAATATAGAATTTATTCTGCAGGGATCTTAAAGACAAATCCTTGTCAAGATTTTGGTCAATGTATTCAAGTATTGGAATCAGATTACGGTTATGTAAATGTGACGGTGTGGATCTTGTTTCATCTGAGAAAATACGATTGATTCTTACCATGATTTCAAGAAAAACAGATAATTTTAGCTGAATGTTCCACATTTGCCTGTATGAATCAGCCATTGTCAGTTTTTCAAAAAGGCTAATCATTTCATATTTTTCGTCATCGGTGCTGTTAAGCCTGTTTTTCTCACCATGGGGCCGGCTGTAATAGCAAAAACTCAGTTCGTTTTCTTCTGTAGAAAGCATTCTTAAAACATTTTCGGGAAAGTTAATGATTATTCTTTCATATACTTCATTTGATGTAAATGTGGGTTTATGTATTTCACCAGGCCGCATAAGAAGTATGTCACCGGGAACAAGGTCATATGAATTCTTTTCGATGAAGTAACGTACTCCGCCCGATAAAAACATATATATTTCAAACTCATCATGAAGGTGAAAGTCGTCCATTTTTACGTTTTCAACCGGATTTACCGTAATGTTCTTTATGCATGTAATTTCTTTGTTAAGGATGTCAAGCATAATACTTTGCTCCTTACCTGCATTAAGTAAAAATTTGCAATGTTTTACTCAATGAAAGCCATATTTATGGTCTTAATTTATTGTATAATAATGTTTGTTAAACGTAAAGGCATACCAATATGCATTTTCAATGGAGAACCAGTTCATGGTGCTGGTGTGGATGGGAGGTTAAAATATGGCAAGGTTTTTGTTAAGCGGTTTCGCTGATGAGATTGACAAGGATTTAAAAGTGCAGGTAAAAGAATTAAGAAGGCTTGATATTAACCTGATTGAGATCAGGGGGGTATATGGAAAGCCGGTCACAGATTACAGCGAAAATGAAGTAAAGGAATTTAAAAAAATACTTGATGACAATGGCATTAAAGTGTCAGCCCTTGGTTCGCCGATAGGGAAAATTGGCATACTGGATGATTTCTCGCCTCATCTTGACAAGTTCAAGCATGCTATTAACCTCGCAGGTATACTGGAAACAAATTATATACGTATGTTCAGCTTTTACATACCTGAAAATGAAAGTCCTGAAAAATACCGTGACGAAGTTCTTGAACGCTGGTACCGCTTTGTTGAGGCCGCAAAGAATACGGGAATTATTCTGGCGCATGAAAATGAAAAGGGAATATACGGTGATAATGCCGAAAGGTGCCTTGATATTATTGAATCAATGAATGTAAGTTACGTCAGGGCAGTGTTTGACCCTGCAAATTTCATACAGTGCAATGTAGAAACTTTCCCCAAGGCTTATAATATGTTAAAACCTTATATCTGCTATATGCATATCAAGGATGCTTACTATGAAAACGGAAAAGTAGTTCCTGCCGGTTTTGGAGATGGTAAAGTGCCGGAGATCATAAAGGACCTTGATAAATCCGTTGATAAAGAAATGGTATTGTCACTGGAACCTCATCTTGGTTCATTTGAGGGGCTGGCAAATCTTCAGAGAGAACTGGATCTGAGCAATATGGAGGAAAGCGGTCCTGGAAAATTTGAAATTGCTGTTACAGCTCTCAGGAATATTTTAAAAGAACTGGGCAAATAGATCTGATCTTTAATATTGGAAATCTTATTGCAGGGAGGTTTTTATGTGGAACAGGTTAGATTAGGCCTTGTAGGCTTTGGAGTTATCGGTTCGATGCATTCCAAATATTTGGCTGATGGAGAGGTTTCGGGCGTAACTTTATCGTGCATATGCGATGTTAGTCCGGACAGGCTGAAGTTGGCCAAAGAAATGTACCCAAATGTAAAATTGTTCAGCGATTATAAGGAGATGATCAGAAGCGGTGAAGTGGATGCAGTGTTTGTAGCAACACCTCATTATGATCATCCCAAAGTTGCAATAGATGCTCTGAAAAACGGCTTGCACGTATTAATAGAAAAACCCGCCGGGGTATATACAAAACAGGTTCTGGAAATGAATGAAGTAGCCTTAAGAAGTGGCAGGGTATTCGGCATCATGTACAACCAACGTACAAATCCGGTATATCAGAAGCTGAGGGATTTGATAAAATCAGGAGAACTGGGGGAAATAAAACGGACGAACTGGATTATTGACTGGTACAGGCCTCAAAGCTACTATGATTCAGGAGGATGGCGTGCAACATGGGCAGGTGAAGGCGGTGGAGTTTTGCTTAACCAGGATCCGCATCAGCTGGATCTTTGGCAATGGACATGCGGAATGCCGAAGAGAGTCAGGGCTTTTTGCTACTATGGCAAATACCATAACATAGAAGTGGAGGATGATGTAACTGCCTTTGTTGAATATGAAAACGGGGCAACGGGTGTTTTTGTTACGTCCACTGCAATGACACCCGAAACAAACCGTTTTGAAGTTATGGGAGATAAGGGTAAGGTCGTAATTGAAAACGGCGAGCTTGTTTTCTACAGGCTAAGAACTCCCGAAAGGCAATTCAACCGTGAATACCGGGGTGGAAAAATAGCAGCGCCGGAATGCTGGAAATGTGAAATTCCGGTTGCCCCGGGGCAGGGAGGTCAACATAAGGAAATTACACAGAATTTTATAAATGCAATATTAAAAGGCGAGGAGCTGTTAGCACCCGGAATAGAGGGCATCAACGGGCTTCAGATTTCAAATGCAATGTACCTGTCATCATGGATAAATGACTGGGTTGAGATACCTGTCGATCCCGATTTGTTTTATGAAAAATTGATGGAAAAAATTAAATTTAAGTAACAATTTGCTATATCCCGTCCGGAACCTATGTACATTGTCATTAATAGTCGATATAATTAAAAAAGACAATACTAATGATAAAGAGGGTTCCGGAATGAGAAGAAAGTTTTGGATTTTTGGTTCAATTTTGCTGGTATTGTTACTTGCAGTAAACGTTAATGCTTTGGCTGCAGAGTACCGGGAAACGGTAAGAATAGGCCTTAATTACGGCACCGATGCGGTATCAAATGTTCAGGTAAGTGCAGAGAAAGGCTTGAAGGTAGGTTACAGTAATAATAATACTTTCACATTGCTTTTCGAGCACAGCGGCAACAAGTCCATTGTAATAAGGAAAGACGGACATTTTGTCAGAACAGAGAACAGTATAATAGAGTACTCGCCAACAGAAGGCGTTCCTTACGCAGGCCAGGTTATTGGCCCATGGCATGTAAGAATCGGCGGAACGTTTGCTGATTATGAGACAGCCAAGAGCGTTGCAGAAGAAATGAGTAAGACAGGTATAATTGCTTATGCCGCATATGAGAAAGGCTGGCAGGTTTGGACAGGTTTTTACTCTGACAGCAAAGCTGCCGAAAACGACCTTCCGGTTATAAAGTCAAAAACAGGTTCAGAGGATGTTTCCGTTGTATCTGAGTCATCTAAAAGGCTTATAATTTATGATGCCGCTTTTAATGTTCTTATGGTTTACGGGGGAGAAGACGGATATTTGCAGGTACATCCGAATTCCGAAAACAACCCGTATGTGTTGACCGTTAATGGTAAAAGGTACAGGAATTATATAGAGATCAGAAGGTATTCGGACAGCGATTTGACCCTCATTAACATATTGAATATTGAAGAATATCTTTACGGAGTTGTCCCATCGGAAATAGAGGCGGATGCACCGATTGAAGCCATTAAGGCGCAGGCTGTGGCAGCCCGGACATATACATACAGTAATCTCGGAAGGTATGAAAAGTGGGGGTTTGATCTTACAGACACGGTATCATCCCAGGTATATAACGGATATGATGCTGAGAGGACAGCTTCAAACAAGGCTGTGGATGAAACCAGGGGCAAGAAGATGACTTATAATGGCAAACTTGCACAGGTATTTTACTTTGCTTCAAGTGGCGGTATGACAGCCAATATTAAAGAAGTTTGGGGTTCCGAAATTCCATACCTGATCAGCGTTCCCGACCCATATGAATCTGAAACTGCTCGTAATTATATATGGGAAAAAACATTAACTGCAGAAGAAATAAAGAAAATACTTTTTACAAGCGGTGTTGATATAGGTAATATAGTATCTGTCAGTGCCGAGAAATATTCAGAGTCAGGGCGGGTAACAGAGCTCAGGATAACAGGTACAAAAGGTTCTGTAACATATTACACTGCCGATACCAGGACCGTTTTTAACCTGAACAGCCAGAAATATACCGTTCAGTCGGCAGGAAATGTAGTGGTGAAAGCCGCAGACGGTTCGATAATAACAATAGCGCTGGACGGAAGGTATGTGGTTTCGGGATCGGGTGTGTCAGCTTTGTCCTCAAAAAGCACAACTGTTTCTGTTATAGGCAGCGAGAATAATATGAGGAAAGTAAACATGTCGTCAGATGTATATACCTTTAGCGGAAGAGGCTGGGGACATGGTGTGGGTATGAGCCAGGAAGGAGCAAAAGGCTTCGCCAGACAGGGTTATACCTATGACCAGATACTTAAACATTATTACCAGGGGATAAACATCGAATAGCATACGTGTTGTTTTACAGAACATAGATTCACGGCTAAATAATTTAAAGCGCAGGACGGAGGTTTACCTCCGTTTTGTTTTACTTTCCCCGGGTTGACATCGCATTGATGCAACAGGTATACTGAAATGAGTGGCAAAGGGGGAAATTTCATGTTCTGGACAGTTTTAATAGCAGTATTGCTGATACTTGATTATATAACTAAAACATATGTAAGGAATAATCTGCCCTTAGGGCTTAAGAATGAAGTCATACCCGATTTTTTTTATATTACTCACGTTGAAAATACCGGAGCAGCATTTGGTATTCTCAAAAACGGAAGGTACTTTTTTATAGTGCTCACTGTCATAATATGCGGCATATTGGTTTATATAATGATAAAAAACAAGCAAAAAATTCTCAGAATATCAATTTCATTCATTCTTGCAGGGGCTGCGGGAAACTGGATTGACCGCGTATTCCGGGGTGCGGTAACCGATTTTCTTGACTTTTATATTTTTGGTTATGATTATCCGGTCTTTAATTTTGCAGATATTTGCATAAATGTCGGAACATATATACTGTTCTTTTATATCCTCTTTATTTACAAGGAACCTAAAAAACAGGATACAGCAGATAAGGATTTAGTGGTTGAAACAGGTGAGAATCAGCATGAATGAAGGCAGGCAGATGAATCTTGTTGTGGAGGAAAATGAGGCAGGACAACGGCTGGATGCGTTTTTGGCAGGTAAAATTCCTGATGTATCCAGAAGTTATATTCAGAAATTAATTGATGATAATCTTGTTCTTGTAAACGGGAAAAGTACGAAAGGGAAGATTAAGACATATCCCGGCATGAATATTCTGGTAATCCTGCCGGAGCCCGAACCGCTTTTGCTTAAACCTGAGGATATCCCTCTGGATATAGTCTATGAAGATTCAGATATTTTAATTATAAATAAACCCAAGGATATGGTTGTTCATCCTGCACCGGGGAATAAGGACAACACTCTTGTGAATGCACTTCTTTACCACTGTAAGGACTCATTGTCTGATATCAACGGAGTAATAAGGCCAGGCATAGTACACCGCATTGACAAGGACACAACCGGGCTTATTGCCGTTGCAAAGAACAATAAGGCACATCAGTCCCTGGCGATGCAATTAAAGGAACGCAGTATGAAGCGAATTTACGAAGCAATTGTTGAGGGCATTATTAAAGAAGATAAAGGAACAATAGATGCACCTATAGGCCGTCATCCCATTGACAGGAAAAAGATGGCCGTTACTCCCGGAAAGGGAAGAGAGGCAGTAACGCACTTTGAAGTACTGGAACGGTTGAAAGGCGCTACTCACGTCAGATTAAGGCTTGAAACCGGAAGGACTCATCAGATAAGAGTACACATGGCATACATTCATCATCCGGTATACGGTGATCCTTTATATGGCGCAAGCAGCAGAAAAAAAATAACCGGTGGTCAGATGCTGCATGCAAGGTATTTAAGGTTAATACATCCTTCCACCGGGGAATATATGGAATTCGAAGCAAAGCTTCCTGATGACTTTATAAAGTTACTTAATTCATTGAAACCATAAGCCGGTTAACGTTCTTCCCTGAAATACGGATTTCCCAAATCTTTTGGCGGCATATGGCTGGTGCTTTTCCTGACAGACCCTATGATAATAACCAGGATTGTTGCA
Organism: Thermoclostridium sp.; assembly: GCA_036562185.1. Classification (GTDB taxonomy): domain Bacteria; phylum Bacillota; class Clostridia; order DSM-8532; family DSM-8532; genus Thermoclostridium. Next base: position 29,536 of record DATCKN010000048.1, read on the forward strand.
AGATACGGAAGCATCCTTAAAAAATGCTGATTTATTGTAATTGGCAGGTTTAATGTCTGAATACGGAAACCTACTATGTCGAGTCCGCCGAAAAGAAAAGCTCCCCAGAAAGCCCTGTACGGATTCCAGGATGTAAATATTACAAGCGCAATAGCTATCCAGCCTCGGCCCGATGTTATGTTATCCTGCCATGACGGCACATATACAAGGGAGAGATAGGCTCCTCCGAGGCCGCATAACGCACCGCCGAGAAGTATGTGAACATACTTGTAAAGTGTCACGCTAATTCCCGATGCGTCAGCTGCTGCAGTATTTTCACCTACAGCTCTCAGGTTTAAGCCAAAGCGCGTATGGTACAAATATATACCCGACAGGATAACTACCAGGTAACTCAGATATACAAACAAGTCCTGTTCAAGAAAAACTGAAAGGATAGGACCCAATACAGGAATCTTTGATAAGAAAGGAAAGGAAAGAGGCCTGAAATTTTTGCTGAAGGACTCGGGTAAGGTCATTCCCATCAAACGCTTACCCCAGAACCTGGACAATCCTGTTCCGAATATGGTAAGTGCGAGACCTGTTACCGACTGGTTTGTTCTTAAAGTTACAGTCAGGAAGGCATATATCAAAGCACCGAGTGCCCCGAATACCATTGCAGCAAGGAGGGCAAGCACCGGGTTCTGGGAAAGTACGGCAACCTGAAATCCCGCCACTGCTCCGAGCAGCATCATTCCTTCAATTCCAAGGTTTAAGTTACCTGCTTTTTCATTATACATTGCTCCCAATATGGCGAAAGTCAGGGGTGTTCCTGATATTAACGCGTTCTTTAAGAATGGAATCATAATTACTTAACCTCCGATGAAATTGAGTTGTTTTTGGAAAAGCGAACCTTGTACCTTACAAAGAATTCGCTGCCGAGGGCACAAAACAGGATCATTCCCTGCAATACGTCTGCTGCCGCCTGAGGTATCTGAAGAGCGGACTGAATGTATGATCCACCCTGCAATAAAATAGCAAAAAGGAATGATACAACTAATACACGTGGCGCACTTAAACCCGATAAGTAAGTAGTTATAACTGCGGTAAACCCGTAGCCGCTTGAAACGTTCATTGTAAGGGTTTTGTTTACGCCGGCAGCCTGAATAACACCAGTAATTCCGCATAAACCGCCGCTTAAAAGCATAGTCAGAATTATTACCCGTGAAATATCCATTCCGGCATATCTGGCTGTACTTACGCTTTCCCCGACTACCGCAATTTCAAATCCCCGTTTTGTCTTTTTCAGGAACCACCATATAAAAGCAACCAATACCAGGGATATTATAAATCCTATATGAATCCCGAATACTTTTGGAAGCAGCGCATGGTCCGGAAAGTTGGCGATTTTTGCAAATCCCTTTAGGCTTGGATCCCTCCAGGGTCCGTATTGAAGATAGGTAATCCATTGTGTTGCAATGTAGTTAAGCATAAGTGTCATTATGGTTTCATTTGCACCGAATTTTGCTTTAAAGAAAGCAGGTATTAACCCCCATACTCCACCGGCCAAAAAGCCAACTATAAACATAACAGGAATAACAAGAGGTTTTGGGATCCACTCAACATATAATGCAATATAGGTTGCGGCAAATGCTCCCATTAAAATTTGCCCTTCACCGCCGATGTTCCAGAACTTCATTTTGAATGCAACCAAAATACCAAGGGATGTTATTACCAGCGGAACCATTTCCAATAATGTCGATCTGAATCGGATCTTTGAGCCAAGTGCGCCTGAAACCATATTTAAATATACTTTAACAGGATTATATCCCAAAAAAACGATGAAAATACCTGAAACAACAATTGCAGCGATGATGGCAATCAGGCGGATCAGTATTATTTGCTTTTTTGAAGCCCCTTCACGTTTTACGATTTGCATGCTACATCCCCCTTTTAATAGAAGAAAGAGTTTCTCCTGCCATCATAAGGCCAAGGTCTTCCTTCGTAATGTTTTCACTGTCGGTTATACCGGTCACTTTACCGTCGCACAGAACCATGATCCTGTCACATAGTTCCAGCAACACATCCAAATCCTCGCCAATATAAAGTATTCCTACACCTTTTTGCTTCTGTTCTTTCAGAAGATCATATATATTATAGGAAGCACCTATATCAAGGCCTCTAACAGGATATGCCGTAATCAGCAGGTGAGGGTTGGCATCTATTTCTCTTCCCAAAAGAACTTTCTGTATATTACCACCCGATAATTTACGGATGGGAGTATAAATACTGGGAGCCTGAATATCAAGACGTTTTGTAACTCTCTCGGCTTTTTCCTTAGCAGGTTTTCTATTAATTGTAATTCCTGGTTGATTGACATAATCTTTCAAAAGCATATTATCTATCATATCCATTGACGGTACAAGTCCCATCCCGAGACGATCTTCAGGAATGAAACTCATACTGACGCCACGTTTTATAATTTCCCGTGGGCTGTAGCCCACAATGTTTTCTCCTTTAAACAATATATCGCCCTTTTCAACAGGGTAAAGCCCTGCAATTGCCTCACATAACTCTTTCTGGCCGCTTCCGGCTACGCCTGCCACTCCGAGGATCTCACCTTCATATAAATCAAAGGTCACATTATCAAGCACAGGTACATTATGTTCACCAAGAGCAGTAAGGCCTTTAACAGATAAAAGCAAGTTTCCTTTTTCCGTAATAACCTTTTCAATGGAAAGGCTTACCGGTTTCCCGACCATCAGTTCGGTTAATTCACGTATATTTGTTTTACCGGTTTCCAGTGTTGAAACAGTTTCCCCGTGCCTTAAAACTGTGACCCGGTCGGTAACCGATAATATTTCGTTCAGCTTATGAGTAATTATTATAATTGCACAACCTGCTTTAGCAAGGCTTTTAAGTATCTCAAACAGCCTGTCGGTTTCCTGTGGTGTTAAAACAGCAGTTGGCTCGTCAAGTATAAGTATTTTTGAACCACGGTACAGAACTTTGAGTATTTCAACTGTTTGCTTCTCACTCACAGACATATCCATGATTTTTTTATCAAGATCAACTTCCATACCGTATTTTTTCATTACATCCTGAATAGATTTTATTTTATTTTTACTGGATATAAAAACGGATTCGCCGTTCCCCAGTAAAATGTTTTCTGCTGCAGTCAATACATCTACCAGCTTGAAATGCTGGTGGATCATACCTATCCCTAGTTTAATGGCATGCTTCGGTGAGTGTATATTTACCTGCTCACCATGTATGAAAATGCTCCCGCTGTCCGGCTTGTAAATACCCGAGAGCATATTAACCAGAGTACTTTTTCCGGCACCGTTTTCACCCAATAATCCGTGTATTTCACCTTCATAAACCGAAAAGTTGACATTACGGTTTGCGCGGATTACACCAAATGTCTTGCAGATATTTTTCATTTCAACATAAACGGTCTTATTCATAACTACATCCTTTTAACTGTTGTTTTTATTCTCTACAAAAATAAATCTTTAATGAAATCATTTACATTCTGAAAGGAATATATGAGTTTTTCATTGAAAAAGGACAGGATTAAAGGACGCTCCTTTAATCCTGTTTTAATTTGGCTTTGATCAGCTTTCCGGTATAGTTCCGATGACGCCTTCAACGAACCAGTTAAAGCTTAGAAGTTCATCGTCTGTCATAACTGTCCCTTCCGGAACTTTGATATTTCCGTTCTGATCCTTGATTGGACCTTGAAATACCTTAAATTCACCATTAATTATTTTCTGAGTCATTTCGTCAACTTTTTCCTGGGCGCCTGCCGGAGCATTCTTTGTCAGCGGAGCCAGTTTAACTACGCCGTCTTCCATTCCGCCCCAGTAATTTTCGCTCTTCCATGTTCCGTCAAGAACTTTCTGGATTTGGTCAGCATAGTAAGGACCCCAGTTAAATACAGGTGCGGTCAGGAATGATTCGGGTACAACTTCGGAAGTATCACAGTTATAGCCTATGCACCACTTTCCACGTTCCTGTGCAGCTATCTGCGGACCAGTTGTATCCTGGTGCTGTGCAATTACGTCACAACCCTTATCCAGTAATGATATAGCTGCTGACTTTTCCAAAGAAGGATCATACCAGGTGGAGGTCCATACAACCTCAACTGTGGCATCGGGGTTAACCGAACGAACACCGAGGGTGAAGGCATTAATTCCGCGGATTACTTCAGGAATTGGATGAGCAGCGACATATCCTATTTTATTTGTCTCTGTTTTCATACCTGCAACAATTCCGGAAAGATAACGTGCCTGATAAATTCTTCCGAAATAGTTCAGCATGTTTTCACGGCTCTTGCTGCCTGAGCAATGCAGGAATATTACATCGGGATATTCCTGAGCCATATCATACATGTAATCCATGAAGCCGTAGGAGTTGGCGAAAATTACCTTACAACCCTGATCGATCATGGATTGCATTACAGAAACAATTGAGTCATCAGTGTCACTGACGTTTTCCTGGACAAGAAATTCAACCTTGTCACCAAGCTTTTCCTGGGCATAAAGCCTTCCTTGTTCATGGGCGTAACTGTAACCAAAATCGGCACCTGTACCAATGTAGATGAATCCGACTTTAAGTTTCTCCTGTCCGGTTTTGCTCTGCCCGGTATCACACCCAGTCAGCACTGTTGCCAGGCATAGAACGGCAACCAGCAAACAAAAAATACTTCTTTTTTTCATCTCTCAAATGCCTCCTTGAAAATTATTTTGTTATTATTAAAAGATTCTATAACAGCAAGGGACTCAACCCGAATCCCAAGGCTCCGAATAATTTTGCTTCCCGGTTGAAAGCCTTTTTCTATTACGATACCAACACCGGAAACATTTGATTTCGCCTGATTGGCAATGTCAATCAATCCCAGTACGGCTTGTCCGTTTGCAAGAAAATCGTCAATTATAAGAAGGTTTTCGCCAGAAGAAAGAAATTTTTTGGATACAGATATGGTGTAGTCGATTTGCTTTGTATATGAATGAACTTTACTTTGATACACTTCGGGTGACATATTCGCACCCATACATTTTTTTGCGAAGACAACAGGTACATTAAAATGGTAACCTGCACATAATGCAAAGGCTATTCCTGATGTTTCTATAGTTAATATTTTGTTAATTCCCGTGTTTTTAAACCGGTTATAAAACTCTTTTCCAATTTCAAAGGCAAGTTGTGGATCAATTTGATGGTTTATGAAGGAATCAACCTTCAGAATATTTCCATCGACAATACATCCATCCTTTAATATTCGTTGTTTTAAAGACTCCATAAGATAAAACTCCCACTATAAAAAATCCACAAACAATTAAAAAATACTGTATGTATATTAAAGTAACATAATACAGTATACACGATGTCCAAATATTTAAAGGTAATATGTAGACTTATTAGAGCAATATTATCTCATTGAACATATTACATATTCTACAACAATCTGAGACAGGAAACAACAAAAATCATTTTATAATAAAGAAAAGAATTTAAAATCATTATATCAGTTTTTTTGTGAAAAACAAACAAAAAGCAGGTTAATTATCATGTAAAATAAACATCCTGCAAGTAGTACATCTTAAAGGTGTGTGATATAATAATAAAAAATTACAGAATGAAAAATATTGTTGGTTCGGCATTTAATGCGATGATCCTTAAAAGGGGGACAAAAAATGAACGAAAAAACAAAAGAAATGATTAGTGAAATAAAAAGAATGAAACGAGAAAAAAATGCGGTTATTGTGGCACATAATTACCAGGTAGATGAAGTGCAGGAACTGGCGGATGTTGTGGGAGATTCATTCAAATTAAGCCAGTATTGTGCGTCCACAAATGCTGATATTGTTGTTTTTTGCGGAGTGCACTTTATGGCCGAAAGTGCTAAGATCCTGTCACCCGGGAAAACAGTCCTGCTTCCCGAAATTGACGCCGGGTGTCCCATGGCCGATATGGTTACAGCCGAAGCATTAACTGAAGAAAAGAAAAAATATCCTGATGCTGCCGTGGTGTGCTATATAAACACATCAGCTGCGGTAAAGGCTGAATGTGATATATGCTGTACTTCTTCAAATGCGCTTAAGGTGGTCAGGTCTATACCGAATGATGAGATCCTGTTCGTCCCGGACAGGAATTTAGGCAGTTTCATAGCACAACAGGTACCCGAAAAGAAATTTCATTTATGGAACGGTTTTTGCATAACCCACCACAGGGTTGGCAGAGATGATGTGGAGAAGGCAAAGAGCATTCATCCCGATGCTTTGGTACTGGCGCATCCCGAGTGCAGGCAGGAAGTTTTGGAAATGGCCGATTATGTCGGAAGTACAGCCCAAATAATAGAGTATGCAAAAAAGAACAGCCACGACAAGTATCTTATAGCGACCGAAATGGGAATACTTCATCAGCTTAGAAAAGATAATCCTGATAAAACTTTTTATCTTTTAACGCAGGGACTTGTATGCCCTAATATGAAGAAGACATCAGTGGAAAGTGTTTATAATGCCCTCAAATATAACAGGTATGAGATAAACCTGGATAAAGAAGTGATTGAGCGTGCCCGCAGATCATTGGAAGCTATGCTTGCAATATAACATATTTCCTGCTTGTTGAAATATCAGCCTTATAATGCTATCATATGGGATGATTCCCTTTAGCAGCCGGTTTAATAAATGAAAAAAACAGAGGGTGAGAGATCTTGAAGAAAAATTCCTTATTGCCGCTCGTATTATATGGCGCCATACCGATACTTGCGATAATAATTCTGTTCAGAATCAATAAGGTGGCCGGTTTCTTAAGTATTCTGGCATACCTGCTTTTGATTGTTATTTTTAATCTGAACATAATATACAGGATAAAAGCACAGACCGAATACAACAAAGGCAATCTCAAAATGGCCGAAAAATGGTTTAAAAAAGCAACAGAATCGAAAAAGGCTGGAACAGATGTATTAGTAAACTATGGCTTTGTACTTTTTAAGGAAGGAAAGTTGAAGGAAGCCGAAGAAATACTTCTTGAGGCAGTTGATAAAAGTAAGAACAAGGATGAGAAAAACCTTGCAAAATCAAATCTTGCACTTATTGTCTGGAAAAAGGGCGAGTTGGATAAAGCCTATGAAATGTTAAAGGAGGTAATAGCAGAATATAAAAATACTGCAGTGTATGGAAGCCTTGGTTACCTGGCGATAGAAAAGGGAGACCTGGATGAAGCTCTTGAAATAAATCTTGAAGCATATGAATACAATTCGGATAATGCAATAATTCAGGACAACCTGGCGCATCTTTACCACTTAAGGGGTGAAATGGATAAGGCAGGAGAGCTGTTTGATAAATTAATCCAAAAAGAACCTCATTTTCCCGAGGCGTACTATGATTACGGAAAATACCTGGAAGATGCAGGGGATATTCAAAAAGCCAGTGATATGTACCGCAAGGCATTAAGCTGCAAGTTTAATTTTAACAATACTATTACGAAGGAACAGGTTCAAAATGCACTGGACCGTTTAATTTCTGTACAGGAGAAAAATTAAAAGACAAAATAGAGAAAAGAGGAAAACTAATTGATGAGAGATACCGAAATATATCATGAGGCGTTTAATATTACACCTGAACTTGTAAAATTATCGGTGGATACAGAGAAAAAATGCTTTGATATTTTTGAGAGAATTAAACAGGTTTCTGCATATAACCAGAGCAAAGTCATCAGCGCAATGCAGAAATACAAGGTAAGCGATTCTCATTTTATCGGCTCGACCGGATACGGATACAACGACAGAGGCAGGGAAGTTCTGGAAAATGTTTATGCCGCTGCTTTTGGGGCAGAAGATGCACTGGTCAGGCATCAAATTACCTGTGGTACTCATGCTCTTGCATTGTGCCTGTATGGAATTTTACGACCTGGGGATGAACTTCTGTCAATTACCGGAAAACCTTATGATACGCTTGAAGAAGTGATTGGTATACGAGGTGCAGGCGGAACAGGTTCGTTGAAAGACTACGGCGTAACATACCGCCAGGTTGATTTGCTGGAAAATGGCGAGATTGATTATAAAAGTGTGGAAAAAAGCATAAATGACAGGACAAAAATGGTATTTCTTCAAAGATCACGCGGTTATTCATGGAGAGAACCGCTGACAGTTGAACGCATTGGCCAGGCTGTAAGGTTTGTGAAAAACATAAAGCCTGACTGTATTGTAATGGTGGATAACTGTTACGGAGAATTCGTCGAACAAAAAGAGCCTACCGATGCAGGTGTGGATATAATGGCAGGATCTTTAATTAAAAACCCCGGGGGCGGAATTGCTTTGTCAGGAGGGTATATTGCCGGCAGAAGGGATTTGGTGGAACTGGTTTCCTACAGGATGACCGTACCCGGTATAGGGCGTGAAGTAGGAGCAACACTTGGCCAAAACAGAACTATGTTTGAGGGGTTTTTCCTTGCTCCGCATATTGTAGCCGAAAGCCTTAAAGGAGCCGTTTTTGCATCAGCTCTTATGGAAAACCTTGGGTATGAGACTTGTCCTGCTTACAACGAAGAAAGAAGCGACATTATACAGGCAATTAAATTCGGGAATCCTGATGCAGTTATTGCTTTTTGCCAGGGAATTCAAAAAGGCTCTCCTGTTGATTCATTTGTCACACCTGTACCTAATGAAATGCCCGGTTATGATTCGCCTGTGATAATGGCAGCAGGAGCATTTGTACAGGGGTCTTCCATTGAACTGTCGGCAGATGCACCAATACGGCCACCGTATATTGCATATCTCCAGGGTGGACTTGTTTATGAACATGTTAAACTTGGTGTTTTATGTGCAGTTCAGGAACTGATAAACAGAGGTTTATTAAAACTGAAATAATATTCTGACTGACTGCAGGCTATTCTCTTTTATACATCGGACAAGCATAATACCTGGTTATGTGAAAGAACATAACCGGGTATTTGGAGGAGAATATGGGCACCACTAAAGATAAAAGCAGGAACAGGACTGCTTCCCAGGAAAAACTGAAAAGCGATAAATTAAAAAAACGAAGAAAAAAAAGCAAATCGATACGTTTTCTTTTAATTCTTTTTGCGCTCATATATCTGCCTGCTTTATGGAAGTGGGTATTTCACGGGCATGTTGAAACTGATGTCATATATACCGACACTCTTGAAATAAAAATCAAGTCCGAAGGTGTTTTTATCAGGGATGAAACCGCTGTTCAATCACCAAAGGAAGGAATTGTTATCCCAAAGGTGAACCAGGGTGAACGCGTACCGAACAAATACGATTTTGCCGTAGTTGTTGATAAAGACAGCCGGAGAATTTTGGATGAAATTGAAAATCTTGAAAAAAACATTATAAGGCAATATGCAGAAAATAATCCCGATATTCTCAGCCGGGACAGCGATTTTCGCAGTAATGTCCAGAGTGAAGTAAATAAGTTGACTGATGTTGCAGTGAACAGGAATTTTTCAGCAATAGAAGACATAAAATCGACATTGGAAAGCCTGCTTTATCAAAGAAACAGGGAGATATTTGAGAACTCAGGAAACAGGCTTTACTTGGACGATAAGAAAAAAGAACTGGAATTGCTAAGGAATAAGCTTAACGAGACAGCTGTGACGATAAAATCTGATTTTTCGGGGATAGTGGTCTGGGGTGCTGAGCCGGTTGATGAAAAATACAGCTATGCCAATATAAGCAGCCTGACAATTGATGATTTACAGATGAGCGAAATTGCAAAGATAAAGAAAGTTGCAACCGGCTATGAGCAATCGTTCGAGGTTACAAAGGATCAGACCTTTGCAAGGCTTATAAATAATGAAAAAAGCTGGTATGTTTGTGTGATTGGCAAAAAAGACAGCAATAAAATTAAAACAGGGGATAAAATATCTTTGAAACTTGACGGCATAAAAGAATTTATACCATGTACCGTTGAATCAGTGGAAGTTGTGGATGATAAATGCAAGGTTGCCGTTTCTTTTAACCGGTATATCGAAAAAACAGTTCAGCTTAGGCATGCAAAAGCCGATTTAGTAGTCGAAAGCATTGAGGGTCTGAAAATTCCTCAACGCAGCCTGATAAACATAAATACATATGATAATACTGCCGATGTTTTTCTGGTGCGCTATAACAGAGCTGTAAAAAAGCGGGTTAAGATTATTGCAGAACAGGATTCATTCGCGATAATCGATAAACTGCCAGATTCTACAGATACCAATCCGGTGAGGATTTTTGACATATATATTGTGAATCCTCAGAATATTGAAGAAGGACAGGTGATCGACTGATGCTTACTGCTGAAGATGAATTGAAAATAATAAATAATCTGAATTCGGTAAGACAAAGAATAAACAAGGCGGCTGAGCGCAGCGGGCGCAACCCTGAAGACATTTTGCTGGTAGCTGTTTCCAAAACTGTTGGAATTGAAGCTATTGAAACAGCAATGAAAGAAAAAGTATTAAATTTTGGTGAAAATAGGGTTCAGGAACTCGTTCAAAAATACGATACATTAAAGGGAAGGTGTAATTGGCATTTAATTGGACGTCTCCAGACAAACAAAGTGAAATATATAATTGATAAAGTTGCAATGATTCACTCATTGGATCGTTTGGAGCTGGCAGATGAAATCCAGAAAAGGGCCCAGGCTTGCAACAGGATGGTGAATACCCTAATACAGGTAAATGTATCGGGTGAAGAATCAAAGGCGGGTATTTCCCCTGACGAAGTGTTTGATTTTGCAAGAAAAGTTTCCACCTATCCAAATATAAAAGTCTTGGGACTTATGACTATTGCTCCTTACACCGAAGACCCTGAAAGTGTACGCTGGATTTTCAGGCGGTTAAAGAACATTTCGATTGACATAGACCGGGAAAATATTGATAATATTCATATGCAGTATTTGTCAATGGGAATGAGTCATGATTTTGAGGTTGCCATTGAGGAAGGGGCTAATATAGTTCGTATTGGCAGCAGCATTTTCGGTGAACGACAATATTCTTTAAAGTAATATGACGGCAAATATTGCGTTAGTATATATTTTTACTCAAGATGAGTGGGAGGAAGGTACTTATGGCAAACATACTGAGCAAAATGCTCGATTTTGTTGGTTGGGAAACAGAAGAAGTTGAAGATGAGTACTATGAAGAGGAAGAAGTTGAAGAAACGGCGGATAAAAAAGAGAACCGCAAACCTGCATATGGCAAAAAAAATCAGGGCAAGGTTCTCAATCTGAACAGTAACACCAATACAAAGGTGGTTATTGTTTCGCCAAAGAATATTAATGACGCAAAGGATATTTGCGATCATTTAAGGGCCAACCGTTCAATAGTTATGAATGTCGAAGATGTTGATATCCAAATTGCACAAAGAATAGTTGATTTTTTAAGCGGTGCCGTGTATTCTCTTGACGGAAACATTCAAAAAGTATCCTCCGGAATTTTCCTTGCAACACCCAACAGTGTTGATATACTGGGCGATGTGAAGGAAGAGCTGCAGGAGCAGGGTGTATTTACCTGGCTTAAATAACGGAGGGTGTAAATGAAAGAAATTTTAAGCGCTGCGGTACTCCTGTTTTTCAGGATTATCGAAATATTGATTTTACTGCGCGTTATAGTTTCCTGGCTTCCTTTAAGAAGGGAAACCAGGTTTATTGCATTTATTTATAATGTTACCGAACCAATTTTGTCGCCAATCAGGAACATGATTGCCCGGTCGGTTTTCGGGAAAAATTTGATGTTTGATTTCTCTCCAATTTTGGCATATCTGTTACTTAGCTTAGTAGAGAATATGCTCCAGCTCATTATTGCTAGATTTTAGCTTAGGTTATTTGATTTGCCGGAGGTATGCTGTATGAATTTCACACCCAATGATTTGTCAAATATTGTATTCCGTAAATCTGTTGTAAGGGGTTTGGATGAGAATCAAGTTTATGAAGTAATTCAGAAAATAATTGAGGATTACTCGGATTACATTCGTGAGCTGATGAAGGCAAAAGACCAGGTAATGGAGCTAAAGGACAGATTGTCCCATTATGAGAAAATGGAGGAAACATTAAAGAAAAGTTTGATACTTGCCCAGCAGTCCAGCAGCGAAATTATCAGCAATGCTGAAAAGAAGGCAGAAAACATTATAGCTGAAGCGCAGAATAAGGCAAAAGAGATTGTTGACGAGGCAAACCGGGAAGTGGTCAAAATTCAATTTGAAGCAGAGCGATTAAAAAAGGATATGGCCGTATATAAAAGTAAAGCTGTCAGTCTGTTGCAATCGCAAATGAAGTTATTAGGTGAGATAGAATAATTCAAAGGAAGATCGTTCAATTACTAATGGTGCATAAGTTTGACTTATGCATCTAAATTTATGTGTGCAAAGTGACTGACGGAATTTGAAATTAGTGGCGGAGGAGGAAAAATGGTTATTGGTGCACTTAAATTAACATTATATATAGGCGGGATGAAAAGCTTAAAAGATAAGCGAAGCGTTGTAAAAAGCCTATTGGCAAAAATCACCTCAAAACTCAATGTATCAGCTGCAGAAACAGGAAGGCAGGACGAATGGAATCAATGCGAACTGGGAATTTCCTGCGTGACCAATGAAGTGTCACATGCGGACAGCATTTTATCTTCTGTCATAAAATATATAGACAGCGACGGCAGGGTTGAAATAATCGACTCATATTCAGAAACCATTCATATATGACAACAATGCCGAATTTTTAGGTTTGGTTCATCATTAATAATTTCTAATAATAAAAGAAATAAGAGCCGGGAGGCTCTAAAATTTTCTGAACAATGCTATAACTTTTCCAAGAATGGTAAGGTTATCTTTTACAATTATTGGTTCGTAATTTTCATTTTCAGGTTGCAGACGAAAATGATCCTTTTCCTTGTAAAAAGTTTTTACGGTTGTTTCATCTTCAATCAGTGCGACAACTATATCACCGTTCATTGCAGTGTTCTGTTGTTTTACTATAACCAAATCCCCGTCATATATTCCCCTGTTTATCATGCTGTCGCCTTTTACTCTTAACATAAATGTAGTGCCGTTCTCCAGATATTCAACTGGAACAGGGAAAGTATCTTCTATGTTTTCAATGGCGAGTATTGGCTGTCCTGCTGCAACCCTGCCTACAATAGGAATATTTTCTATTTCATGGTCAGAAACATAACCCTCAAGGCTTTTGATTTGTTTATCCACTACCTTTAAAGCCCTTGTTTTTGAGGGATCTTTCACAATCAGACCTTTTTCCTCAAGGGCAGATAAATAAGAATGAACTGTTGAAGTGGACTTGAACCCAACAGCTTTACAAATTTCCCGGACTGAAGGGGGATACCCTTTTTCCTGAACCTGTTTATTTACAAAATCCAAGATTTGCTTTTGCTTGTCCAGATTTTTTTGCTTCATTTTAATACCCCATGTAATTTTATTTAACCTAATTATACCATACTTATAAAAAATGTCAAACAAATGTTCGAAAAATTGTTGACAAATGAACAAATGTTCGATAAAATGCAAATAGAACATTTGTTCTTTGTTTTTTTGAAAATCTGCTTTGGTTTGGCTTATTTTGATCCAAAGGAGGTTATAATTTATGAAAGCGTATCGCCTCAAAAACAGAAAAAGGTTTTTCACTATTTTGGTATTAACACTCACGGTTATTATGTTGTTTTTTGGCTCAGTGGTATCAGCAGGTAAAAATGTTAAAAGGGAATATAAAACAATAACAGTCAGGCAGGGAGACACCCTTTGGGATATAGCGGGTAAATACCGTGGTAAAACAGATATCCGTCAATATATTTATCAAATAAAAAAGGTTAACAATCTGGATGATGCAATTATTTATGTAGGTCAAAAAATTAATTTGCCATAAGTGCCCCTCTGAAAACACAGCGATTCTAAGGAGCAATTCTGAAGAACGCTGTGTTTTTTATGCCTGAAAGTCTATTTGCAAAAGCAAACCTTAAGCGGCAGCCGGCTGCCGTTTGCCCGGATTCGTTACATTTTTTTCCTGTATTCCTTCGGGGAAATACCAAAATAACTCTTAAATGCCCTGGAAAAATTATGTGCGTTTTCATAGCCTATCATTGATGATACTTCGCATATTCTATTGACCGGGTCATTTAAAAGCTTTTTTGCTTCTTCCATTCTAAGCATCAGCAAGTACTCCGAAAAGGTCATCCCGGTCTGTGTTTTAAACAGCTTGCTGAAATATGAATAGTTCATTGATACCATGTTTGAAACCTCAGCCATGTTTACTTCTTTCATATAATTTTCCTTAAGGTAATTAACTGCAATATCCACTACCGACTTTTCAGTTTCGTCCTGCCGTGACAGGTAATGCAAAATTTTGAACATGTAATCTTTCAGGTAAGATTTTATTTCTTCCAGAGAAAAGAACTGCTCAAAATCCTTTTTGTCTTCCTCAATTGCGAAATGTTCCTTATCACTTATCTGGTCGTTAATTCTTTTAAGAATCATATAATATAGCTTTTTGACATTTTCTATGCTCTGAGTTTTTAGAAATTCCCTGTTGAAGTATTTGTCGATGAGCAGGTTAAATTGCTTTGCCGAACGTAAGCTTATTGCGTTATCGATGCAGGCAAGGTCATGCTTGTTTAGAATAATCTTTTGATTGCCATTAGGTGTATTGCAATACTCAATAACCCGGTTTGATCCATACAGGATCCTGTATGAAGCTGCTTCTTCCGCCTGGGAGTAAAGCGTTTTGAGACTGCATACACTTTTCATCACAGAACTGACAGCCGCTGCAGGGTTAAGCGGCAGCGCTTTTCTCAGGTTGTCTGTAAAGCTCTCCAGCAGTTTAACAATTTGAGGATATAGTTCTTTTTTAGAAATATTGAATATGATAACCGGATATCTAGAATGGTTTAACAGGTAATAGGTCCTTATGTATTTGCTATGTGAGAGTTTTTTAATTAACTGATCAAGCTGATTGGTAATTAAATCAAGGTTTTTTCCGTAATCCAGATTGTATTCTATTGCTATTATACCTATGGTAAAGAAGTTATATGGGAAAAGTGCCAACAGTTTTGACAAAATGTCTTTCTCAATCTTTGGATGCATGTACTGGCTTAAAAGCAACTGGCTCAATAACATATTGGAATTTTCAATGCTTTGCCTTTTTTTTATAATCCTTAATTTTTGCTCATTATCCAGTTTCTTGATTAAGGAACACAAGTGGTATTCCAGGTCATCAGAGCTTATGGGTTTTAAAAGGTAATCCACCGCCCCAAGTTTGAATGCACTGCGTATATAATCATATGTTTCATAACCGCTTAGCACGAGGAATTTTATATTCGGTTTCTTTTTTGAAACGGTTTCTATTAACTCAAGTCCTCCCACTTCGGGCATTCTAATATCTGTAATAATAATATCCGGGGGATCTTTATCTATAATTTTTAAAGCTTCCTGCCCGTTTAATGCTGTTTTTATACTGTCCAGCTGCGGAATTTTGAGCATGCTTATTCTGTGTTTTAATCCCTCACATATTACTTTTTCATCATCTACAACAAGAAGAGAGTACATTACTTATCACCCCAAAACATCAGGTATTGTAATAATAGTCGTGGTACTTTTTCCATATTCACTCTCCATCCGAATATGGTGCTCATTTCCATAAAACAGTTTTATACGTTCATTTATATTCTGCATTCCGATGTTTGTACTTTTATTGTCAGAGGGCTGCTTGTATTCAGAGGTCTCGAACTGGGCATTTAATTCTTTAAGCTTGCCGGGTTCTATACCTTTCCCGTTATCACTTATGGATATTACAAGGTTTCCATTCATAACTTCGGCATTTATATTAATAATTAAGAATTTTCCGTTATTGTCCATATTATGTAATATACTGTTTTCAACAACAGGTTGCAGGATGAATTTAATTATCCTGCAACTAAGCAGCTCATTTGGTATATTGATATTTAACCTGAGCCTGTCTTCGTAACGGAGTTTTTGTATGCCTATATAGCTTTTTATATAATCAAGTTCCATTTGCAGTGTGGTGAAGTTCTCGTTTTTACCGATATTATACCGAAGCATCCTGCCAAAGCTTGCAATGGAATCTGCAATTTGATAGTTACCGGATAGTGCCAGCTTGTTTACGAACACATCAATGGTATTGTAAATGAAATGGGGGTTTATTTGATATTGAAGAGCTTTAAACTGGGCGTCCTTATGCGCGGTTTCCTTTATTACGAGATTCCTGAGGAGAGTATTTATTTTATCAAGCAAAGTGTTGAAATGCTGTGAAATCTGTCCTATTTCATCATTTCTTTTGACCGGTATCCTGTATTTGAAATCATTTTGTACTGCTAAAGACATAAGGTTCAGCTGATTATTAATTTCTGTAAACACATTATTGAGGATAACAAAGAATAAAATAATCATCAGGAACACAATAAGTATCAGTATTATAAAAGTTACAGTCAATGAATTCATGGGGTAAGATCTGCTTGATAGGGGTACTGTTTTGCAGATTATTATATTTAGCGAATCAACAGTTGTGGTAAGATACAAAATATTATCATATATACAGTAGCCTGAAGGCATGGCTGTAATTTTTTCAAGAACTTCTGCAGGTGGCAGTTTTTGATTTTCTGTGGTAAACAATACAATGCCTTCGGTTGTCAGAGCAAAAAAACTGTCCGTGTTTTCCGGCAGGTAAAGTGAAGAAAACAATTCCGATTGCGGTATATTTATTGCTACCAGCCCAAGATGAATGTCATTCGGAGGGCATATCTTCCTGACAAACATAAACATTGATGAAGCATCGGACCCCTGTTTACCGTATAAATTTGCTTTATCAGGAATTATCCATGCAGAATTCATATCGCTTTCCATAAAGTTTTTATACCAGTCCATATCTTTCAATGAACTTTCATAACGGAAATAACCAAAGCCTTCAGGGATGCTTTCATTGGTGATATAAACAGAAATATCGGCTATGCTGAACTTATGGTACAAAACGGCATGTTCTACTATAGGCACTATGATGTTTATGTATTCATCTATGGAAGTTGGGGTAGGAGTAAACGTTCTTCTTAGAAATGATATTAAACCTGAGTTATAGCATACATTACTGCTGACGTTCTCTACTATTTCCACCTTGTTCATTATATTATACTTAATCTGGTCAAGAGTAGCATTACCGTTATTAACAATTTCGGATCTCATGTACCGCTGTATTTGGCTATAACTGTATATGCAAAGCAGTAAGGTGGGTATCAGTATAAATATGAAAAAAGTATATGTAAGCTTCTTTTTAATACTTATATCTTTAAATTTCAGGCACATACAAACCTCGCAAGCATGACTTCATTATATAATCATCAGGCCGTAATAAAATAAAGGTTTTCAGTGACTGCCTTACGGAACACAATTTGCGATGGCAACTGTTTTTCAATTTAATTATACATTTTGATTTCAATATTTGAAAGCGTGTTTAGTAAACAGCCAAAAAAGTGACACCTAATGCAAAATGATGATATTACTTATTCCTAAAGACTTCAGTATAATTTTCCATAGTAGCTCAGATTAGTTCTTCCTGGTAAAAAGGAGTTGTTTCTGTATGGTGTCAAAACTAATTCGCAGAAAAGATAAACCCGCGTGGCGATTGCAAACATTAAAGAATCAGCTTGAACTCCAAAGCATGGTATGGCCGGGCATAATTTTTCTCATGATTTTCTGTTATATTCCGATGTATGGAATTGTTATATCCTTTCAGGATTTTAGCTTATTTTCCCTGAATAAAAGCTCGAGTATTTTTTCGGCATATATGAGTTCTCCATGGGTAGGATTGAAGCATTTTAAGGAGTTTTTCACAGATCCGTATTTTCTGAGCATTTTAAAAAATACGCTGGGAATAAACATCCTGGGATTAATATTCGGGTTTCCCTTTCCTGTTATATTTGCCCTCCTTCTTAACGAAATCAGAAATTTGAAGTTCAAAAAAATAGTACAGACAGTTACTTACCTGCCGCATTTTGTTTCGTGGGTCATATTCGGCGGGTTAATCTATTCAATGCTCTCAACAGATCAAAACGGTGTTCTGAATATTTTTCTGAAGTCTTTGGGACTCATTGAAAAACCGGTGGAGTTCTTAGCCAATCCGGGATATTTTTGGGCTATAGTAGTTGTATCAAGCATCATAAAAGGCTTTGGATTTAACTCGATATTATATATTGCGGCTATTGCAGGAGTGGATCAGGAGATATATGACGCAGCTGAAATTGACGGCTGCGGGAGATTCGCAAAGATGTGGTATATTACCATACCGGCAATAATGGGTACGGTATCCATTATGTTCATTTTCTCTATCAGCGGCATATTAAACACAGGATTTGATCAGATAATTGTGCTTCAGAACCCGTTAAACCTTGACAGGAGCGAAACAATTGATACTTATGTTTACAAGGTTGGGATAGGGCAGATGAGATACTCATATTCTGCAGCAGTCGGGCTAGCAAAGTCCATAGTAGCCATGTTGCTGCTGTTTGGAGCCAACTATACATCCAGGAAGCTGACAGAAAAAAGCCTTTTCTGAGATATCGGAGGAATCAGTCATGAAAAGCGTAAATAAAGCAGATTTAATTTTCAATATTTTTAATTCGGTATTTATGTTGTTTCTTGTTTTCATTACAGTTTTACCGTTCTGGGTCTGTCTGGCAGGATCTTTCAGCGACAGTTATGAATATACCCTTGGCGGTGTCATTTTCCTGCCAAGAGGATTTAACCTGTATAATTACAAGGTTGTATTTATGGACAAAACGATATTCGATGCTTTTCTGATAACAATACTGAGAACAGTTATAGGAACAATATCCAGCCTGCTTTTCACATCGCTGGTCGCGTATGGGATGTCAAGAAAGAACTTGAAGGGCAGGAACATATACATGAGCTATATGCTTGTAACCATGTTTTTTGGAGGCGGGCTTATACCATATTATGTGGTGCTGAAAAAGCTTGGCCTGATAGACAACTTCCTTGTGTATATCATTCCGCTTCTTTTCAGTGTGTGGAACATGCTGGTGTTTATATCGTATTTCAGGGAAATACCCGAGGTAATTTTGGAATCTGCCAGAATTGATGGCATTAATGAGTACGGTATATTCTTTTTGTTCATAGTACCGTTGTCGAAACCGGTTTTTGCGGCCATAGCACTTTTTACGGCGATAAGCCATTGGAACTCGTTTTATGACTCGCTGGTTTTTACTTCATCAAACAAGCTCCAGACAATACAGCTTTTTCTTTACAGGATAATATCGAACTCGTCTGAAGCGGCAGGGATGGCGAGGGCTGCAGCAATGGCAGTTCCTCCCGGGATCAGGAAACCCAGTTCAGAAACAATAAAACTGGCAACGATGATTGTAACAATTGCACCAATACTTGTGACCTATCCGTTTTTGCAGAAATACTTCATTAAAGGGGTAATGATAGGCGCTGTTAAAGATTAGCTTTATTCTGTTCTTTAGCAGGCCGTTATTAATAAAAGGAGGATAACAGTATGATAAGTATTGTAAAAAAATTTTGTCTCTTTCTTGCTTTTACTCTGATTATGACATTGGTAACAGCATGCAATGATTCAAGTAGCGGGCGGAATACCCCCGAATCATCGTCCACCATACCGCAGGGCGATGAAACGGTTAAAGAAGGCCCGAGCTGGACATGGGACACAACTCCCGTAAAATTAACATGGTTTGTGGATCAGGACTGGTATAAGAAAACGTGGGATATTCAGAACTGCCTGCTTGACAAGAAAATTACCGAAGAAACAGGGGTAACAATAGAAATTACCAGCGGAAACGGAGACAAGTTTAATGCGCTTATAGCTTCGGACAGCCTGCCTGATATTGTCAGTACATGGATTGGTTCATCCCAAAGGCAGGTTCTTGAAAAGAACAAAATGGTTCTCCCGTTTAACGAACTGGTGGCAAATTATGCACCCGATTTCAAGGTACCGCAGTCCATGCAGGACTGGTTCAGGAATGAAGACGGAAACTATTACGGTTATGTAAATTATTTCTATGCGCCTGAAGAAATGCAGGAAGGGAACTATTATGTCACCCATAACAATTTCAGAATCAGGAAAGATATAGCCGATAAGCTTGGCATCAAAGTATCTGATTTTGACACAAAGGAAGGAACTTTAGAGGCTCTTAGAAAGGTCAGGGATTCAAAAATACAGTATAACGGGCTTGATATTATACCATTCTACCCATGCGCAGGTACGAGGGATCTTCTTCTGGACGTACAGTACTTAGCCCAGCAGTTTGGTGCTGCTTATGAAGATGCCGAGGGGAATTGGCTTGACTGGAGAATGCAGCCCGAGACTCTCGAGGCCCTTAAATTTTATAATACTCTGTATCATGAAGAATTAATGCCAACAGATGCAGTTACGCTGAAAATAGAACAGAAAGGCGCCAAGGTTGCAAATGGAAGTGTGTTCATGATCCAGGGCAGACAGGTGGAAAACCAGTGGAATGAGCTCGAGTCCAGGGATGAGAATGCAGTTTATTTGTTAGTAGGCCCTATCAGGGGAGATGAAGGAAAAACTCCTTACCTGACCACGTCCGGACTTACCGGCTGGACTATGACGATGATTACCAAAAATGCAAAGAGGCCTGACAGGGCGGTTAGATTCCTCAACTATATGACACAGCCTGAGAATATACTTCAAACATGGTGGGGACCCGAAGGAGCAACATGGGACATGGTTGACGGACATGTGGTTATCAAGCCGGAAGTGGAAGAGGAATATAAGAAGGACTGGGCTGCAGCAAATCTCAAGTATGGTGACAAGACATTTGAATGGCTTGTCAGCTGGCTTCCGATTCAGAGGACTTACCCTATAGCTACAAAGCAGTATGTGATTGATAACGAGAAATATGAAAAAGAAGTATACGGTAAGTACGTTTTCGATGATAAATGCTTCTCGGATATTACCGTCGAAGCAGGAACGGAAGAGGCAGGCATTTATGAGAAATTAAACACTTACTGGATTAGCCAGGTGGCAAAGATAATAGTTGCAGATCCCGGTGATGTAACCATGATGTATCATGAAGCCGTTGAGAAGTCCAAAGAGCTTGGATGGCAGAAGTTCTATGATGCAACAAATGCCAGGTTCAAAGGGAATAAAGCCAAGCTTGGAATAGAATTTGCCTATCCACCGAACATGAAATAATAACGCTGGAAAGAATAAGGTTCTCAAAGGATGCAGGGGGGTGTGTTGATGAAAAGAGAAGTACATAACCTGCTGTTTGCAATCGTTCCGGCATTAATCATGTTGATGGTTGCGGGCTGCGGCACTAAAAATGAAAATGCAGGTTTTATAAAAGGGGCGGATATTTCGTCATTACAGGCAATAGAGGACTACGGCGGAAAGTTCTATGATTTTAACGGTAAAGAAAAAGATGCTTTAAAGATATTGAAGGAAAACGGTGTGAATTACCTCAGGCTAAGAATCTGGAATGAACCGACACAGTCTTTTGACGCAGGCGATTACTGCAATCTGGAACATACTGTGAAAATGGCGAAACGAATAAAAAAGGAAGGCTTCAGGCTGCTTATAAACTTTCATTATTCCGACTGGTGGGCGGATCCGAGAAACCAGAACAAACCGAAGGCCTGGGAAAATATGAGTGTGGATGAATTATGTGAAGCTATATATGAATACACGAAAGGTGCACTTGAAGAACTGGTAAAAGCAGGTGCCTGTCCCGACATGGTCCAGGTTGGCAATGAAATTGGTAACGGCATGCTATGGGAAGAAGGACGGGCAGGAAACTGGGATAATCTTGCAAAGTTTATTAACAGCGGGATTAAAGCTGTGAGGGATACAACACCCAAAGATAAAGAAATAAAGATAATGATCCATATTCAGGACGGTGGCTCTGCTCAGTTCTGTGAAAACTTCTTCAGCTCAATTCATGAGCATGGCGTATCAGATTATGATGTAATAGGATTAACATATTACCCGTATTGGAACGGTACTTTGATGGACCTTAAGAATAATATAAACAACCTGTCTCATAAATTTGACAAGGATGTCTTAGTGGCAGAAACAGCATTCCCATTTACATATGAAGATGCAGATATCACACCAAATCTTGTAGGGAAGGAACAGGAAAACGTCACGGGAATAGCAGCAAGTGTTGATAATCAAAAGCTCGTGACCGAACTGGTTATGAACACTGTTGCAACATCTGACAGGGGAATCGGAATATTCTACTGGGAACCAGTATGGATACCTGTAAAAGGTGCAGGTGCTGTAAAAGGCGGAGGAAATGAATGGGAAAACCAGGCCATGTTCAGTTTTGACGGGAAAGCGCTGGAATCCCTGAAGGCATTTAAATTTGAACCCGGCAGTATGGATAATGATATTCCGGTATGTTCATACAGGCATAAAGAGGTGAGCGTTAATCTGGGTTCTACAGTTGACGAACTTAAGGCAGAGCTGCCCCCGACACTGAAAGTTTTATATTCGGACGGTACAATCAGGGATGTTCCTGTAGAGTGGGATTTATCCGGCTTATCTGCCGACACAGAAGGAAAATTTACTATAGCCGGCAAGGTACTATCATTTGACAGTGAGCTTACGGTAAATGTTATTCAAAAGGATCTGTTAAGCAATCTTGGATTTGAGGATGGCAATACTGCATGGGAAACAGATGGGTCGGTTGAAAGCGGGTCCATAACAGACAGCACGAGCGGAACACCGAAGTCTGGTTCGTGGTACTTCCAGTATTGGGATAACAAAAACTTCACCATTGATTTGCACCAAAGTTTTAAAGTTCAGGAAACCGGAGAATACACTTTGGGGGTATGGTCTCAGGGTGCCGGAGGAACAGAGCTGAAGCTGGAACTTTATATAAAAGACGGTGATGGTAAAGTATTAGGGTCGAAAATTTTTACAAATGACGGTTGGGCTGTATGGCAACATCCCGAGATTACAGGAATAAGCCTGAACAAGGGTGATAAGGTTACCATTGGCGTAAAAATCATGGGCACTCCCGATGACTGGGGCACTATTGATGATTTTGAGTTCTTCTGTCAGGAAAAGACTTAACGGCAGATAATGACAGGTAATGGGATAATGCTTTTTACTGCTTTCCGATAAAGGATAATAAAATAATGCGGTTAAATGGCCTGCGGAATATTCCGGCAGGCCATATTTCTACTCATTCAAATTTAACTGGCTGAAGTTTTGACAAATAATAATTGATGGTATAACCATTGTTGTAAAAATAAAAAATGATGCTTTTCAACAAGTTGACTGATTAGGCTGTGAATGTTGTATAACAATGAGTAACATTTCAAATTATGTGCAATTAAAAAGCTTTATAAATTGCATTTCACTCCTTAAATTCGACATTTCAAGACAAAATCTTAAATTTTAAAACTCATATGTTAAGCTGTATATATCCTTTCAGAGCATGGATTGGATTCAAAATGTTGCCATAAGCTGTAGCAAAAATTCCCGGGAGTTTTATCACTCGGGGTTTAATGGGGTGAATCAGATGGAAGAATGGGAATTGCAGCTTAAAAATGTCATAACTAAGCCCGAACAGCTTGCAGATTATCTTCAGCTGAGTCAGCAGGAATGTTCGAATATATCGAAAGTAACGGAAAAATACAGGATGGTGATTTCGCCATATTATGCCCGATTAATCTCAGGAGAAGACAATAACTGCCCTATAAGGAAGCAGTGTATTCCCCGGTTGGACGAATTAGTCAATTCCGGCAGAATGTATGATGATCCATTACATGAGTCAGTTTATTCGGTAGCTCCTCATTTAGTACATAAATATCCTGACAGGGTAGCTTTTTTTGCAAGCAACATGTGTTTTATGTTCTGCAGGCACTGTACACGAAAGAATACTGTTATCAGTAAGTATGGCCCGGTAAGTGACAGTGATTTCGAAAAAGTTCTGCACTATATTAAAAATAATAAAAATATCAGGGATGTTTTAATTACCGGTGGTGACCCTCTGACTTTAACAGATGAAAAACTGGAGAAATACATATCTGAGTTTAGAAAAATAGATCATGTACAGACAATCAGAATCGGTACCAGGGCAATAGTCACATGCCCCATGCGTATTACTGAGAAACTGGCAGATATGCTTATGAAATACCATCCTATATGGATAAATACCCAGTTTAATCATCCCCGGGAGATTACACCCGAGGCTGCACAGGCATGCAACATACTGCTGTCCAGGGGTATCCCTGTTGGCAATCAAACTGTGTTGCTGAACGGAATTAACAATGATTTGAATACTATGGAAAAGCTGTTCTCAGAGTTAATAAGAATAAGGGTAAGACCATATTATCTGTATCAATGCGATTATGTAAAGGGAGTTGAGCACTTCATTACACCTTATACTGAAGGTGTTGAAATTATTTCAGAGCTTAGGGGGAGAATTTCAGGCTATGCCATACCTCACTTCATAATAGATGTTGCAGGAGAAGATGGTGGAAAGATAGTTGCAGAGAGAAGCAACATAGTTGGTGATGACACCGATTTTGGATGAAGTTTTCGTATGTGATGAAGAGCTGAAAAATGAATTGACATCAGCATCGTTAAAACTCCATAAGCATTTAAATTGTTACGATTTCAGTAGAGCAGACTTTAAAATTGATAAAAATGGGGTCGCATACTTTTTGGAGATTAACCCAAGGCCGGGTCTTACGCAAAACGGGCCATATGAAACATGTGCAAAACATATCGGGAAAACTTATTCCCAAATAATAGGTGAGATA
>DATCKN010000093.1:0-3615 GCA_036562185.1 Thermoclostridium sp.
GCCAACAGGTGGCTGACATACCGTAACGGCCGGGAGATAGAATCCTTCGGTTTTGAGGGAATGGAATCCTTCGGCTCGAACAGGGGCTATATATGGTCCAGGACTCTGCCGCTGCTGAAGGGCACGGTGTTTATCGGGAAAGGGCCGGATACGTTTGCGCTGTATTTCCCGCAGTACGACTTTTTGAATAAGCTGAAGCTTTACCAGACAGGCGGGATATTTGTCGACAAGGCCCACAATATGTATCTCCAGACGGCACTCAACACGGGCGTCCTGTCGCTTGTGGCGATGCTGGTGCTGTTCGGCTTATATGCAGTCTCAAGCATAAAGGTGCTCTGGAAGGAAGATTTCACGGAATTCATGCCCGCCGCGGGCCTGGCCTGCTTTGCGGCATTCTGCGGCTACGCCGCCGCCGGGCTGTTCAACGACAGCAACATAGCCGTAGCGCCGGTTTTCTGGGTGCTGCTTGGGCTGGGGACAGGGATAAATATTATTCTGATAAAAAAACGGTATAAAATAACAGGGTAAGTCTGTGCAGGGTGTTGGCAATATAATGGTATTCAACAAATTCACATTTACAGGAACGATGTATGATGAAGCAACTGGTTTCAATAATAATGCCTGTATATAACGGTGAAAAAACGATAGAGAAGGCGATACGGTCGGTATTGTCCCAAACATATGAGAACTTTGAGCTTATAGTCATTGACGATAATTCGACCGATGATACAGCTAAGATAGTGAATTCATTTTTGGACATTGATAAACGGATTATTTTAATAAAAAATAAAGAAAACTGCGGTGTTTCTGTCTCAAGAAATATTGGGTGCAAAAGTGCCAGGGGTGAGTACATAGCATTTTTGGACAGTGATGATGTTTGGATGGAGAATAAACTTGAAAAACAAATCAACTTAATGCAGGAAAAAGATTGCGATTTGGCATATACAGCATATACGATTGTTTACAGCAGCAAGAGATTACTGAAAAAAGAGATACTGTATCAGGTGCCGGAAACAGTCTCATACGAAGAGTTGCTGAAAGAAAACGTAATTGGTTGTTCAACGGTATTGCTAAGAGCAAAAGCAATGAATAATCATGAGTTTGATAGAAATTATATCCACGAAGATTTCGTGCTATGGCTTGGTTTGGCAAAAGAGGGGAAAAAATTCTGTGGTCTTAATGAGAATCTTGTATTATATGCTTATGGAGGCAGATCATCTAATAAGATCTTAGCCGCAAAAAACCGCTGGATTATTTATCGGAGATCCCAAAAGTTATCTTTTCCAATGGCTTTATATTATATGAACTGTTATTTGATCAATGCTTTGAAGAAGTACATTAAATTGGTCACTTTGTAAAAAGGAGAATTATGGAACCGATAAGAATATTGCATGTTATTGAGAATTTTAGTTTAAATAATGGAGTCAACTCTGTTGTTATGAATTATTATAATCATATCGACAGAAGCAGATTCATTTTCGACTTCATTGTGCACGAGCCGGTACCTGAGGAAAATATCGAAAGATTTAGGAAAAATGGTTCCAGGGTTTATATAATGCCTCAACTAAGGGTGAAAAACTTAGTTGCTTATATCATTAAACTAGCCAGGTTTTTTATTATTCACAAAGAATATCGGATTATCCATGGGCATTTACCAAATGCTGCATTTTTATATCTTGGGATTGCGAGATTGTTCAGAATACCTGTGCGGATAGTTCATAGTCATAACGAAATAAGTGCGGACACTTTCCTGAAAAAAGTACGTAATAATATATTGAACTTATTAATACCACTTGCTGCAAATCAGTATGCCGCATGTTCCAGGAATTCAGCGAAATATTTGTTTGGTAAAAGAGGGGAAAGTGCTTTTTTGCTTAATAATGCGATTGACACAGGTAAGTTCAGTTATTCACATGACACACGTATCAGGATCAGGAAGGAACTGAATATTTCTGAAGAACAGTTAGTGATTGGTCATGTAGGTCGCTTTTGTCCTCAAAAGAACCATGCTTTTATTATAGATGTTTTTTTCGAAGTTTGCTCAATCTTGCCTGACAGCAGACTTATTCTGATAGGAGACGGTGAACTGTTTACGGCAATAGAGCGAAAGGTTAATTCACTGGATCTGAGCAACAAGGTTGTTCTTGTCGGTGTCAGTGATCGTGTAAATGAGTATTTGCAGGCTATGGATATTTTTATTCTGCCATCTTTGTTCGAGGGGTTCCCGGTATCAGCGGTTGAAGCACAAATGTCAGGTTTGGTATGTTATCTTTCCGATAATATAAATCCTCAGGTGTCTTTTAGTGATAAAACATATTTTCTGAATATAAAGGAACCGGCTTCAGCGTGGGCTCAAAAAATAATCCATTGCAATAATGCCAGAGAAAGAAGAACCGTTTATGATCCCAGGTTCGATATAAAAGTACAGGCAAAAAGATTGGAAGACTATTATCTGCACTTATATCATTATTAAGTCATCGTGTATAACAAATATAAACGATAAAATAATAATGATTAAGCCACAATCCAGGCAGGTGGTTGATAACTTGGTCATTAAAATATATGTAGTATGCCACAAGCAGGCATATGTACCAAAACACCCGTTACTGGTGCCGATTCAGGTTGGTGCAGCACTTACCCATGAAAAATTTGAAGGCATGATTTATGATAATAATGGTGACAATATTTCATTGATGAATAGGTCTTATTGTGAATTAACAGCTCAATACTGGGCGTGGAAAAATGATAACGCTGATTATTATGGTTTCTTCCACTACAGAAGATATTTATCTTTCAGACTGAAAAGGGGGAAGAGGCCATATATACTGGCAAATTATCCAAATGAAAACCTGTTAAATAAGTTATGCTATAATGATACCGAGAAAATCCGGCAGCTTATTTGTAAATATGATATTATAATGCCGTTAGCTGAAGAAATGAATGTAGATATGAATACCTATTACGGGAATGCAGCCTTCCATCATGCTGAAGATCTGCAACTGTTATCCGGTATAATAGATGAACTGTTCCCTGAATATATGTGTGCGTTTGAAAAATATATGTCAGGAACAAAGATGTATCCTTGCAATATATTCATTATGAAAAAGCAATTGTTTAACGATTACTGTAATTGGCTCTTTAAAATACTTAGCGAATATGATAACAGGAGCGGACAAAAAAATTATACCGGGCAGGAAGCCAGGGTTAACGGGTATTTAGCGGAACGTTTATTAGGCGTTTATTATACCTGGTTGCTAGAGAACAATAAGGTAAAATCACTGGAATTGCAAAGGATCGATTTTCAACTAAACACTGTTAAATATGTTAAGAGAAAATTCAAGTACTTGCTGGTACCGCCAAATTCACGCAGGACAAAATTTGCTCGTGATATGAGAGGCAAGATCTGTAGAAGGAGAAAGGGGTATGTTAAATAAAATAAGGAAATATAAATTCCTTTTTGAAGAACTGGTTAAAAGGGATTTTAAGAAGAAATACAAGAGAACGGTATTGGGGATTTTGTGGAGCTTGTTGTCCCCATTGTTAACCCTGCTCGTCATGAGAATCGTATTCACCGAATTTTTTGGCAGGACAACAAACCACTATACCACATACTTG
>DATCKN010000061.1:0-128168 GCA_036562185.1 Thermoclostridium sp.
CTGCATACGTTATTGCCGCTGAGCCTGATGATACTGCCAGTGCACCAACTCCCCCCTCCAGTGCCGCCATCCTCTTTTCAAAAACATCAATGGTGGGATTCATAATTCGTGTGTATATGTTACCGGATTCTTTCAGTGCAAATAGGTTTGCTGCATGCTCGGTGTCCTTAAAAACATAGGATGTTGTCTGATAAATGGGTACGCTCCTGGAACCGGTAGTAGGGTCGGGTACTTGACCGGCGTGGACCTGGAGCGTATCAAATCTGTAGTTTTTTCCGCTCATATCACTTCTCTCCTTTACCGTATAATTCTTCTCTTAACTACCTTCACAGGACACACATTAATAGCCGTTCAATTCATCAAGATTATATGGTGTCTCCTGATATACATAATAGTTCAGCCAGTTTGAGAACAGTAAATTAGCATGCCCCCTCCATCTTGTCACCGGGGGCTTTTGGGGATCATCATCAGGAAAATAGTTTTTTGGAATCTTTATATTCAATCCCTTGCTTATGTCACGATCATACTCTGACTTTAATGTGAGAGGATCATATTCAGAATGCCCGGTAACAAAAATTTGCCTGTCATCCCTTGATCTGACTATATAAACACCTGCTTCGGGCGATTCCGACAGAATTTCCAGTTCAGGAACCTTCAAAATGTCTTCTCTGCGCACTTCTGAATGCCTTGAATGCGGGACATAGAATACATCATCAAATCCTCTTAAAAGCTTTACATTTTTTACAGCGACAGTATGCTCAAATACTCCAAAGAGTTTTTCAGGCAGAGGGTACTTCGGTATATTGTAGAAGTGATAAAGGCCTGCCTGGGCTGCCCAGCAAATATACAGCACAGAGTAAACATGTTTTTTGCTCCAGTCCATTATTCTTGTAAGTTCTTCCCAATAATCCACTTTCTCAAAGGCCATATGCTCCACCGGGGCACCGGTGATAATCATACCGTCAAACTTTTCATCTTTAACGTCATCAAAGGTTTTGTAAAAAGTTCTCATATGTTCTTCAGGGGTATGTTTTGATTTATATGTGCGGGGATGCAGAAGAACAATATCAACCTGCAGCGGGGTATTACCGATAAGTCTTAGCAACTGGGTTTCGGTAACAATTTTTGTAGGCATAATATTAAAGATGGCAATCCTTAAAGGCCGAATATCCTGATGAATTGCCCTTTCTTCAGTCATTACAAATATGTTCTCACTGGTCAGAACTTCATATGCCGGCAGGTTGTCAGGTATATTAATAGGCATTTTGTCCAACTCCTTAATATATGATATACTACTAATCATATATAAATAATTTGGTATTGATTATAACAAAATATTTATGCAATGCAAGAGTTTTTTTTGCATATTTATAAAAATTTATAATAAAAAACAGATACTATTTTTAAGCCTTCTCATATGGTAAAGTATCTGTTTTACAGTTTTTGAAATAAAATATGAATGAATTTCCAAACTTATTACGAAAAATTATAAAACCGGTTTATACAACCTTCTTTTATCCAACGACCAAACGGGGTCTGAAAAATTCCCCTCTTCAACATTTTTTAAGCTGTTTGCATAATCATAAACCCTGGCATCTATCATATCAATGAAATGCAATAGTTCAGCTTCGAGAAACATTGGTTTTTTAGGGCTGCCATATTCAGGCTCGTAATGATGGCTTGCTATCATATGCTTTAAAAGCAGTATAACTTCAGATGATATGCCCAGTTCATTTCCTGCCCGCTCTATATCGCATATGCCCATCAGTATATGGCCTAAAAGCTGTCCCTCTTTTGAATATTCCGATATCCCCAGTTCATTTGATTCCAGTTCCCCGATTTTAGCAAGATCGTGAATCAGAACACCTGCGTATAATAAGTCGAGATTGATCTCTGTATATATCTCTTTTAACTTATCCGATAACCGAAGCATTCTAAGAATATGATACAAAAGGCCGCTGCGGATTGAATGATGCAAAGACTTGGCTGCCGGAAAATAAATGAGCTGCTCTTCTTTATTTTTAATCAATTTTAGCACCAGTTTCCTTATGTCGGTGTTGGAAATCCGGTTTGCATACCCATATATCTCTGACAGCATTTCCTCTGCCGGAATTGGCGCGGAAGGAACAAATTTGTATATTTCTTTCTGGTCTTCGGGATCGGCAATACGGATTTTATTTATATTAAGCTGAATCACTTCTTTGAAGCTGTCCACTTTTGCGTTAACATAATAAAGCATATTTAACTGTAGTGTGGTATAAATTTCTTCTCCGGCATCCCATAGTTTTGCCTGCACTTCCCCGGTTTTATCCGAAAAAACCATATCAATATATGGTTTTTTATTAGACGCTTCTTTCAGTTCTTTTTTTCGAAGTATGTAAATTCCGTTTATGATTTCACCCTGTTTCAGATCACTTATGGAAACTCCAATAAACCGCATCTTTTTCTCCTTTTATATATCCCATATTTCTATTATACGATACATCAATTCATTGGCTAAATCAACTTCTTTATGTTTGGTAAGCATTTTTCCTTCTGAATCGGTTACAACCCTTACAACAGGCCTTGTCGGGTACTTCTTGTTGTATTTTTTTACTATCCCTTTTTCCCCTGTGTTTAATATTACACCCGTTCCAACAGGATAATAGGCAATATACCTTAAAAAAACATCCACTACTTCCTGATCAAAATGTTTTGATGCAAGTGATGTTATATAATCTATTACTTCATGAGGCATTAATTTTTTTCTATACACCCTGTCGGTTGTTAAAGCATCATAAACATCAGCAACTGCGACGATACGGGCCGCCTTGTGAATGTTCTCGCCCTTAAGGTGGTATGGGTATCCGCTTCCGTCCAGACGTTCATGATGCCCCAGCGCAATATGAGATGCCATCATAGTGATTCCCTTTGTTTTCTTTAAAAGCTCATGCCCGTAAATGGTATGCTTTTTTATTTCTTCAAATTCCTCGTTTGTCAATTGAACAGGCTTTTTAAGAATTTCTTCGCTTATCATAACCTTTCCTATATCGTGAAGTATGGAACCCACACCAAGCTCCCTCAGCTTATCGCTGCTATATCCAAATCCGATTCCGATAATTAGGGCCAGAATGCATACATTAACGCTGTGAGAAAATGTATAATCATCAACCGAACGAATATCCGAAAGATTTGCTATAATATCCTTGTTTGACAGAATACTGGTTATTATCTTATCGACCACTTGCATTACCTGATAACCGTCAATACTCGTTTTGATAGCCGGATTAGTCATCATTAACTTAACCTTGCGTTTAGCCTCGTTAATGATTTCATCATGCACTACCTCTGGAATCTGAATATCCTTTGAAATTTCATCCTCAACGTATACCTCGGTAATTCCATTGGCCATAAGTCTTCTTTTGTATTCTTCAGTAAGTTCTGTTCCGGAAACGAGCAACACTTTTCCCTCCAAAGTCACTATAGTCTTTGCGAGTATTGCCCCGGATTGAATTTTATCCAGGCTGACCCTGCGCACTTACAGTTGCCCTCCCAACTAACAGCAAATAAAAAACAAACCCCTAATATTTATTATCGGTTTATGGGTTTCTTGAATTTAGCAAATGCATTTGGAAACTGGTATTTTTCAGATTTTTTATACGAATAAAGCTACAATGCACGTATTTTTATGCATTTTAATCAATTTGGGCTGTCTCAATTGGAAATGATAATTTATTGAGACAGCCCGAATTTTAAGTCAGAAAATCAAGTTGTTCTTTACGGTGTTCTTGTTTTTCCAGAGTTTTTTCCAGAGTTTCTTTGTCCATTTTATCTGCATTATGGTCTAAATAACCATCGGTATATTCAATGTTTCTTTTTAAATTTTCAACCTGATCTTCCTGCTCATGTTCACCGTAAGCTACGATATTTTTCAGGTTTTCCATCTGCTGCAATCTTTCTTCCTGAATTTTTTCACTGTGTTTTACATTTTCAGGGTCAGCTATATCCGAGTGCTGCTCAAGATGCCTTTCGGTCCGTACATAGCGGTTGTTAATATTTAATAGCTCTTCTATTCTTCTTTCGTTGGCCATTTTTTGTTCTTCCTTGCTGTCTATGGCTTTTTCCTTTGATCTGTCACTCACTTTTTTCCCTCCTTTCAGGATTTATTATTTCCACGGAGGGAATAAACTAAATAGAATACAAAAAGTAATTAATGACAATCAAGCCACAGTCTGACACAATAAGCTTGTGCTGCCTATTCCAGCAATGGTTTTATTTTTGACAAAACATTTCTGCGCAAATTTTCAAGCGCTTTTTCGGAATCAGCACCTGAGCTTCCCGATACACCATAGTATATTTTAATTTTGGGTTCAGTTCCTGAAGGCCTTATACAAAACCAGAAATCATCATCGGTTTCAAAATAAAGCACATCTGATTTTGGAAGGGTAAGATTCTCTTTCATACCCGTTTTAATATTGGTTTTAACTCCGGTTTTATAATCCCTGACGGCTTTAATAACGGTATCGCCAAATTTTTCCGGGACCTCGCTGCGCATACATGCCATTGCATTCTGTATCTTTTCCAGTCCTTCTTTTCCTGCCAGCGTAAAGGAATCCAAAGCTTCTTTTGCATAACCGTATTTCTCATATATATTGATTAGCGCATCATACAACGTTAATCCTTTCGATTTATACCATGCAAACATTTCAGCAATCAGCATTGATGCAACTACAGCGTCCTTGTCACGAACATAGGTACCAGAAAGGTATCCGTAACTTTCTTCAAAACCAAAGACAAAATTCTCGTCTCCCTGTTCATCTCTTATAAGTATTTGCTCACCGATAAATTTAAAACCGGTTAAAACCTCAATCATCTTAACATTATAAGCATTGGCTATTTTTCTGGCCAATTCGGTGCTTACAATGGTCTTTACAACAAACGGCTTTTCAGGCATTCTGTGCTGTTCGGCCAAATTGGACAGGATATACTCCATCAGCAGGCACCCTGTCTGGTTGCCTGTTAAAGTAATATATTCGCCTTTCTTATCCCTTACAACAATACCAACCCGGTCACAGTCAGGATCGGTTCCTATAATAAGTTCCACATCCTTTTCCCTTGCCATTTTTATTGCCAGCTCGAATACAGCCTTCTCCTCGGGGTTTGGATATTTTACCGTACTAAAATAAGGATCGGGTTTTTCCTGTTCGGGCACAACATATACGTTGTTAAAGCCTGTTTCTTTTAAAATACGCCTTACAGGCTTGTTTCCCGAACCATGCAAAGGCGTGTAGATTATTTTGCACCTGTCAAGTTCATCCTGGCTGAGTTTGGTAATTGACAAGGTCTTTAATGCTTTTATATATGCATCGTCAACTCTTTCTCCAATTATTTCTATCAGGCCTTCGTTCACTGCTTTTTCAAAATCCATTACTTTGATTGCAGTAATGTCAGTAATTGCATTGATTTCTTCCAGTACGGCATTGGACAGTTCAAGCGGTATTTGCCCTCCGTCCTTGCCATAAACCTTATAACCATTATACTCCTTTGGGTTATGGCTGGCAGTTATTACTATTCCGGCATCACATTTCAGGAATCTGACTGCAAATGACAGTTCGGGAGTTGGCCTTAACTCATCAAACAAATAGCTTTTTATCCCGTTCTCGGCAAACACACATGCGCTTTCTTCCGCGAACTCACGGGATTTATACCTTGAATCATATGCAATTGCAATTGACGGGGATTTGCTTCTTTTTAAAAGGAAATTAGCCAATCCCTGTGAAGCTTTCCTTATGACATAACGATTAAGGCGGTTAGTACCTGCCCCGATAATACCTCTTAAACCACCCGTTCCAAATTCAAGGTCACGGTAGAACCTGTCCTCAATCTCTTTTTCATTATCGGCGATAGACAATAATTCGGACTTTGTCTCTTCATCAAAATAAGGATCATTTAACCAGTCATTATATCTTTCTCTATAACTCAAGTTAATCACTCCTATAACACTATATTGCAATTATTCCCGATATGTTAACGTTTATTTTATAAACTAACAATAGATTTCAGAAATTCTGATTATATCAAGGGCATGCCCTGTTTTTTCGTCAATATCAATCACTACTGCATTAAAACATGTTCTTCCCTTTGCGGGTTCAAAATGGACAGGCAGTCCGGTTATAAATTTCTGAATAATCTGCATTTTGTCCACGCCTATTACACCATCAGCAGGTCCTGTCATTCCTACGTCTGTAATATAAGCCGTCTTGTTCTCAAGAATTTTTTCATCGGCTGTCTGTACATGGGTGTGAGTCCCAATCACCGCACTTACGCGGCCGTCCAGGTAATATGCCAATGCCTGTTTTTCGCTTGTAGCTTCGGCGTGAAAATCCACAATTATGATCTTGCATTGCTGTTTTAATATTGATATATCACGATCTGCAGCCTGAAATGGACATTCTGCAAAAGAATCCATATAAACACGTCCGATTAAGTTTATAATCCCAATTTTGACCCCGTTTTTTTCTATAATAACTTTCCCCTTTCCGGGAACACTTTTCGAATAATTCGAAGGCCTGACTATTTTTCCACAGGAATCTATGAAATTAAACACTTCTTTTCTGGCCCAGGTATGATTGCCTAGTGTTATAGTATCAACACCGGCATTAAAAATTTCTTGAGCAGTGTTGTAATTAATGCCTTTACCACCGGCAGCATTTTCAGCATTTGCTATACAGACATCCCATTTGTATGTGTACTTAAGTTTCTCCAGGCGGTTTGCCAAAACCAACCTGCCTGTTTTTGCAAAAACATCACCTATAAATAAAAATCTCAATAAATTTCTTCCTCTCAAAATGCAAGAAGCGTATAATACGCTTCTTGCATTTGAAAAATTAATATTATTTTAACGAATTTATTTTGCATATTCAACAGTGCGTGTTTCCCTGATTACATTTACTTTAATTTGTCCGGGATAATCAAGTTCGTTTTCAATTCGTTTTACGATATCCCTGGCAACCAGAACCATTCCTTCATCGGATATGTCTTCAGGCTTAACCATAATCCGAACCTCACGTCCTGCCTGAATAGCAAAAGATTTTTCAACTCCTGCAAAAGAGTTTGCAATTTCTTCGAGCTTCTGCAGTCTTTTAATGTATGATTCAAGCGTTTCTCTTCTTGCTCCGGGTCGGGATGCAGAAATTGAATCAGCTGCCTGAATAAGCACTGCAATAATGGATTTTGGTTCTTCATCACCATGATGAGACAATATTGCATCAATTACAACTTCGCTCTCATGGTATTTTCTGCACAACTCAACACCTATTGAAACATGAGAACCTTCCATTTCATGGTCAACTGCTTTCCCTATGTCATGCAGTAACCCGGCACGTTTTGCAAGGGCGACGTCTTCACCCAGTTCGGCTGCCATAATCCCAGCCAGATGAGCAACTTCAATTGAATGGTTGAGTACATTCTGTCCGTAGCTTGTTCTGTAATTGAGTTTGCCGAGTAACCTGACAAGCTCTGGGTGTAAGCCATAAACACCTGTCTCGAACGTAGCACGGTCACCGGCTTCACGGATGCTGGTTTCAACCTCTTTCCTTGCTTTTTCCACCATTTCTTCAATCCGCGCCGGGTGAATTCTGCCATCCAAAATAAGCTTCTCAAGGGCAATCCTGGCAACCTCTCTTCGGATAGGATCAAAGCCTGACAATATAACCGCTTCAGGTGTATCATCAATAATCAGGTCAATCCCTGTAAGAGTTTCAAGGGTGCGTATATTTCTACCCTCACGCCCGATTATTCTTCCCTTCATTTCATCATTTGGAAGGGATACAACAGAAACCGTAATTTCTGATGTATGATCCACAGCACATTTTTGAATAGCGGTTGATAAAACTTCCTTTGCTTTCCGGTTAGCCTCTTCTTTTGCTCTTTCATATATTTCCTTAACCAGAATAGCTGCATCATGTTTTACTTCGTCTTCAACCTTGTTCAACAGGTATTCCTTTGCTTCATCCACCGACAAACCTGAAATGCTCTCAAGCTTCTCAAGCTGTTGTTGGTATAAGTTCTCAATTTCCTGTTGACGGGTTTCAATTTCCTTAATTTGTCTGTTTAAGCCTTCTTCTTTTTTCTCCAGGGCATCCATTTTCTTTTCCAGAGTTTCATCCTTTTGCTGGAGACGGCGTTCGGTACGTTGGATTTCCATCCTTCGTTCCTTAACCTCTTTTTCAAACTCCACCCTGCTTTTATGGATTTCCTCCCTGGCTTCAAAAAGCGCTTCCCGCTTTTTTCTTTCAGCAATCTTTTCAGCTTCACTTACAATACGCTGGCCTTCCAGTTCTGCACTACCTATTTCGGCCTCTGCAATACGCTTTCTATGCTCAATTCCTTTACGGAACATAATAAGTGAACTGATTACCGCAATTATTAGGCCAATTCCCAGACCTAACAGTAATGAACCATAATTGATCTCCCTCACCTCCTTGTCCACAGTATCCTGCAAATTCTTATCTCTTGTAACAACGATTTCTTTTTAAATATAATTCGCTGTTATAAGGACATATGCAAGTATACTTTTTTCTTTTGCGGATTTCATTTTCTTTTTGATTTAATAAGCAAATAAATGCAAAATTAAATACTGTATGAACAAAAAATGCCCATACTATAAGTATTTTAAACTTATTTGAAAAAGGTGTCAAGAAACAGCAATTCAATTTAAAAATGTTGCATATTTCACTATTTTGAAAGTTCAGCAGATTTGACTGTATTTTTTAACAGCATTGATATGGTCATAGGACCTACTCCGCCCGGTACGGGAGTTATATAGGAAGCTTTTTCCGCAACACTGTCAAAGTCTACGTCTCCGCATAATTTTCCGTCTTCAAGACGATTCATTCCCACATCAATAACAACCGCTCCGTCTTTTACATATTCAGCACTTATCAGTTTTGGCTTCCCGACGGCAACTACAAGGACATCTGCACGCCTGCATATATCCTTCAAATTTTTTGTTCTGGAGTGGCATATTGAAACTGTGGCATTGCTGTGCAATAAAAGCATTGCCATCGGCTTGCCCACTATATTGCTTCGGCCTACTACCACGCATTCCTTGCCTTCCAGATTAATGCCTGTCCGGTTTAACATTTCCATGATTCCTGCAGGAGTACATGGCAAAAAGTAATAATCACCAATCATAATCCTGCCCACATTAAACGGATGGAAAGCGTCCACATCCTTATCCGGAGAGATTCTCAGCAATACGTTTTCAGAATCGATATGCTTCGGCAGAGGCAACTGGACAAGAATTCCGTGTACAGACTTGTCCTTATTCAGTACTTCCACCAGCTGAATCAGCTCATCTTCAGTTGTTTTTTCAGGAAGAACATATTCAAAGGAACGAATTCCTACTTCTTCGCATGCTTTCTTTTTATTATTAACATAAATACGGGAAGCGGGATCATTTCCTACAAGGATAACTGCAAGACCCGGTTGCAGGCCGTTCTGCTTTAAATTGTCCACTTTTATTTTTAGTTCTTTTCTAATTTCATCAGAAATTTCACGTCCGTTTAAAATGACTGCACTCATTTCTCTTCTCCTTAATTATAAAATTTTGGAAATATTAGATTTTTCCTGAATTGATTTTATGGTCTTTCGTGGAAATTGTCAAGTAATCCAA
This sequence comes from Thermoclostridium sp., assembly GCA_036562185.1. Lineage (GTDB taxonomy): Bacteria > Bacillota > Clostridia > DSM-8532 > DSM-8532 > Thermoclostridium. Next base: position 9,656 of record DATCKN010000061.1, read on the forward strand.
GAAACCAGAATAAAGCTGCTGCTTGTATTACGGCTTTCCGCAACATATAATCCCAGCACAGTGTGATATTGGTATAAAGCCGAAGCTTAAGCCAGGAAAGGATTCTTTAAGTTCGTCAAATACAAAGTAAATTTCTTCATCATCCCAGTAATCTGAGAATTTTGCCTTACATTGCTCAAGTAATTCCCTTGTTTCAAATGCTATGTCACCAATAATAATCCGCCGGCTGTATATTGCATTGAGCCGGAAGAATAAAGCTTAACAGCCTTTTTTGGTTCCCTTCATATAATCTTCCAGCGAACAGGCAAGTGTTTCTTCCAAAGGGCGATTTTTAAGTCCTGCGTCCTTGGCGTCAAGGCTCACTGTTCCATCTTCCAGCACAAAACACGGAATACCTATCTGCCCATTTTCCCTGGCAGATACGAATGGTTCAGAGTGATCCCTTATTTTCAGAAACTCTTTTAGCAGGCGCACATGCGATCCAATATCAATATACTCAAAGTTTGGATTGCCTTCAATTTGCTCTTTAATGTAAGTGCAATCCGGACAGGTATCCATCCCGTAAATTTTTATCATATTCTTACCTCTTACTTAACTATTTTTTCTTTATTATACCACATTGGTATAAACCGTTCACCAGTATGTATTCAGGGAATTGATTTTTTTCTCTTGTGCTAAATCTCCAGGATCATTGTTGATGAGGATTCTATTTCTTCAAAACCGTTCTTTAAGTAAAATTTATACGCCGGAAAACCTTTAACCGTGTTTAGCATAATAGAATCTATGCATTTTCCCCTCAAAGCAAGTGAAATCTTTTTAAGAAGCTCCCCACCTATGCCCTTCCTTTGCATCTCAGGCCGAACACAAAAATCCTCTATTCTGAAATAATCATTTTCAATGCACGGTATAATAACTCCCAGCACAAAACCCACTATTTGGTTTTCCTCCAGTATAACCCATCCTGCATAAGTATTGCCCGAAACAAATCTGGCCAGATACTTCTTTACCTTTTCATAATCATAATTTTCATTCCATGGCTCTTTTGAATAAGCATCCATGTATATTTCCGCGCAAGCCTCCAAATCCTCTGTAAACATGTTTCTTACCAGCAATTGAAATACACCCCGCAAACTATATAAATAACACCTGTGAAATTCAGTTCCCGTATTACTGCCTTAAGTTATTATACAGCAACCTGCCAAAAGGTAAAATCAGTCACTTAAACATACCTCACAACAACATAGATAGTTCATGAATATAAAACTAATACCCTGATAAAAATATCAGGGGATTATAAAACAATCATTCCTTATTGGCTATAACGAGAAATCTGTGGCATGTAAAATCGATATATCCTGCTTTTTGAATCTGACTGTCAATTTCTTTCAGCCTTTCAAAATATTTTTCGACAGTAAAGCCGGGTACCTGCCATGGTATTGCTTTTAAATAAAACACAATGGCTCCGATATCATAAAATCTTGTTTTCACTATATCTTCCTTTTGCTCGACTATCTTTAAGCCCGCTTCCTTCAATCTTCTGACTGCAATTTCCAGATTCCAGTCATAATACTTACTTCGCGGGGCACCCAAAAGCTCATTTATTTCCCTGTCATTTAAACCGCCAACCTGCTGGGTTATAAAAGTTCCATGATCCTTTAAAATTCTTGCCACTTCCTTTTCGGAATATGATTCATGCCTGTTAATTACCAGGTTGAAAGTTCTATCCGGAAACGGCAAGCATTCATCATCACAAACCCTGTATACTTTTACCCCCAGAGGCTTCAGCCTTTTTTCTGCAATACTTATATTGGGTTCATATCCCTCGGTAGCACATGTATATTCAGGCAATGGACTTAAGGACGACAAAAACTCCCCGCCGCCTGTTCCCATATCCAATAATGATGATGCCCGTAACAATCCGGCCATTACTTTATTCCTGTAATTCCAGCTTAACGGGAACTCTCTCATTCTACCCGTTGACTCAATATATGAGAAATCCCATCCTTCAAATTTCTCATTTGCTTCGCTGATTAAGTAATCAAATAATTCATTGCCTGATAAATTCTTTATCAATATAATCCTCCTTCTTGTATTTAGTATCCTTAACAAAAGCTATCACAAGGAGGACCCCTTGCAGTTTGTTACAAGCCATAAAGAATATGCATAAATTATCACCTTTCACTTGGATTTATTGCTTCAGTTAAAATCCCCGTTCCCTATGATACCATCAAAGATTTATATCCATCGTGTTTATACAGCATTTTAAACTCGGTGTCTTTCTTTATTCTGAGCTTATAAGAAGGATCGCTTTCCAGTACTTTCTTCAGCAGATCTATCGCCAGATCTTTTTCCCCCATCAAAGCATAAACTTTCGACATCCCGTAATAGAGTTCGGCATCATCGGGGTAACTTGCAAGTGATGTCTTGTAAATCTGCATGGCTTTTGTATACTGGCGGCTTTTGATCAGGGCTGCAGTATAATTGTATATAAGCACCTGATCATTTTTATTCAGCTCATAAGCCTTTTCAAAAGATAGAACAGCATCCTCGTGCCGTCTTGACATTTCAAGAACAATGCCGCGATTGAAGTAGAGCTGATAAGATTTCTCAAACACTTTTATACCCTTGTCAAATACCTGGACGGCTTCACGGTAACGCTCCATCTGTCCTAACAACACGCCCAAACAGTTATAAGCATCTTCCAAAAGCTCATCGCCTTCAATGGATTTGTACAGGTATCTCACAGCCTGTTCCCTGTCTCCCATTTCATCCAGTAAAGTTGCAGCATTATAAAGCAGCATACTGTTTTTTGAATTGACAGCAATACCTTTTTCGTAAGTTTTTAAAGCATCCTCATTACGCTTCAATTCACGCTGTGCCAGTGCAAGGTGATAATAATTCAGCGGTTCTTCGGGCTCAAGATCTATTAGTTTATTAAAGCATTCTTCGGCCTTGTCAAACATTTTTTCCTTTAAAGCCGATTTTCCTTTAAATTTCAGCGCATCAATATTCCTGGTTTCTGACACGACTATTTCGTCCAACACTTCAAGAGCTTTTTGTGTCTCGCCTTTTTTATAATAAATGCTTCCCAAAACAATGCGCAAAAAGCTGTCTTTTAGATCAAAGCGGCCTTTCTCAAGGTATTCAATGGCTTTATCTTCCATATTGATTGCCAGATAAGCCCGGGCAATATTCTTATAAGCAACCGTTATATCAGGCTTAATATCAATGGCTCTTTGAAAAGCTCTGATGGACTGTTCAAATCTGCCTGAATAATACAGCGCATAGCCAAGGTTAAACTGAACCATAGCTTCAAGCAGGTCTGCCGGAATTGCCTTAATATCATTGTTTTTTTCCTGTTTAATCAGTTTCCTGGCTTTGTCCAACACTTTGCAAGCTTGCCTGTATTTTCCCGTAAAACAATACAGATAGCCTGCATTATATGCTATATAAGCCGACTGCGGAAAAACCGAAAAAAGGAACCTGTACTGCAAAGCCGCTGCATCATGCCTTTGAAGCCTGATTAACTTATGTGCAAGTATTAATTGCTTTCTGATATTCTTTGAGAACTTTTTATCATCAATATCCAAAGAATTATAAACAGTAACGGGATCAATTTCACCTTTGTAAAGTTCGGCATTCTCCGTAAAATAAGAATAGCTTAACCGCTGTTTCTCATTTTTGCTCTTTGGTTCAATAAAAGGAATGTAAGTGCCCATTTTTTTCCTTTTTCGTATCACTCTTATATGATCATATATAAGAATCAACGATGGCAGGAAAAATCCTCCTGCAATTACAGCAAACTCAACTTCCGGCGTGGTCAGTACATTTTCAAGAAGAGAAAATACTACAACGGTAGCTGACAGAAATTGAACCAGCAATACAAAAACCGAAACTATTCCGGGCCTTTTTATAAAACGATTCATCATATATATAGTCAGCAGTGAAACAATAAAAGCAATAAAAATTAACGGTACATTCATTCTTTATCCTCCATTTGAGCAGGCAAACCAATATCACGGTTTTAGCTGTTCATTTTCATTTCTTCCCACTGTTCTTTGGTTATAAGCACTCTTCTTGGCTTACTTCCTTCAAACCCGCTTATAATGCCTCGCTCAGCCATTTGATCTATAATTCTTCCAGCACGGGCATAACCTACTCTGAACCTTCTCTGTATAAGGGAAACCGATGCCTGTCCGCATTCAACAACCAATTCAATAGCCTGGGGCAGCAGTTCATCAGCGTCAAGTTCTTCTCCATCGGCGTCATCGTTCTTTTTAGTAATCTGATCAATAATGTCCTCATCATATTCAGCATGAACCTGGTTCTTTACATATTCAACAACATGCTCTATTTCCTTATCCGATATAAAACAGCCCTTAACGCGGACGGGTTTTTGCATTCCTATCGGGAAATAAAGCATATCTCCCTTTCCAAGCAGCTTCTCGGCTCCGCCCATATCAAGTATTGTCCTTGAATCTACCTGTGAAGAGACCGCAAAGGCTATTCTTGACGGGATGTTAGCTTTAATTACTCCTGTAATAACATTTACCGACGGGCGCTGGGTTGCAATTACAAGATGCATTCCTGCAGCACGTGCCATCTGTGCCAGACGGCATATGGAATCTTCAACATCATGGGGTGCAACCATCATCAAATCGGCAAGCTCATCGATTATTATTACAATCTGCGGCAGCTTAAACCCTTCACCCTGTTCTTCAATCAGTTTATTGTACCCGTTCAGGTCACGTACCCCTTTGTCGGCAAAAAGCTTATAGCGCGTAACCATTTCCTGCACTGCCCACTGAAGAGCTCCTGCTGCCTTGGACGGATCGGTGACCACAGGAATAAGCAGGTGCGGAATGCCGTTATAAACTCCAAGCTCCACTACCTTAGGGTCTATCATCAGCAGTTTTACTTCCTCGGGCGAAGCTTTGTAAAGCAAGCTTACTATTATACTGTTTATGCAGACACTTTTTCCTGAACCCGTTGCACCTGCAATCAGCAAGTGCGGCATTTTAGCCAAATCAATAATAACATTATCTCCGGAAATATCTTTTCCCAAACCTACAGCAAGCTTGGATTTAAATTTTACGAATTCAGGAGTTTCGATAACCTCCCGCAGCATAATCGGAGCAACTTCGGGATTTGGGACTTCTATACCCACTGCAGATTTCCCGGGTATAGGAGCTTCAATACGGATTCCCTGCGCAGCCAAACTAAGTGCTATGTCATCAGTCAAATTAACGATACGGCTGACTTTCACGCCCGGGCTGGGCTGTAATTCAAATCGCGTAAAAGCAGGACCGACAGCTACATTTATAATCTGTGCACTGATCCCAAAACTGGTTAAAGTCTCTTCCAGCTTTCTTGCGTTCTCCAGAGCGTTTTGCTTTAATTTCCTGGTGTTCATCCCGCCGTCTTCGGGAGCGCTCAGGCAGGAGAACGGAGGAAACTGGTATTCAAAATCCTGCATTGGTATTCTTCTGATATCCTTTACAGGTGCATCTTCCTGTTTTACCGTTTTTTTCTCCGCCATGGTGTCTTTCACCTGAACAGGTATCTCTCTGGCGGGCATTTCCTGAACAGATGCTTCATTGACAGGTATTTCATGCTCTTCGGTCTGCTTTTCGATATTGTCATTTGCTTTTCTTTCAGGATAAATTCTCATCATCGGAAAATCTATTACTTTCCCGCTTCTCGGATTTACATCCTTTTCTTTAAGAACAATTGATGGCTCGTCCAATTCTTTTATATATATTGGCTCATCTTCATCCTCATCATCCAAAAATTCAACCCTGGAACTCTGGTTCTCCTTAATTCGTTTAACTTTGACAGCTGTACCTACAGCCACCTTTTTGATGGAGATTTCAGTAAGCATCATTGCAATAACTATGCTAAAAGCTCCAAGCAAAATATATGTGCCCGTCTTCTGGAAAATAAGGCACAATGGTACACTTATCAGACCTCCTATTACTCCGCCGTTAAGTGTATATGGAATATTGGTTACACTTCTGCCCATTTTGTAGAAATGCTTGAGGTATTGAAAGAAAGCCATATTTACATAATCTGATTTGTTAAACGCACCTGTGGTAAAAATCGCACCTATCATCAACATCAAAATAAAAATCAGGTGCAGCCTTTTCCTGACCAGCTGGTTATGGGGGTAAAAAATTAATAAAGTCCCGTAAATCAAAACAAATGGAGGCAGCAAATAAGCTATGCATCCAAACATTCCGGTGGTTATATGCACAATTATTTCACCGAAAAGCCCTGTCAGGTTTTTAATGTATATGCTTAGCGCATATAAAATGCCAAACGCTATGGTAAGAACACCTGAAATTTCTCTCTGGCGTCTTTTCTTTTTAATGCTTACGGCTTTACCGTTACTGCTGCTTTTTATATTTTTGGAATTCTTTTGACTTTTGGTTGTTGCTCTTTTTTTTGTTCTGGAATTTGTGCCAGTATTAGAGCGTGTACTTTTAGTTGACTTTTTCTTTTGTGTTTTCCCCGGCAATTTATTCCCTCCAAATCAAAAATCTATTGCAATATATAATATACCATAATAATCCGGAAAACTTCAACTAAAGTACCTTTCAGCAGCACGTGCATATAGTGTTGCAATTTAACCGCCCAGCGAATCACATCGTGAAATGAACTCCATACAGGCTCTGCCATTATGGTACGGACATTTCCACGGCTCCACCTTCGGAAGGTTTTCTATGGTTCTGCCATTTCTCTCCACTGAATGGAACCACTCTCCATACCGGTGATCAACAATGTTCATATAAATAAACTCCCATGTTTTAACAATGGGTGACAGATACGTATCTTTTCCGGTAATTTCAATTGCATTCATCAGGCCAACAATCATTTCGGCCTGCGGCCACCATTCTTTCCTGAAACTTTTTCCGGTGGAATCGGCATGATCATAAATGCCTCCAAAGACACTGTCATAGCCTTCTTCTATTACCTTGTCGGTCATTTTTATGGCAATGTCCCTGACTTTTGCCTGCAATTCCTGGCTTTCAAGTACATTCGCGGCTTCACATAACAGCCAGCTGCACTCAATATCATGACCATATGATACCGTATCGGATAACGATTCCCATTTTTCATTAAAGAACAGTTTTAAATGACAGGTTTTAGGATCAATTATTTTTTCTGAAAATATCCCAACCAAATCGGTCAATTTTTTTCTCAGATCATTGTTTTTCCAAACTCTGTACAGATTTGTATAAGCTTCGAGAAGGTGAAGATGTGTGTTCATTGTTTTTGGCGCATTTAGATCTGCCTGGCTCAATCTCATATCAGATATCGGGTTCCACTCCTCCGAAAATGCATCGATATAACCGCCATACTCCTCATCATAACTATATTTCTCAACAAGATTATACAGCAGAATTGCCATGTTCAAACTGTCCGGATCATTGAATACCCTGTAATATTCGCTTAAAGCATAAATTCCAAATGCTATATTATATATATGCTTTTTTTTGATTATAGGGTTCCCGAAAAAATCCACCATCCAGTACAGCCCGGAATTATTATAATCCCAGAAGGCTCTCTTAAGGAACCGGTATGCATGTTCTGCCGTATCCTTATATTCTTTTTTTCCATATGTAAGGAAGGCTCTTGAAAATGTCCACAGAATCCTTGAGTTAAGGATACATCCTTTTGGTGCCATCCGGTCAATTTTCAAATCATTAGTAACACTCCCGTAAAAGCCGCCATGGGATTTATCAGCCAATGCAACCCAAAATGGCAGAATGTTGTTCTCTAATTCATTGGATATCTGGTTTCTTAATTTCAATAATGTTTCTTTCAAAAAAATCACTCCTAAAAAATTAACATTAAAAACCTTTATCCTGAATGAATTTTTCAAGAGCCTTTATTCAAATCATCAGTAATTTACATTCATTTTTACAACCAGTGCTTTCTCTCCCATAAATGCCCTGTCACAACTCATACCAATAAAATCATCCCCGAAAATCTCATACAGGTTTCCTGAAATATTGAATTCTGGCAGCTTTCCAATTATTTTTTCACCGTCTGTCAGGTAAGCCATCTGTACCGGCGATGCAAAATCCCCGGAGCTTGTATAATCTCCGCCGCTGGCCATAATTACCAGTATTGCCGGGCCACCGTTAATAAGTTCCTTTAATGTCTTTTTTCCGGGGACGATAGATAAATCAGCACTTGATAAAGACGGGACTTCATCATAATCCCCTGAAGCAGAACCGGTTAACGGCATTGAAAACCTTTTGGCATTCATCTTGTCGGTATATGCCTTCTCAATTACTCCGTTCCTGACCAGGTAATACACATCATCTTTCTGGGTGACACCTTCGGTATCAAAGAAAGGTGTGTGGTATTTTTCTTCAGTTCTGTCCTGGATAATATGTAAATCAGAATTGAATACTTTAGTGTTAATTTTATTGCAGAATAATGATGTGCCAAAGCCAATCTGTTCCCCGTTAAGGGATTCATTTATTTTTGACAGTAACATTCCCGGTTCCACTATAACAGGAATTTTTCCCTGCTGGGGCAGGCTAACTTCGTTTCTGAACGCATCCAGAAACATTCTTGCGTCTTCAATGAATTCTTTTTTCTGCAGCGTCCTGCCCTGCCTGATTAATCCGCTGTCAATTATATTAATGGAATCCCTGTGCTTAACCAGAAGCACATATTCGATAGTTTTGTCATAATTAACATAATCCAGTCCCGCATCATTTTTAAGTGATATTTCTGATTCGCATATATTGATCTTATGACTGAATATAAAGTCAGGATATTCTGAATTAAGAGTTTTCAGCAAATCCTCCATTTCTTTGATAAATTCTTCATCACTGATGTTGAGCTGTCTTAAGTCTCTGACACGCTTTCTGTTTTTCTCGGGTTCAAATGGATATGGAATTTGATCCTTCAATCTTTCTTCGGCCTCAGCCCATGTTTTTTCGGTTGGCTCGCCAAAAGTCCCCGCAACACCTATGAATCCATTATCATATACCCTGCATCCACTTTTCATGATTGATTTTTTTCTTACAGAATCAATGGCACTGTTTGTTATGTTAATTGATGTCTCACGCACGGTTTTCTGGTATAGTTCCCTTATCATTTAAAAACCCCCTTATTGCACGTTAATACCATGTACACGAATGTACGGGCCGCCAAAACCAACACTTAGCGGAAATTGCTCCATTTTCCCGCAACCTCCCAGCGGGAAAGAAAATAATTCAACTTCATTGGAAAAACCGTCAATTTCATGCAGAGTTTTCATTACATTTCCCGTTATAACCGAAATTCTTACCGGTTCGGCAATGCGTCCGTTGCGTATCATATATGCTTTTCTCGGAGCTATTGTAAAAGTGGTCATTCCTGAACCATGTTTTATATCTTCAATATAAATTCCTTCATCAATACTCTTTATCAGTTCGTCCTTCGTCTGATTTCCTGCCTCTATATATGTTGTCGTCATCCGCACTATGGGCTCATATTCAAAACTTACAGCCCTGGCATTACCGGTTAATTCTTCATCGAGAGCCACTGCAGTATTGCAGCTGTGAAGCCTTCCTGTCAATACCCCGTTTTTAATTATGTAGTTTTTCCTGCCTCGCGTACCTTCATCATCAAACGGTACATAACCCGCGCCTGGAATGAGTCCGGTTTCAATTATGTTCAGGCTCGTGGAGCCGACAACTTTTCCGATAGTCCATTCCCTTTTCATTGTTTCGTCGCCAACCATGAAGTCCGACTCACTTTTGTGGCCAAAACTTTCATGGGCAAAAACGCCCGTAACAACGGGAGAAAGCACACAGGTATAAACTCCTGGTTTTACCGGCACGGCCTGTGTACAGTATTCCAGATCCTTTTTTAATTCTTCTCTTACTTCATCCTGCCTGTTTGCAAGCTCATTGAAATACATTTTATAAATATCCTTGCTGCCGTTATGCGGTACATCTCCCTCCTGCATCCTGTACCTGACAGTTACACAGCAGTATTGAGCGTCAAATTTCACATCGGTTCCTTTTGAAGATATAATATGCTTTTCTGTGTACTTATCAAGATAATATATCTGCGACATTTTTACCTGGGGGAATTCTTTTACAACAGGTACATATGAATTAAGGAGATCATGCTTATCTTCGATGCTGACTTTTGAAACGTTTGAATCTTGATACCGTAACAGCGTTTCCCTATTTATTTCAAATTTCTTAACAATCGGATCATCATATATTGAAGGGTTGGGCTTTGCCATTTTCGCAAGGTTGTCTATTTCTTTCTGCAGGTTGGAAATATCGGTTGTTGCACCGTAAAACCATCTTGTTCCGTCATAAATTCTAATCAACGCACCTTTTTCTTCCTTGATTTTCTTTTGCTTAAGCTGGAAATTCTCAACCAGGATTGTTGTTTTATATACTGTTTCAATCCTTACATCTGTATAAAGATCCTTTGGGAATTGTATCATTTAATGACCCCCTTTTATATTAGTCAGGTTTAATAATTTAGTCGGCATTTCATGCCGAATCAATTCTTCCTTAAAGCAGCATAGCAATTATTGTTTCTATATATTACTAATTCTATAATACTATTTTTAATAAAACAATATAAATAAAAAAATTAACATATTCTGGCTGTAACATATTTACATGCAAAGCAAAAGGATTCAAGGTAATAATACATAAGGAAAGGAGATGATTAAATGAAGGTTTTTGAAATTATGTCGGCTTCTGTGTTACCAATATTTCTTTCAGCCAATTTAGCCTTTACAACGCTGGATTTACCCTGTTTAACGGTGCAATACTCTCACAATTACCTGGTGGAAAATGAATCAATATCGGCAAGAGAAACTGAACAGGATCCAATAAAAAGGCTCCAGGGTAAAAAAGAAAAGATTCAAAAGCTTTTTGACGAAGGAAAACTTACCAGGGAAGAGGCAGAGGCAAAAATCCGGCAGATAGATGAAAAAATCAAAAAAATCGAGGAATTTAACAAGCTTCCGCTGAATAAGAAAAAAGAGAAGCTGATTGAAAATTTCAGGAACTTCACCGATGACATGGTCAAAAAGGGAAAAATAACACGGGAAAGAGCCGATGAGCTTTTAAAAGAATATGAAAGTAAGGTAAATCAATGGGACGGCAGCGGAAAACCGCCAATGTTCAAAAAAGGGCGAAAATGCCCGTTAAAGAAAAAGAATTAATATCAAGCCTATTGCTCAAGCGAGTACTTGAGGGTAACCGTTCAATCATCTCCTTGGGGATCCGAATAAGCGGATCCCTTCCCATATATTCCCAAATAAAGATATATACTACAATAAGCAAAATTACATATTTCCGCTGACTATTTGAAGGTAAACCTGTGTTGATGATATGTCTGAATGCCCAAGCATCATTTGTACATCTTTCAGGTTTTGCCCTCTCTGGACAAGGTGTGCTGCAAAAGAATGCCTGAGAGTATGCGGTGTAATATCTTTGTTTATATTGGCTTTTGACGTATAGTACTTTACTATTTTCCAAAACCCCTGCCTTGTAAGCCGGTTTCCGTTTGTATTCACAAACAAAGCCTGCTCATTTTTACTTTTCAGCATAAACGGCCTTACTTTTTCAAGATACTCTTTCATCACATCAATGCATTTTTTGGATATTGGTATGGTACGTTCCCTGTTGCTGTTTCTGCATCTCAAGGAATAATTCTGGAGATCCAGATCAGATACATCCAGTGAAATAAGCTCCGATACCCTGATACCCGTTGAATATAAAAGTTCAAGCATTGCCCTGTCCCGAACTCCCTTAAGTCCCATCTTTTTTGGCTGGTTTAAGAGAATTTCAACCTCTTCGACAGAAAGTATCTGGGGTATCTTTTTTTCAACTTTTGGTGATTCTACGCCTATCGTTGGATTTCCTTTCATAAAATCATGAGATATCAGAAACCTGTAAAATGCCCTGATTGATGCAAGACTCCTGGATATAGTGGTAATGGCTCTGCCCTGGCTGTTCTGATATTTCATATAAGTGGATATTGTAGTCTTATTGCTTTGCTGGATATTCTTAACATTCATTTCCTGTAAAAACATAATATACTGTTCAATATCCCTTTGGTAAGACATCAGCGTATTCTGGGAAAGCTTCTTCTCATCTCTCAAATACTGAATAAACGCTTTAACCAAATTCTCCATTGATTTTATCACCCCTGAATATTCAAACTATTACTTATTCTACCGGTACGGGCATAATCTGGGACAGAAAATTATGTTAAGATTAGTGAGCCCCTGCGTCATTAAGAATTATTCACAGAGTAACGGGGTTCTAAACTAATGCAGTATATGTCAAAGCTTCCATAATCAGTATACATGAAGATGTCTATGTAGTATTGACAAATATTAATTTACCACTTAATTCATTTTTATGCAAACTTAACTTATTTTATACTCACCTTTTTTTATTTTATCTGCAAGAAAAATACCAATAATAGTCTTGGCATCCGTAATCTTCCCATTTTCAATCATTGATAACAACTCAGAGATCTCATATTCTTTGCAGGATATGAATTCATCTTCATCCGGATTTGCCTTTTTCTTAGTCAGATCGGTCGCAACAAACATATGAAGCACTTCATCAGAAAAGCCCGGTGTTGAATGGATTGATAATACCTTGGTCAATTTCCCGGCAATATACCCGGTTTCCTCCTGTAGCTCCCTTTTTGCACATTCTTCAGGGGGTTCACCTGCATCAAGCTTCCCAGCAGGCAATTCAATAGATATCATTTCACATGGCTTTCTGTATTGTTCAACCATAATTATTTTGCCGTCACCGGTAACAGGCACTATCACTGAAGCGCCCGGGTGCCGTACAATATCTCTTGTACTTACCTTTCCGTTTGGCAAAACAACTGTGACCTTGTCAACATTAATTATGTTTCCGGTATACATTCTCTCTTCTTTAACTGTTTTCTCATAATAATTCATGTTCAATCTCCCTTTTCTGCTTTTGATATTTCACCCGTTGCCAGTTTATCGCAGCGGTTGTTGTACTCATTATCCGAATGGCCTTTTACTTTTATCCATTGTATCCTGTGCTTTTGAATTAATCTGTCCAGTTCCTGCCACAAATCGGCATTCTTTAGCTCCTCTTTTTTTTCGCCCCTTGACCATCCGTTTTTCTTCCAGTCATCTATCCAGCCCTGCTGGAAAGCATTAATAACATATGCACTGTCACTGTATAATTTAACACTGCATGGTTCTTTCAACGCCTTTAGTCCCTCAATGACCGCTTTTAACTCCATCCTGTTGTTCGTGGTTTGCTCTTCAAATCCCGACAATTCCTTCTCTATGCCTTTATAAATGAGGATCACGCCCCATCCTCCCTTGCCGGGGTTGCCTGAGCATGCTCCATCGGTATATATCTCAACTTCTTTCATTTATCCATACCTCTGCTGATTTCAATTGCTCGTCCTGTGCATTCCTTCATAGCTGTCATGATTACACTTCTGAAGCCTTTCTCTTCCAATGCATAAACAGCATTAATAGTTGTACCTGCAGGAGAACATACCATATCCTTTAATTCAGCCGGATGTTTTTGTGTTTCAAGGACCATCCTGGCAGAACCTGATACAGCCTGTGCTGCAAGCCTGTAACTAACATTCCGCGGGATTCCTGACTGGACTGCGGCGTCTGCCATAGCCTCAATCATCATAAAAATGTATGCGGGACTGCTCGATGTAAGCGCTGTCACCTGACACATTAAAGATTCGTCCAACTCTTCAGCATAGCCTACACAACTGAAAATATCCATGACCAGTTTCTTTTCATCAGAAGTGACATTATCACCAAAAGAAACAATCGTAACGCCTTCACGGACAAGTGCAGCTATATTTGGCATCGTTCTTACGATTTTTTTATCTTCACCAAGTATTTTAGTGTAGTATTCTATTGTAAGGCCAACTGCCACAGAAACAAAAACTGTGTTTTTGGACAGCGTTTTTTTGCATTCTTTCAGTACGTTTTCCATATGATGAGGTTTTACCGCAACTACTACAACATCACATTGTTTTGACAGTTCCTGAACTGACGGCATTATATTTATCGAATACTGTTTTGCCAACTGTTCTGTTATTTGTGTATTTAAATCATAAGCATATATTTCATATTCCCGTTCGCTGCTGCATAGCCCTTTAATTAATGCTCCTCCCATATTTCCGGTTCCAATTATTCCTACTTTTATACTCATTTGTCTACCTCCAAACATCATGGCTAATAGATCAGGCTAATCTGATCTCCCTGTTCGGGCTCAATGTTTAAATGATCATATGCAAGACGGGTTGCCTTTCTTCCCCGGGGTGTTTTTTGCAAAAAGCCTATTTGCATCAGGTAAGGTTCATAAACGTCTTCAATTGTGTCCGCCTCTTCGCCGGTTGCCGCTGCCAGCGTTTCCAGGCCGACAGGCCCGCCTCCGAATTTTTCAATTATGCATAATAGCAAATTCCTGTCGGTGCGATCAAGTCCTATTTCATCAACTTCAAGAGCATCAAGGCCATACCGGGTAATATCCAGATCAATTCTGCCACTGGAATGAACCTGCGCAAAATCCCGTATTCTTTTTAATAACCTGTTAGCTATTCTCGGCGTTCCTCTTGATCTGGAGGCAATTTCTATTGCTGCATCATCATCAATTTCTATATTCAATATACCTGCCGATCGCTTGACAATCTGTTTCAGTTCCTCAGGAGTGTACAATTCCAGGCGGTTAATGATTCCGAACCTGTCTCTTAAAGGTGATGTCAGAAGGCCGGCTCTTGTGGTTGCACCTATCAGTGTAAATTTTGACAGCTCAAGGCGTATTGAACGGGCACTTGGCCCCTTTCCGATTATAATATCCAAAGCATAATCTTCCATTGCAGGGTAAAGAATCTCCTCTACGGCACGGTTCAGGCGATGTATCTCATCAATAAACAATACATCGAAAGGGCTTAAATTGGTTAAAATTGCAGCCAAATCACCGGGTTTTTCAATGGCAGGTCCGGATGTGACCTTGAAATTAACCCCCATTTCCCTGGCAATTATGGCTGACAAGGTTGTTTTTCCAAGACCTGGCGGGCCGTATAAAAGCACATGATCCAGGGCATCATTTCTTTGCTTCGCTGCTTCAATAAAAACCTTCAGGTTCTCTTTCACCTTATCCTGCCCTATATATTCATCGAATGTTTTTGGCCTAAGACCTGATTCTTCGGAATCCTCCCTGCGAAATTCGCAGCCCATCAGTCTGTCATCCAATGTAAACGCCTCCAAATCTATTAATTTAACCAGCAAGGCTCTTCAGTGCATCCCGTATAATTGATTCAAGATCCTTTTCCGAATTGTAAACGGAAGACACCGCTGCATTTGCCTGCTGGCTTGAATACCCAAGCATCATCAGAGCACTGACGGCATCGTGGACCTTGTTTTCGGGTTTTTCGTCAATGCTAACAGTAAGACTTTTAATTTCCTTCCCCTGTTCCTTTTTAAATTTATCCTTAAGTTCCAGAATAATTCGCATGGCTGTTTTTTTGCCGATTCCGGGCACTTTAACGAAGGCATCTACATCATCGGTCAACACTGCGAGTCCAAATTGAGACGGAGATATATATGAAACCAATGATATGGCCGCCTTCGGCCCAACGCCTGAAACCTTAAGCAGTTGTTCAAACATTTTCAATTCATCATCGTTTAAAAAACCATATAATGTCCAGCCATCTTCACGAATATGGGCATATGTATATATCTTAACCTCAGATCCTGTTTCAGGAAGCTTCTCAAGAACTGTTAACGGTACATTAACATTAAATCCAATACCACCTGTTTCAACAATAATTGACTCATTGTTCCACGCCTGCAGTATTCCTTTGATATAAGCCAGCATAGTGTTCTCCTTTCTGCGGAAGCTACATTATAAATTGCTCTATCCTTTGATAAAAGCCGATTTTAATGCCTTACTCATACTACTATAACTATGAGCATGACATATGGCAACAGCAAGGGCATCCGCTGCATCATCCGGCTTTGGGATCTCCGGCAGGCCAAGCAGTATCTTAATCATTTGCTGCACCTGTATTTTACTTGCCCTTCCATAACCTGTAACACCTTGTTTTACCTGAATTGGAGTATATTCATATACAGGTATGCCTGCACGGGCGGCACATAGAAGCGCAACTCCCCTGCCCTGCCCTACCTGCAGTGCAGTTTTCGCATTGTTATTGAAAAAAAGCTCTTCAACTGACATAGTTTCAGGCTTGTACTCATCTATAATATCAACAAGGCTTTTTTCAAGCAAAAGAAGTCTTTGAGGATGTGGAAGATCTGCATTTGTGGTTATAACGCCAAAATCCATTACTTTGAACTGGTTGCCAATATAATTCAATACTCCGTATCCGGTTATCGCGAACCCGGGATCAATACCCAGAATAATCAATGTATCTTCTCCTTTGCATGTTATCCGTATATTATTCAGAATTAATCCAGTTTGTTATTCATGTATATCTCAAGCTGATATAACAAACTGGATAAAACTCTGAAGCAACGGGCTCCAATAATATTTATCGGCTGTTTTAATTTAAAAAAGTATTGCATATTTATACATAATGCTGTATAATTATAAATCAATATGTATTAAGTATTCTGTATTATTCTAACATAGAATGGGGCGATTTTGTATGGGTAAAAAGGAAAAAGTTGTACTGGCCTATTCGGGCGGTCTTGACACTTCCATTATTATTCCATGGTTAAAGGAGAATTACGATTATGAAGTAATTGCAATGGCTGCTGATGTAGGGCAGGGCGAGGAACTTGATTCATTGCAGGAAAAAGCTATTAAAACAGGTGCTTCAAAATTATATATAGAGGACTTGAAGGAAGAATTTGTCACAGATTATATTTTCCCTACTTTAAAGGCAGGAGCGGTGTACGAAGGTAAATACCTGCTGGGTACATCTTTTGCAAGGCCGATAATAGCAAAAAGATTGGTTGAAATTGCGAAAAAGGAAGGTGCGGTAGCCGTTGCCCACGGTTGCACCGGAAAGGGGAATGATCAGGTTCGTTTCGAACTGACAGTCAAAGCGCTTGCACCTGAATTAAAAATCATTGCGCCATGGAGGATTTGGGATATACGTTCCAGGGAAGACGAAATAGATTATGCTCAACAAAGGAATATTCCCGTTCCTGTTACAAAGAAGGACAATTACAGCCGCGACAGGAATCTGTGGCATTTAAGCCATGAAGGTTCGGAACTTGAAGATCCTTCAAATGAACCATTGTATGACAAGCTTTTAAAGCTGTCGGTTACGCCTGAAAAAGCACCCGATAAACCAACCTACATCGAAATTGGTTTTGAGCAGGGTATACCCGTTTCAATAAACGGTGAAAAGCTTAAGCCTGTTGATCTTATATTGAAATTAAATCAAATTGGCGGAGAAAACGGAATTGGTATTATTGATATCGTTGAAAACAGGCTGGTAGGAATGAAATCCCGCGGCGTATATGAAACCCCAGGCGGCACAATTTTATATGCAGCCCACCGTGAGCTTGAGCTCCTTTGTCTGGACAGGGACACTTTACACTATAAGGATATTATATCCCAACGTTTTGCTGAACTTGTATACTATGGCCAGTGGTTTACACCTCTTCGTGAAGCGCTCTCGGCTTTTGTTGATGTTACGCAGAAGAATGTTACAGGTACTGTAAAACTTAAGCTTTACAAAGGAAATATTATACCTGCAGGATCCTCTTCGCCTTATTCACTGTTTGATGAAGAATTGTGCACCTTTGGCGAAGATGATGTTTACAACCAGAAAGACGCTGAAGGCTTTATTAATTTATTTGGCCTTCCTGTAAAAGTTCAGGCTATGATGAAAAAGAAAAACATGGAGGAACCCAAATGAAATTATGGGGCGGTCGCTTTTCAAAAAACACTGATAAATTAACCGATGATTTTAATTCATCAATCAGATTTGACAGCCGTCTTTATAAACATGATATAAAAGGCAGCATTGCCCATGCAAAAATGCTTGGCAAGTGCGGAATTATTTCCATGGAAGAATCAAGCCTTATATGCCGGGCCCTTGAAGAAATCCTTACGGACATTGAAAACGGAAATATTGATTTTGATATTGACGCTGAAGACATACACATGAACATTGAAAAAATATTAATAGCAAGAATCGGCGACACCGGCAAAAAACTTCATACAGGAAGAAGCCGCAATGACCAGGTTGCCCTTGATATCCGCATGTATTTGAAAGATGAGATTAATATTATCAAGGGCATGATTTTAGATTTAATCACCGTCTTAATCAAAACAGCCGAGAACAACATTGATACTATAATGCCTGGTTACACTCACCTTCAGCGGGCCCAACCCATAACCCTGGCCCACCATGTAATGGCTTATGTACAGATGTTTGACAGGGATTACAGCCGTTTATCAGATTGCTTTAAAAGGCTTGATGTTATGCCTTTGGGTTCGGGCGCTCTTGCAGGTACAACTTATAATCTGGACAGATATTATGTTGCATCCGAACTCGGGTTTTCTTCAATAACCGAAAACAGTATTGACGCTGTTTCTGACAGGGATTTCTTACTTGAATTAAGTTCAGACCTGTCAATATTAATGATGCATTTAAGCCGGTTCTGTGAAGAAATTATACTTTGGTGTTCTTATGAGTTTTCTTTTATTGAACTCGACGATGCATACAGTACAGGCAGCAGCATAATGCCTCAGAAGAAAAATCCGGACGTGGCCGAACTTATTCGTGGAAAAACCGGCAGAGTATATGGTAATTTAATGTCCCTGCTGACAGTTATGAAGGGTCTTCCCCTTGCATACAACAAGGACATGCAGGAAGATAAGGAAGCCATTTTTGATTCCATAGATACGGTAAAAGCCTGTTTGCCTGTTTTTACCCAGATGATTGCCACCATAAAAGTGCGTAAGGATAAAATGCTTTCGGCTGCTAAAGGCGGTTTTACCAACGCAACCGATGTGGCAGATTACCTGGTTAAAAAAGGTGTTCCCTTCAGGGATTCTCACTTTATTGTAGGCAAGCTTGTGGCTTATTGCATAGAAAACGGTAAAAATATTGAGGATATGGATATTAATGAGCTTAAGAAATTCTCAGACAAGTTCGGTAATGATGTTTATGAGTCGATTTCTCTTGAAGCTTGCGTAAATGAACGAAAACTTCCGGGAGGCCCTTCATTTGAAACGGTGTCTGCTTCCATACAAAAGATAAAGGAATTTTATAATATAAAATAAAACAAGCACCAAAGTCGGGTGTTCCATCAGGAAGTTTTCGTTATACAGCAGACGGTGTAGCTGGATCGCTATACCGTCTTTCTGTTTTCATTCACTATACATTGCTATATCCTTACCCGTTCTTTTTTCGCAGCCAGGAATATTAAGTGCTTCCATAATAATTAGTAATAAAATTCAAGACGGTATGAATAATTCTGCCATCTGTTCGCTTTCAGCCAATTGATCGAGGAACATTGTCAACATCCGATGAACTGCCCGGGTCTTCATTAAGCATGGCGATGTAAAGCCTATAACGAAAAATGCAGTAGAAGCAGTAATGTCAGATAATGATTAACCTTTATGGAAACCAAGAACTTATCGTGAAAGAAAGTAATTAAATCGGCATAGACGGTAATATATACCATACTATGCCGATTTTTCCCACTCTTCAACTGTAGCTTCTATTACGCCGCCTTTAGCCTCTGACAGAATGTAAAAGAAAAGAAAGTAAAATAAAACTCCGGTTTTAGCTTCCGGAGTTTCTTAGTATGGCTTTGCCTTTTTATCTAAAGCTTTCCCCATGCTATACCAGGAATCCCGAAGCTTCTTTCTCATATTTTCATCCAGTGTGCTTTCAATAACATCATTAAACTGTCTGCGCATTCTATGATATTCTTTAATGTCAAAATCCTCTCTCTCAAGTAACGCTTCCATATCTTCAAGCCATGTCTGCAGGTAATCCATACCCATGAATTCAGTAGAAGCCTTTCTTTTTAAATGGGCTACAACAAGCTTTACCGCCTTTCTTTTTACGTCAGCATCTGTTAATTGTCTGTTTTCTTTTTTTTCTGTTTTGGTGCTCATCACCAATACTCCTTTCTTTCCCTCCATTTTTTATTGTCATGCAAAAACTAAAATTATCCTGTAATGGTCTTTTGTTATTAAAACAATATAAACCATTTCTTGTAACAGTTTACTGTATAAACTATTACCAAGCCTGGTTTCATCCATCACAAAAAAATATTCTATTCCTGCAGTAAATTCTGCAATACGATTTAACCAAGAGACGTACACATAAAAAGATAAATGAATGGTTATCCAATATAAAATTATATCAGATAACCATATTATACCTTAATATTTTAAAAAAAGCAAACTAGTCTTTGTTTATCCTGTAAATATATTGTAAGATTTGAAGGATTTGCTTCGTTTTGCTTGGTTTTGGAGCCTTTTTCATTTCAAATCAATTGTTATTGCTTCTTATATGTAATTAATTTCTTTCCATTTAATTTTGACGTATCTATTTTGCTTTCCATACCTTCGGGTACAACAACGGTAGATGGGTCTCCGTCACTTATATACATTCTTTCCCTGGTCATTTTGGGAAGCCAGAATGTCAGGTCATAAGCTTCCTGAATTTTTCCCTGGGCACGGATGCGTCCTACATATGTAGGATTATAATCCACATGAATCGACGGTTTGCTTGGCTGTGCGCCGACAGCCATTATGGTTTCATTGTTATATTCCACACCTTCATACATACCTCTTACCATTGCATTGCGTAAACTTTCTTCCGGCCTGTTTCCAAACGGCAACGCAAATGAATAAAAGCTTACTCCTTCGATTATTTCTCTCAGTCTCTTTTCATTTTTGCCAAGCTTTTCATTTATTTGCTCCTTGCTTTGGGCAGTGCTGAAATCAAAATGTCCCCATGAATGGTTGCCTACTTCAAATCCATAGCTTAAAAGAATTTCAAGCCTTTCCTTAAGTGTCCCGGCTCCTTCAAAAGTCTTGTTTTCTTTGTCCATGTTCAGATAAAATATGCCTTTCAGACCAAAATCCGGGTGTCTTTCATTAAACTTAATCATTATTCCCACAGCAGATTTCGGGTTTACTACAAGTTTCCCGTTCTCTTCAATAAGGTTGAATTGCCCGGCCGTTCCGTCATCAAAGGAAAAAACCATTGGCTTTGTCCCTGCCGGAACATCAATATTGTGATCTATAAAATCACGCATGCTAATAAGCCTGTAACCTTCATTATAGAGCGTTTCAAGCAACTCCTCAAAATCGCTGAATGAAGTAGTGTATTGGTTGTCGGTTGTATCAGCCAAATCTTCTATAAAATTATGAAACATAACAATGGGAATTTCCCCTGCTTCATTTGGCTGAACAACTGAGTAGTCTACGGGTTCGCGGTTTTCTGCAGGTTTTTCGGTAGGTGTCGGAACCTCAGGCTGTTTAGTTGGCTCAGGATTCTGTGCTGCCTGAGTTACCTGAGGTGCTGAAGGCGTAGGTGTTGAACCAACGTTTTTTCCCTCTTTTTTGGTGCACGATATAATAAGAAATATTATTAAGACCAATGCAACAAATACAACAAATTTTCGAAATCTCATCTTCTGTACACTCCTGACAAATTAATATTCTATGCCGTATCTTGCTTTAATACCCCTGTCGTACGGGTGTTTCAACGAACACATTTTGGTAATGTAGTCAGATGCTTCATAGAAAGCTGCCGGAGCATCTCTGCCCGTGCAAACAACCTCTACATTGGCAGGCCTTTTTATTATATCGCTCAAAACTTCATTGGATTCAAGCAACCCGCATTGAATGCAATCCAGTATTTCGTCAAGTATTACAATATCATACTTGCCTGAATGCAGTTCTGCTGCAATTATCCTCCAACCATTCATAATATCCTCTTTTGTTTCCAGGAGCTCTTTTTCGGTCATGTTCCAAAGGAATTTTCCGTGGCGCTGAACCGGCCTGAAAAAAAGAAGCTTTTCGCCGAAACATTTTTCAAGGATATTTTTTTCTCCGGTATCCGAAGTTTTCAAAAACTGCGCAAAAAAGACCTTATAATCACGGCCGAGAGCCCTTATTGCCAGGCCGGCCGCCGCAGTTGTTTTCCCCTTGCCATTACCAATGTAAAGGTGAATCATACCCGTTCTGTCCATATAAAATCCCCATTAAACCGAAACTCATATTTCGGGGTCTAATCATCAGATTAACGGCATGGCTATATTATAAACCATAATTCTAACTGTATCAAGAATATGGAACAGTTGTATTTCTGTTCACAGGAACTAATTAGTTATGCTGGTATATATTATAATCAAGCTTTATATATTTCAAACCCTTCGGTACTTTTGCGGATTTTTAGGCGCTCACCGCCCTGGATTTTCATGGCCTCGATATATTCTTCTGGTATTTTTATTCTGCCTTTGTTGTCAATAACCGCGTATTCCTCATGGGACTCAGTTGGTTGTGCAATATCATTCAGCTGAGACAGTCTTTTCTGGTAATCCTCCTTTTTCAGCATTTCACTGCCGATCATACCATCACTGATGAATATCACCCGCTCCACCATCGATGCAATTTTCAGATCATGTGTTACGATAACTATTGTTACGCCAAGATCCTTGTTCAGCTTTTCAAACAGTTCCATGATTCTATAGGTGTTTTTTGTGTCCACAGCACCGGTTGGCTCGTCGGCAAGAATAAGCTTAGGATTATTCGCAAGCGCAATGGCAATTGCAACCCGCTGCTGTTCTCCGCCCGACAGCTCCCCCAGCTTACTTTTATACCTGTTCTTCAGTCCAACCATATCCAGCAGCTCTCTGGCCCTGTCCCTGCGATTTTTCATACCGGTAATCATCATCGGCACCTGCACATTCAACTCGGCCGACAAATAAGGCAACAGGTTTCTTGCCTTGTTCTGCCAGACAAAACCTATTGTTTCCCTGTTATATTTTTTCAGTTGCTTATCATTGAACTTTAAAAGGTTTTTCCCGTCCACATGGATGGAACCTGCCGAAGGCCGATCGAGGCCAGCGATGATGTTCAGCAGGGTTGATTTTCCACTGCCGCTTTTACCTATAATTGCGGTCAGCTCACCTTTTTGTATTTTAAGATCCAGCCCCTGCAAAGCCACTACTTCGGTTTCCTTCGTCTTATATATTTTTACCAGGTTGTCACAGGATATCATAGGCACAGACTCATGCGACATCAATTATCACCCCGTCCTCAAGTGTAAAGATCCTGTCGGCTATTCCCATCATGCTGGGGTCATGGGTACACATAATAACAGTAGTTTTTTCATGGACAACCAAATCCCTGAACAATTTCACAACCCGAAGCCCGGTATTTGTATCCAGTTCGGCAGTAGGCTCATCTGCCAGAAGCAGCACAGGCCTGTGGGCGATAGCCCTTGCTATTGCGACACGCTGTTGCTCCCCGCCCGACATTTCTCCGGGATAATGCTTCATTCTTTTCTTCAACCCAACAAATTCAAGGCATTCTTCAACCCTTTTTTTTCTTTCCCTGGCATTATATTTTGAAATCCGAAGGGCAAAATCAACATTTTCAAAAGCCGTCATACTGGAAACAAGGGCAACCGACTGAAAAACGAAGCCAAGCTTGCTCCTGCGAAGGGCATCCCTTTTTCTTTCCGGCATGCCCGTAATATCCTGGCCGTCAAAGATCACTTTACCGGTATTAGGCCTGTCAAGCGCGCCAAGGATATTCAGAAGCGTGGTCTTGCCCGACCCGGACGGCCCCATCAGGATGTTGAATGTACCTTTTCCGATCTCCATATTAATACCTTTTAATACATCAATAACCGTACTGCCAACCTTAAACGAACGATATATATTTTCAGCCAGCAATATGTCCATTATGAATCCTCTCCCATTTTCAGAACCTGGTGTACGTTAATTTTTCTGACCAGCCCGTAAAGGAAAACAAACCCGATAAACAGCATTCCACCGGCAATGCCAAGCACCTTTACATAATCATTGCAATCGGCGATTACCTTAAAGGGCGGCACCTGTTGATATGCCGAGTAGACCATTTCCAGCATCGGGATAAATATTGTGCCGGCGATACTCCCTACAATAATTCCGGCCAAAATGGCTATAACCGATATCAGGAATTGCTCGAAAAGCATGATTAGCGTCACACTTCCCATCGGCATTCCCATAGCCCTGAATATTCCGAATTTCAGTGTCTTTTCCCGGATTGACAGCACCCAGAAAAGCACAAAACCAATAGCCGCAATAAACATAGTTACTATGAAACACATTGTTAAAACACCGTTTGTGCCAAGAAGCACCGGATCATTTTTCTTTTTGATAATCTCCTGGGATGCATAATCCACTCTCTCAACCGTAAGAGACAAGGCATCCAGCTGTTCGTTTATGAAGCCGTCTGTAACACCGGGCTTCTTTTTCAGCCAGATTTCATAGGGTACTGCGGGCAGCTTTTTCATCACATAGGTATGATTTATTATCGCAAAAAAGGCCTTGTTTACCGTTACTTCATTGGTATCGGACTTTTTAACCTCAGTATATGGGTTACAGGACGGGAAATAGTCCAGAAAGCCATATACGACACATTCAAGGGTATATCCCTGGTTCAGGTGTATGATCACATTGTCTCCTTCCTGTATATCGAACTCATCGCGGAAACTGCTGGAAAGAAAACAAGCCGTAGGCGCATTGGTCATCATATTCAGGTATTCGTTAAGATGATGAGGCAGCAAATCATTCCTGAACCATACGGTCTTCCCAAATTCATGCGGTGTAATGCCCAGAAGCCTGATATTTCTGACAGAAGTCCTTCCACTCGACAACGATGCCCTGTTATCAACCAATACCCTGGTGATACTTTCATACCCTTCAATTTTGCGGTACTGGTCATAAGGCGGTTCACGATATTGTGCCGGTGAAACTGAAAAAGATGTCGCTGCCGCCGGCGCTTCTTCGGGATAGCTCTGCATATACATATCCATCTGCTGGTGTTTAAGGTTATTGTAGGGCTCAATTACTACATCTGCAGCACACTCATACATAACTTTATCAATGACGTTGCTGTTGATTGTCCTGGCCTGGTTTGCATTAATTATGCCGAAGGACAGGGATAAAATAACAAACAGCATTATGGTCTGCTGGTTCCTGTCAGCCCTTGATACATTGACCAGTGAGAAGTAAGCCACCGGACTCCATATTCTAATCCCAAGCCTGAATACCAGCCGTATCAATAACGGATACAGTCTCAAGAAAAGAAGGCTGATGCCAAGAATAAAAAACGTTGATATGAAATAAAGCAGCGGATCTATGTTCAAATCTGTTCCTGACAGCCCTGTAAGACCCAAAATATCCTGCCTGTTCCGGAAATTATTATACCCGTAAGCACAAATGATAAGTATAACAATATCGAGATAGAATTTTTGCCAGAATGGTTTACCGGTATCAGAAACAAGGCTTCTTTTATATTCCACTATTCCTGTGGCACTTGCCTTTACCACAGGAACCAGCATGAACAGCATGAAGATAACGGCAGCGGCTGCTGAATAACCGTAAATTTCGGGTGTAATAACCGGTATAAGAGCTTTCCTGTTCACAAATTCCAAAAAGCCGTTGGATGAACCCAAAACACGGCAAATAAAAAATCCGATTCTGGGCCCTGAAGCAAAGGATATAACCGCAAGTATAAGACTTTCAACCATATATATCAGAAACACCTGCAATCTTCCCGCTCCTCTGCTTTTAATAACCGCAATTTCATTTCTGCTGTTCCTGACAATCAAGTTCGAAATCATCATTGTATAAAAGCAAATAATAAGCATCATCGGAACGGTAAGAATCCAAAGGGTAATCTGCAATTGCTTTTTCCTGTTCTGGTAGCTTTCCAGTACCTTTTCCATACGGAATGTAATTTTTACCATGTTCCCGTTCCTTTCATTCCACCGGTACTGGCTTTTCGAGATTTTTATAAAATTTTCCACATCATCAATTTTCACAGCGCGATAATCAAAGAACCAGGTGTTTTCGGTACTTTCAATGGATACTTTCTCATCCTTTTCCAAAAGTTGTTCAATATGATCTTCATAAAACAGAATTGAATCGCTTAAAAACCTGTAACGGTTTCCGCTCCAATAAAGGGAATGCACGTTTTCTATGGTGAATATGCCAACCACCTTGAACCTGGCAATTTGCTTTCTTTGCCCGGTAAAAAAGTCTTCCCATTCAATGGAGTATTCCTGATCATACAGAAGGTGCAGCCTGTTCATAGCCTCAATGGATATTGCCACCTCATAAACACCATCAACCGGTTCCTTTGACGGTAACCTTCCGCGTATTAGCTTGATATGCTCTTCATAATCCGACAGGCTCACAGGAGCCCCGTTCACCTTCAGTGAATTAAAGTATTCATCACCTTCACGCCTGATTCTTAATGAATTCAGCCTGATATAATAAAGTTGTTCATCAACAGGAAGATTAAAGCTCGCCGAAAGCTGGTTTTGAGCAATTTCCTTCACCTGGTCGGCCATGGATTTTTCGTACTTGCTTCTCCCAGACATTTCCACCGAATAAGTACCGGGAGATCTGTTTGTTTTCAGATGCTCATTTTCAAGATCTTTTGTCAGAACTTTCTGCAGTATGGCATTTGAATACAGAGGAATGGATGAAAAAATTCCGCAGGCAGACAGGGCACCAATGAGCAGGCAAAGAAAAAGCCATTTATTATTGATGATTCTATGATACAAAAACTGAATCATGCCCTTCCCCCTATTCTATGATGACCAGCTCTCCCGCTTTAACACCCTCTGTTATCTCAACATCGCTGGTAGACTGTATGCCCTTCTGCACATATCGCTCAACACGTATACCATCTTCAAGAACATATACAACATCTTTTCCAAGGTATGTTCTTACCGCTCTTTTAGGAATAATAACCGCATTCTCCCTGAAGTCCCTTACAAGCTTAATTTCAGCACTGTCACCCATTTTCACCCCTTCAGGCAGTTCGTCCAGTTTAATTTGCACCGTTTCCTTATATTTTTCCATTTCTTCAAAGGGTACATTTGCGGCTGTTAATACCACCTCTCCGGAATATGTTTTCTTATTAACCGTTACCTGCACTTTCATTCCAAGTTTAAAATCACCCGAATTGCTGCCTTTGTACTCAAGATACAGTACTTTCGGATCGGATATTGTGACGATTGTTTTATATACATCAACGATATCGCCTTCATTTATGTTCAGGACATATGTAACAATACCGTCAGCAGAAGCATATAGCCTGCATTGGTCAAGCTCTTCCTCAAGCTGTGCAAGCTTAAGTTCTGCCAGCATCAGCTCGTTCTTCTTCATCTCCAGCTGGTTGGAATAATCAAGGATGAGCTTTTCCAGATTAATTTTCTGATTTTTTATTTCATTTTCAATATTTTCAATATCATTAGCAGCATATAAACCCGCATTCTCTTTCATCTCGCGGTGCCTTTTTTCCAGATCGGCAAGATTGTTCTCAGCAGCCTTAATTTCAATGGCAGATTTTTGTTCAATATAACTGCAAGCTTTTATTTGGGAATCAACAAGGATTTTCTGACTCTCAATTTCCTTCTCGATATCATTTGTCAGAAGCTCGGCAATAACATCTCCGGCCTTTACCGTATCTCCGGGTTTGACATGGATTGCTTTCAGGCGTCCGCTCCGGTTGGTAAAGAAATGTTCTTTATCTATAACAGGTATGAAATATGCCGTCTTTTTAATACTGTCCTCAATATAGCCTATTGTGGCTTCGGCTGTTTTGTATGTAATTTGCTCAGGTTCCACCAGGGGTGGCGCGAGCACTTCTTCCTCGGTTGGAAGCAGGCCGCATGCAGACAATATGCATAAAATCAAAGCAATGATGCAAAAAAGAACCCGTTTTTTGCTACGTGATTTCATAAAGAAAGACCCCCGTATATTTAAGACCGAATATAATGTCGCAAATCGAAATATAAAATTACTTTATCCTGGTAAATATTCACTATACTAAAATTTAACCTGAATTCCGATATAATATTACACCCAATCAATTATGGACTTAACATCATTTGCTTGTTTTTTCTGTAAAACGACAGGATTTGATCAACCCCGGCTTTTTTCTGTTTTTCAGCCAGTTCATCAGGTGAGATATTAAAGTACCCGTAGTTTATGGAATTAATAAACTCCTCCATGTTTTGGAAATATACATCCAGCATTTGGCCAATTTGCTCGAACTCCCTGGCTAGTTCATCAAATGCTTCGGGATTTTCATTCAGTGCTTGTATGAATTTTTCATTGATTTGCCTTGATGTTACCGTATTTTTAAATCCTGCATCCTTATATATTTCCTTGAAATTAGCATCCATGTTCGGAGTGATACGTTCATATCGTATATCTATAAAATAATCGGCGGCAAACCAGGTAGTTAATGGTTTTACAGTCGCAGGCAAGGTTATCCTGTCACCCTGTAGTGTATAATTCCTGTCCTTTACACCGTATCTGAACAAATCATAATTTTCCTGAGATTCGTGAATCCATTCCACGAACGAGACCACCCGTTCGGGAGCAGTACAGGTTTTTGAAATTGCAAGGCCTCTGCCAGAGGTATTAATCAATATCATGCTCTCCTTATATAAGGGTATTATTGTAAATTGAGTATCAATAGCAGATAGTTGACCAAAAAGGTATTCAATATTTCTCAGCGGCATCAGTTGTGAAGCCAGTTTCCCGTTAAAAAACGTATTGGAACCGGTATTGCCTTCAATATAACCTTCCGAATACCACTGTGATAATAAACGCCATGCGTCCATAAATTCTGAAGTCTGTTCCATCGAGTGTATATTTTCCGGTTCCTCAAAATGTGTATAAAAATAGGTGGCAAATTCACTATAGTATCCGTTTCCTTCCATGAATGCCAAAAAGAAATCATGCGCGTTAACCGCACCGGGTAAAATATTCCTTTCATTCTCCTTAATCTTTTTCAGGAACTGCCCATAGTCCTCCATTGTTTCAAGACCATCCGGCGCATATTTTTCAGCCAGTTCTTTCACTGCTACGATGCAATATCTTGGGTTGTTAATACCGTAATACGGTATCATAAACAGCTTGCCTTCCACAGAACCGTAATACAGATAATCTCTGCCTATATGATTTTTCATCAGCTCATTATAATACTTGGATGCATATTGGGTAAACAAATCGGTTATATCAAGTATTAGATCCTGTTGTACATAAGTATGGGGAGAATAACAGGTAAACGCATCAATATTATCTCCGGATTGGATCAGTTTTGCAATCTCTTCATCATATCTCTCATAGGGAATCCAATAAAAATTTGGCACTATATTGATTGATTCGGTAACTTTTTTTGCTACTTCTGAAAGCATATTATCGATTTCGGCTTTATCACGGGGCTGTCCGTTAGCACCGTAACCAGGGGTATAAATATGTATATCTTCCTTTTTCGGGATTTCTGTCCGGATGTCTGTATAATCATATTCATCCATATCATTCACATTGCATCCTGTTAAAGCGCATACCAATAACAGCGCCAGGATTAAATTAACAAACCTTTTTTCCATACTGCGCCTTTCTCTCCTTTAACCATCCGCTTTGCTTTCAGTATTGCTTTCAATACGGAAATATGAACGGAGCCGTTTTTACAATATTACCACATTTATACTTTTACAGGCAATAAATTCTTTTTTAAGTTATTATGTCCATTTTATTACAACAAGATTATTTCGGAAAAATTAAATGAAATCAAATCTTTCTGAAAGTGACTGTAACAGGAATTTTGACAATTTAAATTTTTAGGTTTAAATATGTAAATCATGTCAGGAGCAAATCCGCAGAATGAGCGTCAGCCCTGACATGATTTGATTGCAGAAATGGGAAATATTAAAGGTCACTATGCTATGTATAAAATTCATCATTTCCGGTATTTTTTCAATATGTCGTTTCCTTTGCCAAAACGGGGTGTTTTGCTTATAGGCTTGGCTTTTCTGTTAATACCTACAACACCTCCAGCAGCACCTGCAAGAATACCGGTTATTATCATTATTATTGAACGCTGATTCAGCATAAAATCATTAAAAATGATGCTGCTTGCAAGGTATAAAATCAGCATGTAGACCAAACCTGTAAGTGCACCTTTAACCATACCGTTTTTCTCATTGCCGGCGCCTGACTTGAAACCGGCAACAAACAAAGCTGATAATGTTGCAATCAATACTGCAATTGTTTTATATTCTTCCGGAAAATCAGTAAATGTTAAGATAGCAGCAAGAATGAACATTGCCGGAATTGTAATGGCAAATGCCGTTAACAATGCTTTGACCAGTCCAAATCCGGATTTTACTGTCCCGCTTCGAATTCCTGATTTTTCAAGCATATTTGGTCCCCCAAAAATTATCCTTGCTTCAATTTATGCACCGTGAATGCGTTTTAGAACAAGTCTTGTCTGCGGGTTAATTACCAATTATTTGTAAAGAGAAATGTAACATCATTACGTCAACTTGAATAAACTGATATTGTAATAAAAAGAGGAGGGGGTTAAGAACATGGGAGGCAGACGCGGATTCTTCAGCGAAAATAGTGAGGTACTGTTTTTTATCATTCTATTCCTACTCCTGTTCTGGGACAATGGATGCTGCGATTATGACTAAAATTTAAAGCAGTTCGTCCTTTTCACATTAATGCAGGATAAATACGGATAGCTTGTTGTGGCCGGCTTTCTGTAATTAAGTGATGAGTAATAAGGCCACAAGAAAAATCAGAGCCTAATGCAAAGGAGGGAATATAAATGGCAGACGGCATTTTCGGTGGCTGGAACAATAGTGAGGTTTTATTCTTCATCCTTATTTTCCTGTGCCTGTTCTATAATCGCGGCTATTACGGCGGTTGCGAAAAATGTTAAGATATCCGGGCTACTGTTTAAGAATCGACCATTAACCAATATAAAAAGAAGCGGTTTTGCTCTCCACCGCTTCTTTTTGCATATTCTATCAGGTTTTGCCTCTGACTTGCTTTAAAAATTTAACCAGATAAAATGCGCCTGCGGTAAACGATACCGCCATACCTACCCAGAGCAGGTATACTGAAACAGGTATATTAAGAAAAGACAGGACTATCCCTGAAAAAAGAATGGCTGCAGCTGCTTTTCCAATCCAGTTGGAATAAACAACAACATCCTTCTTTAAAAAGAACAATGAACCAATAACCATAGCTAATTCTTTTGCACAGAGAATATAAAAGAAATACATTGGGAGCCTGCCACCATATGACAAAAACAACAGAGCTGTCAGTTGCAGCAGTTTATCTGCAAGCGGATCGACCAGTTTGCCGAAATTTGAAATAACTTGAAATTTACGGGCAATATAGCCATCCAATATATCGGTAATCTCGGCCAGTACAAATATTACCAAACTCAGAACCCACTTTTCTTTAATCATAAAGTATGCCATTACCGGTAAAACCGCAAGCCTGAGTACAGTAAGAATATTTGGTATGTATCTCCACTTATTCCTGTTTATGTTATGCACTTCCTTCCTCACTGAAAATGGCATATATTTTATCAAATAATTCGGGTTTGTACTTTTTCATGTTAACAGGTCTTAAATTGCCATTAACCCATATATGTTCGGTCTCCCCTGTTACAATAGGCTTCAATATGCCTCTTCTGAAAATTTCATAATAAAAAGTTATTCTTGTGGGCGTCAAATCTGCTATACGGGTTTTCACAATTATCTCATCTTCATAATATGAAGGATAAAAATAATTACACTTAAGGCTTCGCAAAGGAAGCTTTATTCCTTCTCTTTCCATCTGGCTGTAAGTCATACCCGCTTTTTTTATAAAATCAGTTCTGCCGCATTCAAACCAAATTGGATAGACAGAATGGTGTACAATACCCATCTGATCTGTTTCCTGGTATCGAACTATAAGCTTTGTTTTTGAAATCATTTATTATCCTCTTCCGGTCATGTATATTCAGGCTACAAAGCCAGAATTTTATTTAATTCCACCATTTTCTCGTCAATTGCTTTCTTCATTGAAAGGGCTTCATTAATATCAAAATCGGTAATTACTCCATTCTGTAATGAAACAACCCTGTTCTTGTAGCCGTCTTTCAAAAGCTGTACTGCATGGGCACCCATCCGGCTTGCCATAACCCTGTCGTATACAGTTGGGCTACCTCCGCGTTGAATATGCCCTAAAATCGTTGCTCGCGTTTTTATATCGGTTTTTTCCTCGATATATTTTGCAATTTCAACCGCGCCGCCCACGCCTTCGGCAATTACAACAAGATAATGCTTTTTGCCGCGGTTTCTGCCTTCAATAATCGGTTTAATTATATCCCTGTCTATATCAAATTCTTTTTCAGGCAAAATAACAGCCTCTGCGCCACCCGATATTGCAACGTTCAATGCTATATAACCGGCTCTTCTTCCCATTACCTCAAGCACACTGCAGCGTTCGTGCGAGTAAGCCGTATCCCTTATCTTGTCTATAGCATCCTGAACAGTGTTCAACGCGGTGTCAAAACCTATTGTATATTCTGTTGAGGCAATATCGTTATCTATAGTTCCCGGTATGCACATTGTTGTAAACCCCAGGTTGCTTAAATCCCGGGCTCCGCGATAAGAACCGTCACCGCCGATTACTACCAATGCGTCTATACCAAAAACCTTTGCAATGGAAATAGCTTTTTTTACTCCTGCTTCGGTATTAAACTCCGCAGATCTGGCGGTCTGAAGAATTGTTCCGCCACGGTGTATTATATCGCCAACCGAACGCAGAGTCATTTCTTCCATGTCACCGTTTAAAAGGCCTTCATATCCTTTACGTATTCCCAGTACCTTAAACCCGTAATAAATACCTGTCCTTACAACAGCCCGAACGGCTGCATTCATACCCGGAGCATCTCCACCGCTGGTTAAAACGCCAATTGTTTTAATTTCACTCATCATCTCACCATCTTTTCATAAAATTGGAGTTTTTGATTTTTATTTAGGTGTATTAAAACCCGTGTTTAATACACGGGCTCGCAAAGATTAGCATAATATAATTGATTTATTAAAAACCTTTTTCAATAATTATACTATGCGCTTCTTCTACTTCACCTTCAGGAACGGAGATTTCAAAACAATCGTCATTCTTCTCCTTTTGGCTTACGGGACTCACTTTCACCAAAATACCTTCGGTTTCCAAAACTGATTTTAATTTTTCCGCAATTTCTTTATTTTGAGCCATATATACAACAGTCCACATTACTTTCCCCCCTGCCAATTCAGGTTCATAGGTTCCTTAGGACACCATTAAGCATTATGCTTGTCGTTTACTACATTATAGATATTTACCCGATATTAATATATATTATTTTCCTATAAAACGCAAGTCGCAAACCACTAAGTTAGAGAGCAGTTTTCTCAAATTTTACATTTTCCTCGCCCAAAAGGTTCTTAAGTTCATCCAATAACGTACCGCAAATGAAGACATGGTATTTCTTATTGACCGAACCATTGTAATACAGGTATACCGGATTTGTTCCTTCGAAATATTTCAGAAGGGAGCATACTGCAGAAATAATTTCCCGTGTTGCATCTGCAGGTATCCGAACTTTAATATATTCTATAAAATTCCGGTATTTTTCCGGGCTGAGCCCATTCATACCACAATTCTCTTTTTCCCCGCTTTTCCTGGTGCCCGGACCGCTGCTATTGTCTTCATCCACGGTTTTGGCATTATAAACAGCTATGCCCTCATTGGTTGAATTATTTGATTCTTTGCCTTGATTTTTTTCCGCAGCATTGGAAATACCCTGTCCTTTAACTATCGGTCTAATGCTTTCAACAAGTATCTTGGGCTGTTCATCTTCCCTTATGCTTAACTTGCCTTCTATCCATACAGGTAATTCGGTTTTTATCAACTCACCATATTTCTCCAGGGTATTGGGAAAAACTATTACCTCCATCTGGCCTGTAAGGTCTTCCACCGTTACAAAAGCCATCAACTGATTGCTTTTGGTTGTAATGGTTTTTATATCGGCAATAATACCTGCTATCCGGGCAAACGAACCATCGGAAAACCTGCTATTTACATGCCCTGAATCCTGCTCTTCCACAATTAAATCCGAAGAATACAGTGTAACCCCTTTTCTGATATCTTCTTCAAATTCGCTTAACGGATGCCCTGATACGTACAGGCCCAGTACATCTTTTTCCATTGCAAGCAATAACCTGAAATCATACTCTTCCATGTCGGGATACGGAATTTCATGAACTATCGATACACCCGTATTAGAAGCAATATCAAACAGGGACATCTGGCCTTCCATCCTCATTTTTCGTTCGTTGGCTATATTTTCGATAATTTTGTCATATGAATTCATCAGTCTTGAACGATATACTTTAAATGAATCAAAGGCACCGCTTTTTATCAGGCTTTCAATGCATCTTTTATTTAAATCCCTGCTGTCCACCCTCTCGCATAAGTCGGGAAAACTTTTATACGGACCGTTTTTATTTCTCTCGGCAATAATCTGTTTCACAACGTTACTGCCGACATTTTTAACCGCAGTCAGCCCGAAACGAATTTTTCCGTTACTTACTGTAAACCTTTCCCCGCTCTCATTAATGTCGGGCGGCAGTACCTGAATCCCCATACGTTTGCATTCCAAAACATACTGGGATATTTTATTGGGTGATCCCAGGAAACTGTTTAACAGGGCAGCCATAAACTCCACAGGATAATAATGCTTCAGGTATGCAGTCTGAATAGCTATAACAGCATACCCTGCAGCATGGGACTTATTGAATGCATAGCTTGCAAAATCCATCATTTCATCGAATATCTCATTTGCTGTTTTTTCATCCACACCATTGCGTATTGCACCGGGGATCAGTACATTCCCTTCCGAATCTGTTTCGCCGTAGACAAACTTCTGGCGTTCTTCTTCCATTATTTCCTTTTTCTTTTTTGCCATGGCCCGGCGAACCAAATCAGCTCTGCCAAGAGAATACCCCGCCAGTCTCCTTACAATCTGCATTACCTGTTCCTGGTATACCATACAGCCATAAGTAACGTTTAATATGGGTTCAAGCAAAGGATGGGCATACTTGATATTCTCGGGATTTTTTTTGTTTCTGATATACCTGGGTATCTGATCCATCGGCCCCGGACGGTAGAGGGATATACCTGCTATGATGTCTTCGATGCATGACGGTTTTAATTCGGTCATGAACTGTGTCATTCCCGAGCTTTCAAGCTGGAATATGCCAAGTGTTTCACCTCGGCTGATCATTTGGTATATTTCGGGATCGTTCATGTTTATATTGTACAAATCTATTTTAACTCCATGGTTTTCTTCCGCCATTTTTACAGTATCCCTGATTACTGTAAGGGTCCTTAAGCCTAAGAAATCCATCTTTAAAAGACCCAGTTCCTCCAGGGTAGTCATAGGAAACTGTGTGCATATATTTCCTTCGCTTTGATACAGCGGAACATATTCAGTTACAGGCTCGCTTGAAATTACAACACCGGCTGCATGGGTAGAAGCATGCCTGGGCATTCCTTCAAGGAGCATGGCAGTGCTGATCAGTTCATGAGTCCTTGGATCTGTTTCATAAGCATTTCTTAACTCGCTGCTTATTTCCAGAGCCTTTTCAATACTCATCCCCAGCTGCATGGGTATCATTTTGGCTATCCTGTCAACTTCTGCATATGGAATTGCAAGGGCGCGGCCAACGTCCCTTACCGCAGCACGTGCTGCCAATGTTCCGAATGTTATAATCTGAGCCACCCTGTCCTTGCCATACTTATTGACAACATAATCAATAACTTCTCCACGGCGTTCGAAGCAAAAATCAATGTCAATATCGGGCATGCTGATGCGCTCGGGGTTTAAAAAACGTTCGAAAATAAGGTCATAACGTATGGGATCAACATTTGTAATGTCCAGGCAGTATGAAACCATGCTTCCTGCCGCAGACCCCCTCCCCGGTCCTACCATTATTTTGTTTTCCTTGGCAAAGCGGATGAAATCCCATACTATAAGAAAGTAATCCACATAACCCATGTTTTTAATGGTTGAAAGCTCATAGTTCAGCCGTTCCAGAAGCTTCGGGTTATTGCCGTATTTCCTTTCAAACCCCTTCATGCATTGTTTCTTTAGATATTCAAAAGCATCTTCATTGCCCGGAACATCGAACCTGGGCAGGTGAAGTTTTCCAAACTCCAGTTCAACATTGCACATCTGTGCAATTTTAACTGTATTCGAAATTGCTTCGGGACAATGCTGGAACTGCTCCTGCATTATCTCGGGAGATTTCAGATACAGTTCATCTGTCTCAAACTGCATGTGGTCCTCATCTTCAATGGTTTTTGCAGTTTGTATGCACATAAGGATTTCCTGCGCTCTGGCATCCTCTTTCCTCAGGTAATGGACATCGTTGGTGGCAACCAATGGAATTCCTGTTTCCTGCGACAATTTTATAAGGCTTTGGTTTACAAGTTTTTGCTCTTCTATTCCATTATGCTGAAGCTCAAGATAAAAATTACCCTTGCCGAACAAATTTTCAAACTGTATTGCCAGTTTTTTAGCCTTATCATAGTTATTGCTCAAAATGGCAGCGGGTATATCTCCTGCAAGGCAGGCACTTAAGCCGATCAACCCTTCATGATATTTGCTTAACAGTTCCATGTCAACTCTCGGCTTATAGTAAAACCCTTCTGTGAACGCAGCAGAAACTATTTTCATAAGATTCTTGTATCCGGTGTTGTTCTTTACAAGCAGCACCAAATGCCCATGTTCTGAATCAAGCCTTGCATCTTTGTCAAACCTTGTACGGGCGGCAGTATATACCTCACAGCCTATAACAGGCTTTATGCCTTCTTTTTTGCACGCCTTATAAAAGTCTATAACCCCATACATAGCACCATGATCGGTTATAGCAATACTGTCCATACCCAGTTCCTTAACCCTCTTTACAAGAGGTCCAATACGGTTTGCCCCGTCAAGAAGGCTATATTCAGTATGTACATGCAGATGAACAAAAGAACCCATATCATTCTCCGTTTAAATAAGTATTTCTTTTTAATTTACCCTTAATTTGTTACCCTTACACAAAATCTGTTTATCTCTAATATAAATATTATAGTAATGAGAAGTATTGCGCAAGTAATTCAAAAATACGGCACCTGAAATAAACGGCTGACGGAAACAGGCGTTCACCTGTAAAATCCGTGCAGTTCGGTTATGGCAAGCCCGAACCTGCAATAATGAACAGGCGAATAATGAATATATATCACCCACTGGCAGGATTTACACAAAATCCACCCGTGTTCCGCCTTTAACCTCAATTATTTCTCCTCCCACACTTAACCATACCGAATGTGCCAAAGGATTTACAACAAATTTCATTGAAGCTGAAAATTTTAACAGTTCATAGCTTTTTAAATAGTCCACTATTTCAATGTTAGTTGCGTACCATATATCGTCCCTGTTTCCTACCATTTTACAGAAATTTTCAATCAAACCCCAGTTATTGTCATTATCAAACTCATAACTGTGGCCCCATACATACATTAAATATAAATACTGTTTCTTTTTAAGATTAATGAACTTTTCTCCAAGTTCGATAAGGCCATGGTTATGATGGCATGTGGCCTTCCAGCGGAAAAAATCCTCGGGCAGGCCAAACCCTCCTGTCTCTTCGACAGTACGGGCATACTCATATCCAAGATGCGGCAGAACATCTCTGATTTGCTGGTTATGCGAACCATTGGGATAAGACAGGCCGCGTATTGGATAACCTACAATATTTTCAAGGTTTACACGGTCATTATAGAGCTCCTGTACTATCTGCTCTTTAGGACATCTAGCTATTGTCGGGTGGGTACAGGTATGGGCAGAAACTTCATGCCCCTTGTATAATTCCTTAACCTCATCCGCCGATACTCTCTCAGGTTGGTCAAACAAGGATGAATTTATATGGAATGTTCCTTTTATGCCATATTCGTTAAAAATGCTTACCAATCTTCTATCCTGAATTTTCCCGTCATCATAGCTCATTGTAAGGGCTTTGTGTTTTCCTCCGGGAAAGCATAAATATATTTGCATAAAAATCCACTCCCTTTTAAATTTTTACAATATAGTAAAAAATCCGATCCTTTTTTATTATTATTATACTACAAAATCGTTCAGGTGAATTAAACTTTGAACTCCAATGCTTCGAAAATTTACACTGTAAACAGGACAAACTTCATCCTGCAATGATCAGATAACTTATTACCATGTAAATAATACAAAACAGGCATACAGGCCAGTGAATTATAGACAACAGTGGTAATTTCCCACCGTCATCTGCCGCATTAACCGCCTTTTTCCTTGTTAACGCTGAAAAAGCCTTAAGCAAAATCATCAGAATAACACCAATCAATAAAGAAAAAGAAATCAGGGTTTCAATAATTTCGGGTGTCAGGTTTAATGCCTCATTCCCTGTTTTTCTGGTAAACCAGTTCATGAGTACAAACATTAAATTGTTGGCAAAATGCGCAATTATGCCTGCAAAAATCGAACCTGTCCTGTAGCAGTACCATGCTATCAGAATTCCAAGAAAAAAAGGACCTAATAAATTCCGGATATCAAAGTGAAAAAGCGAAAAGTATAACGAAGTGATTATAATAGACGTCCATACACCCATTTGGCTAAAGGCATGATAAATAACCCCTCTGAAGAATATTTCCTCGCATATCGACGGAATTAATGCCACAACAACAATTTGAACAAATAATTCGCGAATATTTTCAGGAATCGGCACCCCACCTGTCGGTACCGGGTAATTCTTTCCGAGAAAATAGATCAGCAGCGAGTTGAGTACAGAGGCAACAATGCCGGATAATATCGCCATCGGAACAATGAGCAATATTTCATGGACTGATATGCTTTTTATCCTTAATACATGGACAAAGCTCAGTTTCTGCCATCCGACGAACAGCAGAGCCGGCATTAAAATAACCAGAAGCTGAATAAAGGCAAGGAATAAATATATGTAATTTTCAATCCATTCCTCGCCTAAAATAAATTCAAAAACCAATTGCAATATAAGGTATGACAAAACTGAGGCAAATACCAAATAATTGGTCTTTCTTGCCAGATTATCCGGTTCCGACATTTTTCTCCTTCGGAGCAATGAGCTCGCTTTCTGTAACAATTGCCATCACATTCATATCATGGTCTTCCACCGGCAGTTCATCAACCACCTGGAAACTGTAAGCAATGCCCATTGTCCTGCAATCACCTGATATTTTGGATAAAAATTTATCGTAATATCCGCCGCCGTATCCAATGCGGAATCCTTTCCTGTCGAAAACAAGCCCCGGTACTAAAACCAGATCTATTTCTTTTTCATCAACAGGAGATAAATGAGGTTTTGGCTCCATTATATTGAAAAAGCCAAGTTGAAGATCCCCTTCAATATTTTTTATGGGCACGGCCTCCATTTTATCGCGAGGTATTACCCTTGGTACACATACTCTTTTGCCCGTTTTCAAGGCTTTTTCAATGATACCGGTGGTCTTTACCTCGTTTCCGGCAGATACATAAACAAAAACCGTTTTGCTCTGCACAAACCACGGATGATTGCATACTTTCTCATTTATAATACCGCTTAACCGGTTAACCAGTTCCACGCTTATGGAATCCCGGATTTCTTTTGCTTTCTTCCTGAGCTCTTTCTTTGTCATTTGCATTAACCTTAGTATTATTCAAAATGAAAGCATTTCAGGGTCAGCCTGAAAAACCGTTTCATTTTGAAATTTACACAATGATAATTTTGCATGAATTATTGTTTTGCTCCGCATTGAGGACAAAATGCAACGTCTACGCTTACCTCAGCTCCACATGAATAGCATTTCTTTGCATTTTTCAGCTCAAGAATTTTCTGCTGCAATTCTTCTATTGCTTTTTGATGTTCGGCAATGACAGCGCATTTATCGCCAAAGCCGACATCATTGCCTGCTTTATATTGCTCATACACTGCTTGCCCAATTTCAGTGTAAATTTTGTTTATTTTATCCTTCTCCTGTGAAATGCTTAAATTAAGTTTTGAAATTTCCACCATATCTCCGGTTTTTTGAGCAATATTTTTCGTAGCTTTCTTTAAATCATCCAAAAATGCCATTGTTAAACCCCCTCCAACGTGAATGTTTTATTAAATAGAATATAATTAATTCCATATAAAAAATCAAGATTTCAGAAAAATTTTCAACCCCTAATCCAGTGATATTTCCCTTGCCGATAAATTTATGCTAAGGGTTGATGACAGTACCACCCTGCTGACCGACAACTGGTACTGGTGTTTTTCGGTAACAAAAATTCTTTTGTCCACAACTTCAATCACCAAATCCAAATCTATATCACTGATTTTTTTACCCAGCAATACGTCATATTTCTGTCTAACCGCCTGTTCCAGGACCATTTTATCAAGTACATCCTCAATATCAATCTGTACTGAAATGTCTTTTAGTATAAGTTCTTTTTCAGGTTGGGACTGTTCCAGTTTCTCCAGTTTTATTCTGTAATCTTCGGCAATGCTCTCCAGGTACCTGCTTCGTTTATACAGATTATCTATTTTTGCTGACAGCAGGATATTCCATAGCAGCATACCGGTTATCAGCCCCAGTATAAGGCCTGTAAGAAACATGGTTGGAATGCTTTTTTTGCTCATGGCATTCTGTTACCAATGAAGGAAATCAATTTAATAACGTAAGCTCCTATATTGGCTCCTATAATCGCTACAACTATATAAACAACTTCGCGTATCAACAGCTTTATCTGTCCCTGGAAAATTCCCTTTTCAAATACTTCAAGAGAATCAAAGGAACCACCCAGTGCAATCGCTATTGCCCAAACCTTTACAAAGGATGACATGTCCTCCATGGCTTTCATGGGCGGCTTGTCATTTATTACTGCTGCTATGCCTGAGAAACACCCTGCTCCGAATACAACACCGAAAGCAACTAAAAAATGGTTTATAAGCGTACCCCAGAAGGACATAAAAACCCCTGTTCTCTTTTTTATAATCTTATGAGAACAGGGGTAAATTAATTCCAACTTTTCCACGGGCAATTCCCTTATATCTTTTTTCTGAGTATTGAATCCGGCATAACTGGTTCAGGTACTTTCAAAAAATACTTCATTTGAGGATGTGGAGTGCTGTCAATCCGATTGCCTTCAATATCATGCATTTCGGTTACCCTAAGGCATATGTCATGACCGTTTGGCTGCATAATTTCAATCTCGTCGCCTGAAAAGATCCTGTTCCTCTGCTCTATCAGCGCTGTTTTTTCCTTCTCATCGTATTCAAGCACTATACCGACAAACTCTCTGCTCTGAATATAACTGCTTGTTCCATAATTCTGGCTTTCCGGGCCCGGCTTGCTAAAGAAAAAACCCGTAGTAAAGCTTCTATGGCTTACTTTCGATACTTCTTCCAGCCATTCCTGCCTGAATACATAATTTTCCGGATCACTTAAATATGAATCTATTGCCATGCGATAAGCACGTACCACAGTTGAGACGTAGAATGAACTTTTCATCCTGCCTTCAATCTTAAAACTCGTAACTCCTGCCGCAATAAGCTCGGGAATATGCTCTATCATGCATAAATCCTTCGAATTTAATATAAATGTCCCTCTTTCATCTTCCATTACAGGGAAATATTCTCCCGGACGTTTTTCCTCCATCAGGTAATATTTCCACCGGCATGACTGGGCACAATCACCCCGGTTTGCGTCCCTGCCGCACATAAAACTGCTTAGAAGACATCTGCCCGAATATGAAATACACATGGCACCATGAACAAAGGCTTCCAGCTCGATATCAGGAACTTCCTGGTGTATAAAAGACAGTTCCTTGAGAGACAGTTCCCTTGCTGCAATAATCCTTGATGCGCCAAGCTTTTTATACATCATTGCACTTCTGTGGTTTGTGACGTTGGCCTGAGTGCTTATATGAACGGGCATGGAAGGATTAACTTCCTTCACCACGGACAGCACACCCAAATCCGATACTATAATGGCATCTGCTCCTGCATCCGAGACCATGGCTACATATTCTTCAATTCCTTCAAAATCTTCATTATGAGGCAGAATATTCATTGTAACATATACTTTCCTGTTTCTTTCATGGGCAAATTTTATACCTTCGTTCATTTCTTCCAGCGTGAAATTGCCTGCACCAGCTCTTAAACCGAACTTGGGCCCGGCCAGGTATACCGCATCTGCTCCATATATAATGGCCATTTTCAATTTTTCCGGATTGCCCGCAGGGGCAAGAAGCTCTATATTCATAATATCTCTCCTTTAGCGGATGAAAAAGAAGTGACAAAGCATTAACCAGAAACGTATATTCAGCTTTTTTATACTCGGGTTTTTACAGATATTGCAATTCCATCGCCAGCAGGAACTATGCTTGTAATTAACTCATCATTCCGGCATAAAAGCTTAAGGTATTCTTTGAGTTTAACTATTATTGTCCGATGCTTGTGTTCAATAAAGCCGTCCTTTGCCACCATACCCCTGTAAAGAACATTATCGGTAATGAAAATACCGCCTGGTTTAAGAAGCTTTAAACAGTATGGCAAAAAATCAATATATTGGCCTTTCGCAGCATCAAGAAAAATAAAATCATACGGTGTGCTAAGGCATTGGAGCACTTCTGCCGCATCGCCATGCAAAATCCGTATCTTCTTATCAAATCCTGCCCTTTTTATATACCCGGAAGCCTTTTCAATCATATCCTCATTTATTTCAATAGTATCTATTACACCACACTCAGCCATTGACTTTGCAAGTATAATTGACGAATAACCAATGGCTGTCCCGATTTCAAGTATCCTTTCGGGCTTTGAAATATGGCAGAGAATTTTCAGCAATTGTGCTGATTCAGGCTGTATAATGGGAATATAAGCCTTCCGGGCATATACTTCCATTTCATTCAGCAGTGGATCGGGCTGTTCAAAAATATCAGCCAGAAAACTGTTAATATGAGGATAAGTAATTTCGTTATCCAACAAAATGCACTCCCAAACAGTACAAACCTAATTCATCCCATATTTTGCAAGATCCCTGTTATGCCCGGCAAGTGTCTCATTATATAT
This sequence comes from Thermoclostridium sp., assembly GCA_036562185.1. GTDB lineage: Bacteria > Bacillota > Clostridia > DSM-8532 > DSM-8532 > Thermoclostridium. The sequence continues at coordinate 52,886 of DATCKN010000061.1, forward strand.
AACTTCTCCATCGGGTGTTGCGAAAAAGAAGTAGTAATTTGTGTCTTCCGGGTACAAAGCTGCTTCTATGGCCTCCACCCTCGGCGAACAGATAGGCCCCGGAGGAAGCCCTTCATTTGTATATGTGTTGTACGGACTGTCTATTTCTTTGTCCTTGTTTGTTAGAATCTGGATTCTGCCAAGTCCCGCCATAATTCTTGCATACTGCAGAGTTACATCCACCTGCAGGTAAGGGTATGTTTTACTTTTTAACCTGTTATGAAGCACACTGGATATTTTTTTGTAGTCGCTCAAATATTTTGCTTCCATTTCAATAATGGACGCCAGGGTTACAACCTGATCAACCGTCATTCCCAGTTCTTCCGCGCGCTCATAGTACTCAGGCTTGAAAATGGAATCAAATTCCCTTAGAAGCCTGTCAACGATTTCTTCTTCGGTCCAGTCCACTTCAATTTTGTAGGTATCAGGATACAAATACCCTTCCAGCGGGTATTTCCGATCGGGTACATTCTCGAGGAATTTATACTTCTTGATTTTCGTTTTACATAATGACTCGAACCTGTCCCTGTCGACATAACCTCTTTCAGTCAGATAATCTATCAGCTCAACCACGGTAAAGCCTTCAGGTATCCTTATGTCCTTTGTCGGATTGGAAGCAGGGTTGCTGGTCAGTACCAGCATAAGTCCTTCATAGTTCAATTCTTTGCTTATAATATGCTTGCCTGCTTTATATTTGCCATCGTAACCGTTAAGTCTGGAAAGAAACCTGAACAGCCACGGATATTCAACAAATCCTTCTCTCTCAAGCAATGCCGCAATTTCAGCGGTACTATAGCCTTCAGGTATTTCTATTTCAATCTGTTCCTCTTTCGGTATCTCAATAGTACCTGTTGAAACATATTCTATTCCATATTTGGTCAGATAGGTGTAGGATACATACGCCGATGAAAAAAACAGTGCCATGCATATTACAACAAATATCAAAAACCTCAGAAACCGTCTTTTCTTCTTTTTACCCTGTTTTGACATAGGATCACCTTCCCATGCTTTAAATAGTATCTTTCTCCTTTTTCTTTTCCTTAGCCCTTAATACTGCACTAAGAATCTTTTTCCTTAGCCTTATATGTTCAGGAGTTACCTCTATCAGCTCGTCATCGGCAATAAACTCAAGGCATGCTTCAAGGCTTAAAATTTTCGGCGGCACAAGTCTCAGTGCTTCATCCGAACCTGCGGCCCTCATATTTGTAACATGTTTTTTCTTGCAAACATTTACAACCAAATCATCAACCCTGGAGCTTTCTCCTACAACCATGCCTTCATATACCTTGTCTCCGGGACCGATAAATAAAGTACCGCGCTCCTGGGCATTATACAATCCATAGGGTACGGCTTCGCCTGTTTCTGATGCAATCAGGGAACCGCGATCCCGAGCCCTGATTTCTCCTTTAAACGGCTCATACCCATTAAAAACATGATTCATTATACCATTTCCCCTGGTTGTCGTCAAAAACCTGGAACGGAAACCAATCAAGCCCCGTGCAGGTACTTTGAATTCCAGCCTGATAAAACCCTGACCGGGAGGATGAATATTAACAACTTCCCCTTTTCTTGCTCCCAGTTCTTCCATTATAGGCCCCATATATTCTTCAGGTATGTCAACAACCAGGTATTCCATCGGCTCATGTAATACGCCGTCAATGTATTTTGTAATTACTTCTGGTTTCGATACCTGAAATTCATAACCTTCTCTCCGCATGGTTTCAATAAGGATTGACAGGTGCAGTTCACCTCTTCCCGACACCTTGAAATTATCCGGTGAGTCGGTTTCTTCAACCCTGAGGCTTAAGTTCGTTTCCATTTCTTTGAACAGCCTCTGCCTTAAGTGCCTGGATGTTACATAAGTGCCTTCTGTTCCGGCAAAAGGGCTGTTGTTAACAAGAAACTGCATGGATATTGTTGGCTCATCAATATCAACAAATGGCAACGGTTCTGGATGTTCAGCGTCACATACTGTATCTCCTATAGTTATATCATCACATCCTGTTATGCATACTATTTCCCCGGCCTGGGCCCTTTCAACTTCAATTCTGTTTAACCCGCTGAAAATTTGAACAGAACCAATTTTAACAGGCTCTATCTGACCGTCCTTCCGGCACACAACTACCTTGTCGCCTTTGCTTATGGCTCCGCGTTCAATTTTCCCGATGGCAATTCTTCCAACGTAATCATCATAGTCAATGCTGGATATTAACAGCTGGAAAGGAGCATTAATATCTCCGCCGGGTGAAGGAACATACTTCAAAATTGTGTCAAACAGCGGCCTTAAATCTGTTGAATCTTCACCGATCTTATGGAATGCCACTCCATCACGTCCTGAAGCATATACTACCGGGAAATCAAGCTGTTCATCGCTTGCTTCCAGTTCAATAAAAAGGTCAAAAATCTCGTCAATTACCTCTTCAGGACGAGCCTCTTTACGGTCGATTTTATTTATTACAACTATCGGTTTCAAATTCATACTTAATGCTTTTCTTAAAACAAAGCGAGTTTGGGGCATCGGTCCTTCATATGCATCCACCAGCAAAAGAACACCGTCGACCATCTTCAGGATACGTTCCACTTCCCCGCCAAAATCAGCGTGTCCCGGGGTATCCACTATATTAATACGGACTCCTTTATATGAGATGGCTGTATTCTTGGACATAATGGTAATTCCCTTTTCTCTTTCCAGTTCATTGGAATCCAGTACCCGTTCAACAACCTTCTCGTTGGCCCTGAAAATACCGCTTTGCTTAAGCATTGCATCAACCAGTGTTGTTTTACCATGATCTACATGGGCAATGATGGCAATATTCCTTATATCTTCACGTTTCTGTGTCATTATTTCACTCCCTGCGCATTACTTTACCCATTCTAAGTCAATGTATGAGTAAATGTCAATAAAAATATAGTCGAATATTGCCACGTATTGTTTATCCTTTAAATAATAGGTTCCTGTATAAAAATCTTTTAATAAAATACATATTTTTGCCTGTTTTTGCTTTCACTTCCGAAGTAAAAGATATAACACGCTTCACAGTCCTTTTATCTGCATCGTGGGAGCCAAATCTTACACTATAATATAATTCCACCATGTCAGACATGTTCATACATTTAAACTGATAACGTTCATCAATTATTTCTGCATAGTCCCTGGGTGTATGACCGGGTTGTAAAATGCACCCCGCCTGGGACAATAAAGATATGGAATAGCGGTATGACATGATGATACTCTTTTTGGATGAAATAAAATGAAGTATAACCCACCTTGCAAGTATAAATAATTTGTTCAGTATTATAACAGCCAGCACAAAAGCAACTGCAAAAACAAGTATTGTTTTGGCCGTTATTACAGGGGAATCTGATATAATTCCTCCGTTTCCGGGTATAAAAATATTCGGTGAGGAATCTTCTGGCTCATATTCCTCATACATATCAGGAACATACGAGCTCTCACCCGTTCCTGTATCGCGAAGGCTTACATAATAGTTCATTGCATTGGCCATCGGCGGAGTGGGCTCAAATGTAACCCAGCCAACCCCCTCAAGATAAACTTCGACCCATGCATGAGCATTCTGGTTTGTAACCAGATAACTATTATCCCTGCCGGATTTTTCGGGTAATAAAAATCCTTCCACGTACCTTGACGGTATTCCTATTGCCCTTGTCATTACGCACAAAGCACTGGCAAAATATGAACAGTACCCTTCTTTACCTTCAAACAGAAAATAGTCTACAAAATCCCGGTCGGATGGCGGATATGACGGGTTGAGTGTATAATGATAATTTTCCCGCAAATAATTTGCAAGGCTCTTAACCTTCGCATAAGCAGTAGTGTATGAAGAAGTAATTTCGTTTGCCAGTTCTATAACCCTTTCGGGAACTCCATCGGGTATGCCGGTATAAAGGCTGTATACTTCTTCACTGTATCTTTCAAGCAGTTTATAAATATCAAGCACGTAATATAATTGCTGACTAAATCCTCCTTGATTATCATGATCTTCGTGTTCTTCAATAAATCTTTCCAGATAATCATTAAACTCTGCATACAAGCCAGGTCTGCTGAGATTGAAATGATTCTCAATCTCCCTCATGCCATAAGCAGGCTGAAGATAATTAATATCATAATAAGTGCCACCCCGCAGCCTCTTATCTGACAGGAATATACCTTCCACGCCCTCATTCAGGGTGTATATATTTGTGGGAATACCCGTAATTGGCACAAACATTTTGAGCGGGGTGAACAATGACTTTGTCCTTACCTGCAGATGCTCTACCGAAAGTTTCTCTTCTGGAAAAAGCTTTGCTAAAACCCGGGGTTTTGATTGCATTTGCAGAAATTCAACAAATTCTTCCGTTGAAAAATCATTAATTACCGACGATACTTCCTGGTTCAGCAGGTATTGATCATACTCCTCAGCAGTTAAAAAGCCAAATACCATGGAGGTTGCTTTCCATCCGTATGACAGTTCCCTGTGATCGTAAATCCTGTCTTCCAGATACAGCTCCTTGCTTTTTTCTGTTTTTTCCCATCCTGTGCCTGTGTATGTATCGTAAACAGCACCTCTTAAGTAAACACGTGTAGGTGCTTTCACAAACAGAATCGGGGTGTCATCCGGATAAACCGGCCCGCCCAAACGGTAAGGATCACCAAAACCGGTATTTGCAAGCGAAAAGTTGTCGTACCTGTCAATTGTGAGTTTCTTTTTCATGTCCCACCAGAAATTATATATCTTATCATCAAGCCACGGCCATTCTATCGGCTTTTCATTTACAGGAGCCGAAACTGCAAGAAGAATTACAGCAACAGCAACCGGGACGAAATAAACAAACATGCTTGCATCTACAGCTTTACTCCGGTTTTTTTTCATATTTACCAGGTATACATGTCTTATATAGCATATAATTGCAACAGTAATAAAAATGAAAAAGGACAGCCTGTCCACATACCTTATAAGCCCCCACACAGTCATAAAAACAACCAGTCCCGGTGTAAAAAGCAAATAAAACCTGAAATACCTGATTAAGAAATAGTAAACCGGCAAAGCAACAAGCAGGGAATACGCCCCTAAAGCTTTCATAAGTAAAGAGTAGGGTATTGTATTGTCGTAATAGCCGGTTCCAACCTGGATCATAACATTTATCAGCTTTATGGCGGGTGCAAGGGTAACCGGGATATTTGAAATTCCGTTTCTGTATATTAAAAATGCGACATAGGCAAGTCCCACGCCTGTCGCAGACAGAAATACTATACGGCCGGCTTTTGTATTTACAAGACAATAAAAAAGTAAAGCTCCTGTCGCAAACAACAGCATCTGCCACGGTTTAACCGGAGCATGCATTGGAATTATTGTTACTCTTAAAACAGAAAAAACGTATAAAATTCCTGTAATTACCAGGGATAAAAAATCAAAATACCGTTTTTTCATATATTCGTCCCTTCCCGTACACTACTGATGGTTTCCTTCCCTGAACTCCTTTCGGAAGCAATATGCTGCCACACGATCAGCATAATTCTCAAGCCTGTCGGATTTCGAACACAGGATCATATTCAGTCCCTGAAACATTTTTCAACAGGTCAACCGTCCTTATTCCAAGCTCGGGCAATTCTTTTTCCAGGGCTGTTTCAACATCTTTCTTTATTTCGCTCTCTTCCACATCGCAATAAAATAAAGAAACATCGTGGCCGTTTGCAGCCATTTTATTAAAACAGTCAAGCTGTCTTTCGTCCACCACCGGGGAAAAGATCATTACGCTTTGCCTTTCAGGCATATTGTCAGCAAACTGGTTCATAATATCATTAAAATCTGCATCCTGGTCAAACGGGATAAATGACATCAAGTCATAAAGCTGCATAAAACCATTGCTCCCCGAGTATGTAAGACATATCTGTTCGAATCTGTAAAAGCACAGTTTAATGTTAAAGCCCGAGTTCAATAGCACTCTGGCTAGGGAAACAAGAAACTCAACAGTTCTGTCCTCTTTCAGCAAAACATCCTCGGCGCTTCCATTTATTTTGCATAAGTTCAGAAGAACCCAGAACTCTTTTTCGGATGATGCATTTGTTTCCTTTACAAGCCACTTATTATATTTTGATGACAGTTTCCAGTGGATTTTTTTGAAACTGTCGCCGTACTTATAGTCCCTAATATCCCGGACCTCAGTATGCCCTGCGTCTTTGTTCTGCGACAGGTATTCATTTTCCGACATTCTGACATATGGAATATCCAGTTCTTCAACCGGCAGGATACGCGGGAAAACCCGTATTTGCTTCGTTTCTCCAGGCAGATATCTTAACGAAACCAGATTAAGAAAATCCTTAATTTCAATATGTGATATTCCCACTTTATATTTTCCCCTGTACTGAATCGGAACATTGAATTTAAACTCCTGAACACTGAAAGGCTTAAGCGTGATATGCTCATTTTTCATGCCTTTAATAAGCATCTGCCCTTCCATATGCATGTATACGGTAAAGTATGCAATATAAAGCGGCGTATTGTTGTGAATCCTCAGGGTATAATCCAGGATTTCACCCTTCTGGTACTCCCGTTTCACAAGTTTTTCGGTGTATTTAAAGGTATAAAAGACAATAATCAGATAGGCCAAAGATACTACAGGAAGTGATAACATGATATAAAAAAGCGTATACGGAAGAAATCCACCATCGAAATATATATACACGAATGATAAGAAAAGCAATATAAAATAACTTATCCTACTTCTTTTCATAAGATTCAGGTTCCTTCAAAATTTAATAAAATACAGCAGGAAAATCTATGTTAAACAGATGCGGCAGCAGTCTGCTCAAGCCGGAACTCTAATATTTTTCAATAAGTCAGAAAGTATGCTTTCGGAAGTAATTTTTCTGATTCTTGCCTCCTGCCGTAAAATCATGCGGTGGGCAAGAACAGGCACAACCAGGCTTTTAACATCATCAGGAACAACATAGTCCCTTCCCATGTAAAGGGCAAGTGCCTGGGATGCCCGCATTAAATATATGGAAGCTCTCGGGCTGCATCCTAAAAGTACATGTTCCTGCCGCCGGGTGCTTTGCACAATTTCAACAATGTATTCTCCTATTGCCCTTTCAACATGAACTTCCCTTACCTGCCTGCGCAATTCTGAAATTTGATTCCGGTCAGCAACGGGTGTGAGATCATACAGAGGATTTGAATTCTTGAAACGGAAAAGAATATTTACTTCATCTTCACTGTCGGGGTAACCCATGGTGATTTTCATTAAAAACCTGTCAAGCTGGGCCTCGGGCAGCGGATATGTACCCATATACTCCACCGGGTTCTGGGTTGCTATAACCATGAAAGGGTCGGGTACATCATATGTTACCCCGTCTACCGTGACATGCCTTTCTTCCATTACCTCCAGCATGCTGGCCTGAGTTTTCGGCGAAGTACGGTTAATTTCGTCAGCCAGAATAATATTGCTCATTATACTGCCCGGTTTGTATTCAAACTCGCCTGTTTTGGGGTTATACATGGAGAAACCTGTAATGTCTGACGGCAGTATATCAGGGGTAAATTGAATTCTGTTAAAGGACACCCCTATGGATTTAGCCAGGGCATTTGCCATTGTGGTCTTTCCTATACCCGGAACATCCTCGATAAGCACATGCCCGCCCGCTGCAAGGCATACCACCATTAGCTTTGCAGCACCGCTTTGACCTACCATAACCTTACCGACATTTTCTGCAATACTCTGCATGATAGTTTTACTCTCCATATAAGAACCCCCTTGTATTCCTTAAGGAATTTTGTATTAAGTTGTGCTTAAAACGCAGCATCATCCGCCATAAGTTACTGACACATCTATATTAGCCCGTCTGTAACCTTTGTACTATCTCCTTAAAATGATTACCTCTCTCCATGAAATTTGAATATAAATCAAAGCTTGCGCTTGCCGGGGACAAAACAACAATATCTCCGCTTGCTGCAAGTTTATAGGCTGCATTTACCGCTTCCTCCATATTTGAAACCCTTATTACCGGAATTGGATCAACCTTTTCTTTTTGAACATAATCCTTATATGCCTTTTCAATTTTATCAGCGGTATTGCCCATCAACACCATAGATTTTACATTATTGTGAATTATTTCCCCTAGCTCGTCATAACACAGCTTCTTATCATATCCTCCGGCTATTAATATAACCTTTCTCTTGAAGGATTTTAATGTTGCAGTGGTACGCGTAGGGCTTGAACCTATGGAATCATTATAAAAAGATACGCCATTTACTGTTCGTACAAACTCGTTCCTATGTTCAACACCTGCAAAATTCCGGGCTACGTTTATAATTGATCCGGTGCTGACTTCTGGTATTACAGCAGATATTGCCGCAAGATAGTTTTCCACATTATGCATGCCCGGAAGCTTAATATCGTCAATGGATAATATTTCTTTTTCCATGTTACCTTCCCGGTAGACAATTGTATTTCCTTTAAGGAATGCTCCTGTTGCACATTCTTCTTTTATACTGAACAATATCAGCCTGCCTTTTACCTCGGGTACAAAACTTCTTGTGATCAGATTGTCATAATTTAATACAACCCTGCCGTTATTTGATTGGTGCCTGTATATATTCTTTTTTGCATCAATGTATTCTTCCATTGATTTATGTATATCCAGATGATTCGGGGAAACGTTGGTAATAACAGCTACATCCGGACTGTCTTTCATTGTAAGAAGCTGGAAACTTGAAAGCTCCAGAACAACCTTGTCGTTTTGATCTATTTCCTCAACCTTATCTATCAAGGGGGTGCCTATATTCCCACCCAAATAGCAATTATATCCTTCCTGTTTTAATGTTTCATATATCAGGGTGGTAGTTGTGGTTTTGCCGTCGCTTCCTGTAACCGCATAGATTTTTGCCGGGCACAGCTTAAAAAATACTTCCATTTCGGATGTAAGTTCGGCTCCGTTTGCCAATTCCCTTTGAATTTCCGGAATATCAAATCTCATACCCGGTGTTCTGAATATCATGTCAAAACCTTTAAGATTATCCAAATATCCCTGACCCAACGAAAATTTGATTCCTAAATCTTTATACTCTGAAATTGACGGAAACTCCTCTTCATTTTTCCTGTCAAAAACAGTTACGTCCGCTCCCCATTGGGCTATGGTCTTTGCCAGAGGCCTGTTGCTTACGCCAAATCCTAAAACCGCCGCCTTTTTCCCCCTGATTCTCTCTTTATATGATTCCAATGCCTTGTTCAAACTTGTCCACCTTCCATTAATACGGTTAATTGTTACATTTTATAAAAAATCATGTAATTCCGGTTATTAACTTCATTATATAATAATTTACCTGAAGTAAACATACCATATCAAAAAAAATTAAGAAACATGGAAAGCAAATAAGATATGAAATTTATCTATTTAATCAAATCTTTTATTACTTCTCCGGCAATAATAAGGCCTGCAACAGACGGGACGAAGGAAATACTTCCAGGTACCTGCCTTCGTGCAGTACACTTGCGTTCGGTCCCCTTAGGACATACACAGCCTGTTTTACAACTGTTTTCTTCAGATTCAATGGGTATTATAGGCTCTTCTTTTGAATACACTACCTTAAGCGAATCAACACCACGTTTTCTCAGTTCTCTTCTCATCACTTTTGCAAGGGGGCATATTGACGTATTATATATATCTGTAACCTCAAACCTGGTGGGATCGAGTTTGTTCCCGGCTCCCATTGCACTTATTACCGGAATGTTAAGTTTCTTTGCATTAACAATCAAATCTATCTTTGCAGTAACGGTATCAATGGCATCAACAATATAATCCTCATCGCCCCGGATAATTTCGGTGGCGCACCCGGGCATATAAAACTTTCTGATAGCCGTAACTTCTGCCTTTGGGTTTATTTCAAGGATTCTGTCGCGCATTACTTCAACCTTTGGTTTGCCGACTGTTTTTCTTGTTGCGTGGATCTGGCGGTTAATATTAGTAAGGCAAATCAAATCGTCATCCACAAGAACAAACTTGCCTACACCCGCCCTCACAAGTCCTTCTGCAACAAAAGAACCTACGCCGCCAATTCCGAATATGGCAACCTTGCTGTTTTTTAGCTTGTTTAATGCATCCTTCCCGATTAAAAGTTCAGTCCTCGAAAATTCGTGAAGCATATGTCAAACCTTTCTAATAGACTATTTTTCCACCTTTATCGTAAAATCCCTTTTGGAATTTCTGTTCATTAATATTAAAGCTACGATCACAGCTGTTATCGGAGCAATAATCAGTAAAGAAATACCAAATATTTTCCACCATTTCGGCTTATCATTAGTGTTCATAAAACCCCTCCAGTTTTCAGCATCTTCCACTTTATTACACCGTTCTCCAAAATATATAAAGGTCAAATTACTGTTCAAGTATTATCATAAACAGTTACAATGCTTAATATTAATTATACAATAAGTAGAATGGTTAGAAAAGAACAAATAGAATCAGCTGCCGATATGCTTTTGGTGTCAGCCCAAGGCTTTTGAAACACTTTATAGAACATGTACTGTTTGTAAACTTCAGACTTTGTGCTGATCAGCTTCTTTCACGAAATGGTTAACTTATGATGCAACAATGGCGGCAAACAGCTTACAAAAGAAGAGAATGACTGGTATAAAAACATTAAATGACATGATTTTCCTTAAAAATTAACTTAGATTTGCTATTGACAAACCAGTTTCTCCACTTTATAATTAACATTGTTTCGTGTGAACGACATGCGAAAGTGGTGGAATTGGCAGACTCGCTAGATTCAGGTTCTAGTGTGCGCAAGCACGTGCGGGTTCAAGTCCCGCCTTTCGCACCAAGGCTCTCAGGGTATCCTGAGAGCCTTAATTTTTTCTTTTGACATGCATGAAAATATACCTTCTGCTTACCGTAAATTTCTGTTTCCAGGCAAATTGATAATTATCATTTTATATTACTGAAATAAAAAAAACCCCCTGAAAATAGCACAGGGAGTTTTACCAAAGCAAAAGAAATTCTTAACGCATCATACCGGTTGAACCTCTAATGCCTTTTCTTTTGCTACAACCCGCTTTTTAATAATGAGAAAAGTTATAAAGTGAAACGCAAAAGTTGCAAACCATGATACGGGGTATGATACATAAAGCATGGTCAGGTCACGGTTTTGGGCAAAAATCAGAAGTATCCAGGTAATTCTTGTACCACAAACCCCCAGCACCGATACAATCATCGGCATCAATGATTTGCCCATTCCTCTCAGCATTCCGACCATAACCTCCATCATACCGCATAAGAAATAGGTTCTGGCTATAATGTTAAGCCTGATGATGCCATATTTTATTACTTCGGTATTGTTAGGAGCATATATGCCTAACAGCTGTTCATCCAGAATAAGCGCTATAAATCCCATTCCAAGCCCAATTGACAGGACTGTTAAAAGGCAGATTACAAGTATCCGGTTGATACGATCGTATTTTTTTGCCCCTACATTCTGGCCTGTAAAAGTCAACGCCGTATTATATATGGAATTCATTGAGACATAAATAAAACCTTCAATGTTCGACGCTGCGGAGTTTCCAGCCATAACATCAGAGCCGAACGAATTAACTGATGACTGAATCAATACATTTGATATAGCGAAAATTGAACTCTGAATACCGGCCGGCAGGCCAATTTTTACTATTTTCCAAAGCTTATCGGGATAAATTTTTATATCTTTCAGAACAAGCCTGCAGGGCCCGTTAAACTGCAACAGGCATATAATTATTAACACAGCAGAAATAATCTGGGATATAACAGTCGCCAGTGCTACTCCGGCAACCCCCATTTTAAAAGCAATTACAAAGATAAGATTCAGCACAACGTTAACCAGTCCCGATAGAGACAGGAATATGAACGGTCTTCTTGTATCACCTGCTGCTCTCAGTATTGCACTTCCAAAGTTATAGATCATGGAAGCAGGCACACCTATAAAATAAATACGCATGTATAATGCAGCCTGATCCAGTACATCACCTGGAGTATCCATCAGAATCAGGAACCTTTCAGCCATGCAAAACCCGATTATGCCAACAATAATGCCGCTGATGATGCTTGTTGCGATCGAAGTATGTACCGCCTGGCTGACATTTTTCCAGTCTCCGGCACCATAATACTGAGCAACGGCGACACTTGTTCCGACTGACAATCCCATAAACAAACTGATTATCAAACTTGTGAGTGAACCCGTGGAACCCACTGCGGCCAGAGCCGTACTTCCAGTGAAACGCCCTACAACAATTACATCCGCTGCATTGTAAAGAAGCTGTAAAATACCGGATAGAATCATCGGAATTGAAAAAATGATAATTTTGCCAAGCAATGGCCCATTGCACATGTCTATTTCATTATTTTTTTTACGCAAGTTATTTTTCCCCTTTTATAAACTTATAAGTCATTTAAAATCTTGATTGACACTAATCGCCACAAAAAATCAAAACATACAGTATCATATATTCTTTTTCGGAATTTATCAAGTACCTGGTTATAATTTCAATTTAAATTAAGGCTTAATAATCTCATAATTGTATTCATTGTAAGCGCAAGATCTTTTTCGCTTCTGTGCCTGGCAATTTCAAAAGGCACGGCAACCCTGTTAATACTTACAATTGCAGATACTCCGCAATTGTATATTTCTTCTATGCCGTCACCAATATCACCAACAACAGCTATAACAGGGACTCCATATTTTTTAGCCCTTGCTGCAACTCCATGAACCACTTTTCCTCTAAGGCTTTGTCCGTCGATTTTCCCTTCACCGGTAAAAACCATATCTGCCCTGTCCAGCAGCGTGTTAAACTGCACAGTATCGAGAACAACATCTATACCGCGTTTAAGCTCTGCATTAAGAAAAACAGCGGCTCCTGCTCCCAATCCTCCTGCTGCACCTGCCCCGGGCATATCAAGAATGTCCTTATTAAGCTGTGATTTTATAACATCAGCAAAATGCTTTAAGTTTCTGTCAAGAAGCTCTGCCATTTCATGATCTGCACCTTTTTGAGGGCCAAAAATTTTAGCTGCTCCGTTTTCACCACACAAGGGATTGTCAACGTCACACATGGCTGTAATTTTAAGGTCTGACAAATCCAGCATCTCCGAAGTGTCAATTTTCCAGATTCGGGACAAAGTTCCTCCTACGGGTATGAATTCATTTCCTTCATTATCAAGGAATTTAACGCCAAGAGCAGCTGCCATACCTGCTCCGCCATCATTCGTGCAGCTTCCGCCAAGGCCTATTATTAACTTTTTGCATCCGTTTGAAGCAGCATGCATGATAAGCTCGCCGACACCATATGTTGTTGTCGCCGAGGGATTTTTTCTGCTTTCAGCAAGTGGAAGCCCAGCCGCAGCCGCCATTTCAATAACAGCTGTTTCTCCGTCAGCCAGAATTCCATAGAAAGAATCTATTGTTTCGAAATATGGACCTTTAACCTTTACATAAACTTTATTTCCATCAGCTGCTTGAACAAGGGAATCAACCGTCCCCTCCCCGCCGTCTGCAACAGGGATTTTTATAATCTCCAAGTCAGGGAAAAAGTTTTTGATCTCTTTCTCCATGATTTCACATATTCTTATGGAACTCATTGTACCCTTGAAAGAATCTGGTGCCAGAATTACTTTTTTCACAAAACCCCCCCTCATTTTAAGTACCTCCAGATGTATTCCTTATTTTCATCAAAACATTCTCTTATATGGCTCAGCACTCAATATTCTACCATATCAAAAATTATTAGTCATCGGTCTTTGTAACCATTTTGCGTAAGTCTAATATGATGTTATAGCAGGTATTTTCGTTGTGTGGTGATTTTATGGAAACATTAAGGCTTGGCTCCCGGGGACCGTATGTGAAGCTTGTTCAAAGTCTGCTTGCAAGAATCGGCTATAACCCGGGACCGGTGGACGGGGTTTACGGTGCCCGGACTCAACGCGCAGTGGCAGATTTTCAGAGGAATAACGGTATTACACCTGACGGGATAGTCGGTCCTGTTACGTGGAATTATTTTCAAAGTTTTCTTCGCGGATACGATACATATACAATTCGTCCAGGTGATACCTTGTACAGGATTGCTCAAAGATATTACACAACCGTTAATGCAATACTTACTGCAAATCCAGGTGTGAACCCGCTGTATCTCAGAGTCGGACAGATTATTACAGTTCCATATGGTATTGACGTAGTCTTTACCGACATAGATTACACCTATGACATCATGGAGATGGATATAGATGGACTTGAGGCCAGGTACCCGTTTATTGAAACAGGTATTGCAGGCAGAAGCGTGCTTGGCAGAAATCTGTATTATATCAGGTTGGGTACGGGCCCCGTAGAAGTCCACTATAATGGCGCCCATCATGCCCTTGAATGGATAACAACCCCGCTGCTGATGAAATTTATAGAGAACTTTTGCCGCGCATATGCCTTCGGGTATTCCATAAGGGGGTATAATGTGCGTGAAATTTGGAACAGAAGCAGTATTTACATTATTCCGATGGTTAACCCTGATGGTGTAAACCTTGTGCTGGAAGGGCTCAAACCCGACAATCCATATTACAGCCAGCTTCTTCAGTGGAACCAGACAGGATTGCCTTTTTCTCAGGTTTGGCAGGCAAATATAAGAGGCACCGATTTGAACAGGAATTATCCTGCAAGCTGGGAAGACGCAAAAGCACAGGAAGAATCCTTAGGCATTTTCGGCCCTGGCCCAACCCGTTATGGAGGACCATACCCATTATCCGAGCCCGAAACCCAAACCATGGTGAACTTTACCAGGCAGCATAATTTCAAACTTGTTATTGCGTATCACACCCAGGGAGAGGTTATTTATTGGCTATATAAAAACATGCAGATTCCACGGGCACGGGAAATAGGTGAAATATTTGCCCGTGCAAGTGGATACCAATTATCAGAAACTCCGTATGAAGCTGCGTATGCAGGATACAAAGACTGGTTCATTGAAGAATTCAGAAGGCCGGGTTTCACAATTGAAGCCGGATTAGGCAGAAACCCGTTACCAATTTCACAGTTTGATACAATCTATAATGCCAATGAAGAAATCATGCTCCTTGCTCCTATTATATAAATTCAAAAATACTTTTATTAATATTGAATGATATATCGAAACCATGTTTCGATATTTTTTTGCCTAAATTTTTATACTTTCTGGACTTTCTGGTAGAAAAAGGTATAAATAGGTTTCAGGCCGTATTTGGCTGCCCCGATTATCTGCTCGGTGCTGCCCAGGAACAGTATACCGTTCTCTGTAAGGGAGCGGTTGAAGTTCTTATATATATCGGATTTGGCTTCTTCGGTAAAATATATCAGTACATTTCGGCAAACAATAAGGTCAACCTCCTGGGGGTACGGATCACGGAGAAGGTTTAACTGCCTGAAATCAACACATTTCTTGATATCATCCGATATTTTATAAGTTTCATCACTAATGCGTGTAAAATACTTGTTCAGATACTCTTTTGGCAGATCTTTGACGCTTCTTGAAGGGTACAGTCCCTGCTTTGCTTTTTCAATTGCCGCCAAATCAATATCAGAAGCAATGATTCGAATTTTGGATAAAGGGAAAAAGTTGCTCAGAATCATTACGAGCGTGTACGGTTCATCTCCGGTGGAACATGCCGAGCTCCAGATTTTAATTCTTTCAATTGAACCTTTCCTGTCAATTATCATTGGAAATATAACATTTTTTAAGATTTCCCACTGATTTGGGTTTCTGTAAAATTCTGAAACATTAATCGTAAGGTAATTTATGAATGATTGGTACAACTTGTGATCCTTGAGTGTCGCCCGAAAAAAATCCATAAAACTGGTAAATCCGTTTCTCTCAACCAGCGATGTCAGGCGGCGCTTCATCTGCTTTTCCTTATAAAGATTTAAGTCTATACTTGAGTGTTCATAAAAAGCCTTTTTAAACTCTTCATAGTCAAACAATAGTATCACCTGTCTGTTGTTATTGCAAACTTAATACCGGTATTTCAAATATAACCGTATGTTTGCTCAAATAGGAAATAAGACCGGAGAATCCGGTCTTATATACTATATCGGCTAAAACCATTATTCTTTTATAATATCTGCTATTGTAGTTTTCATTTCTTCAACGTGAGCGGTGGGAACTTCTTCCTCCTGGTTTTCAGCAGAATCATTGTTGTTGCGGACAGGATCTATTGGCTCTACATCTCGAATACTGAGACTGATTTTTTTCAGTTCGGGATTAACTTCCAAAACCTTCATTTTTACAACCTGGCCTACTGAAAGTACTTCATCGGGTTTAGCCAGATGAACATTGGAAATTTGCGAGATGTGAACCAGCCCTTCCACGCCTTCTTCCAATTCCACGAAAGCACCGAAAGGAACCAGACGTATTATTTTGCCTTCAACAACGTCCCCAACTGAATACTTCTTTTCAATATTGAACCATGGGTTGTCTTCGGGCTTTTTGTATCCAAGTGAAACTTTCTGTTTTTCCCTGTCAAAACCTAAAATCCTGACTGTTACCTTCTGACCAACCTTTAAAACATCAGAAGGTTTATTTATCTTCTTCCATGATAATTCAGAAAGATGAATTAAACCGTCAACTGCACCCAGATCAACAAATGCACCGAAATTAGTAAGGCTTTTTACTGTGCCGGTATATTCTTTACCCACTTCAACAGTGCTCCAGAATTCTTCCAGCTTCTTTGCTTTCTCTTTTTCCAGTACATTCTTCCGTGAACCAACAACTCTGCGTTTATTCTTGGACATTTCAAGAATTTCAAATTTAACTTTTTTATTTAAAAACTCATTTAAATCTTTTACAAAATGCTCAGCAATCTGTGAAGCAGGAATAAATACGCGGACACCTTTGTAGTTTGCTACCACCCCACCATTTACTACTTCTTTTACAACAGCCTCAAGCGGCTTCTTTTCGTTGAAAGCTTCTTCAATTTCTTCCATTCCGACCATTAAATCCACTTTCTTTTTGGAAAGAGAAACATTTCCTTCCCCATCGTTTACTTTGGTTATATAAACGAGGATTTCATCCCCTTCCTTCAAATCCCTTTCAGGGTCAAAGTCCGGATCGTCCAGGAATTCTTCCATGGGTATCGTTCCATCCGCCTTATAACCAAGGTTGACGAAGACTTCGTTCGGGTTGTACCCAATGATATGTCCCTTTACGACCTCGCCGGCCCGCAGGCTGTTTACTTCGGATTCTTCGAATGCTTCTTCGAAAGACTTTTCATACTCATGTTTGTTCATCATTTCTTCCATTGTTTCAATAACCTCCTTGATTACCCAGTCGGGCGTGGAAGCCCCTGCAGTAATCCCAATAGTGTTGATATTCTTAATATCCAATGGTGGTAGCTCCGCCACGGTTTCAATTTTATATGTCAACGGGCATTTCTCAGAACATATTTCATATAACTTTTGTGTATTAGAGCTGTTTTTTCCTCCAATAACAATCATTATATCAACTGTTCCTGATATTTCGCGTGCTTCCCGTTGCCGTACTTCAGTCGCATTACATATTGTATCAAATTTCAAGGTATTTGCAAACTTTTTCTTAATAAAATCATAAATCTCATTATATTTTTCAGGTCTCATTGTAGTTTGTGCAACAACACAGACACAATTGGTAAAATCAGGCAAATCCTCAACCTCTTCGGTACTTGAAACCACATAGGCTTTGTTTCCGCACCACCCGTTAATACCTATGATCTCGGGATGATTCCTGTCACCCACAATAATTATTGTACATCCCTCTGCATGCTTCTCCCTGACCAGGTTATGTATTCTCTTTACAAAAGGGCAGGTAGCATCATGTATTATTACATTTCTGTTTTTCAGTTCTTTATATATATCTTCACCGATACCTTGCGCTCTTATAACAACATGATCGCCGTCGTTCAACTGCCCGGGATCTTGGACAACCCTTACTCCCTGTTGCTCCATTCTTTCCAGTACCTGCCTGTTGTGAATTATCTCTCCCAACACACATGTATTACCTGGATTTTCTGATAAAGTCCGGAATGCGAGCTTTACCGCGTTATCAACACCGAAGCAAAAACCTGCGGTTTTTGCCAGGATAATTTCACCCATTTTGCACCCTCCTGAATTCATCGACTTTATTCCTGCCCAAGAGAATATATCTTTTCCATTAATTCTTCTGCCATATTCTGCATATCAGATTTTGTGGCTTTTTCACCTTTATTCCATTCAATTCTGAAAGGTTTGCCATACACTACCTTGAGCTTTGTGAATATCCTGTAATCTCCAAAAATACCTACGGGAAGAACTGGGGCACCTGACTCAATGGCAAACAGCACAGCGCCGCTTTTTGGCCTGGCCCTTCCTTTTGCCTTCTTGCTCCTTGTTCCCTCCGGAAAAATCCCTACAGCCTTGCCTTCATTAAGTAAATTCAGAGTGGTCTTCGCCGCATTCAAATCCCCATGCCCCCTGTTCACCGGAAATGCTCCCAGGGCTTTTATGGCAATGTTTAAAAGCGGTATACTGAACAATTCCTTTTTGGCCATAAAATATACTTTTCTTGGTATACGATGGGCAAATAAAAACATATCCAACAGGCTGATATGATTGCAGCATATAATCAAAGGCCCATCTTCCGGTACATTTTCAAGGCCCTTATATTCAACCTTATAAAAAACAGAAAAGAAAACTCTGCATAAACAAGCTACAAACCTGTAAAACATAATCAAATCCTCGACTTAATAATTTCAAGAATGGTTTTTGCAGATTCTTCAACCGAAAATCCGGTTGTATCCAATAAAATAGCATCATCTGCCTTTTTTAGAGGTGCATATGCCCTGCTGCTGTCGTTTTTATCCCTGTATTCCATTTCCTGTTTCAGTTCCTCAAATGTTTGCTTCAGTGTACCTTTTTCCTTAAGTTCCTCATATCTTCTTTTTGTCCTGTCTTCTACAGAAGCAGTGAGAAATATTTTTACGTCTGCATCCGGCAATACATTTGTTCCTATATCGCGGCCATCCATAATTACACTGTTTTCTTTGGCAATCTCCCGCTGTAGTTCCACCATCTTGTCTCTGACAGCCTGGTTTACTGCCACATCAGATGCTCCTACGGTAACTGCCGGTGTACGTATTTCTTCTGTGACATCGTTTCCATCGAGGATAACTTTTTGAACACCATTTTCATATACGATCTTAAGATCTATATCCTTTACCATTTCGGCAAGAGCCTGGCTGTCTTTTGTGTTGATCCCTGAACGTATTGCTTTTAATGCCACTGCGCGATACATTGCTCCTGTATCGAGGTACAGGATTCCCAGTTCTTTAGCGACAATTTTTGCCATTGTACTTTTCCCGGCCCCGGAAGGCCCGTCTATTGCTATCTGTATATTCTTCACAGGAAACTCCTCCATATATTTATTTTCAGCGGTTAAACCACTCTGTGCCCAACACCAATTGATATCTCATTCAGATGCAAAAGACCTATGCCGAAAAAGACACAAACTGCAACATGATCGTGGTACCTAGCAACCCCGATCTTGCCACCGACATTCAGCCCGATTGCCTTATTTGCAATCTGGTTCAATGCCTCTCTTGTAGCGCCTGCAACAGCTCCTTCTTCGGCATGGCTTTCCACAATGACACCCTCACGTTTTGCAGAAACCACGGCTCTTTCTATAATTTTTACTATTGAAGATATAAAATCGCCGCCGTAATCAACAGCGCAGCATTTTATTCCCTTTTCTCCGTATTGGTATTTAAGATGTTTTTCTTCATCACGGGTTCCCGTTAAAGCCATGCTTATAGCAGCTTTTACTATATCCTTGCTACCGTACTCATAATTATCATTCATAATAATCCTCCGCTACCGAACAACAGGGATAGATATTTTCACCAACATTTATCATTATATAAAACCAGGCATGGGAATACAAGGATAACCATTATGATTATATGATTTTAATAATATCAGTCTTTGGCAAAAACCTTTGCTATACGATGCAATCCCTTTTCAAGGGGTATTGACGTCCTTGAATATTTAAGTTTAATATTTTCAGATGTTTTTCTTATTACCAGCGCAGCGCCCGGGAGTTCTTCAATAACCCAGACTTCTAACACATCGCCGTCGGTTAAGTTAACTGTGATAGGAAACTGTTCAACAAGAAGGAAACGATCGCCGTTTTTAAAAAGCATTACGGCATGCGGTTTGTACTGCCCAATAACGTCAAGTGTTATGCTGCCATTCTTTATTAAGGACTGGTAAGGCAACAACGGACTACCCCGGTATGGATCTCCGGGAATTTCCACACCTAAAGGGTAGCTTCTGAAAACCTGAACACTAATAAGCAGTATGCACATTATAATTGAAACTGTTATCAAGACCCAATTAAACTTCATGCTTTCACACGGCTTTAATATTTTTTGGAAGATACTCAAAATATTTTTTCCAATTCTCCGTTTTTTAAACCTCAACACGGTGAAAGCATGGCTTCATATTTGGCTAAACACTGTTTCCTGCGGTATATCCGGTTGAAAAGGCAATAGTCAGGTTAAACCCGCCTGTATAGGCGTCAACATCAATTACCTCACCGGCAAAATATAAGCCTTTCACTATTTTGGATTCCATGGTTTTTGGGTCAATTTCCTTAACACTGACTCCGCCTGCTGTTACGATGGCTTCGTCAAAGGAAAGCGCTCCAGTTATTTCGCATGTCAGATTTTTAAGAAGAGAAACCAAATTATGCCTTTCGGTTTTCGTTATCTGGTTAACCGGTTTTTCGGGTGAAATACCGCTTAATTGAACAATAACCGGGATCATAAGATTGGGCAGTAATTCATCAAGTGAATTTTTGAACATTTTTCTTGAGAATTTGCTAAAATCCCTTTGAATTCTGCTATCCAGCTTTTCCTCGGATAAAGCCGGCTTTAAATCTATTGAAAGAAACACGTCCTTGTATTCGTATTTCAATATATGCCGGCTTGCACTTAAAATAACCGGACCTGATACGCCAAAATGGGTAAACATCATTTCTCCGAAATCGCTGTATATTATTTTTCCCTTCCTGTCGATGAGTTTAATTGCCGTATTTTTCAGAGACAATCCCTGCAATTCTTTTACCCAGTCTTCTTTTACCGTCAATGGAACCAGGGAAGGCCTTAGCGAAGTTATTGTGTGGCCAAGCTTTTGCGCCATCCTGTATCCGTCCCCTGTAGAGCCCGTACCCGGGTATGATAGCCCGCCTGTGGCAAGGATTACCGCGTCAAGCTTCCTGTCTGTTCCATCCGAGAGCCTTACACCTGTTACATGCCCGTCATTAACAAGTATATCGTCAACTTTGCTTTGATAACAGAAATGGACGTTTTGCCCGGAAGTATATTTCAACAGGGCATCAACTACATCTTTCGCATTATCGGATTCGGGGAAGACACGATTTCCCCTCTCCACTTTCACGCGCAGCCCCATTTTTTCAAAAAATTCGATTATATCTTTATTTGAAAAAAGGCTAAACGACGAATACAGGAATTTCCCATTTCCGGGTATATTTGAAATAAGGGTATTAATATCGCAATCATTGGTGAGATTGCATCTTCCCTTCCCTGTTATGCGTATTTTTCTGCCTGCCATTTTATTCTTCTCAAATATAAAAACACGGTGCCCCCGTTCTGCTGCTCTGCCAGCGGCAATTAAACCGGCTGCACCTGCTCCAATCACACCTACGTTTTTCATCTGATTCAGCACCATTTGTGGTTATTTTGTCTTACAGTTAAGTTTATCTCAAAAAATGAATTTAATACATATGCTATTCTTCGTCTTTTTCATAAACCTGATATTCATCCCAAATTCGTTCAAGCTTTTCAAAAGTATCCTGAATCTGTTGTTTCTTTCTCAATCCTATGGCAACAATTAAGGCGTTAATAATGCTAAGAGGGGCAACAAGAGAGTCTACAAAAGAGTTCATGTCACTTCTGGCAAAAATGGAATAATTAGCGCACTTTGCCAAAGGCGAATTTGGATTATCGGTAATCGCAATAGCCGTAGCTCCCTGCCTTCGTACAAACTGCATCGCCTTTGTCGTTCTCCTGGAATATCTCGGAAAACTGATTCCTATAACTACGTCACCTTCCCTGGCATTCAGAACCTGTTCAAACATTTCACTGACACTTGTGGTATGTACCAGTCTTACATTTTCGAAAATCAGGTTGAAATAAAAGCCCAGGAAGCTTGCCAGCGATGCAGAGCTTCTTACTCCGAGGATATAAATATGCTTTGCATTAAGGATTTCTTCCACAATTATATTAAAATTCTCTTCATCTATCTCTTCCAATGTCATTTTAATTTTGTTCATATCCGAATGAAGAACGCTTTTTAATACATTCTCCCTGTCTATCCTGCTGGAAGAGACCTCAAGCCTTTGCACAGATGTCAGTTTGCTTTTAATCAGTTCTTTAAGTTTTTTCTGAAGTTCCGGGTATCCATCAAACCCCAGCTCCAAAGGGAAACGTACAACGGTTGATTCACTTACGCCGACCTCTTTGCCCAGCTGGGCAGCAGTCATAAAAGCCGCTTTATCGTAGTGATTTATAATGTATGATGCAATTGCTTTGTGTCCCTTACTAAAAGTAGGATATTTTTCTTTCATCAAGTTTATTAAATTATCCATAGGCATACATCCTTAATTTTCATAGAGTTACGCTGTTTCAAGTCTTACCGGGGCATAATAATAAACCCATATACATAAATAATATATTATTCCGCAGGATTAAAATCAAGATCATGCAAATCGCAGAAAAATAAAATATTACTTTTGCTACCCGTTCAAAATAAATTTTTCTATCACATAGGCCACTCCGTCGTTTTCGTTGGACAGCGTTACAAAATCCGCCGCCTCTTTTATTTCCGCCGGGGCATTTTCCATGGCAACACCAAGACCAGCATACTCTATCATGGACAAGTCATTAAAACCGTCACCAATGGCAATCATCTCTTCTTTTTTTATACCGTAAAATTCGCCTAATTTTTCGAGGGCAATGGCTTTTGAAGCATTTACATCAACAAATTCGAGGAAAAACGGCTGTGAAGTATGAAAATTAACTGTGGGATTTATTATGTCTTTCAGCTCTTTTTGAAACTCATTAATACGATCGACTTCATCATACCATAAAATTTTATTTATTCCTTTAGCTATAAGCTCTTCAATATCTTCATACACTTTTGGTTCTGTACCGCTAAGTTCACTGTACTTTGCCGCACGTTCATCGGCACGGTTTACAAACAACTGGTTCTCAGCCCAGATGGCGATGGTTGTGTTCCTCTCTTTTCCGAGTTTTTCCACCTGCAAAGCGTCTTCTCTTTTCATTGTGCATGAATATATTACTTTTCTGCTTTCCCCGGTGATAACCATGGCACCGTTGTATGTTATAACCGGAACATCTGCTTCCAGCTGCCTGGTTATAAGCTGTACTCCCTGGATGGGTCTTCCGCTGCTTATTGCGAAAATTACTCCTTTTCCGATTGCTTCATGTATTTTGGCCTTTGTTTTTGGTGTAACTTCCCTTTTATTGTTTACAAGCGTTCCGTCAATATCAGCTGCTATTAATTTGTATTTCATTAAAACCTTCCTTCCGGGTTCCTATTAGAACGTGTTTATGTAGCACAATCCAGTCCATAAGTAATTATAGCAAAAAACATGTTAACTTCAACTTTTTTTATTGCTTAACCTCCATCCTTTACTTTACATGATATTATTTACAACGCCGGGCATTAAAAGTATAATAGATTTTGCTTAAGTTTTAACGGCGCAAACATCATAATTAATTGATCTTTTGCTATAAATTATATATTACCGGCAAAGGATTGATAATAAATGAGCTAAAGGAGGCCATGGATTTTGAGAATCAGGAATGCTCCAAAATCTTTGGATTTTGTATATAACCACCCGAATTTTATTGAACAGCCTGAAAAATTCATAGGCAGATGGGCTGAGGATTACTTTCATAATGCAAACCCAATACATATCGAGATTGGTTCAGGAAAGGGCAAATTCATCACCACCCTTGCTGAGCAGAATAAGAATATAAATTATATTGCTCTGGAAAAATACCTGCCTGTACTGGGTAAGTTTGTTCAGAAATTACCCGAAGAAGGAATCCCAAACCTCGCGGTAACGAATGCCGATGCTGAAAACCTGCTTGAATATTTTAATGTTGGAGAATTGGATCGTATATATTTGAATTTTTCTGATCCATGGCCAAAGAAAAGGCATATAAAACGCAGATTAACAAATCTTAAATTCCTTGAACTTTATAAAAAAGTATTGAAAGATGACGGATTTATCATGTTTAAAACCGATAACCGTGATTTCTTTGAATTCTCCCTTGAGCAATTCGAATTGGCAGGTTATATTCTTAAGGATGTCACTTATGATTTGCACAACAGTCCTTATGCCGAGGGAAATGTAACAACCGAGTATGAGGATAAGTTTGCAAGCATGGGCTTCCCTATATACAGATTAACTGCGTATAAAAAATAAAAAAACCGAATTTATAAAATCCTCATGTTTCATATTGACATTTCATGCGTAGTTATTGTATACTTTTATTCGTCACACAAAGGGGAGTAGCTCAGCTGGTAGAGTACCGGTCTCCAAAACCGTGGGCCGCGGGTTCGAATCCTGTCTCCCCTGCCAGAAAGCCTGTAACTGTACTGGTTACAGGCTTTTGTTATTAGATTCCAATTGCGCTGATAATACGATTCGACTGCTGTTATGTTCAAACCTTGAAAAAAATGAGCAACAGTAAAATATTAATATACCTTCTTTGGGGCCGTCTTTTTTCTTTTTAGTTCATCCATATGCATCCTGCAATTAGTTTCCTCAGTTCTTTAAGATTTAATTTTTATCACGAAGTCGTTACCGACGGAAGGCAAAATATGGTGAGAAAATATGCCAAGATTTAGAAAACAGCACAATTGTAAATATAATAACATTATTAATCACGCATGCCACAGGCAGCTTTAGGACATGAAATAAACTGTTTAAGGGAAAATCAGAACACAAAGAAAACAGAAGTATTAATCAACGGATAACAAAAATGGGCGATGCCGGCACAAAACCCATTTTTCTTCGCAATATGAATTATTTGTAATAGAATAATTTTAATAAATTACCCTCAGCATATTATTTCAGTCAATATATGCCCCTCTTCCGGCAGTTCTGTGAAGAGATTCCTTTTTTCTGGCAGATTTACACAGAGCACTACTTTTTCTTACAGTTTTGCACAGAGCATCGCTTCTTTTTACTGCTTTTCGGAAAGGTTTCCTTTCGGTAATGCTGTGAACTTTTTTCAGAGCTTCTTCAGGTGTAAGCGGTTTTGAGTTGTTTAATTTAATATTATATCCTCGGATTTCATAGGCTCCGTTTGCCATTCTTATGATTTCAGTATCTGCCATCCAATCAACTCCTTAATATAATTATACCATATTTATTCCTACATATAACTATAATATTCATAGAGCCCGTCGATTGAATCCAAATATTTATGTAAAATATTCGTAATGGTATCGATTGCGAAATGAATTTGATTTTCATTTTTATTGAGAAGGAAGTTTTTTTGCGAACTTAAGCATATAACGAATTTTACCGTCTCTTTCTTGGCAAACCCGACCTTTATATCCTTTTTTATTGGAATGCTTATTCTAAGCTTTAAATGACCTTTTGTCCACCTTTGTATATCTTTAGGCAGCCCATCAATGCAGGCATTCTTAAAGTTTTCCACAACCTGAATATTCCCGTCAATGACTGTTCTGCCTGTTATTGTGCGGTTCAGTTTTGTTATAACTCCATCCCAATCCGATAATATTTTGGGGAGGTTGTCACTGAACCCGACACGAATTAATTTCTTTATAAAATTTCCCTTCACAAAGAATAATGTAACCATTAAATCATTGGACTTCAGATTGAAACTTGAACATCTTTCAATGTCATCCCTGAAACTGTTCAAAATATTCTGAACATTCATCTTCATCATGTAATCTGCATATTCAACCCTTTGGTTATACTTTTTAATTGTTCTTGATTTTATTGCCGATGAAGAAAATGTACTGCTGCCATAGAATAAAACGCCAATCAAGATTATCATGTATCTGTCAATACCGGTATAATCTGATAACAACGAAATCAAAGCGTCATTTGATATTACAATTGATATTATGTACGAAACAAACAAAACGGCAAATGAAATCTTTTTTGCTTTCTGGCATAAGAAACCCAATATTACCGCAAGAGCACAATAAACATAACTTAACACCTTATATCTCACCACAGGTTACATGATATTAAATTATAACATAATTTGTATATAAGTGGTAAATAATTGGTTCATATTGCCTTCTGCCCTCGGACATAAAATAGAAGAATCCAAAACAATTATGAAAAAAAGACAATATTTCTTTTGTTGCGTAATATGATTTAAAGCATGTTATAATGAAGTACATGTAAGTTATTAATTCTTTAAACGGGAGGGAAAACTGTGTTGGAAGACAGAATTTCATATTTTAAAGCCTTGTTGCACGAACATACTGAACTGAGAGCGCAGGTAAACACAAAAAGACGTGTTACTCTTCTTAACGGGAACCTTGTAAATAACATGCGCTCCAATGAAAGCGGTGTTTCGGCCAGAGTGTATAAAGGCGGTGTATATGGCTTTGCTTCAAGCGCTGAATATACCGATGAAAAAATAAAGGCCGTATTGGCAGCAGCAGAAGAAAACGCTAAATTTATGGACTCACGGGTCAAGAAAAACAAGCCGATGTTTCCAACCGTAGGGACAGGAAAAAAGGAACTTTTACATACTGTGAGAGATGTTGAGCAAAAAGTATTTATCGATTTTGCAAAAGATCTTGACGAGTATATTACGAAGAAATATCCCAACCTTGCAAGCCGGACGGTAACAGTATATACAGACAGTATGGAGAAACTCCTCGTCGTAAGCGACGGATTCGATTCACATTCCCTGATGCCCAGAAGCTATATCTATTTGTTTTTAACAGCCAATACCAATGATGGGTCTACAGTTGAGCTGTTCAAACCAATAGGAGGTTTTGGATATTTTGATGAAAACTTTTCCAACCCTGACGCCCTGTATGAAGATATAGACCAGCTTTATTCCGACCTTATGAAAAAGGCGGAAGGTGTATACTGTGATGCAGGTTACAAGGATGTTGTAATGCATCCGAACCTTGCAGGCATACTTGCCCATGAAGCAGTCGGGCATACAGTGGAAGCAGATTTAGTGCTTGGAGGGTCGGTAGCTGCACATAACCTTGGAAAACAGGTGGCAAGCGAACTGGTAACGATGGTGGATTTTGCCCATACAGCCCTGGGCGAAACTGCACCTCTGCCTGTTTATGTTGATGATGAAGGGACACCTGCCGAAGACGCAGTTTTAATCAAGGACGGAATCCTGACAGGCTATATGAATAACAGGGAGACTGCCCAGCATTTTGGAATGAAACCACAGGGTAATGCACGGGCTTACCTTTTCTCTGACGAACCGTTGATTCGTATGAGAAACACTGCTATTCTTCCGGGCAAGGACAAGCTTGAAGATATGATTGCAGCAATTGATGACGGGTATTATTTAACCGATACAAACAACGGCCAGGCTGATACAACGGGCGAGTTCATGTTCGGAGTATGCATGGGTTATGAAATAAAGAACGGTAAGCTTGGCAGGGCTATCCGCGACACAACTATATCGGGTGTTGCCTTTGAAATGCTTAAAACTGTGGATATGCTCTCAGATGACATGGTATGGTTAAGTTCAGGATTTTGCGGTAAAAAACAGCCAATGCCTGTTGGTATGGGCGGCCCTGCAGTAAAATGCAAGGTCAACATCGGTGGAAGATAAGGAGGTAGTAAACATGATAACAAATAAAGAAATCGCTGCATATACACTTGATGCCCTGAAAAAAGCAGGTGCTGATCATGCCCAGTGTATTGTATCCACCGATAAAGTAGACGAGTTCAACGTTGACGGTGGTGAGTTCAGTTTATTAAGAACACTCTTTAACAGTTCTATAGTAATGAAAGCTTTAAAGGACGGTAAAAAGGGCGTCATATCAGCGAACAAGCTTGATAAGGAATCAATAGACAAAGCAGTTCAGGAATGTATTGCTGCTGCCGAATCATCGGTCAGTGATGAAGCCGAGTCAATCGCCCCTAAGATAAAGAACGGGGATTTTGTATCGGGCGTAATGACACCTGATAAAGAAAAATTATTTGACAGGCTCCAGGAATACTTGGCTGATTTGAAAACCGATTACCCTAAAATAATTCTTGAACAACTGATTTCAAAATATATTCATTCAGAATGTGTATTTATGAACACAAATGGGGTTGAATACACCTATACTTATGGAAATTATGATATAAGCACAATGTTTTCGGCGCATGAAGGTGAAAAATCCTCTTCATTCAATGGATACTATGCAAAGTTCGACTCCCTGGATAAAAAACTTATGGACATTGGTATGCAGAGAACCCTTTATGCAGAAAGCGAAAAGCAAATAGACACCAGGCCCATAAACGGCAAGTTTGTCGGCAAAGTAATAATAACACCTGCATGCCTTGCTGAAATTCTGGCAATTGCTTTTGGCAATTTTATATCTGATCCCACTATTATAGATGGAACAAGCCCGTGGAAATCCATGCTTGGAAAGCAGGTAGCATCAGACAAGCTCTCTATTTACACTAAGCCGTTGGATGAGAGGGTTGTATGCGGGGAAAGGTTTACAGGCGAAGGTTTCATGAGCGAAAACATGGAAATCATTAAGGACGGAGTTTTGAAAAACTTTATACTTTCAAACTACGGTTCAAGAAAAACCGGTTTTCCCAGGGCTTTAAACCTTAGCCAAAACCTGTTTGTTGATCCCGGCGATATCAGTTTAAATGATATGATTAAAAATGTAGAGCGCGGAATCATTTTGAACAGATTTTCAGGTGGCCAGCCAGGCACAAACGGTGATTTCTCAGGTGTTGCAAAAAACAGCTTTTTAATTGAAAACGGTGAAATAACCAATGCATTAAGCGAGACAATGATAAGCGGAAATCTGGCAAGCATGCTTAAGAACATTATTGGCATATCTTCTGAAACGGTATGTGACGGCCTTACCGTTCTCCCCTATATCCTGTTTGACGGTATAACCATTTCAGGCAAGTAAAGCTTAACATGATTCCGTTATGATTCAGCCCGGGGCAAGTTATTAAACCCCGGGCTGTTTTGATGTTGTTTGCATATATTACCAGCTGAATATCCGGAACCATTTCATAGTCGCAAGAGTCAATAGGATATAACGAGGATTAAAGAGAAATGACGGGTACCTGTCAACCACAGCAGGAATTGCTAAATCATCCCGCAACATTAGAAACAAAAAGGAGATATAATTACAATGAAGAAACTACTCTTATTAAGCATTGCTTTTATTTTAATATTCTGTTTCGCAGCATGTGGAACCAAGGCGCCGGATACACCCGGTTCAGGTGAAAACAGTAAGCCGGTACTTGATGAAAGCCTTGAAAACATTGTGGACAAAATATACGAAACTGCGGAAGTGAGTGAAGACTTTAAAAGATATGTAGAAGAAGGACTTCAAAAAACTGTAATTACAGAAGACAGAATTGAATATTACCTTGGTAAGCAAGGTATAGAATTTAAAGAGGCTTTGGCATCAGAACCCATTATGATGCCGTCAGCCTACGAATTAACTCTTGTACGCGTAAAGGAAGGCGCAGATATTGAAAAAATCAAAAAAGAGATTAAAGAAAATGTTAACCCGCAAAAATGGATATGTGTCGGAGTGAATCCCGAAAACGTAATAGTTGACAGTATTGATGATGTGATAATTATTATCATGAGCGATAATGAATGCAAAGCCCTTCATGAGGCATTCCTTGCACTGAAAGGGCAGTAATAAACCATGGTTTTTTCCAGTATAAATTTCCTGTATTACTTCCTGCCTGTGGTATTTTTATTATATTTTACGGTACCTTCCAGAGCAAAAAACCTCGTTTTGCTTGTTTCAAGCCTGTTTTTCTATTTCTACGGTGAGCCGGTTTACTTAATTCTAATGATTGCCGTATCCTTCTCCGGCTACCTTCATGGTTTATGGATAAACAGGGCTAAAGACGGGAGATATGCGAAACTTTCGCTTATCTCCTCCCTGTTTTTTGGCCTGGCTCCTTTATTGTATTTCAAATACACCGATTTTTTAATAAAGAATATAAATTTTATTTTTGGATTAAACATACCTGCATTAAATCTTGACCTTCCGATAGGAATAAGCTTTTATTCCTTTCAGATCCTGTCTTATACAATTGATGTGTACAAAGGAAATGCAAAGGTCCAAAAAAGTTTTGTAAATTTTGCAGCTTATGTTTCTTTGTTTCCTCAGCTTATTGCAGGACCTATAGTCAGATACACTGCAGTAGAATCCGAACTGGTATGCAGAACCCACTCATTTAGAGATTTTGCTTACGGCATTAACCGTTTCATTATCGGACTTTCCAAGAAGGTTATAATGGCAAATTCCCTGGGAGAGCTCGTGGATATTATGGCCCGTTCCAATGAAAAGGCAGTATTGCTTTATTGGCTTAAGGCCATACCGTTTATGCTGCAGGTATATTACGATTTTTCGGGTTACAGTGATATGGCCATCGGCCTTGGACGGATATTTGGTTTTTGCTTTCCTGAAAACTTCAATTACCCCTTTATTTCAAAAAGCATAACCGAGTTCTGGAGAAGATGGCACATATCGCTCGGAACATGGTTTAAGGACTATGTCTATATACCCCTTGGAGGAAACAGGAACGGTACGGGCAAATGGCTTCGTAATATCTTCCTTGTTTGGTTCCTGACAGGATTCTGGCATGGTGCTGAGTGGAATTTTATTCTCTGGGGACTTTATTTTGCAATATTTTTATCTGTTGAAAAACTGTTTTTGCTTAAGGTGCTTGATAAAACCCCTGCATTTTTAAGGCACATTTATACTTTGTTTTTTACTTTGATTAGCTTTGTTTTGTTTAATGGAAACGGCTTGAGTGAATGCTTCCATAATTTCAGGGGGATGTTCGGCTTCCTGGATATATCTTTTGCAGGTGCTGAAACCATTTATTATTTAAAGAGCTATTCAGTGACTTTGCTGATAGCTGCCATCGGTTCCACGCCCCTGCCAAAGACACTGGTAACTAAAATTAAGGATAACAAAACAGCCAGCATCGTATTAAATATTTTCGAACCTTTGGTACAGGCATCACTGCTGCTTTTGGTTACAGCCTATTTAATCGACGGTTCTTTCAATCCGTTTTTATATTTCAGGTTTTAACACATTTGCTTATTAAAACTTATTGATTTAATGCACTTAACGCAACTGAAGGAAGGTAAATATGCGAGACAGTATAAAAAACGCAGTTTCAGCTATTTTATTCACAATCATCATATTTGGCTTTTCGGTTGGAAATATCATCTCTCCGGATATTGATATATCCTTAAGTGAAAGGCGTGCATTGGCCCAGGCCCCGAAGTTCACCATAAATGCGCTCCTGAATGGGGATTTTTTCAATGAACTTGAAGAATACACCCTTGATCAGTTTGTTCTGCGTGACCGGTTCAGAGATCTTAAAGCTTTTATGGCATTCGGCCTGTTAAGGCAAAAGGATAATAACCGGATTTATATAGTCAACGGAAACATCAGCAAACTGGAATATCCGTTAAATGAAAAATCGGTACTGAATGCTGCGGATAAAATCAGCGGAATATATAATAAATACCTGGCGAACATTAATGCAGGCTATGCAATTATACCTGACAAGAACTTCTTCTTGGCACCGGATAATGGGTACCTGGCTATTGACTATGGCAAAATGTCCGAAATTATGGATGAAAACATGGCCAACGTGAAATACATTGATATTTTTGAGTCCCTTTCGATTGATGATTACTACCGTACCGACATCCACTGGAGCCAGGACAGGCTGATTGGCCTGGCAGATAAAATACTGGCCGGGATGGGAAACAGCAAAAAGGCTTCGGAGATAGATTATGTACAAAAGGCACTGTACCCGTTTTACGGGGCATATTACGGGCAGGCTGCGGTTAAAATTGATCCTGACACTCTTATTTACCTGACAAATGCTGCCCTGGAAAATGCCAGGGTTTTTGACCATTACTACAAAGAGTATGGCAGTATATATGAACCTGATTTGTTTTACGGCATAGACCCCTATGACGTATTCCTGTCCGGTCAAAAACCGCTGGTTACCGTTGAAAATCCGGAAAGTACAACAAACAAGGGGCTGCTGCTCTTCAAAGACTCCTTTGGAAACAGCATCGCCCCTTTACTTCTTGCAGGTTATTCAAAAATAACTCTTGTAGACCTTCGCCTTGTGTCATCCGATGCGCTGGATGAGTTTATAGATTTCTCGGAGTACCAGGACGCTTTGTTTTTATACTGCACTCAAACTCTTAATAACAGCTATTCACTGAGGTAGCTTCAACATGCGCAGAAAGAAACTACTCGGTATCAATCTGGTCAAGCCATAATGCAGCGCTTGCGTCACTGGGCATCCTCCAGTCCCCCCTGGGGGACAGGCTAACAGTTCCAACCTTCGGACCGTCGGGCACACATGACCTTTTGAACTGCTGGCTGAAAAACCTTTTATAAAACACCTTAAGCCATTTTTTTATGGTTTTCCCATCGTATTGATTTTCAAAGGCAATTTGGGCAAGATACAGGATTTTTTCAGGCTCAGCCCTGTAGCGTATCATATAATACAGGAAAAAATCATGCAATTCATATGGCCCAATAATATCCTCGGTTTTCTGCTGTATCTCTCCGTCCTTGTCCGGAGGGGTCAGTTCGGGAGATATCGGGGTATCGGCAATGCTTTTAAGGATCCGGGCAGTCTCTTCGGTTGCAGCATTCTCCGCAAACCAGATAACAATATGTTTTACGAGAGTTTTCGGAATACTGCAGTTAACCGAATACATCGACATATGATCACCGTTATAAGTGCTCCATCCCAGTGCCATTTCCGATAAGTCACCGGTTCCTATAACAAGTCCGCCCTCCTTGTTTGCAATGTCCATCAGGATCTGTGTACGCTCCCTGGCCTGGACGTTTTCATAGGTAACATCATAAACATCCGGATCATGCCCTATATCACGGAAATGCTGCAGGCACGAAGCCTTTATGTCTATTTCGCGGCAGTCCACACCCATTGATTTCATAAGATTCAGCGCATTTTCATATGTCCTGCCCGTTGTTCCGAACCCGGGCATTGTAATTGCAATTATGTTCTTTCTTGGCAGGTCCAGCATATCCACAGTTTGTCCGGCAACCAGCAATGCAAGCGTGGAATCAAGCCCGCCGGATATTCCCAGAACCAATTTTTTAAGCCCGGTGTGAGTCATCCTTTTGGCAAGCCCGGTAGTCTGAATGGAAAATATCTCACTGCACCTCTCGTTATATTCTGTGCTGTCAGACGGGATAAACGGGTGCCTGTCTATTTTTCGCAAAAGCTTCCTTAGTTCGAAAGAAACAGGTTCAAGAATTATTTTCCTGCTTGCAACAGCAAAATCCGACTGTGTAAACGAAGTGGAATTTACTCTCTCATGATACAGCCTTTTTACGTCTATGTCCTGCACAATCAGCTGCGAACCCTTTTTAAAACGTTGGCTTTGGGCCAGTATGGTTCCGTTTTCGGCAATTAATGCCTGCCCGCCGAATACAAGATCGGTTGTTGACTCGCCAATTCCTGCCGAAGTGTATACATATGCCGCTATACACCTTCCTGACTGGCTTTTTACAAGTACTTTGCGGTATTCATTTTTCCCGATTACTTCGTTGCTTGCTGAAAGGTTGCACAGGATAACTGCGCCGTTTTTTGCCTGGATGCTTGACGGTGGCACAGGCATCCATAAGTCCTCGCAGATCTCAACCGCAAAACTCAGTTCGGGCGTTAATTCATCCTGGAAAATCAAATCATCCCCGCATGGGATTTCCTGTCCAAAAAGCTTTACAAAATCAGTTGTCAGGTTCCTACCTTCCCGGAACCAACGCTTTTCATAAAATTCGTTATAGTTTGGTATATATCTTTTCGGAACAATACCTCGAATTTTACCTTTCTGGATAACTGCCGCGCAATTATACAACTGTTGTTCAATCAGCAGCGGAAGTCCGACTATAAAAATATTGTTCCATTCTGACGATTTATCCGCTATTTCTTTCAAAGATTTTAAAGCCATATCCAGCAGCAGCGACTGCTGAAAAAGATCGCCGCAGGTATAACCCGTTATGCAAAGTTCAGGGAAAACCGTTAAATACACATCCTTATCTTTTGCTTCCTCCATGATCTCTATGATTTTCATGGTATTAAACCTGCAGTCTGCAACTTTCATTTCGGGCACAGCCGCACCTACACGTACAAATCCGTATTTTAGCAAGATTATCACCTGTTTTCTGTAAACTGATTAATCAATTATACCAGCATCAGGCTATTTCACGGGCGGATACAAGTATCCCCACCATTTCAGCACTTTTTAGCCAAATACTTTAAGATATTATACCATATTCTTGCTTATACAGTATTTAAAATTTACATAAGCCGTTTAAGAATGTCTTCCTGGAACCTTTGAATCTCTTCAAAGTTCATGTTCGGCACATAAAAACCTTCAAGCTCATCATGCTTTTTCTTTGCTTTCTTTATTGTTTCAATTGCCCTGTCAAGGAGCATTTCAAAACCATTCTGGTTGAAATTTATCTCTTCGCTGTGTTTCCTGATTATTGAATGATCTAAAAAGCTATTGAAGTCTATTTTAACTGTTGGATCCACATCAACATTATGAGCCTCGCTGGATGTTGTTATTGATAAATCAAGTTCGGGGATAACAAGGTGCTCAAGCTTTTGAGGGTTCAAAGCACAATAATAGGACTCGGTGTATAAACCGCGTTCCACGGCAGCAGACCTTACCCTCTCCAGTAGCCGCTCTGTGCCGGTTCCGGGCTTTCCTTCGATGACTACTATATCATCTGTTGTTAAAAGCGAGGACAAATAATTTACCAGTCCTTCAGGAGTAATTGCCGATGCAAAAAGGTGACGTTGTTTCCCTTCAACTTCTGAAACATCAATACCTGCAAAAATTGAATCTATTAACTCAGATATTGCAACATTTGCTTTCCCGTGCTCCATTGCCTGACTGTAAATTATCTCATTATCCCTGTAAAGGCTGTAACCTGCCTGAAGGTATCTGTATGCCCTCTGGAACAGCGCGCTTATTTCCATGTTGGTTTTCAGTATTTTATCCCTGTTTTTAATTATCCCTTCATCGTTCCAAAACCGGCCCAAATTTATTATTTCATCCACTGCACCCGGATTCTTCGGATCAACAATATGCGGAGCAGTACCGTCAATTATGGCAATCCCTTTATTAGGAAAAACAACGCCATCGAGACTTGACGGGTCGCTTGAACAGTGCATATATTCTATATCGCAGCCTTCACTGTACAAAGTTTCTGCAATTTTTCTCATAAACGTGGATTTGCCTACCCCGGGCCCTCCTTTCAGAATAAAAATCCTTTCTGCCCTTTCCTGGGGAAGAACATAGTCATAGAAACTAAAAAAACCCTTTGAAGTGTTTCCACCGGGAAACATATGCCTTACTCTGCCCTTTGACATCATTATACCTCCTGGTTTTAATTTGGCTCTGAAAATGATTTCCATACAGGTTTAAATAATGAATTGCGTTACAGTTCGTTATTATATGATATAACTCAATGAAATATTAGGTTACTTCATAATCCGGGCAAAATTAATTAAGTGACAAAAGATCCCCAAATCACTTGTTGAACAAGGCTTATATGTTATAATTAGCTTAGTTCCAAACAATATTACATTCGGGGGGTGGCCGACATGAATTATTACTATGAAAATGACATGTTCAGATTGGAAGGTGTTTCAAAAGAGCATACCATTTCAGACATTGATATATATATTGGAAAGGGTATACTGAAAAACACCGCATCCTATGTTCAGAAACGGAATTTGGGCAAGAGGTGCCTGATTGTTGCCGATAACAATACTTACAGTGCTGCAGGAAAGGAACTGGCTGATATTTTAAGGCAGGGAGGTATTGAAACCGATGTGTGCCTGCTTAGGGACAGGGGCGATGAAAGGATTGAAGCTGACGAGCTTTCGGTTGGCCAGGTAATGATGTCCCTGGAGCCTGAGCCGGATTTTCTCGTTGCATGTGGTTCAGGTGTAATAAACGACGTTACCCGTTTTGTTTCCCATATTGCCAAAAAACCGTTTATAAGCGTTGGAACTGCAGCTTCCATGGACGGATACACTTCGGTAACAGCACCGATGATTTTTGACAGTAAAAAGGTTCACAGGCATGGCAGTGCTCCGAAGGTTCTTGTTCTCGACACGGAGATTTTAAAAAAAGCTCCTAAAGAACTTACCATTGCAGGTTTTGGAGATGTTTACGGGAAATACATTGCGAAGGCGGACTGGCTTATATCCAATATAACTACCGGCGAAGAAGTTGACGAACAGGCAGTAAACCTTATAACCCAGGCTTTGACAAAGCTTACCGGCAATGTTGAGGAAATACGTAACACCACCGATGAAGGGCTAAAAGCAATTATAGAAGGATTGATCCTTGCCGGTATAACCATTTTCACCACCGGTCAGACCCGTGCAGTAGCCTCTGTGGAACACAACCAGGGCCATATATGGGAAACAAGGATGCTCGAAGCCCGAAAACCATACGCATTACATGGCACGGCAGTAGGATGTTCAACAGGTTATTACCTGAGAATGTATGAGTATTTCAAAAAAATAGATATAAATAATCTGGATAAGGAAAAAGCCAAAAACAGGATTCTAAACCGCGATTCTTTCAGAAAACAAGTCGTTCAATGCTTTGGAGAAGATTTCCTTTCAGTGCTTGAAAAAGCAAACAAATGCCTTAATCTTACCGGGGAAGATTTTGAAAAACATTATAATTCCATCGTCAACAACTGGGACAAAATTCTAAAAGTTCTTGATTTCCTTCCAAGCTGGGATGAATATAAACAAATATACAAAAAATTCGATCAGCCCATCCATGCTGAGAAAATTGGCATACCAACCGAATTGCTGAGGTACACATTGCGCTACTCCACTTTTTACAGGGACAGATATGATTTTGTATTCGTCATGAATATCCTTGGTGTCATTGAGGATGTTGCAGAGAAAACACTTAGGGACTATCAGAACAAAAAACAGGAATGAATCAAAAGCAGGGCATCAATATGATCTTTTTGTTCAGGAACCCGTGTTTCCGGGTTCCTTTTCAGTTTTGCCTGTTTTAAACCACTGTTTAAGGCTATCACTCATTGAATTTAATTATATCTCCAATAGTATAACTATACTCATATTCTTTGCCATTTTCATCGGCAAGCAAAATTTCCGCAAAGGTTCTTTTTACTTCCACTGTTTTCTTCTTTTTAGCAACGTCTGAATATGATCAACTTCTTCAGGAGTCTGCTGTTTTACGGATTCCTTACCTGTTTCATTCTTTTTGTTGTCTTTTTTCGTCATTGAACTGCTATTTGCTTCAGAGACAGCTGTATTCCTGCCGGAATCCGTAAATTCCTGAACGGTATTTTTTTTCCGTAAAGTATAATGATTCCGGATTAGCCTGTCCGCAATGCCTGTTACAACAGGGGCTATTGTCCTGGTATAGAATTTTGCCGCCCATTCGGTTGAAATTTTGAGCTTTCTGGCAGCAATATCCATCAGAAGCAGAATCAATGATAAAATAATGAAAAAGTTCGTTAAGTCTTTCATTCCGCCCGTATTTTGCACACTGCCGCTGAAAACCTGTTCAGGCTCTGTTACAATCCTGCCCCCGCCCGCTTTAGCCAGTTTTTCAAGGAAGTTATCAGAATCCTGTAAAACCCTGTACTCATACGAATATGGCATAACGATACCGGTACTTATATTGCTTTCGCTGTTTTCCCCTGCAACATTTAAGTTTACTATATACGCACCCGGATCCATTTTATCAATTTCCCCCTGGTAAACGCCCGGTTCTTTAACATGAAGCTTTATCCCCGACGAAGTACCGTCGGGAGATACAAGTACACCTTCTACAACGTCAACCTGTGGTATATCGTTCTCAAAGGTAAGTGTAACAATCCCCCTGCCGTCTTTCAAAGCTGTATCTACAGAGTAACCGGTATTGATATTTTTCTGTATCAGCCAGCTTATCAGGTTTCCCCAAAACACAGGCGCATCCTGCCACATTGACCATTGCGATGTCCATACGCCCTGGATATCAGAAGTCCATGCAGCAGTTCTTCCAAGCCCATACTGCCATACTGCCAGAACCGGATCTTTGGTGTCGCTTCTGAATATTGTACGGGCAGTGGATTTAAT
This sequence comes from Thermoclostridium sp., assembly GCA_036562185.1. Classification (GTDB taxonomy): domain Bacteria; phylum Bacillota; class Clostridia; order DSM-8532; family DSM-8532; genus Thermoclostridium. The sequence goes on from DATCKN010000061.1 coordinate 91,397, forward strand.
TTTTGTTGCCACATAGCCATCAAGCGGTGGTAATGCCTCTATTCCCTTTAATATCCCCATTGAATTTACAAGTTCGGGATAAAAACGGCGGTTTTGAAGGTATTTCTGTCCCGCAAGGAAGGCTTCTTTCGCAAATATGCTCGGTATATCCGAGAATTCATCGGTCTGGTAGTACCTGCCCATCCCACCGTAAGCAAGGGCTTTCAGCAGAAGAGTGTCTGCCCCCTGTCCTACGGCAACAGTGGACAATGTTATGCCATCTTCATTCAATCCGTTTATAATTCTCTCATACCCGTACTTTTCGGCCTGCCCGTCGGTTAAAAGAATAATATGCTTAAGTTTGGTGTCCTTCTCACGAAGATTTTTCCATGCTTCTTCCAGCGGGTGAAGTATTTGGGTCCCGCCTCCCGGCCTTATTGATCCAATCATGTCAATTGCCTTTTTCTTGTCGGTAAGCGGTTCTGTTTTTATAACCCATTGTATCGCATCATCAAAAGCAATTACGCCAAGCTGATCGGTATCATCAAGCACTTCTGCTGCGCGTATTGCCGCCTCTTTTGCCAGTTCCAGCTTTGATATGCCGTATTGACCGTCGGACATACTGCCCGATTTATCTATTACAAGCACAAGCCCGAGATTTGGATTTTCTTCCTTCTCACTTATATCCATATTTACCGGTAAAACAGTTTCAAGTGTTGTACCGTTATATCCGCCGGGAGCATAGCTGTTCTCACCGCCTGTTACCAAGAGACCTTTTCCCTGGTGCTTTATAGCCTGTTCAAGAAGTGTAACAAAATCTTCTTTAAGCCACTCATAATCAATATCAACAAGAACAAAAGCATCATATTTGATGATTTCCTGCATTGTAACGGGAACTTCATCGGGTTTTACCCTCACAACCTGAGCATACTCTTCAATAAAACGCGCCAGGTTCTCGCCGGTATTACCTCTTTCAACAAGCAAAATCCTGGGCTTATCCAGAACATGAGTGAAGCTCGAAAGCTGATTATTCTGCAGTACGGTATCGTTGCCTGCAACAACCTCGGCAGTGTATGTGATTATACCGCTTTCATCTGACGTATCTGTGAAAGTAAAAAGATTCGCGCCTTTATACAGTTCAACAGTCTTTTCCTGGACCAGCATCCTGTTTTGATACAGCCTTATCACAGCATTCGTATTTATATTGCTGGTTACTTTCAGTGATATGTCAAAACGTTCCTTCGCATTTACCTGTTTTGGAGCACTGAAATCCTCTATCTGAACTTCATCCTGCCCGGTTGCTTCAATTGGGACTACATCAACGGTATATCCAAGCCTGTTCAGCATTTTAGCTTTTTCCAATGCATTTCCTGACGTTTCCTTTCCATCGGTCATAAGTACCAATCTTTTTGCAACTGTTTCGGGCATTATTGATTGGGCCAGGGTTAATGCATTCTCAATATTCGTACCGTCGGTTTTTATCCTGGTGTTTAATGAAAAAGTTTTATTGCTGTCATCGGGCATTTTTACGACAACTGCTTCATCAGCGAAAGATATAAATCCTGCGATATCCTTTTTTGAAGCGTGATTTAAAGCCTGCTGGACAAAAGATTGTATTCTGTCACTGCTTCTGATTATGCTGTCGGACACATCGGCAATGAAAACAGTGCCTGTACGGTTATATGAGGATTTTACGGCAGGAGATGCCATAGCAATTACAAGGCACAGTATCAGCGTGATCCGCAGTGCAATTATCAGGCGTTTCCTGATTAAAGACCCGAAATGCAGACTCCTGGCCGTTATTATTATAAAGGCAATAAGCACAGGAACAAGTGCCAAAGCCCATGGATTGTCAAGCGTAATTCCTGTTCGCATAGTACCACCATTCGAATAAAAGTATTGCCACGGCCAAAGCTAACAGTGGCAGCATCAGACTGACAGCCTGGTTCTTAAAAGGTATGCTGGTTTTATATTCTGCGTCTATACCGGTACTGCCGCCTGAACTTTGCTCCATCAGCCATTCATCAGGAATATTTACATCAAAAAGAGTGTTTAAGCTGCCTTCGGCATTTACTTGCTCAAGACTGTAAATGCCAGGTTCATCTGTATCGATAAATGGCTCTGCAGGTATAGGGGGTGCAACGGACACACGCCTTCCGTCAGGAGTATGGACGTAAGCCTTAAGTGTATCAGGGTTTAATTTAAATTGTGCCACATCGCCGGTATACAATCGTTGTATTACAGTTCCCCTCTGCGGAGCGTATTCATTCACAATATTCGAAATTAAAATAGGAAATTCGGTTCTTAAAGGAAGATCGGTATCGAACAAGTCAAAACCAAAAATCAGTACCCTTATATTGCCAACAATGCCTTCCATGATTATTGGATTCCCATTATACTCCATCAGTATTTCTGCCCATTCGGGCTTTTCAAGAATACGGGTTTTGCCAATTGAAAAGGTTAGTTTATCCAGGTACTTGAATATTGCATGGGCTGACGAACCAACTTCAGGAGTATCCATCCAGCCGCCGACAGGGAACAGGTTATTCGGCGGCGGTGAGAAAACGGCTACATTTCCGTCCTCTGGCAATTTATCAGGTACCAGACCGTCAAATATATATAAGTCATATCCTTTATAAATCTGTTCTCCAGGTGATGTTCTGACCAGTTCCACCCCTTCAATCAGTGTTAACGCTTTTTCAAGAAATATGTTTCCATCTGTGACAAGAAGCACTTTTACAGCTTCTTCTGAAAGAATAACATCGTATGCACTGTTATCGTCAGGGAGTATGTCTTCGGTTTCTATGCTCACCCTCATGGTTTTTATATTATTCGGTATTTTATCCCACCAGACGGTTTTTGCTTGATTTGCGGGTATTGTAACCCATTTCGAATCAAGAAAATTCTCATCGCCATAAAGGCTTACAGCTATTTCAGCTTCGCTGCTTCCCTGGTTTCTTATAACACTCATTGCTGTGATATTATCACCTGTTATTGTATGGGTGAACCCGGTAACAGCTACATTATTACTCTGTTTTTTATAATCCGAAAATTGCACCTGCTCATTTCCAAACCTGTAAGGCGTGTCGGAAAACAGGACAATTTGCGTATCAGGCTCCTGATTTTTAAGTGATAAAACCAGTTCTTCAGCTTTTGCCACATCTACATAACCTGAGGACTTCTGTATTGACTCAATGCTTTTTTTTACTTCATCCTTTGATGTTGAAGAATAGATTAGTACATTTGCTTCCTTTCCAATGCTTACAACCGTTACATGGCTGTTTGTGGGCAGGTCATCCACAAATTTAACGGCATCTTTTTTGGCAGCACTAAGCCTTGAGGGCTTTATATCGGTGGAAGACATGCTTAACGAATGATCAATCACAACAATTACCGAACGGCCCGCATCCGACCGAAGCTGCAGTGAAAAACCCGCTAATGCAAGGACAATAAGTATTGCTGTAATTATCTGAAGGAAAAGCAAAAGGTTTTTTTGAAGCTTCTGCCATGGTGTGCTTGCCTGCATGTCGCTTATAACCTTGCTCCACAGGATAAGGCTTGATACCGTGACTTTTTCCCTTTTTTGCTTCAGTATATATAGCAAAATAATCAATGGTACGGCCAGAAGGCCGATAAAACCATATGGTGTTGCAAACGACAAAGACTCACATCCTTTGCTGCGTGCTTAAGCTTTTTTGATTGCATTCCTCAGGTAATGACTGATTTTAACATTAGATCCACAGGCATATCCGAAGACAGCATTGCAAAGTGAATTCCCCATTTCCTGCATTGTTCCTGTAATTTTGCCATATGCTGTTTTAATGATTCTTCATACTTTTTCAACAAGGCATTAGATACAGTTACTTCAACTGTCTCTCCTGTTTCGCTGTCTACAAGCTCAATAGCACCGTTTAACGGAGGTGACAGTTCTTCTGGGGAAAGCAGCATGCACAGAAAAACATCCTGGTTTTTATATTTCAGGTATTTAAGTCCTTCCTCAAGGCCGTCTCTTAACAGGCCGTCGGTTATTACCACACTTATCCCGCGGCCGGCTTTCCACTCCATACTCCTGAGCGCATCCGAAAAATTACTTTTCCCGGAAGCCATAAGTCCCGAAAGCAAATTATCAACCTTCATATAAGACGACTGTGTGCGAAACGGACCGTAAATGCCCTGGACTTTTTCATTCCACGGGTTTATATATACACTGTCGTAGGATAAAAGACTTACATATGATATTGCTGCGGCAAGCCTCAGAGCAGCGGCAAACTTGTTTGGACTTCCATAATCCATCGACATGCTCATGTCAGGAAATACCTGGACAGGAGCTTCCCGTTCTTCCATATATAACTTCACAAAAAGCTTGTTAAAGCGCCCGTAGGCATTCCAGTCAATGCGCCTGAAATCATCCCCTGGTGCGTATTCCCTGAAATCAGAAAATTCTACCGAACTGCCTTTGCTTTTTGATTTCCTGTTTCCTGATGCCTGTCCGGAAACCGGCATCCTGATTTGCAATGAAAGTGCATGAATCTTTCTTAAATCATCGTTATCAAGGATTTTCACTGATAAGTCTTCACATCCTTTATTATCCCGTCAATAATCATATCAGGTGTAATGTTTTCTGAAACCGCATCAAAATTAACGAATATCCTGTGCCTCAATGAAGGATATGCCACAGTCTGGATATCTTCAAACGAAACATTATACCTTCCGCATAAAAGGGCTCTTATTCGTGCGGTACTGATAACTGCCTGGGCACCACGGGGGCTTGAACCATATCTCACATATTTTTTGACAAGCTCGGGAGAAGTCTCTTCATCCGGCCGTGTTGCCATAACAATCTTTATTGCGTAATCAAGAACGGGTTCTGCTATTGGAATCTCCTTTGAAGCTCTTTGTATCTGGATTATTTCATCTGCATTAGTGACTGTTTCAATGTTTTCGTCACGGTTTGCGGTAGTTAGCTTAATAATATCCTTTAACTCGTTAAATCCCGGGGAAGGCACATTGAGCTTAAATAGAAATCTGTCCATCTGTGCTTCGGGTAAAGGGTATGTACCCTCCATTTCAACAGGATTCTGAGTGGCCAGTACAAAAAACGGGTTTGGCAGTGTATATGTGGTATTCGCAACGGTAACGGTCTTCTCCTGCATGGCCTGAAGCATTGCGCTTTGAGTTTTAGGCGTTGCACGGTTGATTTCATCTGCCAGTACAATATTGCTGAAGATTGGACCGGGTTGGAAACGAAACACCCCTTCCCCGTTTTCCTCCCTGTCTATAATATTTGTACCGGTAACATCGGCAGGCATCAGGTCAGGGGTAAACTGAATCCGCGAAAACTCAAGTCCCATTACTTTTCCCAGTACATTTACAAGCCTTGTTTTGCCAAGCCCAGGCATGCCTTCAAGCAGTACATTTCCCCCTGCAAGCATACACATAATAACCTGCCTGATAACTTCCTTCTGTCCTATCATGTGCTTTGAAACTTCTTCCTCTATTTTTAAGACAGTGTTCAGTACTTTTTCAAAACTTTCCTTATCGCTATGCACAAAAAAATCCTCCCTGACTGTTTATTATGCTATGAGCTCTTTCGCAAATATTTTAAATTATTTAATCCAGTGAACTGAAATAAGACTTAACAAGTTCCTTCATACCTGTAGGTATGTCCTGCCTTTCCATCGTCTGGACGGCTTCTTCCCGGTATTGGCTTAATACCTGCTGGTACGGCACCATCTCTCCTTTTTTTACCGGCCCGGCAGTTTCGTTATAAGTACTGCTGCCCGATTCAAGCTTCTGTCCCGGAAGGGTTGACTCATTTCCTTCGCCTCCAAGTCGCGTTGGAACATAAATCATCTTATAGTCTTCTTCTTTTCTTGAACCTGGTGCCCTTCCATTCCCTGATTGTTCACCTTCGGTGTATCCGCTGTCAGTGCTGGTTGATCCCCCTCCTGCACCTCTTCCCGATGTTTTCCCCTGTGAACCGCTACCAGTACCGCTACCGCTACCGCTTTGATTTCCTTCACCATTTCCATCACCGGAGCTATTTTTGCTGCTGCCCTTGCCTCCACTGTTGCCTCCGTTTTGGCTTCCTTTTCCATTTTCCGGTTGGCTGCCCTGCTTTGAGCCATCACCTCTGTTGGCATTACCGCCAGATTGACCTTTCTTGCCTGTACTTCCCGATGCTACCCGTTGATCAACCGCAGATATCGCCCTGCGTGCTTCTCCTAAAGTATCGCTGATTTCTGCAAGCGCATTTTCGAAATCCCTCTGCCCTTCCGCATACTCCTGTGTTTGTTGAATCAACTCCATAAGGCTTTGGGCAAGCTCATTTCCGCTTAAGTTTCCGGAACCGGCATCTGACGCAAGGTTTTGAAGTGCTTCTGCAAGCATCGAGCTGTCTCCCATATTCATAGCTGCCTGCTGAAGCATTTCGGCCAGTTCTTTCATTTTTTCTTCATTCTCAAGCTCATTGGCCAGAAGTTCCAGCGCATCCTGCAAAGCTCTCTTATCGTTATTTTTAAGCGCTTCAGCCATATCCTTCGTAAGCGGAGAGTCACTTAAACTACTCTCCAGAGTGCTTAAATCCTTAAGCGGCTCCTGCTCCTTCAGCTTTTCCAGTTGATTTTCCATTTGCGCCAGAGCTTTCAGAGCATCTTCTTCGGATTCTGATTTCTTAAATTCCTTTTTCAGCTTTTCAAGAGCTTCTTTCAGTTGTTTCAGCTGTTCTTCGCTGATATCGGGGTTCTTTTCCTTCTGGGCATTTATCTCTTCCTCAATTTCTTTCTCATACTGGTTCATCTGTTGTATCAGTGATTCCCTGATCCGGGTTTCATTTAATACCCTGCCCGGAACAAATGACAATATAAATGCTGCTGTAATTAGACATATTGCAGGTATATAGAAATACTTCCCGATTGTTATCTTATAGGCTGACGCAAGGTCAGTGCTTTCCAGCACTCTCTTTGTGTCCTGCCTTTGCAGCTCTGCAACTTCGGAATTATCACCCATAAGGTACCATGCTGTAATAATTCTTTCATTTAAGCCAAGGCTGTCGGCTGTCATAATAAGCCGCTCATGCGACGGGATAAAAAACAAAGACACAAAAAACGCTGCAATAATACCCGCCCCTGTTATTGCAAGCATTTTATACCTGACAAACGGAACAACGGCAAACATCGAAACAATTACTAAAATCAGCGATATAAAACCCGAAACTGTTACAGCCGAAAGAAGTACCTTAACGGATTTATGAAGATATATTTTCCTTTTCAGCGGCCTTAAGGCTCTTAATATATATTTTTTATCCATATAACCACCAATTCCTGATGCCAACCCATGTTAACGGGTTATTATCTCTGCCTTTTTATCGGGTTCAGAATCAATGTGCTTAAAAATATCAGCAGTATTGAAGCAATGATACTAAAAAGCCCGTTTGCAATCCATGGCTTCATCAGCCTTAATATACCTGTTTCCTGTGCGATGTAACCATCAATATACGAGGCCACGCTCCCCCACAAATTATAACCGTAATAACCTGAGCCTGCACTGAAAAAAAACGAAGTAAAACCAAATACAGGCGACGGGAACAGAATAGCTAAAATTTCAAGATAATCCGGGCTATAAGAAAGCACCGCAGACTCCTTGATGTACATGTGTATAAGATACATGAAAAACGGTCCGAAGGTAATAAGGCCTAAAAAAATGTAATTCGTTATAATGGCCAAAATATTTCTTCTGAATAACGTGGAAAAGAATACACCGCTGCTTGCTACAAAAAACGCGGTAAACACATAAAACAACAGTAATTTGGCTATATCAGCAATCCCAACACCGCCAAAGAAAAATACAACACCCAGCACAGGCATTGAAGATATAAGAAGCAGCATCGTATGAGCAATTGAAATAATAATTTTACCAATAATTATTTTCCTGGTCGGGGTTTTTGTTACAAGCATCAGATCCAGGGTTTGCCTTTCACGCTCACCGCTTATCGAGGTAGCCGTTATTGCAGGCACTGCAATAAAAAGAAGCGCAAACTGGAAAACAATCAGAATATTATATGCATCCACCGCGGATCTGGGATTATAACCGTTTACGTTATATGGATTAAGCATGTTGCTGCCGGTAAAATACAGAAGCAATATAAGTGCCAGCAGAATTATATAACAACTTATCAGGACAGGTGCTCTCCACCCGCGCAGTTTTGTCTTCAGATCTTTTTGAAGAACAGGATTAATTCTCATTTTCGTTTCCCCTTTCTGTAAGCTTCATAAAGACAGCTTCCAGTGAACTTTCCACCGGATGGAATGAAATTACGGGTATATCATTCTCAACAAGAGTTTTCAGAATCCTGACACAAATATTTTCCCCGCCGTTTACTTTAACTTCCAGAACGCCTGCCACAGAACTTATTTCCCCTACTTCGGGAATTTCCATAAGAATCTTCACCGCGTTTTCCTCTTTATCTGCAACCTTGATTTTAATTAATCCCGACTGTGACAGCTTTTCTGCAATTTCTGCCACAGAACCGCTCGCAACCAGCCGCCCGGCATCTATTATACCGATTGATGTACAAAGTTCGGACAACTCAGGAAGGATATGTGAACTAATCAATACTGTCTTTCCCATTGAACGGAGCTCCTTTAATATTTCCTTCATCTCCACCCTTGCCCTGGGATCAAGGCCTGATGCCGGTTCATCAAGAATCAGAAAGTCAGGATCGTGGATAAGGCTTCTTGCAAGACACAGCCTTTGCTTCATTCCTCTTGACAATGTATCCACATAGGCATCCTTCTTTTCCGTAAGGCGAACCAACTCCAACAGCGAATCGGTTAATTCGCTGCATTTTGAACCGTAAATTCCCTGAAGTCCCGCATAAAACGCCATATATTCCGATACTTTCAAATCATCGTATACTCCAAAGAAATCTGGCATATACCCTATACGCTCTTTTACTTTCAAAGGCTCCTTTGAAATATCGATGCCATTGATCAAAACTCTTCCCGATGTGGGCGCCAGAAGCCCTGCAATAATGCGCATTGTTGTGGTTTTGCCTGCACCGTTCGCACCCACAAAGCCATATATCTCACCTTCGGGGATCTCCATGCAGAGTCTGTCCACAGCCAATGTCCCTTTGTATCTTTTTACAAGGTTCTCAACAACCACCATCATTTGGATACCCCCTTCAAATAAATTTCCGGTATTGTGATTACTTCATCGTAATAATAATAAACTTCCTCATCCGGCTGGCCAAGTTCTGTTACGCTGATCTTTACCCGCACTTCATTGCCTGAGCCGATATATTGTGCTGTATTGCCTTTTATTGTTGTATCAAACAGGTACCCTCCGGTGGTATCGGCTTGTATTTCATCCCATGTTTTGGTCTGTACGTTGTACAGGTAGAATTTATACTTGTTTGATAAAATCTTCATTTTCCCGGATGCATCCTGGCTCATTCTGTATTTTGCGCTCAGCGGTACATAGTTTTCCGAACAAATACGCATTTCGCTTACAGCTAAATTACTCGGCAATACAAATTCGAATTCCAAATCCCCCAGACCGCGTATCATCAGGCTGTTGTCAGTTTCATACCATGCAATGTCATTTTCCTGGTACATGCTGGGGATTACTATTCCTGCAGGTATTTCAATTTCCTGCCCCGGCTCAAAACTAAGGGCAGATTCCATTGCAAACACATTTTTGTTATACTTCTGCGGTTCTTTTTCATTTACTGTCAAGCCATAGTCAAATTCCTGCTCATTAATTGCCAGCAAAGTAAATGCCGTTCTTCCTCTGTTATTACTGAAGAACCGATATAAATAGCTCTCAACAAGCCTGCGTTTCTGGTTCAATTCCCTGAAATTCTCAGGATATTCCTTCGGTGTATTATACCAGTTTTTGCCATACATTGCATCAAGATATTCCTCAGGCAGTTTATATACATCATCACTGTCAAAAGGTATGTCCAAAGTAGCAGAATCACCTGCAACAATGTCCCCGATACGGATAATATTATTGCCAATAATAATTACAGCGTCAAGCAAGTCATAAGGTGTGGAATTTTCAATGATGCCTTTAAGCTTTCCGTCCTTTATTGTTATATTGTTAAGGATATTTCCATCGAACGGGATGGTTTTCTGCGCATAAAGCACCTTCGGGGTCCACAGCGCAACATCATATTGCTCCAGTTTGTTCCGATTCCCCGTTGTGTATTTTGCAACAACTTTACCTTCGGGTTCTGCTCCCCCATAAATCCGATAATAATTATCCTGATTGGTGAAAGGCAACTGGATGCCGTTATCGTTGTCATACTCTATGGTTAAAGTACCACGGCGGTTATTGAAAATTCCTATCGCAGATGATACATTAGCTTCATTTGAACCAGGCACAATTTCAACCAGCGAAGCGGTATTCACAATTGCAGTATTATATCTGGTTTTAAATCCGAAAAAGTACATGCTTGAAAGAAACAAAACAGACAGTGCGGGAATCAATACCCATGCCAGGTCCCTCCTGTCAAGAATTTTTAGGACAATGTACAGAACCGGTCCCGCAAGCAGGATATATACACCCAGAATAATGAACATTAACATGAAAGGAGGTACCTTGTCAAACGGAACGTTAGTTGCAAGATCTTGCAATTCCGAGCCCTTTCCTGCATATTTCCTGTAATATCCATTGATGTACTCATAAAATCTCTCATTAATGCCCTTACTAGCATATCTGAAAATATTTTCCATAAAAGCGGTTTTTGAATGCCATGAAGTGAATGGCTCAATGGTCGGATCAAATGTCAGAACAACAATGGTTCCGTTATCCTTCCCGTATTTTATTGCAATGGGATTATTCATGTCTCCTGCAATAACATAATTGCCATAAATAAAGCTTTGATTTACGTAATCGAAATCGCTGTCACCGTTTCTCTGTATGTATTCAAAACCGAGATTACCTTTTGCCAGTTTCAGATTTACACCCTCGGCTTCCCTGCCAGTAAATTTTTCAAGAACCTCTGCGGTTTGAACATCTTCGATTCCTGTTATCGAAAACGGTTTAAGGCTGTCAGGCAGGCCATGATATACCTTCTGCCATGAAATTCCGGTGCCTGTAACTAAAAGACCGCCTGTTTCAACCCAGTCTTCAAGAACCGAAATCTGTGCATTATTTAACAAAGATGTATCATATTTGCTGATAATAAGAATATCAAAGCCTTCCATTACTTCGTTCATTTCCGGAAAGGTGTTTCTGTCCAGCGGAACCACAACAGCTTCATATTTCTGTAAATAATCATCCTGTATTGGAATAATAGAGCTGCTTATTGACGGCTTTATCTGACCGGATGCTATCATAAGTTTCAGTTTCTCTGCTGCATCACTGCCAAGTGCTACAGGAACTGTATTTCCGTTTAGCCAGTTAAAAGCCTCACTGTCTTCCGACAAAACACCAATCAGCACAATATTGGGCGGAAGCAGTCTTTTAAAAGTATATGCCGCTTTGGCCTGCACCTTTTTATTTTCGGTCAGCCGAATTTCAATTCCTCTTTTTGCAGTTACAACAGGAATTTCGAAATGTATCTCCTGCTCGTTACCTGCAATAAGTTCAACAGGCTTTGAAATAATTACCTTACTTTCCTGGTCTGAATATACTTCAATTTCAATTTCACCTGATATACTCCTGTTTAATGAGCGGATTTTAACAGTTACAGGAGACCAGGCACCGAGTTTTGCAATTCCGCCAAACCCACCCTCAGCCTCAATGACAATATCTTCCCGCGCAGGCTCGGCAAAAACTTCTGCCGTTTGTGACAAAAAGACAGCAGAAATACTCATTAAAAATACAAGAGTTAAACATATGCTTTTTCTCTTTCGCAAGGCTAACACTCCTTAATTAAAAGCTATTAAACCGGACCATAAAATTTTTTTATTACACCTCTATATAGGACGATCAATAATAAAAAAAGTTTCAAAAATACAAAACATTTACTTTTAATGTTAAATTATAAAACTTCAATTCGATACTTTCCGCCCGGATCACGTTTTATAAGACCTTTCATCTCGAGGCTTAACAGAATGCTATGGAGCAGGGGCATATTAATTGAAAGTTTCTTTTGAATTTCGTCTATATAAAGCGATTCAAAAGAGAGAAGCTCGAAAACATCCTTTTCATCATTATCAAGGCTGCTGTTTATTTTGCTGTTGTTTTCAAAATGTACATTTTTGGTATTAAAGTTTTTATACCAGTGTAATTCATCAAGTATATCCTGAACAGACGTTACTAGTTTTGCCCCGTCCTGAATCAGCTTATTTGTACCTTTGCTGTTAATGCTTATTACGTTTCCCGGCAGTGCATATACATCCCTTCCCTGCTCGAGGGCTAACTGTGCTGTTATCAGCGAGCCGCTTTTCTCACCTGCTTCAACAACCAGAACACCAACTGACATTCCGCTGACAATTCTGTTCCTTACCGGAAAGTGATGAGGTGCAGGCTCAACACCCGGCGGGTATTCTGATATTACCGCGCCATATTCTATAATCTGTTCCATCAGCTTTTTGTTTTCGGGCGGGTAAACCAGGTCAATGCCACATCCCAGAACGGCAATCGTCCTGCCTTTAACAGATAATGCCCCAACATGTGCGGCTGTGTCTATTCCCCTGGCCATACCGCTTATTACGCAAATATTAGACTGCGCAAGTTCGCCCGAAATCTTTTTTGCTACGGTAATTCCATAACCTGAAGCCCTTCTTGACCCGACAACTGCAATTGACAATTCGTCTGCATAAAGTTTCCCCTTGACATAAAGGCATACGGGAGGATCGCAGATATTCTTCAGAAGCTCAGGGTAAGTACTGCTGTTCAGAGTAATGACATTTATATTTTTTTTGTCTATTTCCTCAATCGTTCTGTCCACCGTGTCCCTGTATTCTTTCGATAAAACAGCGGTTATATTGTCACGGTTCAGTACGCCTGTTTTTGCCAGTTCAATGGCATCAGCTTTATAGATTTCTGCAGGGCTGTTGAAAAGCCTTAAAAGCTCTGCTTTTTTTCTTGTTGTAATGCCTTTCAGATTTGCAAACCAAATCCATTCTTTCAGGTCCGGGTTCATGCCATCCTCCTACATAAAAAGGTTTCGGTCCAGTATCCTGTACTGTATGGCCTCTGAAATATGTACGGTATTGATATTTTCAGCTCCTTCCAGATCAGCTATGGTTCTTGCCACCTTGAGTATCTTGTTATGTGAGCGGGCTGTAAGCCCCAACGCAGAAAAAGCATCCCTGAGCAGTTCCGATTCTGCTTTTCCCAGCATGCAGTATTTCCTGACCATTGGTGAAGTCATCTGGGCATTGCAGTAGATTCCGGTCTGTGAAAAACGCTTTCGCTGGATGTCTCTTGCTTTATTGACTCTTTTGCGTATTTCCCCCGAAGGCTCGGAAGCTGTTTCTGACTCCAGTTCGCTGTATTTCAGTGTAGGTACGTCAACCTGGATATCTATTCTGTCAAGCAATGGCCCTGACAACCTTCCCAAATAAGCTTTCACTTCGGGCTGCGTACATGTGCATTCCCTTGTCTCATCAAGATAAAACCCGCATCTGCACGGGTTTGCAGCAGCAATCAATGTTGTCCTGCAAGGATACGTAATGGAACCGTTTATCCTTGATATATGAACAAAACCATCCTCAAGGGGCTGCCTTAACACTTCAAGGGCATTTTTACCAAACTCGGGCAGCTCATCAAGGAACAGAACACCCAAATGTGCCAGGCTGACCTCACCGGGTTTTGGAATTCTTCCCCCGCCAACAAGCGAAATTGCGCTGATTGTATGATGAGGCGCACGGAAAGGCCTTTTTGTAACAAGAGCCGAGTCAGGCGGCAAAAGCCCGGCTACACTGTATATTTTAGTTATTTCAAGGGCTTCTTCAAAGGACAAATCGGGCAGTATTGACGGCATCCGTCTTGCAAGCATTGTTTTTCCTGAGCCCGGGCTCCCTATCATTAGAAGATTGTGCCCGCCCGCCGCTGCTACTTCCAATGCCCGTTTAACATGTTCCTGTCCTTTCACATCGGCGAAATCGGGCTGGTCTGTATTATCCTCATCCGAAAAGATATTATAGTTGCTTTCAACAGGCTGTAAAATGTTCCTGCCGTTGAAATGCTCCACCAGTTCGGAAAGCTTTGCAACGGGTATAACTTTTATGCCTTTTACCACAGATGCCTCTTTTGCATTTTCATAAGGTGTAAATATTGATTCAAATCCTTTTTCCTTTGCCGTTATTGCCTTTGGCAGAACGCCGTACACAGGGCGCAGTTTTCCTTCCAAAGAAAGCTCGCCTAATATGACGCAGTTTGAAAGCGCACCTGGCGGAATAACTCCAATCGCGGCAAGAATTCCTGCCGCCATGGGCAAATCATAGGATGTTCCTTCTTTTTTCATGTCTGCCGGAGCAAGATTTATCGTTATCCTGCGTGAAGGGAATTCAAAGCCTGAATTTCTTATTGCAGCACGTACCCGCTCTTTTGCTTCCTTAACCGCGGCATCCCCCAATCCAACTATCTCAAACGCCGGCAACCCTTTGCTTATATCGGTTTCCACAGAAACCATATATCCACTTATACCCAACAATCCACATGTGTTTACAATGCTTAACATACCATTGACCTTTTACAACAATATAAAAAAACAATAGCGCAAGAAAAAAAATTATGTTTTGAATTATTATTAATAATTAATAAGCAAACTAAGACAAATTTTATCAGCATTTCCTTTTATGAACTATTATATTGTTTTTATTGGTATAATTCAACATTTAAAGGAAAATATTGCATGAATAATGCTTTAAATTATTTCATTTTCATTATCATATCAGCTTTTCCATAATCCATGTATACATAAATATGCCAACACTTTAAACCAAATATTTATATAATTCATTAAAAAGTATATTTCCTGTGAAAAAATATTTTTGTTGTAAATATGATAATATTTGGGTATATTATAATTAACAGAAAATACCACGTGTTGGCGGTTATACCAGCAAGCTGAAATAAGAGGTGCATTAAATGTCAGTAATACTTGGGCAGGAGCCGGTTAAAATAATTGTATCGGGAGACTCCATTTCAAAGGGAGTCGTGTATGATGAGGATAAAAAGAAATATACCATTCTTGAAGAAAACTATGTTGAGCTTCTCCGTGGCAAACTGAACGGTATTGTTCACAATGCTTCACGTTTCGGAAGCACGCTTATCAAGGGTATTCAAAAACTTAAGAGCAGCATTTTCAATGACAGGCCAGATATAGTACTTATTGAATACGGCGGTAATGATTGCGATTTTAACTGGGATGAAATTGCAAAAAACCCCGATGCCGTCCATTTGCCGAAAACGGATTTTCAAATCTTTGAAAAGACTCTCCTTGAAGCAATTGACTTTGTAAGAAAAAACAAAAGCATTCCTGTATTGATGAATCTTCCTCCTTTGAATGCAGACAGGTATTTTAACTGGATCAGCAAGAACAATCCTGTTGCTAAGGAAAACATCCTGAAGTGGTTGGGAAGCGTCACAAAAATATACTGGTGGCAGGAGCGTTATAATTCTGTTATACAAAAAATCGCTGAAGAATCAGAAACCGTTTGCATAGATATACGTGAAGCTTTTCTCAGGTTTCCCGACTTTACAACGCTTTTATGCATAGACGGAATCCACCCGAACAAGGATGGGCATATAGTTATTGCCAATAAAATATTCGAATATATAAAAGACAGATATAATTTCCTGTTGAAGAACCATTTAACACCCATTCAGGAATAATGCCTCAGACTGAAAATATTGAACTATTTTCTCAGCCACAAAAGGTACAAGGGGAATGCGACGCATATAATAGCCAGAATGATGAGTGCAATTCCCCCTTTTTTATTGACCTTCATTGTCCAGATGGCATAACTCATTGTATAAATGCCGGCCCACAACAGTATTAATAAAATTAATATCACAATTAGCGTATTCAATTATTTATCCCCTTTCGAATGGATTATGGGTACCTGTTTCACCATAATACCCGAGCGCCGGATTTTAACATTTACTTCTACAATGAAATCAGCCTTTTCATACTTTTCGGGCCAGTTGAATTTGATCCAGTCCTCCCAAAGTAAAAATGTTCTTTTTACGTATTTCCCGACAGAGCAAATATCGCTTTTAAATTCGTCCCGTGTTTTCTCAAGAAATGAAACAACATTATCCTTAATATATTCAGATGCATAATTTTCAAGTTTTTTCAGGCCTTCACCCGTTGAATAATCGTTCTTGCCGGTTATTGCCATGATATCGCCTTCCAGCGATACCTTAACATTTATAACCGGTTTGTCTTCTTTCAGCTTTACATTTATTTGAGGTTTCCTCGCCTGCCCCAGCCTTAATGAAACATACTCACCGCTTTCGGCAGTACTTTTCTCCTTGCTGCCAGGATCAGGCAATGTATAAAAAATCTCGCCCAACTTACCCGAAACCATAAGATAATAAAAGGTTTCAAGACCTGTCAGTTCTCCCACCATTTTATCGGCCTTAAAAACGGCTGAACCCATTTGCCTTATTTTATTTTCGTAAACAACAGGCACATTTTCGGCTTTATAATCCCCTTCCAGGACTTCCTTGCCATGGCTTTCCAATTTTTGAAACACTTCATTCAGATCTTTGGTTTCCTGGATTTGAGAGACATCCAGCAAAATAGCAACCGTCTCCTCGCATGTGCTCTCCATTTTCGAATAAAACTCCTCTATCGTACTGCCGTTTGAAAAACCGGTATACTTAAAAGACTCCATTATCAGTTCAAAATGTTTTGACGGATTGAATTCAAGAACTGGTTTGCTTGATTTCAGAAATTCTTCGGCACCGCCTTTTGTTATGCCTATATAGGTATCGGGTCTGAATTCCCTGTACCTTATAAAGGTATTGATAAACTTTTCTATTCCCTGTTCTGCCAGTTCCTGTGATATAACAATAACCTTTGCATGGGTAAAGTTAACCCGCTTGCTGATAAGCGAATTTATAACGTTAATCCCACCAAGTATTGTAGGTGCCGCAACGGTTATAACATTTGTTGCATTGTCTATCTCTCCCGGTTCGGGACCAACACCAACCGCAATAGGCACCGCCAGCAGCAATGTTATAACCAGGTTGCCGTCTGATCCGTTATCCAAACCCAAGGCAACAACATAAGCCATGTCATCCGGTTCATAGGCATCAAAGCAGCCGCTTAAAAACAGCACCGATATGATTATTATAAAAACAAGAATTTTTTTCGCATGCTCAATCATGGCTCAGCCTGGCTTCCTCCCTTCTTTTTCTTATTCTCGCCCTGGCTGAAGCAACTGAAAGCAGAATTATTGGTAAAATAAGTGTAACAATCCAGGAAAAAGTACGGTATATCTGCATATCTGCCTGGAGTGTGGAGTACAGGTTTTCAGGCAAAAGGCTCAAAGTAAAAACGAGAATAATAAACGGTACTACTAACGGCTTGCGGTACTTAAGGCTGAAGGTTCTTTGAAATATATAGGTTATAAAGTACAGGTTCGCACTAAGATATAAAAAGGCACAGGAAGCCCATATCAATATAAATGCCGGTTCTATCCGTGAGAACACTCTGCCTATCTTAATTGTTCTGGCCATTTGGTATACCGGAAGGAAAAATTCAGTTGACGTTGGATACGGATAAGCCATAAGATAACACAATACTGACAAGACCAGGAAAATACCCGAAAAAAATATACCATACCTGCCTACTTCCCCATAACTTCTTTTCTTCTTCAGGAAAGGCATTAAAAAAAACAGTGCAACCACTTCGGAAAAGTAAGACAAATTAATTATGCCTTTTTCGAATATCGCATTAACACCTAATCCGAGCCATGGTGAAAGCTTGCTTACATCATACCGTGGGATGTTGAATAAAAGGATCAGCAAAAAAGCCGCAGCCAAAAGCGGTATTGCAAGGACATGAAGCCTGCTGATTGCTTCAATCCCAAGATAAGCGCCAACTATCATTCCTATGGCAAAAAGCAGTATAACTATACTGACCGGAGTGGATGTAAGGCTTATGACTTTGATATCCTCGGCGAATTGCCTCAGTATAACATAGGTTATAAATATGAACTGGGCAAGGTAAACAATACCTGTAAATATCCTTCCTGTTTCGCCAAAAGCAATCTCACTTACGCCCAGAAGGTCATTACCTTCAAATTTTTTATATAATCGGGTCATGATTAAAAACAGTATATATACAACCACCGAATCAAGCAGAATCATCAGCCACGCGGCAGTTCCCGCGTCCTCAGAAACAGTTCTCGGAAAGTCAAGTATAATCTTGGTGCAAAGCAAATTAAGCAAAATGCAGGCAGCTTCAAAATTACCGATTGTTGTCTTCTGATCCATCCACCCTTACCCCTTTCTCCGATTTTACCCACTTTCTGCTGATAAATGGCTGCTGCTTTACATCCTTCGGGTTTATAAAATCAGGTCTGTCTTCTTCTTTCCACAGTGGTGCCCTGAAAATAGTATTGGTTCTTCTGCCCGTTGTTTTAGGTGCAAACGGTGCAAGGAAAGGAACACCAAAGGATTTTGCATTAATCAGGAAAAGAAAGTGTATGAAGATACCCAGGCTTATTCCCAGAAGACCTGAAAAGCCAGCCAGAAGTATATAGATAAAACGCATTGCGCGGAAAGAGTATCCAAGCGAAAAGTCCGGGACTGCAAAGGAACCGATTCCCGTTACTGCTACAATGATAATAAGGAAAGGACTTACCAGATTAGCCGAAACAGCAGCCTGGCCCAATATTAATCCACCGACAATGCTAAGGGTTGGACCTATCGGCCCGGGTATCCTTATCCCTGCTTCGCGGATAAGCTCAAAGGCCACCTCCATGATAATAATGCTTACTATTGTCGGGAAAGGAACCTTTTCCCTCGATGATGCAATTGCAAGAAGCAAGTCGGTTGGCAGCATCTCCTGGTGGTAATTCGTTATTGCCAGATAAATAGCAGGCAGAAAGAGTGTGATTAAAATACCCAGAATCCTTATAAAGCGAAGTAATGTGGAATATGGGTACCTCAGATAATAGTCTTCGGGCGAATGTATAAGATTGAAAAAGGTTATCGGTACTACTATTACATGAGGGCTCCCATGAACTATTATCGCAACGCGCCCTTCACCCAGGTAAGCTGCCACTCTGTCAGGCCGTTCGGTTAAAAGCATTTGCGGTGCGGGCAGAAATGTACTGTCTTCCAAAAACTGCTCAAGTTCGCCCGAATCACGCAAATAAGCAATTTTTATACTTTTAAGTCTCTTCCTGACTTCATCAACAAGCCTGCTGTTTGCTATATTTTTTATATAGACAATACTGCAGGGGGTTTTGCTTCTTTCTCCCACCAATACATCTTCCACAATCAGATTTTCATCCTTGATTATTTTTCTGAGAAGGGCCGAATTAGCCCTGCTTATTTCAATAAAAGACTCTCTTGGACCACGTATGTTAAGTTCTGATGTGGGCTGTTCAACATTCCTGTGTTCCCAGCCCTTCACATCGGCCGCAAAAGCCACATCGAGACTGTCAATAAATATACCTATACCGCCAAAATTAATTTCATCAACAACTTCCTGGTATAATTTACACACTTTAATCTGGTTTTGCGGAATCAAATGATCAAATATGATCTCTCTTACCGGCTGGTCTTCTGTATCCATCGGCATAACTGACAACGTCATCAGCGGAAGCAGAATATTGTTATTAATAATGGAAGTTTCGACCAAGCCATCAAAAAAGCAGACAAAAGCCCGGTATACCTTATCTTTCACCCTCACCTTGAATTCACGTATTTTAAAGTCCCCATTTATATCTGCACTGTATATTTTTTTTATCACCTCAAGACATGTATCAATGGAATTGTCTATTTTTCCGTCATTTTCGCCTTCATCGTCATTTTCTTTTTCATCATCGCCTTTTTCTTTGCTGTTTATCGGAATTGGTTTTGTTATCTTTTTTTTCCTGTCATCTTTTCTGGCATCCTCATTTCTGCTGTCATGTTCTTTTTCTTCTTTATCATTATCTTTCTCTTCTTTTTCCTCTTTCTTCATGGATGGATCTCTATTGTCATCATCGGAATTATCCGGTTGGTTTCCAAAATCATCAAGCACAAAAGGAGTTTTTGGTTCTTCCGGCTTAAACAATAATATTGATTTAAGATAAGAAGCTATATCCTTCAAAAAACACCCTCCCTGAAAGAACAGTCTTAGGTTAGTTTTCTCAATGAGTATGGATGTTATACTTTTGAAATAAACCATCTGTGACGGGTGTAAAATTAGATTATTTCTATTGATAATTTAAATGTTTTTGTGTATAATTATCTACGCATGGGAAATTGGCAGGAATGAAAATAATAAGATTCATAAAGGGTTTTTTTCGGTCACTTAGCTCAGCTGGTTAGAGTACCACGTTGACATCGTGGGGGTCGCTGGTTCGATTCCAGTAGTGACCACCAAAGAAAAGGATTAGGTTTACAGCCTAATCCTTTTTGTTAATTATTATCCATATATTCTACCGGATGAAACTTACTTTGCAATCATTGAAAGAAATATGAATGCATTTCGCCGATAAAAAAGGCTTTCGGTATTGACTGAAAGCCTTTTCATTATATTCAGCTCTGCTGTAAATTCATTTCTTCAATCAGGTTCAGCGCTTTCATTGTAGCTTTTATCGCTGATGCCGTCTGATCTGAATCCAGACCCCTTGTTTTAAACTCGCGCCCAAGATACCAGGTAATTGATGTTTCAACCAGCGCATTTGTCCTTCCCCCGGGAGGTATCGTTACGATATAATCCACCAGTTGTGGCATGGGTTTGTTAACTTTTTCATATATCTTTGTTATTGCTTTCATAAATGCATCATATTGTCCGTCACCGTTTGAAGTCTCTTCATATACCTCGCCGTTGATTTTAAGGCTTACTGTTGAAACAGGCTTCAAATTTCTGGCATGGCATATGTAGTAGTTCAGAAGTTTAATCTTGTCTTCTGTCTGCTTTGCCCTAAATACATCAGAAATAATATATGGAAGATCGTCAGTGGTGATATTCTCTTTTTTGTCGCCCAGTTCAACTATTCTGTCGGTGATTTTACGTATGGATTCCTTATCGAGTTCTATGCCGAGTTCTTCCAGGTTCTTCTGAATACTTGCCTTTCCTGAAACTTTTCCTAAAGCATATTTCCTGTGCCTTCCAAAGCGTTCAGGAATCAAATTGCTGCAATACAGGTTGGCTTTATTGTCGCCATCGGCATGCACCCCGCTGGTCTGGGTAAAACAGTTCTCTCCTACGATTGGCTTGTTCCCCGGTATTCTAATACCTGAAAACGCTTCAACTATTTTGCTGATCTTTGCAAGTTTGGTTTCATCAACGCTTAACTCAATACCTCCGCAAAAATCATTAAGAACACCGACAACACTTGACAAGGGTGCATTCCCTGTTCTTTCGCCCAGACCGTTTACAGTCGTATGAACTCCTACCGCCCCTGCCTTAACTGCCATAAAAGTATTTGCAACTGCCAGATCATAATCGTTATGAGCGTGAAAATCGAACCTGAGTCCGGGATACCTGTCCACCATTAACTTAACCAATTGATATGTCTGCTCGGGTTGCAGTACACCAAGTGTGTCGGGGAGCATAAATCTCTCTATTTCCTGATCCCTCAAAGCATCAATCAGCTGAAAGACATACTCGGGAGACTCTACAATGCCTTCAGACCAAATCTCAAGATATACATTAACCCGTATTCCTTTCGAACGTGCATAACTTATTACATTTTTAATATCCCGTATATGTTCATCAGGTGTTTTTTTCAACTGGTACATTACATGTTTGACAGAGCCTTTGCACAGAAGGTTTATGACTCTCGCTCCAGATTCGTATATCCAGTCCACCGACGCAGTACCGTCTACAAAACCGAGAACTTCAATACGGTCAAGATACCCTTTCTGAGCACACCAGTTTGTTATCAGCTTGACAGCCTCCATTTCACCTTTGGAAACTCTGGCTGATGCCACTTCCACTCTGTCAACCTTTACTTCTTCCAGAAGCATTTTTGCAATATTATATTTCTCGGTATGAGTAAAAGATACACCCGGGGTTTGTTCTCCGTCCCTCAAAGTTGTATCCATAATCTCTACTCTCATAAAGATTTCTCCCTGTCTTGAAAAAATTTTTACACTATTTTACCGTAAAAGAGCCATGCAGTAAAGATAAAAAAAATATAACCTGCCTAAAATTCGGACCAGATATTCAACATCATCGGGCAGCAGGTGTAATAAAAAGGAATTTTCAGATGCTCTATTTTTCATCTGATTAACTGCCTGCCTTGAAACTTTGTTGTGATTTGCTATCTCTGTTACGGTATAACCTAAGAAAAAAATCATGTATATTAACATTAATTCTTGTTTTGTTAGTATCTTTTTTATAAATTGCAGTTCGATTTCGCATTTTTGATATAAGTCAGTTGTTGATGATAATGCTTCAATGTAATAATAGAAAGCTTATTTTACAGACTTTTCTTTCACACTCTCTGGCCATCATTCAAAATTTGAACCGTTGCTTTCAGGTTATACTGCATAATCCGGATTTTCGCTATTATACCCTTAATGGGTATAATATTGGAATAAAAAAAAGAACCTACATAATAGGTTCCAAATCAGATTATATTGTGTTTTAATGCATAGACTGCTGCCTGAGTCCTGTCCGAAACCTGTAATTTTTTGAATATATTAGAAATATGGTTTTTTACTGTTTTCTCACTGATATAAAGAGTCTTTGCTATCTCTTTGTTCAAAAGGCCCTTTGCTATCAGCCTTAATACCTCAAGCTCCCTGTCGCTCAGGACGCTGTCTTTCTTTGAAGCAGTTTTTCCATGCTGCATGTATTTTTTGAATTCCAGTACCAGGTCTTTCGCCATGGTAGGCTGAATATATGTCTCACCCTGGTATACCTTTCTGATCGCTTCAATAAGCACATACCCATCAGCATCTTTAAGAACATACCCGCTTGCACCCAGTTGCAGTGACTGGAACAAATATTCCTTGTCCTGATGGATTGTCAGCATTATAATTTTTGCATTGGCATCTTTCTGCCTAATCAGTTCCAAAGCCTGCAACCCGTTCTTTTTAGGCATGTTGATATCCATTAAAACTATGTCGGGTTTTTCTGCCTGGTAATAGTCTGCAGCCTGAGTTCCGTCTGCGGCTTCAGCCACCACCTTGATATCGTTTTCAAGCTCAATTAACTGTTTTAGTCCCTGACGAACCATGGAATGATCTTCTACCAACATCACACGTATCTTTTCCATTAACAATCTCCTTTCCTCCTATACATATGGAAGGATAACACTAATTGTTGTCCCCTTACCCGGACAGGATTTTATTTCCATAGTCCCATCAAGCAGTTCAATTCGTTCTTTTATGCTAAAAAGGCCGAATCCTCCCATATTATCATCTTTATCAACCTTTATGTTTTCTATGTCGAAACCTTTACCTTTGTCAGAAACCGTTAATACTACGTTTGAAGGAGTGAACTCAATTCGTACTGATGCAGTCTTTGCTCCTGAATGCTTACGAACATTATTCAATGCTTCCTGAACCACTCTGAATATCGTAAGTGTTAGATTTTCATCATTTATCTCCTTCTCAACCCCTCTTATCTGGAAATTTATAACAATTCCGGTTTCCGTGGAAAACTTATCCATATACTTTTTAAGAGTGGGTATAAGTCCTATATCTTCAAGGGACATAGGCCGTAAAGCATACATTATTCTTCTCACGTCAACAAGCGAATCCCGTACAATCTTCTTTAAAATTTTCAACTCTTCCTTGGCTCTATTTATATCGGTATCAATTAATTTTTCACAAATTTCGGCTTTAAGCACTATGTTGGACAAAGTTTGGGCAGGCCCGTCATGTATCTCCCTGGCAACCCTGCTTCTTTCCTCTTCCTGGGCTTTTATAACGCGAATTGCAAGGTATTTCCTTTTTTCAACATCCTCAAGCTGTATGTTTACACTGTTTAAATCCCCTGACAAATACTCCATTATGGTGCCAACCTGGTTTATTAACTGCTCTGCCTTGTTAACAGTCTTTGAAGCTTCCATTAAACGTCTTTCCAGCTCATTTCTCCGTATAATTGCAAACCTTTCTCTCTCCCTGTTGACTGCCAGTTCAACCCTGATTTTGTCAGCTGCTTCATATGCAGAACGTATATCATCCTGAGAAAACTTTTCAAAGTTCTTACTTACCATTGCAAGCCTTACACGGCTTGATTTCAAAGCAATCTCCAATTCGTCGTTTTTCTTGATAATTCTTTCAACTTCAATTTTCAGGTCTTCAAGATCTTTTTTCAGGCGTTCACATTCATTTCTTGCCCCCTCGGCTATATCGTAAATTGCTTCACGGCTTTTATCGATCATGCTGATGGTATTCTTTATGATTACATTTAACCTGGATACACTGAATTTTTCCAAGTTAGGTTACCTCCGACTATTTTTCCTCAAGAATTTTCTTCAGTTCTGCCATAAAAGTGTTAATATCCTTAAACTGCCGATAAACCGATGCAAAACGGACATAGGCCACTTCATCCAGTTTTCTTAACTCCTCCATAACCAGTTCTCCAATGACTGTGCTTGTTACCTCCCTTTCGAGAGTATTATGGATCTTTGCTTCGACATTATCAATCAGTTCCTCTATCTGATGTATCGAAACCGGGCGTTTTTCACACGCTCTCAAAACACCGTTCAACAGTTTTTCCCTGTTATAAGGCTGGCGGGACTTGTCCTTTTTTATAACAATTAAAGGCATATATTCAACTTTTTCATACGTCGTAAAGCGTTTCTGGCATTTTAGGCATTCCCTGCGTCTTCTAATTGTGGCTCCCTCATCTGTTGGGCGAGAGTCGATTACCCTGTCTTCAAGGTGGGAGCAATATGGACACTTCATAGCCTACCTCCTTTGTGCTTTTCTATATCAACATTAGAAGCTAATGTATTTTGCAATAACCGGTTCTTCATTTTTTTATTAAGTATTTTATAATTATACATTAAATATCGGTTAATTAACAAATTTTTTTGAAAAGTATAATATCGTATATTATCGAGTATTCAGATCAACAAGTATAATATCATCACCTATTTTTTTTATATCCCTCCATGGAATTACCATTTCTTCAATTCTACCAAGCAGGCGAAAAATTGACCATCTGCCGGGAAGTATTAATGCTGTAATCTTCCCCGTTTCAAGGGAGAATTCGGCATCCTTTACAAATCCCAGCCTTTTTCCGTCAGCAATGTTTATTACTTCCTTATGCCTTAAATCGGCTATTCTGCTTATATTTGAATTGGGAAGCTGTATACCGTTCCGTTCGGAACTTCTGTATTCTTTCTGAAGCATAACATGTACCCGAAAAAAGAAAGATTCCATTACAAATTTATTCATAATAAAAGGAAGTAAGAACATCTTACTTCCCTTCAATACTCTACCCTATACATATTTTCGCATATGTTTCAGTGCAGCTTTCTCAAGCCTGGATACCTGCGCCTGAGAAATTCCGATTTCTTCGGCTACCTCCATTTGTGTTCTGCCTCTGAAAAATCTAAGGTCAACAATCATCCGTTCCCGGTCTGTTAGCCTTGAAATAGCCTCGTTTATTGATATATTTTCCAACCAATACTCATCATTGTTTTTTTCATCACTAACCTGATCCATAACATAAATGGCGTCACCGCCATCATGGTAAACGGACTCAAATAGGGATATGGGCTCCTGTATGGCATCAAGAGCTAATAGAACATCTTCTCTTGGTACATTCATTTCTTCTGCGATTTCGCTGACAGAAGGATCTCTTGACAGTTTGTTCGTCAGCTTTTCTTTAGCCTGTAATGCCTTGTAGGCAATATCCTTTAATGAACGGCTTACGCGAATAGAGTTGTTATCCCTGAGATACCTTCTTATTTCTCCAATAATCATGGGTACGGCGTAAGTAGAAAACTTAACGTTCTGCGACAAGTCAAAATTGTCAATTGCTTTAATCAAACCTATACAGCCTACCTGAAAAAGGTCATCTACGTTTTCACCCCTGTTATTAAATCTTTGTATAACACTCAACACCAACCGAAGGTTACCATGGATAAACTCTTCGCGGGCTTTTTTATCTCCATTTTTGATTCTCTTGAACAGTTCGTCTTTTTGCTTATTTGTCAATACAGGAAGTTTAGATGTGTTAACTCCGCATATTTCCACTTTGTTGATCAAATTGACACCTCCCTATTTGAAAAACCTATTATCATTTTTTCCGGGAAGGTGCCAAATATACTGTTTAAAGTCGCTGAAAATATACTGAAAACCCCTTGACAGGTTCTTTAGCAAAGATCAGTATTGCTTAACAGGGCTTTAAATTTTATATAATTAATTTTTCATATGGAAATATTATTGTCCATATATTTCCATACAGTAAAATACTACAGCATCCTGGTGATTTCCTTTTTCAAGCGGCTCAGTATCCTTTTTTCTAGGCGCGAAATATAGGATTGGGATATGCCCAGCATATCGGCCACTTCTTTTTGTGTCTTTTCCTTTTGATTATTAAGCCCAAACCTCATTTCCATTATTTTCTTTTCCCTCCTGCTTAACTTGGTCATTGCAGCCGCCAACAGCTCTTTATCAATTTCGTCATCAAGGTTCTTCTGAATAAGATCCCCGTCGGTACCAAGAATATCAGAAAGGAGAAGTTCATTGCCATCCCAGTCTACATTCAAAGGCTCATCAATTGATACCTCGGTGCGTAGCCTGCTGTTTTTCCTGAGGAACATCAGTATTTCATTTTCAATACACCTTGATGCGTATGTAGCCAGCTTTATGTTACGGGACGGATTATAGGTGTTTATAGCCTTAATAAGCCCAATTGTGCCTATTGAGGTTAAATCTTCTATATCCATGCCTGTGTTTTCAAATTTCCTTGCTATATATACAACAAGCCTTAAATTGCGCTCAATCAGTGTTTTCTTAACAAGGAAGTCCTGCCTTGACAACTTGTCAAGCAATTCTGCTTCTTCCTCGTTTGTCAGCGGCGGAGGCAAAGCTTCACTGCCGCCTACATAGTAAATATCCCTGTTTCCGAATATCCTGTTTACTCTTTTTATAAATTCCAAAAGTCCTGCCATTAATACATTCGTAAGCTTCATTCCAATCCCCCTATCGTCCTTTATGCATTTTTTACTCTTTATGCCGTTACCAATTCAGGGCTTATAATAGCCCGGTACTGCTCTTTGGATGAAAGCCTGTTATGGCTTATACATACAACGACCTGGGTGCGTTCAAAGTATAATTCCTCTTTTTCAATACATACGCTGTCGGGCTTAAACCCCGGCAACATACCGTTTTTCGTTCCGATTGCACGGAACGGAATCAGCCTGATGCGTTTTATCCATTCAGAATCATCATCATGACTATCGGCTATTTTCATCTGAGTCCAGTCCTCAAGCCATTTTACCATTCCGTCAGGCAACAGCTCTTTTATGCTCTCCAGTTCAGCAATCATTACAGGACATTGCGAAACCGGATCCATCAATGAATTTCCTGTATCAATAAGAGCCTGAAGGCATACTGTTTTTCCTCCCAGGCTGATATATGTATTTACAATGTATGACTCTTTTTCTATCCGTTTTCTGAACAGGTCTGTGAAAGCGCGAACCATTAAAACGCCTGACAAAATAGTTAATATTAGAAGCAGGCCGTCGCTCTTCATCTCGGTGTAAAACTCGCCGTTTTTAAAGTAAATTCCCTGGTTTAGAATGCTCATTAATGCATAACCTGCACCTGCAAAAATAAACGAAGAAATATAAAATGACAGAAAAGCCTTAAACCAGCTTTTCAGCTTCTGTCCCGGAAATGCTATCGCCACCATTAACACAGAAAGCAGCAATTTTCCTCCCACAGTATACAAGGTGCCAATTCTGGGACACAGGAGCATAACAACCAGATATACGGCGCCAACTGTGGATGATATCAGTTTGCGTAGTGCAGTTGAGTACCTGCCCGATAATTTTTCTGTTACAAACAGAATACCGTAATTAACAATAATATTCTGAAGAAATAATATATCTATGTATACCGACATAATAACACCTCTTGCTGTCAATTCCCGAATTCCATCAATTTTCATTAAGGCTTACTTTCCATAATCAGGTAAATATTTCCATCCGGTTCATCAACAGGATACCGAAGGGCATACTTTTCCCATTATCCACCTATATGCGAACGTAAGGATTTTTATACCTGTTCAGAGTAAAAAATATTTCCGGTTACACTCACATATAACCAGGTTGTTGAATATTATTATATAATTTAAAAGACGCGGGATTTGTCAAAAAATGGTATGATAATCATATTTCCAAAACGAAGTTTATTACGAAGTTGCATTGACAATTCTTCCAATATATTGTGAAATATTGTTAATCCTTCCTTCACCGTCAGTACCTTAACTTTAACTTCAATGTTGATTTGGCAGGCCGTTTGAATTATTATTTTATAAAGTAATAAATTATATTCTATGGGAGTCAGTATGAAGAAACCGGTTGAAATATGGTATTTGTACCACAGCGGATATGCCGTTAAATTAAACAGGAAACTATTTATATTTGACTATTACAGCAACAAAGCCGCCGGTAACGAACCGGCTTTGTATAACGGGATATTCAACCCCGATGATTTTAAAGATTATGATGTTTATTTCTTTGTCTCGCACAGGCATTACGATCATTACAATCCTGTTATTTTGGAATGGGCGAAGAAAAATCCGAACATCCGTGCAATTATTTCATCCGATGTTGAGGGATACAAACCCAATTCCAATATATACACTGCAGAACCGGAAAACAGCTATGTGATAAACGATATTTATATTGAAACTTATACTTCCACGGATGAAGGAGTTGCCTTCCTTGTTAAAACTGATGATACCTGCATTTACCATGCCGGGGATTTGCACTGGTGGCACTGGGACGGAGAACCCGATTCCTTTAACACGCAGATGGAAACGCAATATAAAGCGCAGATACGGAAATTAGCAAAACACAGTATTGATATTGCCTTCCTGGTTGTGGATCCCCGGCAGGAGAGATTTTCACTTATAGGCCTGGACTGGTTCGTAAAGCATGTAGAATGTTCCCACATTTTCCCGATGCACTTTTCAGATGATTACAGTATAATGAATACCATACAGAATTATTTGGAATCAAACCAGGTAAGGACAGAAATACACCTTATTAACAAGAGGGGCCAGAAGTTTTCATTTGAGATTTAAATAAAAAAGATACATTAAAAAGTGAGGTCAGTCATGAAAAAATTTCTAAAAGTATTTATATATTGCACCGGATTGGCATCCCTGTGCCTCATAATGCAGTTTGTTGCTTCTGTTCCGGTTACTGTTTTTTATGTGATGCTTTACTCTTTACCCTATGTTCTTGCCGGAAAACCCGAAGCAATAATGTCAGTTGACATTATGAATATAGTGCATGACTCCTTGCTGCCATCCTATATACTGTCGGTAATAATGACTTTCTTTGCGGCATGGATTATCCATGCGATATTTGGAAGAAAGTTTTTTGAAAGACTCTCTTTCAACAAGGCTTCTTCGTTTTTAATTGCATTAAGCTTTATAGCAGGTTCCGCACTGCAAATGCCCATCAGTTTCATTTTATCATTAATTGAAAGTGCAGGAGTTGCGCCTGACCTGTTTGAGCAATATTCAAACAATATGGAACAGTTAATGAATAATCAAAACCTGATTCTTCAAATTCTTGCCGTAGGAATTTTAGCCCCTTTGCTTGAGGAAATAATCTTCCGGGGCCTTATTTTAAACCAGCTGAGAAACAACCTTCCTATACAGGCAGCCATAATAATCCAGGCACTTTTATTTGGCATTGTGCATCTTAATGTTATTCAGGGGTCATATGCTTTTATCATAGGTATTATATTAGGGTTGCTGGTTGTATGGTACGATTCATTGTTCCTGCCTGTTGCTTTTCATATGGGCCTGAATTTGTCGGGTGTAATACTTTCTGAGTTTGGGCAGGGTATATCAGACATGGCCGGCATATACATGTTAATAATCTCATTCCTGCTTATGTTTGCATGCATGATTGTTCTTAAGCACAGAACAAAAGAAAAACCGGCTCATTAAGCCGGTTACTGATCTATTGAAAGCCGTTTGTGTTTAAAAGAACGTCTGTGCTCTGCGTAATCAGAAACAATATGCCCTTTTCCAATCAGTTTGTATTTATATATTGTCAGTCCCTCCAGCCCAACCGGCCCCCGGGCATGGATCTTGTTTGTACTGATGCCCACTTCTGCTCCAAAACCGTATCTGAATCCGTCGCTGAAACGGGTTGAGCAATTCCAGAACACATTGCCTGAATCAACAAGATCCATAAATTTCTCGGCATTTTCCCTGTTTCCGGTTATTATTGCGTCGGTATGGCCCGAACCGTAAGTATTGATATGTTCAATTGCCTCATCAATCGAGTCAACTATCTTTATTGACAATATATAATCAAGGTACTCTGTTTTCCAATCCTCTTCCGATGCAGGAGATACGTTAATGATCCTTTGCGTTCTTTCGCACCCTCTTAGCTCCACATTGCTTTCATCAAGTTTCTTTTTAAGCTCGGGCAGGAATTTATCTGCTATTCTGCTGTGGACCAGCAAAGTTTCGGTTGCATTGCATACTGCAACATATTGGGTTTTTGAGTCGTTAACCACGTCAACCGCCATTTTAACATCTGCATCACTGTCTACATAGCAATGGCATATTCCGTCGGCATGCCCAAGTACAGGTATTCTTGAATTATCCATTATATATCTGACAAACTCGTTCGATCCGCGCGGAATTATCAGGTCTATGTATTTATCAAGCTTCAGCATCTGGTTAACATCTTCCCTTGTTTCCAAAAGGTGAATCCAGCCTGACGGAATACCTGCCTCGGCCGTTGCCTTAGTAATCAGTTCGGTCAGTATCCGGTTGGTTTTCAGTGCTTCCCTTCCGCCTTTCAACAGTACGGCATTCCCGCTTTTAAGGCATAGCGTCGAAATCTGAACAAGAGCATCGGGTCTTGATTCAAAGATTATTCCTATTACTCCGATCGGGCAGCTTATTTTATACAAATCAAGTCCGTCATCCAGTTGTGTTGCCATAAGTTTTCGTCCTACGGGATCGGGAAGACTGATAAGACTATAAATGCCTTCAACAACATCCAATATCTTCTTTTTATCAAACTTCAGCCGTTTAACAAGGGCTTCGGGCAGATTCTCTGTCTTGCTTCTTTGTACATCTTCCTCATTTGCCCGCACTATATCTTCAATGTTATTTTTAAGATAATCAGCAATTAAGCGCAAAGCAAGATTTTTCTGTTCGGTTTTGGCTGATGCCAGGGTAATCGATACCTTTTTCGCCGTTTCTGCAATATGAATTAAATCCATAAAAACCCTCCGGAAAAGAGTATAGTAAAATTACAGCAATTATAACATATCTTTTTCACAAATTGAATTATTACAAACACTATTGCCTGATATATTTTCAAATAATTATCAAGCCTGTATCTTGACTTAGTTATTATTTGTTTGTAACATGTAAGGGTATAAACCCGGAATTTTTGATTAATCCTTTCTGCATAATGGTATATTATAGGTTAATATATATTAATCTGCCAAATGGGCCTGAAGGGGGTAAAAAAATGTTTAAATGGAATGAAAATTTCAGGACCGGCATAGAGACAATTGACGAGCAGCATAAAAAACTGATAGAAATCGGCGCAAAACTTGAGGATATGTTATATGCCGGGGATTCTTTGGATTATTATGATTATATAATGGAAACAATTAATGAGTTGAAGGATTACACAGATTATCACTTCAGCTATGAAGAGAAGCAGATGCGGGAACGCAATTACCCCGGTTTGGATGAACATCGTATGGAGCATCTGTATTTTATTAAAAAAATAGATAAACTTGCAATGCAGGATATAGATAGTCAGCAAGTTACTGTAATATCAGAAGCTTTGGAATTTTTAGCAAAATGGCTTTTCAGCCATATACTTAATTCTGATATGCAATATGTAGACTATTTAAAACGCAATGCGGGCTAATTAGAAAGGAAGAACAACATCGGATGCCAGACTTGAAAAAGGAAATTCAACAGCAGGTACAAAGGCGCAGGACTTTTGCTATAATATCCCACCCCGACGCAGGAAAAACAACACTGACAGAAAAGCTTTTATTATACGGCGGGGCTATTAACATGGCAGGTTCTGTAAAGGCACGCAAAGCAAAAAAATACGCGCTTTCAGACTGGATGGAAATTGAAAAGGAACGCGGTATATCCGTTACTTCCAGTGTTATGCAATTTGAGTATAACAACCATTGCATAAATATCCTTGATACCCCCGGACATCAGGACTTCAGCGAAGATACTTACAGGACTTTGGTTGCAGCTGACAGTGCAGTGATGCTTATTGACGGTGCCAAGGGTGTCGAAGCGCAAACCATCAAGCTGTTTCATGTATGTAAAATGCGCGGAATACCCATATTCACCTTTATTAATAAACTGGACAGGGCCATTAAAAATCCGTTTGATTTAATGCAGGAAATAGAAGACGTACTGGGTATTCGTTCATATCCGATGAACTGGCCGATTGGCATTGACGGTGATTTCAAAGGCGTTTACAACAGGAAGCTAAAGCAAATTGAACTGTTCATGGGTGGAAATCACGGTCAGTCAATAGTGGAATCAACTGCAGGTTCTGTTGATGATCCAATTTTCAGGGATTTGCTTGGGGAACCTTATTATTCAAATCTGGTTGAAGACATAGAACTGTTAAATGTCGCAGGTGATGATTTTAACCTCAAGGAAGTGTTGGAAGGCAAGCTTACACCGATTTTTTTCGGCAGTGCCATGACAAACTTCGGCGTAGAACCTTTCCTTGAAGAATTTTTGAGAATGGCACCCGCACCCGGTGGGCATATTTTTACAGATACATTAATCGAGCCTGACAACGAGGATTTTTATGGATTTATATTCAAAATCCAGGCAAACATGAACCCGAACCACAGGGATAGGATTGCATTTATGAGAATCTGCTCGGGTAAATTCACAAAGGGCATGGAAGTATATCTCTCGAACAGCAGCAAAAAGATCCGGCTTTCCCAGCCACAGCAAATTATGGCACAGGAACGTGAAATCGTTGATGAAGCATGGCCGGGAGACATAATCGGACTTTTTGATCCGGGCATTTTCAAAATCGGCGATACATTGACCACAGCCAAGCCGGCTCCTTTGTTCACAGGAATTCCTCTGTTCCCTTCCGAGCATTTTGCCAGGATAGCCCCGAAGGATACCATGAAAAGGAAACAGTTCCTGAAAGGGATTATGCAGTTGTCCGAAGAGGGTACAATACAGGTTTTCAAACAACTGGATATTGGCGTTGAAGAATTCATAGTCGGCGCTGTAGGCGTATTGCAGTTTGAAGTATTGGAACACAGGCTTATGAATGAATACAACGTGGATTTGAAAATTTCAATGCTTCCGCACAAATTTGCGCGCTGGCTGATTAATTCAGATAAAAATCCCCGTGATTTAAACCTTACATCATCAACAATTCTTGCTGAGGATAAGGACGGGAAATTCGTGCTTATCTTTGAAAACCAATGGTCTATTGACTGGGCAAAGGAAAAAAACAAAGGCATCGAGTTGTCAGATGTATCAATGTAATTAACCGTATATTCAGGGAAACCGGCAAACCTTCATGTGTGATAAACCATGAAGGTTTTTTGCTTAGTGATTATTCTATTTCCTGGGTATTATAAACATGGCAATAATGTATAG
Source organism: Thermoclostridium sp. (assembly GCA_036562185.1). GTDB lineage: Bacteria > Bacillota > Clostridia > DSM-8532 > DSM-8532 > Thermoclostridium. Next base: position 125,313 of record DATCKN010000061.1, read on the forward strand.
AATTATTCCTCCCACAAAAGCAGAACAAACCGTAAGTATTGCCCAGACAAGGCGCACTGCTGTGGGATCAATGCCTAAATATTCGCCTATTCCCCCGCAAACACCGCCGATCATTTTATTTGTGTCCGACAGGTATAATTTTTTATCCATAAACTCACCCCTCTAAGTTTTTATCAGCAATAAAATAATCTATTTGAATTTTCCCGGTTACAGGCAGGATATTTCCTAATTATTATGTATGCAGACCATGTACTTATTATGTTTTATACACTTCGTCCGGGGACTTGATTTTAACATCTTCGCTCTTTAATGCTTCAAGTGCCCTTTCAGGCTCTTCCACCCTGAATATAACCATCGCAGTATCAGGTTTTGAATTAACAAATGCATACATATATTCAATGCTGATGCCTTTATCATCAAGTGTTGCAAGGGTTTTTGCCAAACCTCCGGGCTTATCCTCAACTTCAATGGCAATAACGTCATTTATGCTTACTGTAAAGCCGTTATCAACAAGAATCTGCCTTGCTTTATCCGGGTAATTGACGATAAGCCTTAATACGCCGAAATCTGTTGTATCTGCCAACGACAATGCCCTGATATCTATGTTGTTTTCTCCGAGTATGCGTGTAACCTTTGCGAGCCTTCCATGTTTGTTTTCAAGAAATATCGAAATTTGCTTGATAAGCACGTTTATCACCTCTGAATAACTCCTTTTAATTAGATTATATCTTAATTTTCCTGTTTCAGGCAAGAATATTATTCCTCATTATTTCTATACCTCCAAACCGTTATATTAAACCAAAGGGTTGCCCGGACTTCAGGGCAACCCTTACACTTATCTCTGGTCAGAAATGCTTGCATTGTCATTGTCGGCTGATAATTGAGCCAGATTGTCATACGGCGGTCCCATTGTTGTTCCTGCGAGAAGAACAATATCGAATTCATTCGGCGGTGTTCCCCAGGAGTTTCCGGAAAATGTAGTAAAGGCACCGTCAACCAGGAATCCGCCTTTTGTATTGTAAACAACATTGCCGTTAATAGCACCGGTTGTATTCGGATTGATGTACATTCCGGTTCTCAGGCTGTAAAAAGTATTTTCCTCCACAAGAATGTTTACCGTACCCACCTGAGGTACAACAGCCCTGTTCACAACCCAGTTTTCCATTGGCGGTGGCTGTTCAGGCCCATAAATGGTATTTCCAATTATGCGTACGTTAGGCGCACCTATCTGGATAAACTCCTTCGGGTATGGATCGTCGCTGGTCATCGTCAATCCCTGAACAGTTACGTCGCTGCCGGTAATCAGCATTGCTATTGTATCTGCTTTAAGGAGAATTTCTGCGCCAGGTTCTCCAAGCAGCGTTATTCCGGCTTTGTTTACATTAATCTGCGTTGTTGTTTCATAAGTGCCTGCTGCTATATGAACAGTACCACCTGGAGTTACCGCACCAATACCTTCTGTAATGCTTCCGAACGGATGCGCAATACTTCCGTTCCCTCCCACGCTGCCAGCCTGTACGCGTATATTTTCAGGGTCCACTACTTCATTTACAGCTTCGTCAAGGGCGGCCTGCAAGTCTGCCACTGTCAGGTACCCCAGATCAGGCCTGTTTACAAGCAACGAATCCAGCACCACATCCTGGGCTGTCGTACTAAACGAATTAAAGCCGTCCAGATTCAAACCAAGAGCAGGATCGGTAATTGCTGCCCGCATTTCTGTGATATTCTGTGCATTATTTACCGCATCAAGCTGCGGATCAGGAGTTACGGGCTCTCCAATTCTTATAAGCATGATGGATGCACTTACACCTGTCTGCGTTCCACCTGCTGCATTGTCAAGCTGAACAGGTCCGGCGCTTGTATGATTTCTCAGCGTTATCTGGTCACCGGCAGAAGCATTAACAATGACAATACCGGTATAACTGCTGTTAGCCTCTCTGGCTCCATATATACTTTCAGGCACAGGATTTCCGTTCTGGTACAGTGTAAACTGATTTGGTTCCAATCCGGTAACAGTGTACCATACCGCATAGATTCCGGCAGTTTCTATAGTAATGGTATCTGTGTTTGCATCGTGGCTGATCCCATGCAAAGCGCCATTATTTGAAAAAGCAACGGCAGCATCTACAGGTACAGTCTGGTTATTGGTATTATAGATATACCCATACGGATTATCGGTAGGAGGAACAGGAGTATCTGAATAGGTAACCACCAGTTTAGGGAAATACGGTTCATATACGATGTTATTTGTTCCGAACTGAACCAATGTTTCCCCATCCGGGTTAGTCAACGCAATTCCGTAATTCTCGTAAGTTCCGTCAAGCCATTCATTCACAAGCGATGTAATATCAATGTTCACAATATTATAGAGATCAGATACATTGATATCGATTTGTGAAGTTGTGGCAACGAAAGAAGGAAGAGTATCGTAAGTTACCGTGGATGCATCAAAAGGACTTGTTACCCTGTTAACAACTATTGGGCTCGGTTCGGTGCCTGTTTTGACAATTACAGATAATTGCAGCACCGCACTGTCTACAGTCGTTACTGGTATTGATGACAGATCAATTTCCATAAGACCTATACATTCTGAAAAAACCGGGTCTGTGCCCACATACATCAGTGGGTAAAATGAAAAATTCTGTGTCGGTTGAGCTGACGATACAAACGTTGTCTCGGGAATACCAATCATTACCGTAGGCATTCTTGTCACATCCTTGTACAATTAATATTGTATTAAATCAGTGACCGAAGCCACTGTTCGACCCATTAAAATTCATTGTTAACATAACACTTCAAACTTCATTCTTTTCTAAACATCAAGCACATCATCCGGCTTCACATCTTAGCCATTTT
>DATCKN010000066.1:0-7571 GCA_036562185.1 Thermoclostridium sp.
AACAGGTATAATAGTAAATGACACAACCTATACATCCCCCTCCACACCCGATTTGATTACAGATATAACACTTGTAAGAGATGAATATACAGTCCAGTGTATCACCTGCCCTGAAGCTGATTTTGATGCGACATTTGATAAATACATGAAAGAACTGGAAAAAGTAGGTATCAAAACAATTATTGAAGAACGTTCAAAATATTTCAGCGAACTGTATAAAAACAACTAGATTAGCAATATAAGTTATTGGTTATCTTTTCATGAGGCTGTCTGATACGGCAGCCTCATGAGTTTTTTTATATTATTTATATGGTATGACAGACTGTTACCATCGAACCCGGGAACATGAACATAATGCTGCTTTAGTTTACATCCGGGAAACAGTGTGATATGTTTATTATGAAAACCCAATATCTGTATTCAGAAGATGGAGTATCCGGGTGAAGTCTGAGGCAAGTTTCGTCATGTTTGCTTATCATAGCTGCGTGGTAAATACATAATCCAATGTAATATGAAAAACTATCAGAAAGATAATTTGCAGGGGAGAGATTATCATGGCAAAAGAAGTTCAGGTTCCCCCAACCGGAAAACCATTTAAAAATAATGCGACTTATTGTGTAGGCACAGGCAGGCTGGGGCTGGCTCTTCAAAAAGAGTATGTTGACCATTTGAAAGTTGTTCAGCAGAGCATTCATTTTAAGTACATCCGTGGTCACGGATTATTTTGCGATGATGTGGGAATCTACCGCGAAGCAGAAGTGGATGGAAAACCACATACATATTATAACTTTACATACCTTGACAGGATAATTGACTCCTATCTCGAAAACGACATCAGACCGTTCATTGAATTGGGATTTATGCCCGAAAAATTGAAAACAGGAGAACAGACAATATTCTATTGGAAGGGAAATGTCACTCCTCCTTCATCGTATGAAAAATGGGCAGAACTTATTGAATGCACATTAACCCACCTTATTGACAGGTATGGCCGTGAAGAGGTAATTACATGGCCCATAGAAGTGTGGAATGAGCCCAATATTGCATTTTGGGCGGGAACCATGGAAGAGTATTTCAAGCTGTACGAGTACTCTGCCAAAGCAGTGAAAAAAGTTGATTCACGCATTAAAGTAGGAGGTCCTGCAATATGCGGGGTTGAAACCGAAAAATGGTTGCGTTCGTTTTTTGAACATTGTATTAATAATAATTTACCTCTGGATTTTATCACCCGCCATTGCTATACAGTTGGCCAGCCAACAAGAAAGGGTCAGTTCATGTACCATGAAATTTATAATCCCACATACATGATTGAAGAGCTGAAAGAAACAAGAAAAATAATGGCCGATTACCCTCAGATAGCAGATATGCCGCTTCACATAACAGAATTCAACAGTTCTTATGTCCCTGTTTGCCCGGCTCATGACACAACCTTCCATGCAGCATATATTGCACGGATTCTTAGTGAAGCCGGCGAATATGCAGATTCATATTCTTACTGGACATTCAGTGATGTTTTTGAGGAATTTGATGTTCCAAGATCTATATTTCACGGTGGTTTTGGTTTGGTTGCGTTTAATTCGATAAAAAAACCTGTATTTTATGCATTCGAATTTTTCGCCAATGCAGGCAAGGAATTGCTTTACCGGGATGAAAATCTGATCGTTACAAAAGATGACGGAAGATATGTTATTATCGGGTGGAACTGGCATGATACAAGGGTAAACAAGAGTGCTACAGAAAAATCCTATGTCCTTTCGCTTCCGTCGATGGGGCAGCAGGCCATCCTGATTAAAAAACAAGTGGGCGGAGACTATGCAAACCCGTTGCAGACATGGAGCAATCTTGGAAAACCCCGCAGCCTGAATGAAAAGCAAAGGAAGATACTTCAAAGATCGGCAGAACCGCTTCAGACAGATTCAAAACTGTTTGAACAGGATGGTTATTATAAAGTGGAACTGACCATTCCAGGCAACCAATTATGCATGCTGGAGATTATACCGGTCAATGATATTACCGGTACATATGATGGTTTTGATGCTGATGAGTTTTTTGGACTGAAATAGTACTTCGGTTTAGGCCAAAATTGAAAGGCAGGGTGAGAAATGGTGATTAGTACAGATTTAACTGCTATTCTTCCTGATGGTCAAATGTTTGATTTTTGGGAAGTTCCACAGGAATACGACAGGGAAATCCACGTAAATAATCAGCACCCCAATGCATCGGATGATAATGACGGTTCAATTGACAGACCGCTTAAAACAATCAATGCCGCAGCACAGATAGCAGAGCCCGGTACACGTGTACTGATCCATAAAGGGACATATCGTGAGACAGTTCATCCGGCAAGAGGTGGATTAAGTCCTTCGAAGATGATAAGCTATGAGGCTTATCAAGGTGAAGAAGTAATAATCAAGGCTTCTGTTGAGGTGAAAGATTTCAAGCCCAGTGTCGGATGGAGGCTTGTCAGGGGATTCAGGGAAGATCCGGAAAAAACAAAAGGTATCAAAGTGTGGGAAATAGAGTTGGATCCTGAGGATTTTAAAGGCTATAATCCATTCTGTGCCGTAAACATTCTTCATGACAGATTGTTCATTGAATATGACAAGACAGATATGACACCCTACTTAAACAGAAGAGGAATGGTATTTGTTGACGGTAAACCAATGAAGCAGGTGCCTTTATACTATATGTTGAGTGAAAGCGACAATACCTACTGGGTAGAGGCAAATGGGCAGAAAGTACATATCCGTTTGCCCGGTGATGATGATCCAAAGAACCATATAATTGAAGTGACAAACAGGGAGCAATGCTTTGCGCCAAAGGTTCCGTTCCTGTCGTATATTAAAGTAAAAGGATTAACATTAGCACATGCAGCTACCGGTTCCCCAGTTCCACAGCGTGGATCTCTTTCCTGTTACCGGGGGCATCATTGGATTATAGAAGACTGTATCATTGACTGGGCTAATGGAACCGGAATTGATTGCGGTAACGAATGCTGGCACCATCCAATACAGGAAGGACAAATTATCGGCAATACCATTATAAGAAGAAATATCGTTAAAGATGCCGGAGTATGTGGTATTGCCGGAATGTTTGTAAAAAACATGCTAATTGAGGATAATCTTATAATCGGAACAGGGTGGCAGCGGATGGAGCTTTCCTGGGAAGCGGGCGGAATTAAACTGCATAATTCGGTGAATTCTGTTATACGCCGTAATGTCATTAAGGAATGCTACGGGTGTGATGCACTGTGGCTGGATGTTGGGAATGAGAATAACCGTATAACATCAAACCTGTTCATCGACGGTATTAATTCGAGGGAACATATATTTATCGAATGCACGCGAGATAAGGAAAACCTGATTGACAATAATATAATCTGGAATGTTGAGGGAAGGTATAATAAGAATGATTTAAAGGACGAGCCCGGATCTTCAGGTTGGTATAAAACAACTGAAGATAATATACGGAACGGGTATGGTATTTATCTCGAGGGCACCGACAGGCTCAGAATGGTAAATAACCTGATTGGTAAATGTGATAAAGCAGGTTTCTTTGCGAAAGTGGTGGCATTTCGCCTGATGATTAAACGGGGAGGGACATCCAGGGAGAACAAGTTCTTTAATAACCTGTTTTACCAGTGCGGGGAAGCTGCAATTATTCTTCCAAATGAACATAATGAATTGGATGGCAATGCATATTCAAAAATGCCGCCGGGATACCTGCGGGTAATGTATCCTGAACCAGAGATGTGCCTGGATTTGGAAACATGGAGAGAATTTTGCGGCTTTGATGAATCAGGATGTGAATGTGATGTTGAAATAAAAATTGACAGTGAGAATCTTACAATGGAGCTGACCATTAACAGAGAGCTTCCTGAAGTTAAACCGGATGAAAAAGTGTGCACCGACTACTTTGGTATCAAAGTTGAAGGTGGCAGGGTGGCAGGACCATTAAACGTGAAGAAAACAGGTAAATATCATTTTAATATCGACCCCCGTAAATTGCAGCAGGAATAACCTGAGCATGAGAACCTTGTATATCAGAAACAGCCCTGCGCCAGATACAACGACACTATGCAGGGTTGTTTTATTTTAAAATCATAATGTCCGGTATATTGAGGAAGTTTCAAAAAAAAGGATTACCCCGGAAGTGGATTTTCCAGGGTAACCATATATGACAAACAGTAAAATTTTATTGAGCCGAAGCAGCAGCTGCTTTTTTAGCTTCCAATTCAATTGTGTATACTTCTGTATCAAACTCAACCAGTTTCCGGAATCCGAGACCGTCCATTTCTTTTACCATTTGATCCCACATAGCGTTAAATTCTGCATCATTTTTAGCAAATATCATTCTCCATGAATAGGCGTTTAATACTTCCATACACTGGTTACGGATAACTGAAATATCAGGTGTATCACTTGGCAGTGTTATACTTACGTTAGGACTGATCAGCAGAACATTGTTCTTTTTCATATAATCAACTGGATCAGATGCATTAAACCTTTCAGACCATTCTCGTTTCATTTCAGTCATCGTAGCTTCTTTGTATGTACTCCAGTACTGTGTAGAATAAGGTTCACCTGTTTTCGGATTTGTGCTGATGGCGTTAACAATCCATTGGTTGAATTTATTGAAACCATCATTATAACCGCCGCCACCCCATTCTTCGGGAACCGGCAGGTTATCCATAAGTGCATTGTCGTTCATTACGTAATATCTCCCGTCGGCACCAACATCATATGTAAAACCTTTTATGCCGCAATGCTGGTATTCACATGCTTCGGGGCTTGCATACCAATCGAGGAACGCCATGATTCTTTCGTATTTTTCACCGCTGACAGAGGAGCCAACACCTATAATACGGCCGCTTCCATAGTATGGGTCGGAATCTGCATAATAGATCTGGTCCTTAACGGGAACAAATATAAACGCGTTTCCATTCTTAAGCCTTTCTGTTGAGTTCCAGAAGCCCACTTGCCAGCTGTACCACATCAGATATACCTGACCGTTTGTCATTTTTGCAACTATGTTATCCCAGTTTTGTGTACCTGAATCGGGGTCTACCAGACCTCTTCTCTGGGCTTTATTAAGGAATTGCAATATCTTGTAATATGCAGCATTTTTATCTGTAACCGGTGTAAATGTATTATCCGGTTTCAAGATGATAGACTGCTTAATCTTTTCTCCATACCATGTGGTTAGCTGTACAACGTTAGCTATACCCATCATGTTATCGCCGCCGTCCCAGTCAGGCCAAAGTGAAAACGGGTAAGCGGGGTCTCCGTCCTCGTTGGTAGGATGCCTTCTCTTCATTTCTTCCAGAACATCCAGTAAACCGTCCAGATCTTTTATTTCGGGGTAGCCCAGTTCTTTATAGAGATCCCAGCGCAGCATCGGGCTGGAGTAAATTACATCCTGGGAATAGGATAATGGGGAAGTATTTGTCATTTCTACCGGAATACCATAAATGGCTCCGTTGTCGTTGCCGGGGATAGTTTTGTTATATGCTTCGATCTGTTCTTTAAATACCATCAGATTCGGGCAGTTGTAAATATCCTTTGTGATATCCTTGATAAGCCCGCTTGCTACACAGTCAGCAAAATCCGATCTTTCCAGAAGCACTATATCACCAAGATTACCGGAGCTTGCACGCGTTTGATAAATAGCACCTCCGACAACCTGTGGGGCGATGATGTTTAATTCAATATTCAAATTGTCCTTTAACACTTTTCCAAACCATCCGCTCTGCACTCCCTGATAGTTTGCAGCAACATTAAAGTTTTCTATTGTTATCAGCTTGTCAAATTTGTTGCCTGAAGAAGGAGCAGAGATTGTGGGTTCAGTGTCCGGTGACGCCTGTGGGGTAGGAGTACTGCTTGTTTTGCTCGACTGCTGGCATCCGGCTAAGGTTGCAACTACCATTACTGCAATTAGTAATGTTGAAAATAGTTTTCTCAACTTCATTTTTAATATGCCTCCTTTAGTTTATTTATTGAATAACAATGAGTTGATTCATTGTTATCTATCCCTTTACTGCACCGATCATAATTCCTTTTATAAAAAACCTCTGGAAAAACGGGTAAACGAGAATTATTGGTGTTACAACCACCATTGTAACCGTCATTCTTATTGATGTTGCTGTTTGAGCTGTTGCTAACGCCGCCAGGCTTGTAGACGTTGAAGTACTGTTTACTAAAGCTTTCAGTGAACTTGCCTGGTTTATATATTGGTACAAAACAAACTGAAGTGTATATAGTTTATTATCGGTCACGAGAAGCAGAGTATCCTGGAAAGAGTTCCAATGGTTAACTGCCGAGAATATGGCTACCGTGGCAAGGATTGGCTGGATAACCGGAAGCATAATTTGAAAAAAGATTCTTAATGTTCCGGCACCGTCAATTTCCGCTGCCTGTTGAAGCTCTTTGGGTACTGACTCCACGTAAGTTTTACACAGGACAATATAAAAAGGTGCAACCACATTTGGAAAAATGTAACCCCAGAAATTATTGGTGAGGTTCAGATTTCGCATTATAATATACCAGGGAATTATTCCTGCATTAAAATACATGGTCGCTACAACCAAACGGTACCATAACTTGCGTTTCCATAATGTCTCCCGGGTGAACATGAATCCAAGAAAAGCCGAGGCCGCAACAGTAAGCAATGTGCCTATTGCCGTTCTTGCAACCGAGACCTTTAATGCATCGAAAAGCCCGGGAACTTTTACAACGTTTATGTAATTCTTGAAGTGCAGCCCTTTAATCCAGAATAGTACCTTTCCTCTTTCACTTAAGTCATTTGCGCTCAGTGAATTGATGAAGATATAATAAAACGGGTAAAAGCACACAAAGGCGAAAAAAGTATATATAATATAAGATATAATGCTGATGATCCTATCTTCAAGGCTGACTTTCATTTTTCTCTTTTTATTTTTGAGATGCTTCCTGACCACTGTATAACCCTCCCGACTACAATTTCAATCATCAAATAAAACCTTCACCTCTTACTAATTTGGAAAAAGCATTGGTAACACATAACAGAATAAGGCTGACAATGCTCTTTAAAATGCTTATTGCCACCGAAAGGGAATATCCGCCGTTTCCCATTGCGGTATTGTATACGTACAGGTCAAGAACCTGAATATATTCTTTATTGAATGAATTCTGGAAAACATAAAACTGTTCCATGCCATTTGAAAGAAAATTCGCAAGATTTAACATCACTAATACAAAGTAAGTAGGTAATAGACTTGGAAGTGTAATATGCCAGATAATCTGCAATTTTGAAGCGCCGTCTATTCTTGCAGCTTCATTCATTTCTTCATCAATTCCGCTAAGCGCAGCTATATACATTATAGCCGCCCAGCCTGCATTTTTCCATGTCAGCCATAGCCACATCCTGAACCACACATGTTCCGACGACTGGAGAAAAAGCTTAGGTGTATCAATAAGACCCAACTCCATTAAAATAGAGTTAACTGCTCCGGTGCTTGAAAGAACACTAAATGCAATGGAATATACAAGAACCCAGCTTATAAAGTTTGGAAGGGTGGTTACTGTTTGAACAAA
>DATCKN010000099.1:0-44646 GCA_036562185.1 Thermoclostridium sp.
CTATCAACGGAATCGACATTTCAACACAGGAAGCAGCAGATGCTGCAATTACAGAAATACAAAAGGCTATTGAAACAGTTTCTACAGAACGTGCAAGGCTTGGAGCATACCAGAACCGTCTGGAACATACCATCAACAATCTGGGAGCATCCTCCGAGAACCTGTCAGCTGCTGAAAGCCGTATCCGCGATGTAGACATGGCTAAGGAAATGATGGAGTTCACAAAGAACAGCATACTGCAACAGGCAGCACAGGCTATGCTGGCTCAGGCAAATCAGATGCCTCAGGGAGTTTTGCAGCTTCTCAGATAATTTGAAATATACATTTAAATTTAAGGAACAGTGCGAACTGTTCCTTAAATTTTATATATTCGAAAATCAACTGATAAATAACTGGCACATATCTTTAACATTTCCGAATGCTTTAAATTATGCAAAGGCAAAAAATTTAGCCTCCCCTTTATATTGGTAAACGTAAGAAGAAAAATTACAAAGTGGGATGCTAAGGAATTCAGCAGCTGAGAAATCGAAATTGAATTATTGCAATTGCAAGATCACATTAGGCTTGTTCTGTGGTAATAAAGATAAATTATAGTAAAGATATTACCGATATATATAAAGAAGGTAAAAAGTGAGCCTGATGGCATTAATGATTTTTGAGCTGTTTGAGTAATGGTTTTTATTTTATGAAACAATAGTTCAATTGTACTTTTAGTATACTTTTTGCTTCAGGAATCCAATTGGAGGGGTTGGTATGAAAATTGATAGCGTGAATTCAATGACAAGATCTTCAGAACTAAATATGGATAAAATAAATGCTGCACAAAAGACAACTCCGAATATTCCAGGGGGTCAGAAGACTAAGTATGAAGAAAATAATGGCATTGACATATCTGAAAAAATGCTGATTGAAGCCATTGAAAAAGCAAACAAGGAATTGGTTGTTGCCAACCGTGCGCTGGAGTTTTCCGTGCATGAAAAAACAAAAGAAATAATTGTCAGGGTTATAGATGTTGAAACAAAAGAAGTAGTACGCGAAATACCCTCTGAAAAAATACTTGATATGTTAGCCAATATGCTTGAACTTGCAGGAATTTTATTTGATGAAAGAAGGTGAATACATGGCACAAATTAATAGTACTACAATGCGTTTGGTTGGTATGGCATCTGGGCTTGATACTGATACAATTATTCAACAGTTAATGAGCGTAGAGAAACTCTCTGTGACGAAGCTTGAAAGGCAGAAACAGCTGGTGGAGTGGAAACAGGAAGCATACCGGGAGTTTACAAATGCGTTGCGTGCATTTAAAGAGCAGTTTTTTGATATTACTAAAAGATCTACTTATTTATTGTCTGATAGTGCATTTAAAGTTTTTAAAGTTTCATCCTCGGCGGATGAATATGTTACAGCAAAAGGTACTATCACATCCCAGGCCGGAAGCCATACTGTAACAGTGAAAAATTTGGCGACAGCAGCTAAAGCAGTGGGGATTAAAGGCATTTCAAAGCCTATAACCGGAGAGTTGAATGAAGGAATAGAGCTTGGAAAACTTAAGGGGCAGACTTTAAAAGTAACTCTTGACGGTGTAACGAAAGAGATTGCTCTGGAGGATTATGCATCTGAGGAGCAGCTGGAAAAAGGGCTTCAGGATCTGCTTAATGATGCATTTGGTGAGAAAAAAGTAAACGTGTCTGTCAGTAATGGGAAAATTCAATTTTTAACTGAAGAAGGCGTAACAAGGATGATGATATCCGGAGGAACAGCGTTATCTGACCTTGGCCTTACACCGGGTGCATCTAACCGGATATCAACAGGCAATACTTTAGCCACCATTGCCGGTCAGCTAAAAAATGCATTTGAATTTGATGAAAACGGTAATGTTTCGTTTGTAATAAACGGTAAAGAATTCACATTTTCCAGAAACGATACTTTGCAAAAGGTAATGACCACTATTAACAATGATGCTGATGCAAAAGTAACTATAAGTTATGATGAAGTACAAGATCGTTTCACTATGACCGCAAAACAAACTGGTGCCGGTAAAAATATCAGTTTTAAAGACAGTAACATAGATGTATCATTTTTTGAAGCTCTTGGCTTGTATAATGATGATGCAGGTAAAGTTGACCCAAATGATAAAGAAGCAGGAATACATCAGGGAGAAGATGCTGTAGTAGAAATTGATAATGCTACAATTATCAGAAGCTCTAACACATTTACTGTAAACGGCATTGAGTATACCCTGAAAAATAAGCATGCAGACGGAAGTTCTGCAACAATTTCTGTCGAACGGGATATTGATGCTGTTTACAATTCAATTAAAAGCTTCGTTGACGAGTACAACAAGCTGGTTGACATGTTTAACACCAAATTGTCTGAAAAGTACAACAGGAATTACCAGCCGTTAAGCGATGACGAAAAGGAAGCAATGACCGAAGACCAGATAAAAAAATGGGAAGAGAAAGCGAAAACAGGTATACTTAGAAACGATGCACTTCTCGAGGGAATACAGAGGAGTATGCGTGTTGCTTTGATTGACGTTGTTGAAGGTGTAGGGATAAGCCTTTCATCAATAGGTATTTCATCAACCTCGTATCTCGACAAGGGCAAACTTACGATAGACGAGGACAAGCTTAAGGCTGCACTTAGAGAAAAACCGGATGAAGTAAGAGAATTGCTTATAAAGACTTCGGATTCAGTTCCTCAATATGATCGCGACCTTACTTCGGAAGAGCGTAAGGTCAGGTACAAGGAACAGGGGTTGCTGCACAGGATATCAGACATACTTAATGATTATATATCAACAATACGTAATAAAGACGGTTATAAAGGAATTCTTCTTGAAAAGGCTGGAATGGTAGGAGACTTAAGTGAATATAACAGCAGCCTTTCAAAGGAAATCAGATCTTATGATGAAAAAATAAAAGAAATGTATAAGAAGCTTATTGAGAAGGAAGATAGCTATTATAAGAAATTTAGCGTACTAGAAACTTATATGAGTCAGATGAATTCACAAGTTAATTACCTGCTGTCTCAGTTAGGCACATATAAATGATTTCATTTGACTTAACGGAGGAATCTATTTATGAATGTAACAGGTTATAACCAGTACAAGGAAAACAGTGTATATACGGCCAACCCGGAAGAACTGACTTATATGCTGTATAATGGACTGGTGAAATTTATAATGAAGGCTCAGAATGCAATAGAAAAAAATGACATGGAGAGTGCTAATGAAAATATAATAAAGTCTCAGAACATTGTTGGGGAATTAATGTCAACATTGGATGAGAGATATGAAATTGCCTCCAGTCTTTCATTGCTATATGATTATATGCTAAGGAGACTAATTGAGGCCAATGTTAAAAAAAGCAACGAAATTCTGGATGAAATGCTGGATTTCGCGAAACAACTTAGAGATACTTGGGAGCAGGCAATGAAAATTGCTAAAAAACAGGTAAGAAACAGCGTAACGGCTGCAGGTATATAATTATATATACCTGCGGTCATGGAGGGGAAAATGCAGACGCAAGAACTGGTTAATCAAATGATCGCGTTATCGGGCAAGAAGCTGGAGATGCTGAAGCAGTTAAAGCAATTCTCGGAAAAGCAGGATGAAGCTTTTAAAATGCAACAGCTCGATGACGTGGAAAAAATACTGAATAAAAAGGACGAGATAATAAATTATATAAAAAAACTGGATGATGCTTTTTTAAAGATTTCCGATGCGTTAAAAAAACTTTTGGGGATAGACAGCTTAACCCGGCTTCAGGATACCGGTATTGAAGGCGGTAAAGAACTGCAGGAGCTTATAGATAAAATTACTAAACTGGTTGAGGATATAATTGACATAGAAAAGCAGGGATATGAAAGAGCAGTAAATCTTCAGAACGATTTTAACAAGGAAATTAAAAATCTGAATGCCGGTAAGAAAATTACCAATGCATACTATGCAAAGCCTTTAGATACCCCTTCTTACTTTATCGATAAGAAAAAATAAAGGTTAAACAGAGAACTTGTATTAGAATTCACTCTGTGTGAATTCTTTTTTTGTATCCTGATTCATATATATGATTGGAATGGATTACGAGGGTGAATTAATATTACAGGAACTGTTTATCTTTACAGCAGCCTTTTCAGGATATCGCTGGCGGGGTTAATTACGGGCATTATCGGTACAGGAATCGGAGGTTTGACAGCATTTATCCCTGTCTCCCTTTCTGACAGGATTCAAAGTACGCTGCTTGAATTCACAACCGGTATAATGATTAGTATGGTATGCATGGAGCTTCTGCCCGAAGGATACAGAACATCCGGCTTTTTTTACACTTCCATAGGCCTTTTTGCGGGCGTAATAATGATTATCATTGTGGATGAACTGTTAAGGGCAGCATACAGGAAAAACGGGAAAAATAACAGGGCAAAATTATACCCTGGTAAAAAACCCGTTATTTTATCAGGATGGATTATGGTGATTGCTGTTGCGCTGCATAACCTTCCCGAGGGGTTTGCAGTGGGTGCGGGTTTTCAGTCGGGTACCGGTATAGGAATAACTTTATCTGTTGCAATACTTTTGCATGATATACCCGAAGGAATGGCAATGGCAATTCCTTTGAGAATGGGTAAGATAAAACCGTTAAAGGTGTTTTTAATTACAGTTCTTTCAGGTGTCCCAATGGGAATAGGAGCCTTTCTCGGTGCAGTTTTCGGAAGCATATCCGATATGTTTTCTTCGATTTGCCTGGGGATCGCAGGCGGCGCGATGCTTTATGTAAGCCTTGGCGAGCTTATAAACGAATCACGTTCGATATACAGGGGAAGATTTCCTTTGCTTGGCAACATTGCAGGCATTATTACAGGAGCCCTGATATCGGTTTTGGGATAAAATAAAATGCTCTGCAATAAGCAGAGCATTTTATTTTATAATTTAGCCGTTAACCTTATCCTTCAGTCCTTTACCTGCCTTGAAAACAGGTGCTTTAGAAGCAGGAATTACGATTTCTTCCTTAGTCTGAGGATTTCTACCTTTTCTTTCAGCTCTTTGCTTAACTTCAAATGTACCGAATCCAACAAGAACTACCTTATCGCCAGCAACCAGAGCTTCTTCTACTGCAGAGATCATTGCATTTAATGCAGCTTCGCTATTCTTCTTGCTCAATCCTGATTTTGCAGCAATAGCATTAACTAATTCTGATTTGTTCATAACAAGATAACCTCCCGCACTTTATTTCGACATCATTTTATAATGAAAACCCACCAAAGTCAAGTATTTGAGGGGATTTTTTCTAAAAAAAATTAAAAATTTTTCCAATTAAATTTTGTATTTACTGGTAAGACCAGCCAATTTCAGCCTTTGCCAGTTTTATCACAATAAATAAATAATGAAAAATAAATCGATATTTGGTGAAAGTTAGGATTTTTTCTCCTTTGCGACAAACAAAGTCCCGACATTTTCTCCACGCAGAATATCAAAAAGAATAAACGGATCACTGCCGCTTGCAAGCACCATATGAATCCCCGAATTAATTACTATGCTGGCGGCATTTAATTTTGTCACCATGCCTCCTGTGCCAAGCTTTGAGCCTTCGCCTCCGGCACAGTGCATTATGTAATCATTTATTTCGGTCACGGTATCTATAAGCTGGCAGTTGCTGTTTTCCCTCGGATCTGCGTTATAAAACCCATCTATGTCAGAAAGTATTATAAGCAGATCGGCATGCACCAGCTTGGCAACAACTGCGGACAGCGTGTCATTATCACCGAAATGATCCATTGAGCTTATCTCATCGGTTGAAACGGTATCATTTTCATTAACGATGGGAAGCACGTGTTTTTCAATAAGGTGCTCAAAAGTATTTTCAATGTTCTTTCTTTTTATCTCATCATCCACGTCATTTTTGGTTAGCAAAACCTGTGCAACTATCTGGTTGTATGACGAAAACATTTTGCTGTATATGTTCATCAGCTCGCATTGGCCTACAGCCGCAAGGGCCTGCTTCATACCCATTACCTTTGGGCGCTCCTTCATACTCAGCTTTCCCATGCCGACGCCAATGGCGCCTGATGATACAAGAATGACTTCACGTCCCTGGTTTATCAATTCGGATATGGCCATAGACAGCCTGTCCATCCTGAGCAGATTCATTTTTCCGGTTTCATGGGTGAGGGTTGAAGTACCTACTTTTATTACAATGCGTTTTGCATTTTTCAGGGTTTCCCTCGTTAATCCTGTCATAAAAAGCACTTCCTTAAAATATTCTGCTGTAATATCTGCAACATTATATCATACCGCTTCTGAATACTGCAATAATGAAGCTTTCGGTGATAGCGTAAATTTATTGGAGGAAGGAAAGACTTTCAGGATTTTGAAATGCACCGCGCCGTTTGCGAAGTTAAGCCAGTATCTGTGAAAGTTCTGCCAGACGTAGCATAACGGCCGGAAAAAAAGGTGCTGCTAACTACAATGGCAGCAGCTGAAAACTGCGTGAGATGCTGTGAATGCTTCAAATTTTATCCTTTTTTAGATCTATTGTGACTAAAATAAATGCAAATGAATTTTGCAAGTTATGCTTGCAAGAGCTTGTACTTGCCGTTTAATGCAAATACGATGCCGTTTTGGGTATTACGCAATTTCTTCTCAGTAATTTTACGCAAGCCTTTTAGTTGTGAAGAAGTATTTTAAGAGTTTATGGAAGTTTGGAAAGCGGCCTTCAGTTAAAAATTAAGTTGGGCCTGCTTTAATTAAATTGCCCATGATTTCGACTTTGAGTAAACATCAAAGGCCACTGCAGCCAGAAGAACTACACCCTTAATGGCCTGCTGCCAGTCTATGCTTACCCCCATGATGGACATACCGTTGTTTAATACGCCCATCAAAAGACCGCCTACTATGGCACCTACAACAGTACCAATGCCACCTGTTGTGGACGCGCCGCCTATGAAGCATGATGCAATGGCATCCAGTTCAAAACCGTTTCCTGCTTTCGGAGTGGCTGAATTCAGCCTGCCGGTGAAAATAATACCCGCAAGTGCAGCAAGGAATCCCATGTTCACATATACCCAGAACAGGACTTTTTTCGTTTTAACCCCAGACAGTTTTGCGGCTTTCGGATTTCCGCCGTATGCATAAATGTGCCGTCCTGGTATTGTTTTGGTGGTTATGAATGAATATATCAAAACCAGCGAAACTACTATAATAAGGACTGCAGGTATCCCTTTATACCTTGCCAGGGCATATGTAAAAGCATTGATAACGGCAACAATGGAAACTATCTTTGCTGAAAATGCGCCTGAAGAAGATACTTCAAAATTGTATCTTTTCTTGCTTGCCCTGTCTTTTAGTTCATACAGTATGTACAATATGGATGCGATAATGCCTGCCAGAATGGATAAAAGGTTTATTCCCTCGATATTTGAAATATCAGGTATAAAACCGGCTGCTATGAAAGTATATGATTTTGGAAAAGGCGCAAGGCTGGTTCCCTGCAGGATGACCATTGTGAGTCCCCTGAAAATGAGCATTCCTGCAAGTGTAGTTATAAAAGCGGGAACGCCGACATATGCAATCCAGAATCCGTGCCATACGCCTATAAGGACTCCAATCAGAAGGGATATTAGAATAGCAGGGAAAACAGGCATGTTCATTTTCAGTATAAACACTGCCGAAATGGCTCCGATAAACCCTGCAACCGAACCAACTGACAGATCTATGTTTCCGCAGGTCAGGATGCACAGCAGCATTCCTGTTGCCAGAATTAAAATATACGCGTTCTGCTGTATAATGTTCGAGATGTTCAGCGGACTTAATAAAATTCCGCCTGTTATGATTTGAAAAAATATGATTACCACCACTAATGCAATTATCATTACATATTGGCGAAGGTTACCCCTGAGCAGTACATCCAACCGTTTCATTACATTACCTCCTTGTTGCTTCTCATTATGCATTGCATGATTTTTTCCTGGGAAGCTTCTTCTGCTGTCAATTCGCCGACAATTCTGCCTTCGTTCATTACATATATTCTGTCGCACATTCCAAGGATTTCAGGTAATTCAGAGGATATCATGATTATTGTTTTTCCCTTTTCCGCCAGTTCGTTTATAATACAATAGATTTCATATTTCGCACCGACATCTATCCCCCTTGTCGGTTCATCCAGCAGTAAAACATCAGGTTCGGAAAAGATCCACTTGCTGAAAACCACTTTTTGCTGATTGCCCCCCGAAAGTTCACCTGTTTTCTGCAGAACGCTGGACGACTTAATTTTGAGTTTTTTTCTGTACTCCTCTCCGATTTTGATTTCCTCGTTTTCGTTAACTACAAACCTTTTGCTTACTTTCGGAAGACATGGCAGAACGATATTCCGTTTTATATCATCAATGAGTATCAGCCCGGCTGATTTCCTGTCCTCGGTGGCATAAGCTATACCGTTTGCGATAGCATCGCTTTCATCGTGCATGATGATTTCTTTTCCGTCTTTCCTGATTGTGCCCGAGATATTCTTGCCATAAGCCTTTCCAAACACGCTCATGGCAAATTCGGTTCTTCCCGAACCCATCAGGCCGGCAATGCCGACAACTTCCCCCCTCCTTGCATATATGGAAACATTTTTAATTACCTGTTTTGTATTATCTTTGGGATCATATACATTCCAGTTTAAAACTTCAAAGCATACTTCACCGATATTGCGATTCCGTTCAGGGAACCTGCTGGTCAATTCTCGTCCTACCATTCCTTTTATAATCCTGTCTTCAGAAAAATCGTCAATATCCCTGCAGAGGGTTTCAACCGTTGTCCCGTCCCTGAGAATTGTTATTTCGTCTGCAACTTCAACAACTTCGTTAATTTTATGGGATATGATTATGCATGTTATTCCCTGGTTTTTTAATTCAATGAGAAGTTTAAGCAGATTTTTTGAGTCCTCATCATTCAATGCGGCGGTAGGTTCATCCAGAATCAGGATTTTAACATCCTTGGCCAGAGCTTTTATAATCTCTACCAGCTGTTGTTTTCCCATGCCCAGATCCATTACTCTCGTATTTATGTTTTCATTCAGACCCACTTTTTTAAGCATTTCAATTGCTTTCTGGCGCGTTTTGTGCCAGTCAATAATTAAGCCCTTTCCTGTCTGTTCGTTTCCCAGAAAAACGTTCTCGGCGATGGAGAGGGTGGGTATCAGCGCCAGTTCCTGATGAATAATGGTGATGCCCTTGGCTTCGCTTTCTTTTATGTCTTTGAACCTGCAGATTTCCCCCTGAACTATTATGTCGCCCTCATAGGTTCCATACGGGTATACGCCGCTTAAAATATTCATCAGGGTAGACTTTCCTGCCCCGTTTTCACCAACAATGGCATGAATGTGAGCCTGCTTAATTCTCAGGTTAACATTGTCAAGAGCCTTGACTCCCGGGAACTCCTTTGTTATATTTCTCATTTCCAAAATATATTCTCCCATAGTTAACTCCTTTTGATAAATGGATTTATGCTGCTTGCAGGATAATACTGTAATCGGTTAGCAGTTAATCTGCTAACCGATTGAAGCTGACTGATATTTACTTGAT
Source organism: Thermoclostridium sp. (assembly GCA_036562185.1). Lineage (GTDB taxonomy): Bacteria > Bacillota > Clostridia > DSM-8532 > DSM-8532 > Thermoclostridium. Next base: position 9,562 of record DATCKN010000099.1, read on the forward strand.
ATCGTCTTCCGTAAGGTAACCTGAGTCAATTACCAGCTCTTTATAATTCTCTTTCGTTACAATATATGGCTCAAGCAAATACGAAGGAACCACCTTGACATTGTTATGATATGTTTCGGTATCATTGATTTCGGGTTCTGTTCCGCTGAGAACGGCCTCCACCATATTTGCGGCAACTTCTGCCAGATCCCGGGTATCCTTCAGTATCGTTGAGTATTGCTCGCCTGATATAATAAGCTTGATGGATGCGGCTTCTGCGTCCTGACCAGTAACAACGGGAAGATCTTTACCTGGTACATAGCCGAAAGATACAAGCGCCGAAATAATTCCCCTGGACAGGCCGTCATATGGGGATAAAACACCATGGAGGACCGTACCGTCGGTATAATGTGCCGCCAGCAGGGCGTCCATACGGGCTTGCGCTACTGCGCCGTCCCAGCGCAGGATTCCTATTTCCTCCTGCCTGGTCTGGCCTGACGGAACACGAATTGTTCCATCGTCCATTAACGGCTTAAGTACATCCATTGCACCCTGGTAGAAGTAGTATGAGTTAGTATCGTCCGGAGAACCTGCAAAAAGTTCGATATTATATGGCCCGTCTCCTTTTAACTTTTTCAGGCCTTCTACAAGCGATTCTGCCTGAAGCTGTCCCACTCTTCTGTTGTCAAAGGTGGCATAATAGTTTACCGCCTCGGTGTTTACCAGCAGACGGTCATAGGAAATTATTTTTACTCCGTCTTTCCCGGCCTGGTCGAGTGTTTCGGACAGGGTGGAGCCGTCAATTGCGGCTATTACAAGGACTGCCGCACCTTTCATGATCATGTTTTCAATCTGTGCTTTCTGAGTGGGAATATCGTCTTCTGCAAACTGCAAATCAACCGTGTATCCTCTTTTCTCGAGTATCTCCTTCATTGTTCCGCCGTCTTTTATCCAGCGTTCGGAAGACTGAGTGGGCATCGAAATACCTATGTACGCTTTTTTGCCGGTTTTGGCATTACCGGCAGGTGAAGTGCTGCATGCAGACAGTGTAAGGAGCAGTGCCAATACCACAAGGCAAACCGATACTTTTCTGATACGTTTCATAACCATTCCTCCTAAAATTTTTGCTATAGGTTACCTATAGCTAAAGACCTGCTTTTGATTTACTTTTTTATTTTTATTATTATGTTTGAATTTTGGAAAATATTAATAAAACGGGCCATTATGTCAATAAAATTTGTTTGTATTGTTTCTTTTTTTAATTTTTGTGTTCGTATTAAACCGCTGAAATAATCATAAAAGTAATATCAGATAATACATTTTATCTGACTGGATTGTGGAAGTATGTTTGCGATAGAACGAATAAAAATAATCAAGAATTACTTGTTAAAAGAACATAAGGTATCAGTTGCGAAGCTGAGTGAACTTCTGAATGTTACCGAAGTGACAATCAGAAGGGATTTGGAAAAGCTTGAAAAGGAAGGCTTTCTCGAGCGTACTCATGGCGGAGCAATACTTAAGGAATGTAAAGAGGAAGAACCTGTTGAAGAATACGCGGATATATATAAAACCCAGCGCCAGGAAATAGCAGAAACAGTTTTTCATCTGGTGTCTGACAATGATATGATAATGATTACCGAAGGCCTTACCAATGTCTATATTGCCAAAAAATTAGCCAGGAAAAACAACCTTACCGTTCTTACAAATGACATGAGAGTAGCAATGGAATTTGTGGGGTCTCCCGTCAACAACCTGATATTGTTGGGCGGGGATCTGAAAGAGTATGCTGTTTACGGGCAATTGACAGAAAACAACATGCAGTACTTTTCTGTAAATCACCTGTTTGTTGAAGTTGATGCAATAAGTAAACAGTCCGGGATAATGGTTTCGAGCATAAGCAAGGCTTCTCTGATACAAAAAGCCATACGTTCTGCAGAAACAGTTTCCGTTGTATGCCTGGCAGATTATTTCGGTGAGAAATCGCTGTACCGCGTCGGCAGCGTGGATATCGCCGACAAGATCATTACAAACTCTGCATTGGATGATTCGTATAAGGACTATCTATTTAGTTTGAATATCCAGGTATATACGTCGGTTGACATATATGAAGAATAATCATAAATTTTTTTCCCGGGGAGAATGCGCGTTGAATACACCAATTTTAAAGTTGGAGAACGTGAACCTGAAAATTGATAACTTCGCTTTAACGAATATCAACCTTGATTTATTCCAGGGCGAGATCCATGTAATCATGGGTGAGAACAGATCAGGCAAAAGCTTGCTCATGCAGATTGTAAGCGGTGCCTTGTCTCCCGGCTCCGGACGGTTTTTCCTTGACGGCAGGGAGCAAAAGTATGGTGAATACTCGTCAAATATTAAAAATGATATAACTTACGTCCGCCAGGACTCTGAAATGTTAACGAATCTGACCATTGCAGAAAACCTGTTTTTCAATAACCTGCCGTATAAAAGCAGGATTCTGAAAACAATAGATTATGACAGGCTGAACTACATGTGCAGGGAGTTGCTTAATGAGCTTAACCTACCCATATCGATAAATGACAGGGTTTCTTCACTGGGGCTTGCGCAGCGGCAAATTTGCGAGTTTTTAAGGGCTTATGTGTCAAATGCAAAAATTGTTATCCTTGATGAACCTTTTGCCGCACTCACGCAAAAAGAACGGGAAGTTCTTTGCAGGGTGGTGAAAGGAATTCGGCAAAGAGGAGCGGGGATATTCTATATTACACACAACCTTGACGATGTTTTTGAACTGGGGGACAGAATTACGGTAATTAAAAACGGTAGGATAGTAGATACAAGAAAGGTGGCGGATTGCACACGGGAAGAGATTATTAAACTGATGAGCGGCCAGTACATAAAAAACCGGTATCCGAAAATCGGGGTAAAAGCAGGAAAAGTAATATTATCGGTAAAGGATCTGTGTTTTGAAGATAAGCTTCAAAATATTAATTTCGATCTTCGAAAAGGAGAAGTACTAGGAGTAACAGGGCTTGCCGGCTCTGGCAGGACTCTTCTCGCAAAATGCTTGTTTGGTGCGTTGGATAATGTTAAAGGCAAAATTTTTATTAACGGCTCGGAAGTTAAAATTTCAGATCCGTATACCGCCATTTCAAACGGAATTGCTTTAATTCCCGAAGACAGGATAACCTGCTCCATATTCAGTTACCTGACTGTAAGCGATAATATTTCGGTATCATCATTAAAAAGGTTTGCCCATGCATTAAGAATTAATTTTCCCATTTTAATGCATTCGGTAATGGAATACGTCAAAAAACTTAATATAACCCAGGACCCGGGGGAGAGTATCCTGGAATATTCAAGCGGCAACCAGCAAAAAGCCATTTTTGCAAAGTGGATGATGAGCCGCGCAAAAATTTTTATTCTGGATGAACCCACCCGGGGGCTGGACATTGCAAGTAAGATTGATATTTATAATTTTATAAATGATCTGGTCAAAAAAGATGCCGGAGTAATTTTCATTTCTTCAGATATAGAAGAAATCCTGGGAATCTGTGATCGTGTCGCCGTTCTGTCAAGCCGGACCCTGGCATGCAACGTTTCCACAAAGGATATTACCGCGGAAAGAATTATTGAGCTGGCTGCAACCGAAGATGTATAAAATCTCAAATTTTTCAGCAATATTATTATAGTTTGGGATATTTACCGGGATCCTGGCGATTCTTTTTGCATCTTGCAGCATTATTTTGTTGTGCTATAATCTATTTGAATTGCACAGAAGATGAATACATGATCGATTTTTAACGGAGAATGGAATGCAGACGAAATATTTTGAGTTTACGTCTTTCGACTCACCGGAATTCATAGATGCGGCAAAGGCGCTTAGGGAAGGACGGCTTGTGGCTTTCCCGACCGAAACGGTTTATGGCCTTGGTGCTGATGCTTTAAACACCGAAGCAGTGCGGTCAATTTATGTCGCAAAGGGGCGTCCGAGCGACAACCCGCTTATTGTACACATAGCTGATTCGGATATGCTGAAACCTCTTGTTGCCGAAATAAAACCCGATGCATTAAAGCTCATGTCGGCATTTTGGCCCGGCCCCCTTACCATGATTATGAAAAAGACCTGTATTGTTCCCGATGTAACAACGGGTGGCCTGGATACGGTCGCAATAAGGATGCCGGATAACAATATCGCACTTGGGCTTATACGGAAGGCAGGAGTTCCGGTTGCAGCTCCAAGCGCCAATCGCTCAGGAAGACCAAGCCCGACAATGGCAAAACATGTATTGGACGATCTGGACGGAAGGATCTCTTTTATTATAGACGGAGGACCGTGTAAAGTTGGAGTTGAATCCACCGTTATTGATATGACCGTTGAACCTGCCGTGATTTTAAGGCCCGGAGGCATCACTCCTGCCATGATAAGGCAGGTCATCGGAAATGTTGAGCTGGACAGAAGCCTTATAGACAGGAAAGCTGTTGACAAACCCAAGTCACCCGGAATGAAATATAAACATTATGCGCCGAAGGCAGAAGTGCTTGTTGTTTCGGGAAGTTATACTGATATTGCGGGCTGGCTTCGCAAAGCAGTTTCAGATGATGAAAAAGCGGGTATTAAGTCTGTAATTCTTGCTGCGAAAGAGCATATAGAGCAATATGGTTTAAATAATGCACTTTCCTATGGCAGTATAACAGATGCGTCCGAGGTGGCCTCGAATATTTTCCGTCTTTTCAGGGAATGCGACAAGATGGGGGCGGAAAAAATATATGTTGAAGCAATACCGAAAGAAGGCATCGGCCTTGCGGTGATGAACCGTGTTGAGAAAGCTGCCGGAGGGAAAATAATAAAGGCAGGAGAATGACATTTTGGATATAATGTAGCAAGAAATAATATTGATACGGGGTAGGTTAATTATGAAAAACATACTTTTTGTCTGTACCGGTAATACCTGCAGAAGCCCGATGGCTGAAGCCATTTTTAGAAGCATTCTTGAAGCTGAAGGTTATGATAATGAATATACATGCTCTTCTGCCGGAGTTTATGCCTTCGAAGGGGATAATTCAACCTGTGAAGCAATAGAAGCCATGAAAAAATATGGCCTGGATATTTCGAATCATTATGCCAGGGTTCTTGATTTTGAAATGGTTCAAAATGCTTATGTTATTTTGACGATGACCAGGGACCACAAAAGGATGATACTGGATGTTTATCCCGAAGCTGCAGATAAGGTTTTCACACTGAAAGAATATGCCGGGTATACCGAAGACGACTGGGATATATCCGATCCTTTCGGTTTCGATATTGATGTTTATGAAGCCTGTGCAGAAGAGATTGAAACCGTGCTGCTTAAGATTCTGGACAGGCTCTGATGCCTGAAGAATGAATTGGTGTGCTTCAATTGCTTGCACAATTTATTATGTTGTTATAAAATGAACGTAGAAACGTAGTTAACAGAATTTTTATATTTAAATTTTTCCATTTAAGACATAAGAGGGGAGACTTAATTTTTATGATAGCCATAGGAAGTGACCATGGCGGTTACGAATTAAAAGAAGCAGTAAAAAGTTATTTTGACAGTGAAAATATTCCTTATAAGGATTTAGGCACATACAGCAATGAATCAGTGGACTATTCAGACATTGGTCTTCTGGTTGCAAAGGCCGTAACTTCCGGGGAATGTGATTCAGGTATTGTTATATGCGGAACTGGCATAGGCATTTCAATCGCGGTTAACAAAGTCCCCGGCATAAGAGCGGCTTTATGTACCGATCCATACATGGCCCGAATGGCCAGGGAACATAATAACGCCAATGTACTTGCGTTAGGTGGCCGTGTTATCGGGACAGGACTGGCTCTTGATATAGTAAAAACATTTATTGAAACACCATTTTCCAACGAGGGACGTCACCAGAACAGAATTGATAAAATCAAGGCAATTGAAGAACAATATAATAAAAAATAAATGGAATGCCTATTAGGGCATTCCATTTTTTAAGATTAACTAACGCAGTAAAAAATAAAAAAATACTGTAATGGAAGGTAGGATCTCACATGCAAAATATGGACAATGTTTTCGTTTTTGATCATCCACTTATTCAACACAAAGTTTCGTTATTAAGGGATAAAAATACAAGTTCCAAGGAATTCAGGGAATTAGTGTCTGAAATATCTGTTTTAATGGGCTATGAAGTAACAAGGGATCTTCCGCTTATGGAGATTGAAATTGAAACACCTCTGGCTGTTGCAAAAACAAAGGTTATATCGGGAAAGAAGCTTGCTGTGGTTCCAATCTTGAGGGCCGGCCTTGGCATGGTTGACGGGTTTTTAAAGCTCGTCCCGATGGCCCGCGTGGGACATATAGGAATTTACAGGGATCATGAGACCCTTGAACCAATAGAATATTATTGCAAACTGCCATCAGATATAGATGAACGTGATGTCGTGCTTGTGGATCCGATGCTTGCAACAGGCGGGTCGGCCAGTGGTGCGGTAAATTTCATTAAAAAGCGCAATGCAAAGAATATTAAATTTATGTGTTTAATTGCATCTCCTGAAGGAATTAACCGCCTGCACAGCGATCACCCGGATGTGGCCATTTATTGTGCGGCTGTGGACGAAAAGCTAAATGAGCATGGTTATATTGTTCCAGGCTTGGGAGACGCCGGCGACAGGCTGTTTGGAACAAAATAATGCCTGGCTTCGGGAACTGCTTGAGGGGTGAATTATTGTGAGGCCGTCTTGGGATGAGTATTTCATGGATATAGTTGAACTTGTTAAAAAGCGTTCAACATGTTTGCGTCGTCAGGTAGGGGCACTGATTGTCAAAGACAAGCGAATCCTTGCAACGGGTTACAACGGTGCTCCTGTAGGTTGCAAGCACTGCGATGAAGTCGGCTGCCTGAGGGAACAATTGGGCATTCCATCTGGCCAGCGGCATGAAATATGCCGCGCAGCCCATGCAGAACAAAACGCAATTGTGCAGGCAGCTTACTCGGGCACCAGTGTCAATGGCAGTGTCATGTATGTGACAACACAGCCATGCGTGCTATGTGCGAAGCTTATAATCAATGCCGGTATAAAGAAAATTGTTTTTAAGGGCGATTACCCCGACAGCCTCGCAATGGAACTATTGCAGGAAGCCGGAGTAAGAGTTGTTAAATACGAAGGTCATAATGACAGCCGTGTAATCAAGGATTAATAATTATTTAAAGAAAATGCAAAAACCGGACGACATATAGTGATATAATATGAATAACTTCCGGAGTGTTCTGTATAAAATTTTTCTGTTTGACATTGGCGGAACATTTCAGGATGTTATACTGTCTTATGTAATTGGACAGAATAAGTTTGAATCTCAAGATTTGCTTATACAAAAGAGGTGTCGAAAAAATAAAATGGTAGAATATATAATACCTTTTGCGGTAGCTTTAATAGTATCTTTTTTCGCAAGTCCTATAGCTAAAAAAATAGCAGTACGATGCAATGCAATTGATGTTCCGAAAGATGACAGAAGAATGCATAAAAAACCCACGGCGCTTATGGGTGGACTTGCAGTTATTGCAGGCTTCCTTGTGTCGGTTTTTTATGTTTTTCTGGTATACCGGCCTGATGACCTGCTGGCGTGGGCAAATGACATATCGCCTGTAAAAATGATAGGTTTTTTTGCAGCACTGGTAATTGTTATAGCTATGGGTGTCATAGATGACATACATCCGCTGTCGGCGAAAGTTAAGTTCCCTATACAGCTTGTTGCTGCCGCAATTGTTGTTTTTACCGGCACAAAGATAAAATATTTTACTATATCAATAAAAGATATAAAATATGTGAGTATTGATGATGTATTATCCACTGTTTTATCAATCCTGTGGATTGTCGGAATTACAAACGCGATAAATTTAATCGACGGTTTGGACGGGCTTGCGGCAGGAGTTACAGGGATAGCTTCGCTGTCTTTGTTTGTCGTTGCTGTTATGATGGTTCCTGATATTCCTGCTGTTTTCGCGGTTTTATATGTGGCTTTGGCAGGTGCAATTATGGGCTTTCTGCCGTACAATTTCAACCCTGCAAAGATTTTTATCGGATCAACCGGCGCATATTTTCTGGGCTTCATGATGTCGGTAATATCAATCGAAGGTGCTACGAAAGCGTATACCGCACTGACCATGGTTGTTTCACTTATCGCTTTGGGGCTTCCGATATTTGACACGGCTTTTGCAATAATCAGAAGAGTACTGAATAAAAAGCCGATTGGCGAAGGCGACAGGGGTCATATACATCACCGTTTGGTTGATATGGGCATTTCACCGAAGTTCTCGGTAACAATACTGTATGTTGTAACCGGTGCTTTGGGACTTGTGTCAATATTGCTCGCCAATAAGGGTCTGCTCCCGGCAATTATCCTGGTAGTGATAATATCGGTTTTTGTTGTCGCAGGAGCAAGGTATCTGTCAGGCATTATCGGAGACAAGCAGGAAGAAATGATGAATGGAGTATCACACGAGGATGATTCGGTGAAAAAGAAAGCTTCGGACAATGCAAGGACATATACGCACGGACAAGCTGAAAAACCATAATGGAGCAAGTTATATGAAAAAACCTGTAATACTTACGATATTCGGAACAAGACCTGAGGCCATTAAAATGGCTCCTCTTGTAAAGGCAATTGAAAATTCAGGTGATCTTGGATCAAAGGTATGTGTAACAGCCCAACACAGGGAAATGCTTGATCAGGTTCTCAATATTTTCAATATAACCCCTGATTATGATTTGAATATAATGAAAGAAGGGCAGACACTGTCGGGCATTACGCAACGCGTACTTGACGGTGTTGAAAAAGTGCTGCTGGAATTAAAGCCCGATATGGTTCTGGTTCATGGCGATACTACCACTACCTTTGCTGCATCTTTGGCATCATTTTACTGCAAAATTCCGGTGGGACATGTGGAGGCAGGCCTTAGAACTTATGACAAGTATTTTCCTTTTCCCGAAGAAATGAACAGAAAGCTTACCGGATGTATTGCAGATATTCATTTTTCGCCTACTCAGAACAATTTTAACAACCTCATAAGGGAAGGGGTTAACCCCGATGCCATATATATAACCGGTAACACTGCAATTGATGCCCTCAAGTCCACTGTTTCGGAGAATTATGAATTTGAAAATACATCCCTGAGAAGAATTAATTTCAAAGACAAAAGAATAATAACCGTTACAGCACATAGACGGGAAAATCTCGGGCAGCCGCTCAGGAATATATGCCATGCTTTAAAGGAAATTGTTCTGAGATATGATGATATTGAAATAGTTTACCCGGTGCATTTAAATCCGCAGGTAAAAGAACCGGTAAACGAAATCCTTGGTGAAGTGCCCGGGGTTCATCTGATTGATCCGTTGCAGGTACTGGATATGCACAACCTGTTGTCAAGGTCATATCTGGTGCTGACAGACTCGGGAGGGCTTCAGGAAGAAGCTCCGTCCCTTGGCAAGCCTGTGCTTGTTCTTAGGAATGAAACAGAGCGTCCCGAAGCGGTTGAAGCCGGGACGGTTAAAGTCATCGGTACAGATAAGAAAATAATAGTTGATGAAACATCCAGGCTTTTGGATGATGAGCCTGAATACAGGAGAATGGCCCACAGTGTCAACCCTTATGGTGACGGACATGCTTCCGAAAGGATTGTGGAAGCCATTCGCTACTGGTTCGGGCTGACAGATAAAAAACCAGAATCTTTCAGGTAATCTCTATTCTTCTTCCATGTGTGGTTTGACTGTCCGACTTTGGAATTATTATGGTAAGGATTCCGTCCTTATACTCGGCAGCTGCCTTGTCGGGCTGAACTTCACATGGAAGGGGTACGATTCTTGAAAACCTGCCATAAAACTGTTCTGAACGATAAATCTCCTCATTATTCATGGTTTGAACGCGCTTTTTCTGTCCTGCCAGTTTAACATATGTATTTTCCACTATTATCTCCATGTCCTCTCTTGAAAGCCCGGGTACCTCGGATTTGACGATAACTACTTTATCGGTCTGATATATGTCGGTTTTCGGGGTTACATAACGGTTTATAATGGACATTGGGAAGTTCCCGATAAAATCATTCACTTCGCATGCCAACTCGGCCATTTGATGAAACGGTTCCAGATCCATAAAACTCATTTGAAAACCTCCAATATGCTATATTCTCTGTTCAGATGTTATTTTGCACCTATATTGCGTTTAAATAATAAATATGCTGAAAACCATACTTTTAGAAATGGTATTGATAAGTGAAATATAATTCTGATAAAATAATATCAAACATATGTTCGGGTGATTCTGTGAAGTTAATGGAGAAATTAAAAATACTGGCTGATTCGGCAAAATACGATGTGTCATGTTCATCAAGCGGCAGCAACAGAAAAAACACACCTGGAGGAATAGGAAATGCCTATGCGGCAGGAATATGCCATTCATGGGCTGACGATGGCCGATGCATTTCTCTTTTAAAGGTATTGTTTACAAATGTGTGCATATACGACTGTGCGTACTGCGTCAACCGAATTACCAATGACATTCCAAGGGCCACATTTACTCCCGAGGAGTTATGTGAACTGACAATCCAGTTTTACCGCAGGAATTATATAGAAGGATTGTTTCTGAGCTCGGCGGTACTGAAATCGCCAGATTATACAATGGAATTAATGCTTAAAAGCCTTAAGCTGCTAAGAGTTAATTACAGGTTTAACGGATATATCCACCTTAAAGTCATTCCGGGTGCAGATCCGGTGCTCATTGACCAGGCAGGGCTGTATGCCGATCGTGTAAGTGTAAACATTGAACTTCCGTCGAAGCAAAGCCTGCACTTATTAGCTCCGCATAAGCAGCATGAGCAGATAATAACCCCGATGTCATACATTGGAGAACGTATTAAGGAGTTTAATTCAGAAAGGAAAAGAATACGAAATGCTCCCGCCTTTGCGCCGGCGGGCCAGTCAACACAGCTCATTGTCGGTGCAACGCCGGATACCGATGCAAGAATACTTCACCTGGCCGAAAACCTTTATAACAGGTTTTCATTAAAGCGTGTATACTACTCTGCATATATTCCTGTAAACCAGCATCCCAACCTGCCTGCAATTTATACCGAACCGCCTTTGCTTCGCGAGCACAGGATTTATCAGGCCGACTGGCTGCTAAGGTTTTATGGCTTTAAGGCAAACGAGCTTCTGGACGAATTCCACCAAAACCTCGATATGGATGTTGATCCGAAGTGCAGCTGGGCGCTTAGAAATCTTCATCTGTTTCCCGTGGAAGTAAATAAAGCTCCATATGAAATGCTCCTGAGGGTGCCGGGAATAGGCGTTAAATCGGCTTTAAAAATAGTAAGGGCACGCAGGCTCGGCAGTTTATCCTATGATGACCTGAAACAGTTCAGAGTGGTTTTAAAACGAGCCAAATACTTCATTACATGCAGGGGAAAATATTACGGCGATACAGGCTTTAACAGTGAAAGCATCCGGGTTTCCATAGCAGATAATAAAAAAGAAGACCTGCCATATGAACAACTGAGAATGTTCTGACGGCATATGGACAAAATATCCTGAGATTGACAGAAAAAATCTTTTAAATAACAGCTTGACAACAGGCCAATAATTTTGTATACTGATAAAGCCGCGAGACGATAGCGGAAAACAAAACGGGCGCATAGCTCAGCTGGGAGAGCACCTGCCTTACAAGCAGGGGGTCATAGGTTCGAGCCCTATTGTGCCCACCACTTTGAAAAATTAAAATTGCATCGTGGCCCGATAGTTCAGCTGGTTAGAACGCTAGCCTGTCACGCTAGAGGTCGAGGGTTCGAGCCCCTTTCGGGTCGCCATATGCCCAGATAGCTCAGTCGGTAGAGCAGAGGACTGAAAATCCTCGTGTCGGTGGTTCGATTCCGCCTCTGGGCACCAGAATAGAGGTGTAACCTCTATACTTTGCGGGATTAACTCAGTGGTAGAGTGTCACCTTGCCAAGGTGAAAGTCGCGAGTTCGAATCTCGTATCCCGCTCCAATACCACAACAAAGAATATATAGAGATAATATATATTCTTTGTTGTCTTATTTGGCGCCATAGCCAAGTGGTAAGGCAGAGGTCTGCAAAACCTTTATTCCCCAGTTCGAATCTGGGTGGCGCCTCCAGAATAAAACCTGCAAAATCAATGCGATTTGTAGGTTTTTTTGCTTTTCAACGACATAGCGGCCTCTAAACCTGGATTCCCGGGAAATTAGAAAATTATACTATACGGGAAGTTCTGCAAGCCGGGGACAGTACCTGCATCCAGGCCACATGCAGTGAGAATCTCTCTTTGTTTTTGCAATGGCTGATAAAAGTTTTTTCCATCCCGTGCTTGGGCAATTTCATTTTTCAAAGCTCTTTTATTAAGGTGAGAAAGATAGTCCATTTTCATGCAAATATGTTCTTAATCTGTTTTGCATACAGGAACGCAATCAAAGTAAAAAAAGCAACAAGCATTTCCCTAATCTTGACGGTAAAGCCTTATTATATCCGGTTTTATACATTCCACGAGGAAATCACTTTGCATTGTAAGCACAATTCTAATTTTTTAATGTCTTCTTCTGGAATAGCTTATCGATATGGGGTAAAATGGAAATATAAAATTTTCCCGGAGAGAAAGGACTGTATAAAACTTTTTATGGATGCAGGAAGAAGAAAACTGGCAGTTGTTACAGCAGCTGCGGCAATACTTTTTGTCTTTGCAGCGTGGATGGCCTGGGGAAATACGTCAATTGAAGTTACCAGGGCGGATATTGTAAGTGACAGGCTTCCTAAGTCTTTTTCAGGCTTCAAAATTGCCCATGTATCCGACCTTCATAATGCTGAGTTCGGCAAAAGCAACTCAAGATTATTGGAGAAGATAGAGAAAGAAAAACCCGATGTCATTGTAATTACCGGTGATTTGGTGGACTCAAGGCGCACTGATATTGATATTGCTATCGGGTTTTCCGAAAAAGCGATGAAAATTGCCCAGGTTTATTATGTGACAGGAAATCATGAAGCCCGCATAGATGATTTTGAAAGGCTCGAATCGGGACTTGAGGATTTGGGTGTTGTTGTTTTACGCGATGAAGTAGACAGAATTGAAAAGGATAACGAAAAAATTCTGTTGATTGGGCTGGATGATCCAAAGTTTACATTAAAAAGCGACTGGTTCGGGGAAACACCGGCAATGGTGAATGCAAAACTTAAGAATCTGAAAGCCGGCAGCGGCGATTTTTCAATCCTGTTATCCCATAGACCCGAATTATTTGACACATATGCCGCAAATGGTATAGATCTGGTTCTAAGCGGCCATACCCATGGCGGGCAGGTAAGAATTCCTTTTATAGGAGCCGTTGTAGTACCCGATCAGGATATTTTCCCGAAATATGATGCAGGGCTGTTTCACAGCGGCAATACTTACATGATGGTGAGCAAAGGGCTGGGAAACAGCATTTTCCCTGTTCGTATAAACTGCAGGCCTGAACTTGTTATAGTGACACTGGAGAAAGCAGAAAGAAACTAAGTAAAATATTCAATTACCGCATCGGGGAAAAGGTTGCGGATCATGTTGCTCAGGGTTTCATTCAGCATATTTGCGTCTTCCTTCGTATAAACGTATTTGAATCTTCCGAATTTTCCCCATTTCAGATCCCTTTTTGCGTCATCCATATCCAGTTTTGTGTCAGGAAACCTTTCAAGTATCCTCTGCCTTGCCGGCTCGGTATAGCGGTGCTGAATAAGCTCGAATGTAAGGCTGTTCACCCTTTGGCTTTCAAGTTTGTCGTGCAGCTTTTGAAATAATGTCAGGTAATCCTGCTGCCAGTCCTCGTAAATCATTATTGGTGCTACGATAAAGCCTAAAGGGTAATCCGCCCGGGCAAGTTTTACTGCTGCGTCAAATCGTTCCTCCAATGTGCTGGTGCGGTGTTCAAACTGCTTTATTACATATTCGGTATTTATACTGACTCTGAAACGGGTATGGCCGCCATGGTTCCTGTCCTTGATTAAGTCCGCATTATCAAACTTCGTAACCACCCGAAGCCTTCCGTTTTGAAGCTTACTGAAAAATTCTATTGTATCACCGAGGCTTCCGGTGATATGCTCAACAGCCAAAGGATCACCGTTGCTGGCAGCCTCAAAGGTTACCGGTTTATCCGAACCATCGGGGATATAACTTTTTACGGTATCCCAAATTTCATTAAGGTTAACAAACACTTTAAGATATGGCTTATAGGATTGGTTTGTCTGCAGGTAGCAATACTCACAGCTTCCGGGGCAATTGCTTACAAGTTTGAACGAATAATCGGCAGACGGCCTGCAAACATCCAGTCTCTTTTCACGGTTCTGTGATACCGCGAGTATGGTTTTAGACCGGGCATACCGCTGCTTTTCTGTAAGGCCTGAGAGTTTACGGGTGAAGGAAGCAAGGGGAGCTTTCACGATTTCTACAGGCTGTGTCAGAAAAAACCTGTATATTTTTTCTCCCAGCGGATATTGTAATGAACCTGGTTCAAATACGACGACTTTAGGCATAAACAAATACATTGCAATCACCTTAGGATTTTATGCATTTTATTTTTTGCCCGGAGGTAAGATTCTATTCATATGATGCCGGTTAAGTTGCTGCTGAATGCTGAACAAATCCGGAAATTTGCATGGAGGATTGATAAAAGATGGCACAAATGGCTCTGAGCTGGGTACTGAGGGAAGGAAAGGTTACCTCGGCTATTATAGGTGCCAGATGCAAAGAACAGATAGCCGAAAATGTCAAGGCATTTGATAATTTGGATTTCACTAAGGAAGAGCTTAAGGAAATAGATGATATCCTCATCCATGAAACTTCTGAGTAAACAATAAAAAGAGTATAGCCCGAAAAAAGGCTATACTCTTTTATGTTACAGTTTTCTTTTAATAAAATCCATAATTTCGTCAAGAAGCTCACAGCTCCAGAAAGAACCTTCGTGGGGAGCGTTTTCAACACGTATCAGCTCAGCGTCATACCCGTTGCCAATCAGGGCTTTATACATGTTCTCGCTTTCAAAATACGGAACTATCGTATCTGCATCGCCATGAACCAACAGGATGGGAGGATAGTTTTTATTCTTTTCCAGAATGAGCATTGGGCTGATTTCTTTAAGTATACCGGTATGTTCGGAAATATCTCCTCCGACAAGGCCGTTCACAAGCTCTGGTTCCAGATGATCCTTAAACATATCAAACAGAGCAACCAGGTTAGTTGGCCCGAAGCAGTCGATTGCAACAGTCACACTGTCTGAGAAATCCCTGTATTCGTCTGTTTTATATTTCGGGTCATCCCCTGTTAATGCTACAAGCAGAGACGTATTGCCACCCGATGACGTGCCCCAGAAGCACACGCGTTCTGGGTCGATATGGTATTCTTCGGCATTTTTTCTGAGAAAACGAATTGCTGTTTTTGCATCCTGTAAAAATGCCGGTGCGGGATGTCCTTCCAGATAGTTGCGGTGGGTTATCGTGGCAACAACATATCCCTTTCTCGCAATCGTAGCCAGTTGTGGCAACTGATAGTTGACATCAGGGAATGTCCATGCACTGCCCTGAAGGAACACTATAAGCGGCCATTTTTGCTTTGCTGAGCCATCCGAATCTTTTGACCACGGAACAATTATCTGCATTTTAAGCTCAACACCCGATGCGTTCGAAAAAACAACATTGGGTATAAGCTTTGCCATGCCGGTTAAATCCGGATTGTTCTTAAATACTTTTACCTCTTTTATCATATTAAGATTCCCCCAGACTGAATTAGTGAAAATAACAAACTCTGGTTATGCTTATATCAAAAATGCTCTGCTTACATTATATTACAGAAAAAATTTATAAACAACAAAATCACTGAGACTTGACGGCATATTTTCAAAAATGCAGAACTTCATTTGCCGGGCCTGAATTATCTTCCGGGCTTTAAATTTAGCAAATATTGAGCTATATTGTTAAGTAAGCAGGGTAATAGTAATAAGGGAGTGAAAATTTATGGATAGATTAAACCTGACAATGTTAACCGACTTCTATGAGTTAACAATGGCAAACGGTTACTTCAACAGCGGGCTTAAAGATAAAATAGTGTATTTTGACATGTTTTTCAGGAGGGTGCCCGACAACGGCGGGTACGCAATAATGGCAGGAGTCGAGCAGTTGATTGAATACCTGAATAATTTAAAGTTCAGTGATGAAGATATTAATTACCTGCGTAACAAAAAAATATTCAGTGAAGAGTTCCTGGATTATCTGAGAAATTTCGAGTTTTCATGCGATGTCTGGGCCATTCCCGAAGGAACTCCGATATTTCCGAATGAACCGGTGGTTATAGTACGGGGGCCTGTTATTCAGGCTCAGTTTATTGAGACAATGGTTTTGCTGACGATAAACCATCAAAGCCTTATAGCCACGAAAGCCAATCGGATTGTCAGGGCAGCTCAGGGCCGCAGTGTGATGGAATTCGGATCAAGGCGGGCGCAGGGCTATGACGGAGCCATTTATGGTGCACGGGCGGCATATATAGGTGGGTGTGTGGGAACAGCATGTACTATTGCAGAGAGGGAGTTTGGAATACCCGCAATGGGTACAATGGCACACAGCTGGATTCAGATGTTCCCCAGCGAATTGGAAGCCTTCTGTACCTATGCAAGCATGTATCCTGAAAACTGTACCCTGCTTGTGGATACGTATGATGTCCTGAAATCGGGCGTACCAAACGCTATAAAAGCATTTAACAAGGTTCTGGTACCAAAAGGGTACAGGCCTAAAGCAATAAGGATTGACAGCGGAGATATCACTTATCTGTCAAAACAGGCCCGTAAAATGCTTGATGCGGCAGGCTTCCCTGACTGCCAGATTGTTGCATCCAATTCCCTGGATGAATTCAGAATCCACGATATCCTGGTCCAGGGTGCCAGGGTGGATTCTTTCGGGGTAGGGGAAAGACTTATTACATCAAGCTCCGAACCTGTTTTTGGCGGAGTATACAAACTGGTTGCCATAGAGGAAAACGGTGAAATAATACCCAAAATAAAAATCAGCGAAAACGTGGAGAAAATAACAAACCCCGGGTTCAAGCAGGTATGGAGGTTTTTTGACAGGGAAACCGGCAAAGCTGTTGCAGATTTGCTGACACTTCACGATGAAGTAATAGATGAAAATGAACCGTATGAATTATTCGATCCTGAGTATACCTGGAAGAGAAAGATTGTTACAAACTACAGGGTACAGAAACTCCATGTAAAGATTTTTGAAAAAGGCAAATGTGTATATAAGAGCCCTCCGCTGAAAGAAATCAGGTACTATTGCAAAGCCCAGACAGAAACATTGTGGGACGAAGTAACAAGGCTTGAAAACCCTCACAGGTACTACGTTGACCTGTCTAAACCATTATGGGATATAAAGGACAAATTATTAAAAGAATATGCGAATTATAAAAAAATTGTTAAATAGCCCTTGTATGCCGAAAATATGAGTGCTAACATATTATAATAATAAGTTTAAATAATTTATCAGCTTAATGACGCGGGTATGGTTTGCTCTACGTCTTTGCTGAAGGTTGGTGAAATAATGAAGTTCTTTAACTCAACGCAAAAGAACATGAACATTGCTCAAGTAGCAAATATGATTAAGAGTTTTATTGCGCAAAATCCCAACCAGAAGTATCGTCTCGCGGTGGGAACCGATTCCCAGGTCAGAGGAAATTATACCTGCTTTGCAACCGGTATTCACATTCACAGGGTAGGGCAGGGAGCATGGTGCTGTGTTTCAAAGAGAATAGAAAAAAGGAGATACAGCAATCTCAGAGAGAAAATATCCAAAGAAACTTCCATAACATATGAAATCCTGTCAGTACTTAATGAGCTGTTAATTGACACATTGTGCGAATACACTGATACCTATAAAAACTTTGACTGCAAGATAGAAGCTCATATAGACATTGGTACAAAGGGTGAAACCAGGAAACTGATAAGAGAGATGGTGGGGTATTTTGAAGGCATGGGCATAGACGCCAAAATTAAACCCGACTCTTTCGTGGCGAGCAGTTACGCCAACAGGTGCAGTAAAAGCTTTAAAACCAATCATAAGAAAGCAGTTTAAACATATTATTTATTAACAAATGGCATACCGACAGATAATTTTAAAATAAGCCCTGAGGGGCTTATTTTTTTATGAACCATAATCTGATGGGTTACATAATGTATAGTGTATAGAATTAAAAAGGAGGGAATGGCATGTATACAACGATGAATGTCATTAGTGCTTCAAAAGGAAATCAAACCCATGTCCATGAATTTTTAGGCAGCACAAAATTCGCCGAAAAGGGTAGAGAGAGACATAACCACCGCTTTGCAGGAGTTACCGGGGAAGCAATCCCAATAGGAAAAGGGAACCACATTCATGAATTCCGCACTAATACCGATTTTACCGGAAACCACTTTCATGTATTAAAAGGAAAAACCGGTCCGGAAATAGAGTTGCCCGATGGCCACCATATACATTATGTCGATACTGTTACAACCGTTAATGATGGCCACAAACACAAGGCTGAATTCGCGACATTAATAGTGCCAAGGGAATAAAAAATATTGAACCATAAATTTATTTCAGATTATAGAGCCATTAGGGCTTATTTTTTATTTCGCCCCGTCAGGAGATGCTTGTTCCATGATGGACCGTTTGCATGCGTCTGTATATGCTATTTTTAGAGTTTAATTATTGCCTGTAACGTTTACATTTCTGTAAATTCAGATTATAATGGCTATAGAATGCTTTAAGTCTAACAATTGTCTTTTATGCGTATATGTTTCAACGCTTTGTTAAGTGCTTGTCCGGTTTGATTTATTTTTAAGAGAGGCATATGAAGGGATATGTTCAACAAAAAAATACTGGTTATTGAAGATACCGAATTGACGCAGGTTATGATACGCGACATTCTGACCAGGGAAGGATATGAAGTCTATTCTGCTTATTCGGGTGAAGAAGGTCTTGATATGGTTCCGAAAATAAAACCCGATCTTATTATTCTTGACATAGTAATGCCAGGCATGAGCGGCTTTGATGTATGCCGTATTCTCCGTGCTGACGAGAGCAATAACCTGACCCCGATTATTATGATAACATCCCAGGTAAGTGAAGATGATAAACTGATTGGTCTTGAGCTGGGAGCGGATGATTATATTATTAAGCCCTTCAACAGCCGTGAGCTGGTAAGCAGGGTCAGGAATACACTTATAAGAATTGAACGGAACCGTTATGCAAATCCGTTGACAGGCTTAAGCGGAAATATCGAAATACAGTCTGAATTGAATTACCGGCTTGCAAACAAATATAAAATAGCAGTTATTTATTGTGATTTGGATAATTTTAAAGCCTTTAACGATGTTTACGGATTCGCGAAAGGGGATTCTGCCATAAAGCTTACAGCCGATATTATCCGTGATGCCGTGCAATATGAGGGTAACAGGGATGATTTTATCGGACATATTGGGGGAGATGATTTTGTAATAATAACGACATGGGATAAGTGTGAAAATATTTGTAAAATGATTATCGAAGATTTTGATAAAAAAATACTCTTTTTATATAATAAAGATGACAGGGAAAAGGGTTTTATAACTACAAAAAACCGACGGGGGCAGATTATTAACTTCCCGATAATGACTATTTCCCTTGCAGTTGTAACAAATGAGGACAGAAATTATGAAAATGCGCTTGAATTAGCCGAGGTTGCCGCAGAGGTCAAAAAAAATGTTAAAAACATGGAAGGAAGCAATTATTTAAAAGACAGGAGTGGGGATTAATTGGACAATAAACTTTGGTCGCAAATAAAGAGAGGACTGAAAATTACAGGGGATTATATTGTTGTACTTATTATCTTCGGAATTTTTTCCTCAATTATTTTTTCTTTATTTAAAGAGAACTTGGAGACAGGAATAACGATTTTTTCGGTTATTATTTTCCTCATCATGTTTGCAATGATGTATACAAATATGAGTGATATTGCTTTCAGGGAAAAACGCCCGCAGTACAACATAAATCCGCCGCCCTATAAAGGCTTTATATATGGAGTTATAGGAACATTACCCATATTGCTTGTACAGCTTATATATTATTTTGTGAATGTTCCGGATGAATTTCTGATACTGAAAAGGCGTGTTCTGCAGGCATTCACGGCTCCGCTGTACTGGATTGCGAGATTAATTTCCCATGATGAGTGGGCGTACCATGCGGTGCTTGCTGTTATTCCCGTCATTGCCGGTCTTGGATATATGGCCGGGTTTTATGGCTTTTACATAACAAAGAAACTGAAGATATTTGAAAAATTAAAAAAGAAACAGAATGTTAAAAAGGACGAAAAAGTAAAACACAAATAATATCTGTAAATAGTATATGGCCAACCCCTCCTTGAATATGTTATTACAGATGAAACTAAGGACGGGGTGTAACATGATCGTACTTGTTAAGAAAAGCAATTTAACACTCATAATACTTATTTTCCTGCTGTCAATTGCACTGTATTGTTTAAACCTCGGAGGAGACGTTGCAGCAACCCCGGCATCTTCAATCTCAAGCCTCGGAACGGTTGTGGTTGATGCAGGACACGGCGGTGAAGATCCAGGAAAAGTCAGTGCTTATTCCGGAGCAAAAGAAAAGGATATCAACCTGGCAATCGCGAAGTTTCTGGCTGAAGAACTGAAGACGGCTGGATACCAGGTGATAATGACAAGGGAAGAAGACAAACTGGTTTACAAGGAAGGCACAACCGACATTACAGAGAAGAGAAGGCAGGACTTGACAAGAAGAAAAGATATTATGGATAACGGCGGTGCGGATATAGTTGTAAGCATTCACCTAAATGATTTCAGCCAGAGTAAATACTACGGGGCACAGGTTTTCTATCCGCCCAATTCAGAGGAAAGCAAAAATCTTGCAGAATGTGTCCAGAAGGTTTTAAGAGAGGATGTAGATCCTACAAACAAGCGGGAAGCGCTGGTAAAAAGCACTCCCATTTTAATACTGCGCAACCTTAAAACACCCACGGTTGTAGTGGAATGCGGGTTTTTGTCCAATGAACAGGAAGAGGCAAAATTAAGAACCGAAAGTTATCAGAAAAAGCTGGCGAAAGCCATTAAGAAGGGGATAGACAATTATTTTTCAATGTCCCGGAATACAAATGATGCTAATCTAAAAAATACTGATGATACAAGCGGTACAGAAAGCTGATAAAAATCCGGTATATTGAGTTTAAAGGTTTCTGAGTCTGTACAGGGATGCCACCATTATGCGCATCCCTGTATTTTTATATTACTTTGCAAAATTGTGTTTTCCTATGGAAAGCATAATCGGTCTGGACCATATCCATTTGCTTGTTGCTGTACTGGGGTTGTAATAATAGATGCAGCCATAGGTCGGATCCCAGCCATTCATTGCATCGCGGGCAGCTTTGTAAGACTGGGCGGTGGGCTCAAGATTGATTTGCCCGTCTGAAACCGCATCAAAGGCACCGGGCTGATATATCACTCCGGCTATGGTATTCGGAAACCTGCTGTCTTTTACACGGTTTAATACCACTGCTGCAACCGCAACCTGCCCTATATAAGGTTCACCTCTTGCTTCGCCGTGTACAAGGTGGGCAAGCAGATCTATATCCCTGCTGCTGCCTGAGCTTTGGCTTGTTCCAGTCGGTAATCCCAGCGCCGACAGGGTTTCCGGACCTACAACCCCGTCAACCTTTAGTCCGTTTTTGTACTGGAAATATCTTACCGCTTTGTAAGTCTGATATCCAAAAATGCCGTCAATTTTACCGTCATAGTATCCCCATTGTTTTAGTTTCTTCTGTATATTGGTTACTTCGGTTCCCCTCGAACCATAATATGAAAGGACAGCATGGCTATAGCCGAAAAAATCCCTTGCCCCGTCGGTCAGAACGGGATATATGAGGCATATTGCAATAGTGATTGCAATAACGATCCGGAGTATTTTTTCCTTCTGCATATTCTCCCTCATTTCAGATTATAAGTGTATTAAACAGCAAGGTATTGTTTTATATGACTATTAAAATTTTGTG
Source organism: Thermoclostridium sp. (assembly GCA_036562185.1). Classification (GTDB taxonomy): domain Bacteria; phylum Bacillota; class Clostridia; order DSM-8532; family DSM-8532; genus Thermoclostridium. Next base: position 31,634 of record DATCKN010000099.1, read on the forward strand.
CATTGAAAGTAAGAAGTATTCTGAAACAGGATATGCAATGAATGGAAAAAATGAAAAAAGCAAATCCGCTTCTTTTAATGAATATCAATATAAGAAGCGGCAGCGGGAAAAAGATTATATATCTTCAATTAAACATCAGATAAACGGAAAAAGGTTTTTGTCAAGACCTGCAATGAAAATGAAAATCAAGAGAACCAGAAGGAAATTATCGCAATCGTCATCTGATGCAATCAGTATAATAAGTCCTAACAGCAAAATGTCATCGAGCTGTATTTTTTTAAGCAGGCTTTTTAAATCGGGAAACCCGCCATGGTGGTCAGAATATGAATGCGCCTGAGGGTACATATTATTATCTTTTTCAGTTGGTAAAGGAATGTTTAACAGTTCATTGCTCCCTGACATCACAATAACCTCCCGTTATTGTTCGTAACAGCTCTAAGGATGCTTGCTATTTTCAGGATGTTCAAGCATGTGGCGCAGCGTTCCCTTCTGGTGGGGTTCAAAAATGGCTGTATTGAGTTCAGCAGGTTAATTCTTGAATCTTCTATACTATTAACCTGGTTCAGCAAATTCTGAATGTTCCTAATCCAGTCAGTATCTCGAAGCGCTAATTGTCCTGTGTTTCCTGCATTCCCGTGGTCATGTATTTCGTAATCACCTGAATACAATTCGGCATCAGAATTCTGGGGGCTGCTCAGGGAACTGAACAGCTGGCGGATGCCTTCCTGGGCGTCGGGACTACTGAGCATATTGGAAATCTGACGGATTTTATCATCCATTCTCTGGTCCATGAATATTCAACCTCCTCAACAGAACCTGTTCAATGTTAAATCTTTGGCCTGTTCAGCGGAGAATATCGCGCAGCTTACGAATGACCTTTTCACCGTCACGCCCCAGAACCTGATGGATTTTCTGAATGTCTGCCTCAGTAATTCTGTTTCTATATTCACTGACATTAATCCCGAGTTCCCTTAAACGGTTTTTATCGTACTCGTCAAGCTTTTTCAAGGCTTCATCGATGTTTACATTCTGAAGCTTTCTTCTTAATTCCTGGGGGCTTTCATTACGCAGCATTTCGATCCCTTTTTCTATCTTTTTCCTGGTTACTTGGCCATGTAAATAATTTGAAAAATCACTCATTAAATCACCTCTGTCGAACGTTACAGTGTCATTTTATGCTAAATGGCTTGTTCTTGTGAATAATAAACTGTAAAATAACCAACAGAAGGAGCGGATGGAAAATGATATATGATGCTATTATTATAGGTAACGGCCCTGCCGGGATTTCGGCGGCATTGTATACGATACGCGCAAATCTGAAAACACTGGTTATAGGACTGGGAGACAGCGTTTTGAAGAAAGCCTCAAAGATTGAGAATTATTACGGTTTTTCAGAGCCTGTTTCAGGTGAAAAGCTGATAAATGAAGGTGAAAATCAACTGAAACGGCTGGGAGGCGTAATTCTCAAGGAAGAAGTTATCGGGATTGAAAAAGAAGATATCTTCCATGTCAAAACAGTAAATGATGCTTATACGGCGCGCACCGTACTGATTGCAACCGGCCAGAAACAAGCCGTTATAAAAATCCGGAATCTGAAAAAATTTGAAGGAAAGGGCATAAGTTATTGTACAACCTGCGACGGCTTTTTTTACCGCGGAAAAAAGGTGGGGGTCCTTGGATATAAAGATTTTGCCCTGCATGAAGCAAATGAACTTCTTCAGTTTACCAGTGACATAACGGTTTTTACAAACGGGGAAAGTACAAATTTTACCGAAGAATCGCTTATAGATAAGTTCAGAATAAATGAAAAGCCAATCGCAGCCTTTGAGGGAGAGGAATTCATTGAGAAAATAGTTTTTGAAGACGGTTCGGAATATCCTGTTGACGGTATTTTTATTGCTTACGGTACCGCATCAAGCATAAATTTCGCTTTGAAAATGGGGATATTAACGAACAACCAGGCAATTGCCGTAAACGAGAATATGGAGACAAATATTCCGGGGCTGTATGCTGCCGGGGACTGCACAGGAGTTTTCAAACAGATTGCCGTTGCCGTAGGCCAGGGAGCCATTGCAGGGAAAAACATGATTGAATATGTGCGTGCCCAATCCAAAATGGACGATTAAGCATGGCTTTATCCAGTTATTAAATGCAAACTGCATTTGTTTGATTTCTTAGTAACGATGCTGATTAAACCCGAAAAATTTGTCTGATATACAGTGTATATTTGTCCGGTGAAAGGCATAGGTATATTTTAGACAAATCCGAGAGGGGTTTTTGAAGCATGAAAAAAATAATCCTGATAGCCACTATTTTAATGGTTGCAATTTTGTTAATCAGTGGTTGTATGAGAACAACTGATAAAGCTTTAAAGCAGCTTGAAGAGGATGAGTTGCGTCCGGTAAGCAGTATAGTTTTAACCGAAGAAGATGCGCGGAAGCTAAATGAAAAGCTGCCGGTGACGCTTTACTTTTCCAATCAGGACGGGACTCGCCTCATAAATGAAATACACTATATTAATATGGATGAAGCCAAGCAGGGAACTGAACAATTAGCCTCGGTACTGGTCAAGGAACTTATAAAGGGTCCTTCAACCAGCGAACTGAAACCGACAATACCAGACGGTGCATCGCTGAGATCGCCGGTTAAAATTGAAGGACGTACTGCCATTGTTGATATGACAAAAGAATTTGTGGATAATCATCCGGGCGGTAAAGAGGCAGAAGAGATGACAATTTTCTCTATTGTAAATACACTGACGGAGCTTAAGGATATTGAAACGGTAAAATTCCTTATAAATGGGAAGGAACAGAAAGAATTCAAGGGTAATTTCCGCTTTGATAACACATTTCCCAGAAATGAAGCTTTGATAGACAGAAAGCAAAGCTTTTCGGTGCTGCCTGAAGATGATGGGTTAATACAGGGCGATGATGCTGAAGAAGTCAGCACTGATGAAATAAATGATGAAGATATACTCGAAGATTGACGGCTCAGTGTTTCCAAAACCGGCTGAAGGAAGGTTAATACTCAGAATTTGAAAATTTGCCCGTCTTGTAAAAGGCGGGTAGTTTCATGTATAATCAAAGAAGCTTTTAGCCTATAGCGAAAAAGTAGATGAGAATGGATTTCACACGGCAAAGGGTGATATTAATGAAAGAAAAAACAAGGGTTATCGTTCTTTTTGGAGGCCAATCGTCAGAACATGAAGTGTCAAGAACTTCTGCCCAGTCTGTTTTGGAAAATCTCGATACCGAAAAATATGATATATTGCCTGTAGGAATTACAAAAAAAGGAGAATGGCTCCCTTACAGGGGTGAATATAAATATATTGCCGGCGGGGAATGGGAAAATATAGCACGGCTTGATTTTCAGCAACACAGGGAATACAACGCGAATACATTTCCTGGTATAAAGGATTTCCTTATAGAAATATGCGGAGAACCAATAGATATTGTTTTCCCGGTATTGCACGGAGCAAACGGTGAGGACGGCTCTATCCAGGGATTATTGGAATTGGCCGGTATTCCTTATGTTGGCTGCAATATATTGTCATCTGCAGTCGGAATGGATAAGACAGTAAGCAAAATCCTGTTTGAGCATGCAGGATTGAACCAGGCGAAATATATTGTGGTTAACAGATCGGATATATACAATAACATATCCGGAATTCAGCAAACCGTTGAGTCCAATATAGGGTATCCGTGTTTTGTAAAGCCTGCAAATTCAGGTTCTTCTGTGGGCATTACAAAGGTTAAGGAGCCGGATGATCTTCTTAAGGCACTTGAAGTTGCAGCGAATTACGATCGGAAAATCCTGGTGGAGGAATTTATTGACGGAAGAGAAGTGGAATGTGCTGTTTTAGGATTTGATTCCCCGATTGCATCAACTGTGGGCGAAATCATTCCGTGTAATGAGTTTTACGATTATGAAGCCAAATATATAAATCCCGATTCAAAAATCTGCATACCCGCGGATTTGGATGAGGATATCATGGAAAACATCCGGGCCGATGCAATAACCGCATTTAAAGCATTGGACTGTGCCATATTGGCAAGAGTGGATTTCTTTGTGGAAAAGGGAACAAATAAAGTATTTATTAACGAAATAAACACCATGCCGGGATTTACCAGTATAAGCATGTACCCGAAATTATGGGATGCGAGCGGAATTAGTTACAAGGAACTGTTGGGGAAGATTATTGAGTTGTCGTTTATACGTTACAGGGAGAACCGTAGATCGTTTGAAAGGGGATTATAATGGATAACAGGCCTATAGGAGTTTTCGATTCGGGTTTGGGCGGATTGACAGTAGTTAAGGAGATTATTAAGCAGCTTCCCAACGAAAGCATTATTTATTTCGGGGATGACGGCAGGGCACCTTATGGGACAAAATCAAAAGAAACGGTTATAAAATATACCAAGCAGGATACAGCATTTCTTTTGTCAATGGATGTAAAACTTGTGGTCGTTGCGTGTAATACCATAAGCGCTTTTGCACTGCCTGAATTAAAGGCCAGTATTAATGTGCCCGTTCTTGAAGTCATCGGGCCCGGCGCAAGAAGCGCATTAAAGAAAACAAAACGAGGCAGAATAGGGGTAATAGCAACACCTGCAACAATACGCAGCGGTGTTTATCCCAAAGCAATAAACAGTATAAACCCTGATGTAAAGATATTTTCACAGGAATGTCCTCTTTTTGTTCCTCTTGTTGAAGAGGGATGGTGGGATAATGAAATTACCAGGATGGTTGCCGAAGAATACCTGAAAGAATTGAAAAAGGCACAGATAGATACCCTGGTATTAGGTTGTACCCATTACCCGGTGATATCAAATGTAATACGTGACGTCATGGGTGATGGGGTTGTTCTTGTAAGCTCGGCTGAGGAATTATCAGTTACCCTTAAGGAGCTTTTATTAAAAGAAGGGCTTGAGAGCCGGAATGAATCGCCCGTATACAGGTATTATACAAGCGATAGTGTGGAAAAGTTTAAAAAACTGGGGAAAATGATACTTGGAAAGGAAATATCAAATATTGAACGTATAGAAATGGAAAATTAGTAATAAAAGCTTGTAAAAATTATGATAAATATGATATAGAATTAATATATTTAAAGATATTTGGGACAACATCATTTAATTATGTTGAAAGAGGGAACTGTCTTGAAAAAAGATGTGATGATAACAGTAAACAGCAGACAGGAGCATCCCGATAAGGATGCCGATGTTTTCAACTTTATTACCGAGGGTACCTACTATAAGGAAGACGGAAATTACTATATAACCTATAATGAAAGTGATATTACCGGTATGGATGGAACAACCACAACTTTGAAAGTGGAACCCGATTCGGTTACGCTGATCCGGCTTGGAAACGTAAGCAGCCTTATGGTTTTTCAGAAAGGGCGGAAGCATACGTCTGAATACAATACCGAATTTGGCACTTTTGAAGTTGGCGTTACGGCACAGAAAGTGTCGGTAAACATGGATGATTTTGGCGGAAACATTGATGTTGAATATATTATTGAGGTAAATAACCAGCTAACCAGTTTTACCACTCTTAATGTGAAAGTTCAGTAATAAACAAAGGATGGATGGTTTTCATGAACAGTATTTATGAAAAAATTACAGAGCAGATTGAAACAGCCGTTAAAAATGCCGTAAACCAGGCAGTAGCCGCAGGAGAACTGACCGATATTGAAATCCCGAAAATAACACTTGAAAAACCACGGGAGGAATCTTTCGGGGATTTATCCACAAACCTGGCTATGCAAATGGCGAAGCTTGCAAAAATGGCGCCAAGGAACTTAGCCCAGATAATTGCCAAAAATATTAATAAAGAGGGAACCTTCATCAGTAAAGTCGATGTTGCAGGCCCGGGCTTTATCAATTTTTATCTTAATAATGACTGGCTGTATCAGACACTGAGGCTTATAGACGAGAGACAGGAGCACTATGGCGAAGTAAGTATCGGCAATGGCGAAAAGGTTATGGTGGAATTTGTAAGCGCCAATCCAACAGGGCCTTTGCACATGGGCAACGCTCGCGGCGGCGCTCTTGGAGACTGCATAGCAAGCGTACTTGAAAAGGCGGGATATAACGTCACAAGGGAGTATTATGTGAATGATGCGGGAAACCAAATCGAAAAGTTTGGAATATCCCTTGAGGCAAGGTACCTGCAGCAATTGCAGGGGGAGGACAGTGTACCGTTCCCGGAGGATGGATACCATGGAGAGGATATAATAGATCATGCCAGGGATTATATCAGGGAATATGGGGCAAATCTTCTTGATAAAAGCCCTGAAGAAAGAAGAAGGGCCCTTGTAGATTTTGCACTGCCGAGGAATCTTAAAAGAATACATGATGGACTTACCAGGTACAGGATTAATTATGATGTCTGGTTCAGGGAAAGTTCACTTTATGAAAGTGAAATTGAAGAGACAATGAATATTTTGAAAGAGCGCGGTTATATCATAGAGAAAGACGGCGCGCTGTGGCTTAGCGGTGAAAAAACAGGCCTTGAAAAGGATGAAGTGCTGATAAGGCAAAATGGTTTCCCAACATATATGACGGCAGATATTGCATACCATCGCAACAAGTTTATTAAAAGAGGCTTTGACAGGGTAATAAACCTGTGGGGTGCCGATCACCACGGCCATGTGGCGAGAATGAAGGCAGCGATGGAAGCCATAGGCGTATCGAAGGACAAGCTTCAGATTGTTTTATTCCAGCTCGTAAACCTGTATAAAGACGGTCAGGTTGTAAGAATGTCAAAAAGGACGGGGCGTTCTATAACACTGGATGATCTGCTGGATGAAGTGGGCGTGGATGCTGCAAGGTTCTTCTTTAACATGAAAACCTCAGGAAGCCATCTGGACTTTGATATGAATTTGGCCGTTGAGCAGTCGAACAACAATCCCGTTTACTATGTACAATATGCCCATGCTCGTATTTGCAGCATATTGAGGAAATTGGAGGAAGAAAACATTCAAAGGCTTCCTTCTGAAAAGGTTAACCTCAGCTTGCTGACAAAGCCGGAGGAATTGGCTTTGATTAAAAAACTTGCCGAATATCCTGAAGAAATAAAACTGGCTGCACAAACGCTGGAGCCAAGCCGGTTGACTCACTATGTAATGGATGTGGCTTCAGGTTTCCATAGCTTTTACAATGCATGCAGGGTTAAAGGTGAACAGGAAGATATACTGCAGGCAAGACTGTTCCTTATCCACTGCACTAAAATTGTGATAAAAAATGTTCTGGATTTGATTCGTATAGATGCTCCAGAAAAAATGTAGGCAATTTACGTTTTTTTGCTTCAGAAAGCGAAAAAAACACCGGAAAGGAGAAGAAATATGGGTTTATACCAGGAATGGACGAAAAAAATAGAAGAAAACCAAAGCACGGGTACATACCGGGAATTCTTTGAGTCGTACCTTAGCATGGAGAAAAAAGCTTATGAAGAGATTCTTGAAAAGGAACAAAATACTTTTACAGGCACTGTAAAGGAATTGGCCGATAAGTTTTCAATGGATCTTGTAACCTTTACGGGATTCCTTGACGGAATCAACACAAGCCTGACTGAGGAACTGAAACTTGATGAACTGAATGAGGATTCATCAATTACTCTGAATATCGACTTTGAAAAGCTTTATTACAACATGCTGAAAGCAAAGGCAGAGTGGTTGTATACTCTTCCTCAGTGGGACAAACTGCTTTCCGAGGAAAAAAGGAAGGAAATCCGTTTGAAGCTTCATGCAGACAGCCGGATTACCGTTGAAAAAATCGGCCGGAATGATCCCTGTCCTTGCGGGAGCGGTAAAAAATATAAAAAATGTTGCGGCAAGTAAATAATATGCTCCCTTCCGGGCAGAGCCGGTAAAAATTCCATTGCCTGAAGGGAGCTTCCTTTTATCAGGAATAAATCCTGATATACTCACTCAAATCCAATTATAGAGTCCAAGGCAAATCACTGATTTTTCTGAATGGTTCTTCTGAAAAACATCTTGTCAATATTCTGCAAAAAATCATAAATAAGTCCGGGCAAAATAATTGTAACTGTGGTATAAATACGGTACAACCTCAGGTAAGTTGTGCATGGCTGCCGGATTTCAAGTATCAGAAATGAACAGGATTATTATCAAATTCGGGTGATATGTCCCCTAAGGCATGAAAAAACGTTACAGGCTTTAGGGGATTTTTATTTTTTACATTCCGGGGAAAGCGTTCCAGGTGCAATGGCGCCGTGAAATAACCCAAAGGGTAACTAATGTTTTTTACTGCTTAATGTAATGCCGGGGAGGAAATTTGCTTGAATTAGATAACTGTAAGTTGTATAATGTTGCAGATATTGGTAAGAAAGGAGCATGCTTATGCTTCAGGTAAATGGATTAACGAAAAGATATAATAACGTTCTTGCTGTCAATAACATTAGCTTCGAAGTGGAAAACGGGGAAATTGCTGTACTGCTGGGACCCAACGGGGCAGGAAAAAGCACGACAATAAAGTCAATAGCCGGCCTTTTGCGGTTTGAAGGCGAGATCAGGATAGACGGTTTCCCGAACAAAAGCATTGAAGCAAAAAAAGTATTTGGTTATGTACCCGAAAGTGCAGCAGTTTACGAATATTTGACGGTTTATGAACATATTGAATTCATAGCCAGGGCATACCGCCTGGATGACGGCTGGAAAGCAAGAGCCGAAACCCTTCTTTCGCGTTTTGATTTGCTCGATAAAGTCAATAAGCTGGGGAAAGAGCTTTCAAAAGGCATGCAGCAGAAACTCAGCATATGCTGCGCTTTAATTATAAATCCTAAAATGATAATGTTTGATGAACCTATGGTGGGTCTTGATCCTAAGGCCATAAAAGAGCTTAAAAGTATTTTTGCTGAGCTTAAAAACAATGGATGCGCCGTATTAATAAGCACACATATCATAGACAGCATTGAAGATGTCTGGGATAAGGTGCTGATAATGAACAGGGGCAGTGTTATCCTGTCAAGAACGCGAACGGAACTGGAAGAACAGGCTGAAACGCTTGAAGATGTCTTTTTCAGATATACGGAAGGAGCATCAGGCCTATGAGCTCATTATTCTATATATTGAGGAAACAGCTTAAAAATATAATTCGCGGGTTGGCGCACAAACCTCTTGCACTTATCGGATATATTTTTATTGGAATAATGCTGGTTGGTTTTGTTATAGTTACATTGATTATGCCTTCGGGCTCAATACGGAATATTGGCAGTGAAGTGTTCAGTGCAGGAATTACAGGATTTATTCTTATAGCCATGTACTTAGGGCTAAGGCAGGGGATAGAAAGAGGAAACACCTATTTCCGTTTTGCCGATGTAAACTTTGTTTTCACCGCACCGTTAAAACCGAGCAGGGTTCTTTTATTTGGCTTTATCAAGCGTATAGGTACGTCTTTGTTTATTGCCATGTTCACTTTTTTTCAGGTACCGAATATCAAAAACAATTTTGCATTGGCCGATCACGGTATTCTTGCAATTCTTCTGGCTGTGCTTTTTTACTCTGTAATATTTCCCATTCTTGGAATGATAATTTACACGTTTTCATCCCACAGCAGTGAAAGGCGTGCTTTGGCAAGACGTGTGCTTGACATCGCTGCTGTACTGTTTGTTCTGTTCTTTTTTATAACATTGATTGAGAAACGTTCATTCAGCGAAGCTTTAGTGGCATACCTTAATTTTAAAATTTTCTCATACATTCCTGTTGCCGGGCAGATTTCCACCATTGCATCTGCAGCAGTTTATGGCATTGATTATAGATTTTACATCAGTATTGTTATTCTAATAGCATTAATTGGTTTGTCCCTGGCGGTATTATACAATATTAACCTGGATTATTATGAAGATGTGCTTAATGCCACCGAAGAGTTTGAATCAAAATTAAAGGCAAAAAGGGAAGGGCGGGACATAAGCCTGGAAAAAAGAAAAATACGGAAGGTAAAAGGTGGCTTTACTTCATATGGCGCAAGGGCAATTTTTGAAAAGCATATGCTGGAATACAGAAAGATTAGCTTTTTCCTTTTCTTTGACAAGGCAACTTTATTTATAATCCTTTTTGGCATAGGTTTTAAATATATCATGCCTGACGGAATTTCAAGCATATTTTTCACCTTGTTTTTCAGCGCATATACACTTTTTTTCTTTGTTGTTCAGGGCAAATGGCCAATGGAACTTGAAAAGCCGTATATATTCCTTATTCCTGAATCAAACTGGATGAAGCTTTTATATACCACCCTTACCGAGAATTTAAAAAATTTGTTCGACGGTACGCTGTTGTTTATTGTTTCTTATTTCATATATGACACCAGTATTCCGGTTATATTGCTGTGTATATTAAGCTATACGCTGTATGGTGCCGTTTATATTTACGGAGATATTATATCCCGCCGGCTTTTTGGCAGTGTACACAGCAGGGTTATGATGGTTTTCATAAAATTGTTTACCTCGTTTTTCGTAGTCCTTCCGGGAATTATCATAATGCTGATTATACAAAGCACTGTTGGCAATGAGCTATATTCTGTTCTTTCAATTACAATGTGGAATTTCCTCATAGTTATATGTTTATTTCTTGCGTCAATGGGAATATTCAACAATATAGAATCAAATTAAGTTTAAAAATATATGAAAAAAGCAATAATGATGGAACATACACCCTGTCCAAACAGATAAAAATGAGTTAAAATAATAATATATATAGATTTTTTTTAATGGAGGAGGGTAATCAATGCAATTAAAAGAAAATGCCGTTTATTCTTTGGTGGTTCCATCAAGTATGGGTGTCAGGATCACACCTGTTAACTCCCAACCGGTTCACTGCAGTAACATGTATTTTATGCAAGCCACCAGCGCAGAAACCAATGTAGCCAGTATATCATCCTATCTGGGGCTTAGGGTAAAGGTGCTGACTACATTTGTCAAGGACAGCCCTATCGCCAGGTTTATTAAAGATGATCTGGCAAGCAGGCATATTGAATATGAGGGCAAGGAAGTTCCTCAGGGTGGACCCTGGGGGTACCGCCACCAGTTTAACATTGCCGATACCGGTTTTGGAGCCAGGGGACCAAGAGTACACAACGATCGTGCCGGTGAAGTGGGAAGAACTTTAAATGTTAAAGATTTTGATCTTGAAAAGCTGTTTGGCCAGGATGGAGTAAAAATCCTGCATATGTCAGGTTTAATTGCTGCTTTGTCTCCCGAAACAAGCACTTTCTGCCTCGAATTAGCAAGGGCTGCCAAAAAATATGGAACGAAAACATCTTTTGACCTGAATTACCGCGCTTCCTTCTGGAAAGGACGTGAAAAAGAACTAAGAGACATATTCACCGAAATAGCAAGCATTTCAGATATTCTTATAGGTAACGAAGAAGACTTTCAACTTTGTCTTGGCATAGAAGGTCCCGAAGCCGGTGGTAAGGCTTTGTCAGGAAAGATTGACAGTTTCAAGGAAATGATTACCCGAGTTAAAGCGCAATTCCCGAATGTTCAGGTTTTTGCCACAACACTGCGTGAAGTTAAAAGTGCAAACCAGCACTTATGGGGCGCCATTATGCTGGAAGGCGAAAACTGGTATGTAGTAGAGCCTCGCGAAATCCACGTGCTTGATCGTATAGGCGGCGGAGATGGTTTTGTAGGAGGTCTGCTCTACGGGATTCTCAAAGGCTGGGAACCTGAAAAATGGATACAGTTCGGATGGGCAACCGGGGCCATGGCAACAACATTCCTAACAGACTATGCACAGCCTGCAGATGAAGAACAGGTATGGAGTATTTGGGAAGGAAATGCACGTGTAAAAAGATAATTTTAGGATAACATATTAACGTAGGAGGGATATTCTCATGAGCAAAGCGGATATAGGCTTAATAGGCCTCGCAGTTATGGGCGAAAATCTTGTTATGAATATGGAGAGTAAGGGCTTTACGGTTGCAGTGTTTAATCGTTCTACTGAAAAAGTAAGCGCTTTCATTGAAGGGCGTGCTAAGGGGAAGAACATTATTGGCACCTATTCGATAGAGGAACTGGTAAACTCCTTAAAGAAACCGAGAAAAATCATGTTAATGGTCAAGGCCGGAAAACCGGTGGATGATTTCATAGATTTGCTGATTCCTCACCTTGACAAGGGTGATATTATCATAGACGGTGGCAACTCTCATTTTCCGGACACAATCCGCCGTACAAAATACCTGGAAGAAAAAGGGCTGTTGTTTATCGGTACAGGTGTATCGGGCGGTGAAGAGGGAGCTTTGAAAGGCCCCAGCCTTATGCCCGGCGGCTCTCCGGAAGCATGGCCCCATGTCAAGGAAATATTCCAGGCGATCGCGGCAAAAGTTGAAGACGGATCCCCATGCTGTGACTGGGTTGGAGAAAACGGCGCAGGCCACTTTGTAAAAATGGTTCATAATGGTATTGAATACGGTGATATGCAGCTGATCTGTGAAGCATATCATCTGATGAAGGATTTGCTTGGCATGTCCGCCGATGAAATGCATGAAGTGTTCAAGGAGTGGAACGAAGGTGAGTTAAACAGCTATCTTATTGAAATTACCCGTGATATTCTTGCATATAAGGATGAAGACGGGCAGCCTTTGGTAGATAAAATCCTTGACACCGCAGGGCAGAAAGGTACAGGTAAATGGACTGCAATTGCCGCTCTTGATGAAGGCATACCATTGACACTCATCGGAGAAGCAGTTTTCTCACGCTGCCTGTCAGCAATGAAGGATGAAAGGGTAGAGGCATCGAAGGTTCTTTCGGGTCCCGTTCCGAAGTATACAGGAGATAAGAAACAACTGGTAGAGGATATCCGTAATGCTCTGTACGCCTCAAAAATAGTATCCTACGCTCAGGGTTATACTTTAATGCGCGCAGCTGCAAAAACATACGGATGGAATCTGAACTATGGCGGTATTGCCCTGATGTGGCGCGGCGGATGCATTATCCGTTCCAGGTTCCTCGGCAAGATTAAAGAAGCTTTTGACAGGAATCCCGAGCTC
>DATCKN010000082.1:0-1877 GCA_036562185.1 Thermoclostridium sp.
CCCGTCGCAGTCTAAGCCCTTTGAAAGGGTTCGGTGCGAAAGCTCCGAGACCATCTTCGGTTATCTATTCTTTGCTCCTTCTCAGCTTACCGGAGTTCTCTGTAAAAGAAATCGATAACTTACTCTTCTCTTCATTGCTTAGGAATGTATACTTTATATTATATTTATTCAAATCTAAAACATACTGCTGACAGAATATGGCGTAAATCAGATTTCATTCATGCTTGTTGCCGTAATTAAACCTGCAGCAGATAACATATATCATAATATGCAATGTTCTTACAGTCAATAACAGCATTCAAAAAAAACTGCCAATTATAATATGATTTTTATTATTTAAAACCCGCCATTCTTAAGCTACACTGTTTTTAAAATCAGTTTGAGAAATTATTATATGACAGGCATGGATCAGACCTATATATGTTAATAAGGCATTGTGCAATGCCACATTTGTATATGATTAAACACAAAAACCCTTGCAACGCAAGGGTTTTTGAAGAAAAAATGGCGGAGAGGGCGGGATTCGAACCCGCGTGGGATTGCTCCCAAACTGATTTCGAGTCAGCCCCGTTATGACCACTTCGATACCTCTCCGTATATTCTTAATTAATTGCCTTATAATTTTAACGTAGAAAGCGATTAAAGTCAATAACGGCCATAGCGGCAAATGTCACCATACTGCCATAAAAATTATAAATTTTGATCACTCCAGGTGACTTTTATATGTAAGTACGTTTGTATCGTATTCTTCATTCATTAACGGTGATGTTATCAGAAAATCTGCTGTGCACTGGTTCATTGCAACCGGGATATCGTATAATACCGCTATCCTTAAAAGAGCTTTAACATCAGGATCGTGGGGTTGCGAGGTCAACGGGTCCCAGAAAAAGATCATAAAGTCCACTTTCCCTTCAGCTATAAAAGCTCCAATTTGCTGATCACCACCCATTGGCCCGCTTTTATAAGCTCTTACCGGAAGTCCTGTTTCCTTTGAAATCAAAGCAGCTGTAGTACCCGTTCCACAGAGAAAATGCCTGCTCAATATATCCTTTCGGCTCATTGCCCACTGAACCAGGTCTTTTTTCCGGTTATCATGGGCGATCAAAGCAATATTTTTTTGTCTTCCGATCTTCATTTTGCCTCCCAAACAACAATAATTTAATAAAAGCATACTATGACTGGCCATGTTTTGCAACCCCCAAGTCCGGAGGACAGGTGCTTTGCCTGATTAGTCAAGTGGTAACAAGTTCCTGCTGTCCGGCTTAATCACGAGAATCCATCCCGTCTATATCCAACCTTTGAAGAAGAATAAGCTGTTATTGCACTTTATCATCCAGGAACCGGTATGAAATCAATTTTTTTCGACAAATGTTGATATTGAGTTTATAAATCTATTTATAATACATAACCGTAAAAACCCCTTTTTAAAGGAGAGCATGTCAAATACACCAATATGGTGGATATTTTTACCGGGCATGAAATCACGGTGGAATTCGATCGTCCCGCTGCATTGCAGATTGACGGGGAGACTGTTTCGAAAGTTACATCATATACAGCAGTGTCGTCTCTGAAAGCACGCGCAGAAAGCGTGGACAGAAGAATCCATATGAAGGTCGGGTAGAGCCACGATTATATTTATTTAGCTGCTGTACGGGAACGAGAAGCCAGGGAGCAATCCGATAATATCATTTCATCGGTGGACAAGCTTTTAAAAGAGGTTGTAAAGGGGATGTGGTGGCTTATAATGATACCAGAAATTAAGACAGACAAAACGGCCAAAATAAGTTAGAATGGAACTATGGAAAAGAGAAGAAATTTTACACCGGAAGAAAAAGCAAAAATAGTGATTGAGGTCTTAAGGGAAGAAAGAACGCTGA
>DATCKN010000097.1:0-21400 GCA_036562185.1 Thermoclostridium sp.
TATACCGGCTTAGCAGCGGGCAGCTGAAACCTGTGTGAATAAGTTTGGATAATGATGATATTTAATAAAAAAATGCATGTTGATTCATGTAAATTTGTTATGAATAACCAAACTTAAAAATAGATATTGTACTGATAAAATTTATATGATATAGTAAGACTATAAATTGAATAGATGTAAGTGGAGAAAAGGAGTCACTTAAATCCGATAATTAAATTCATCGGATCTTTGTGACTTTTTTTATCGTTTACAGAAAATAATAATTAGGGGTGATGTTAAATGTCAGATAAAATTGTATGGATTGATGTGGACACTTTGGAAAGATTTATGGCTGATGTATTTAAAGGAGTAGGTGTTCCCGAAGAAGATGCAAAAATATGTGCAAATGTTTTAATTGAATCCGACAAAAGAGGAATTGAATCACATGGAATTAACCGCCTGAAACCTATCTATTATGACAGAATTAAGGAAGGTATTCAAAACCCGGTTACAAACTTTGAAATTGTCAAGGAAGGTCTGACAACAGCAGTAGTTGACGGACACAATGGCATGGGCCATGTAATTGCTAAAAAATCCATGGATTTGGCCATTGAAAAGGCTAAAAAATATGGAATGGGTATGGTAGCAGTAAGAAACTCCACCCACTATGGAATTGCAGGATACTATGTAACAATGGCTACCGAACAGGGCATGATTGGTATTACAGGAACAAATGCAAGACCTTCAATTGCTCCTACTTTCGGTGTTGAAAACATGCTTGGAACCAATCCTCTTACATTCGGTATACCAACCGATGAAGAGTTCCCGTTCGTTCTTGACTGTGCGACATCAATTTCACAACGCGGAAAAATCGAAGTATATGACAGGATTGGAAAGCCGCTTCCCGAGGGATGGGTAATTGACGAAAACGGAAATACAATGACTGATGCTAAAGAAACTCTGAAGGCTCTCACTAAGGGAACTGCCGCTCTTACTCCGTTAGGAGGAATTGGTGAAGATACTGCGGGATATAAAGGTTATGGTTATGCAACAGTAGTTGAAATCCTTTCTGCCGCCCTGCAAAGTGGAAGTTACCTCAAAATGCTGACCGGTATTGAAAATGGAAAGAAGGTTCCTTACCGTCTTGGTCATTTCTTTATTGCAATAGACGTTTCTGCTTTTGTTGATGTTGATGAATTCAAGAAGACTGCAGGAAATATATTGAGAGAACTCAGAAACTCCAAGAAAGCTCCGGGTCATGACAGGATTTATACCGCCGGTGAAAAAGAATATCTTGCATGGCTTGAAAGAAAAGAAAAGGGAATTCCGGTTAATGAAGAACTGCAAAAAGAAATAAAGACATTAATTCAAGAGCTTAATCTTAAAGGATATGATTTTCCGTTTTAATCGGGTTTAAGTCGTAGTGATGTGAAATATACTTCTTATTCTTCTCAGTGGCGGGCTCTGCCTCCCACTGGGAAGGTTTATGATATTACGGTATGTAAATGTAAAAAACTTGCTTCCGCCCGGGTCATGGTACACATACCGGTGTGCGGTCATTAATATCAATTGGGATAGTATGTAAATCTAATGAATTTTATATATTAATGGTAGGAGGATTTGTATATGTCTATACAGCAAGAAGCTCTTGAGCTCCATAAGAAGTTAAGAGGTAAGATAGAAGTTGTAAGCAGAGTGGAAGTAAAAGATCGCAAAGACCTTTCATTAGCCTACACACCAGGTGTTGCTCAGCCATGTCTTGAAATACAAAAGGATGTTGACCTTTCTTATGAACTTACAAGAAGATGGAACACTGTTGCAGTGGTTACCGACGGTACTGCTGTTCTGGGGCTGGGGGATATTGGACCTGAGGCAGGTATGCCTGTAATGGAAGGAAAATGCGTTTTATTCAAAACATTTGGTGATGTTGACGCATTTCCTCTTTGCATCCGTTCAAAAAACGTTGATGATATTGTCAATACTGTTAAGTTGATTGCAGGCAGCTTTGGAGGAGTAAACCTTGAAGATATCTCCGCACCACGTTGCTTTGAAATTGAAAGAAGACTGAAGGAAGAATGTGACATTCCGATTTTCCATGATGATCAGCATGGAACTGCGGTAGTTACGCTGGCAGCCATGATAAATGCGCTGAAAATCGTGAAGAAAGAGCTTAAGAATATATCGGTAGTGGTGAACGGTGCAGGTGCTGCAGGTATTGCAATAACCCGCTTATTGATGAGCGTTGGCCTCCAGGAAGTAATTCTTTGTGACCGTGAGGGTGCAATTTACGAAGGCCGTCCAAATCTTAACTATGAAAAAGAATTGATGGCAAAAATTTCAAATAAAGCTAAAAAGAAAGGAACTCTTGCCGACGTGCTTGTGGGTGCCGACGTATTTATCGGAGTATCAGGACCCGGTGTGGTTACCAGCGATATGGTAAAGAGCATGGCCAAGGATCCTATAATTTTTGCAATGGCCAACCCGGTTCCCGAAATTATGCCCGATGAAGCAAAAGCAGCCGGAGCAAAGGTAGTGGGTACAGGACGTTCTGATTTTGCAAACCAGATTAATAATGTACTTGCCTTCCCGGGAATATTCAGAGGTGCCCTCGATGTAAGAGCAAGAGACATTAATGATGAAATGAAGATCGCTGCGGCAGAGGCAATTGCTTCTCTGATATCCGAGGAAGAATTGTCTCCCGAATATATAATTCCTGCTCCTTTCGATTCAAGAGTAGGGCAGACGGTGGCCAAAGCCGTTGCTGAAGCAGCAAGGAAATCAGGAGTAGCCAGAATATAAAATACTTAAAGTTTATCCCACCTCATAATAGATAGATATCAATTTCCCACAAGGGCAGCGGGGTTAAAAAACAACCTGAAAAAGGAATTGCTTGCGCAATTCCTTTTGCTGCTATAATATGGAAAGTGAAAGGAGTAAAAAGAAAGTGAGGTAATAACATGGGTAAGTATGTAATAACCCTGGATCAGGGCACAACCAGTTCCAGAGCTATAGTATTCGACATTTCGGGCAATATAGTTGGTGTAGTCAGAAAGGAACACAGGCAGATCTATCCTAACCCGGGCTGGGTAGAGCATGATCCCAGGGAAATTCTGTCAAACCAGGTTGAAGTACTGCGCAGTGTAGTCGACAGATGTAACATATCCATGGAAGATATTTTGGCTTTAGGCATAACAAATCAACGGGAAACAGTTATCCTGTGGGATAAAAATACAGGCGAGCCGGTGTATAACGCAATAGTATGGCAGTGCAGAAGAACTGCCGAAATATGCGAGCAGTTGATAAAAGACGGCGCGGGGGATGAAATACATAAAAAAACAGGCCTGATAATAGATGCATATTTTTCAGGTTCCAAAATAAAATGGATTCTTGATAATTTCCCCGATATCAGGAGAGAGGCTGAAAAGGGCAATATATACGCAGGTACAATCGATACATGGCTGATCTGGAATTTAACAGGCAGGAAGGTTCATGCGACAGACTATTCAAATGCTTCAAGAACAATGCTGTTTAACATCCTGGACCTTGCCTGGGACAAGGATATTCTGAAAATGATGGAAATCCCTGAATCAATATTGCCCGAGGTGAAACCATCGGCTTCAATATTTGGTTTTATCGATAAAAGCATTCTTGGAAGAGAGATCCCAATTGCATCGGTCATCGGGGATCAGCAGGCGTCGCTTTTCGGACAAACTTGCTTCAAGGCAGGCATGGCTAAAAATACATATGGCACAGGATGCTTTTTGCTGGCGAACACCGGAAGCAAGGCTGTATTTTCTAAAAACAAGCTGTTAACCACAATTGCATGGGGGATAGGAGATAAAGTAGACTACGCACTGGAAGGCAGCGTGTTTGTGGCAGGCTCTGCAATTCAATGGCTTAGAGATGGCCTGAAAATAATTAACAATTCCAGGCAATGTGATGAATTTGCCGAATCTGTTTCGGATTCAAAAGGAGTATATTTTGTGCCGGCTTTTGCAGGCCTGGGAACACCATACTGGGATATGTATGCAAGAGGCGCGATATTTGGCCTGACAGGCGGAGTTACCAGGGAACATATAGCCAGGGCTACACTTGAAGCAATTGCATATCAGGTAAAGGATCTGGTTGAGTGCATGAAACAGGATGCTGATTGTGATTTAAGCCTTCTTAAAGTTGATGGCGGTGCAAGCGTAAGTGACATTATGATGCAGTTTCAGTCCGATATTTTGCGGATTAATGTGGTTCGTCCCAAAGTTGTGGAAACCACTGCCCTTGGTGCAGCATTTATGGCAGGGCTCCAAACGGGAATGTGGTCAAGCCTTGATGAAATATCCGAAAGATGGCAGGTTGATAAAGTTTTTGAGCCGGAAATGGAAGAAAGCCGGAGCCGAAAGCTGTATTCAGGATGGAAAAAGGCTGTATCACGCGCATTGGGCTGGGCTGATGAAGATACTTCAGCATAAAGGAGACTGTAATTCCCAATATTTAAACTTATGCCTGAATTTCAACGTGCTGTAAGTTTTTATAATGTATGCAGATGTAAATATTGAAGGATAACCGGCATCAACATAAAAAGGACTGTGGTATACGCAGTCCTTTTTATATTACAGGCAGAATTGCACTTGCTTTTCGGCATTTAGGCAAAAACGGCATTTTTAATCCTTAAGCAGTGAAAGAACCTTATCCGGAACATTTGTGATTATACCGTCAATGCCCATTTGAACTGCATGCATGATGTCTTTATCATCATCGATGGTCCAGGAGTTGATTTTTATATTATGTTCTCTGCAGTTTTCTATAACTTCGGGAGTAAGTGACTTGAAATAAGGGTGTATTGCGCCTGCTCCGATTAACTTTGCATATTCGCCGATATAAGCAAACACTCCGCCGCCATATAACGGTGCAACGGTTATCTCAGGGTTTTTCCTTTTAAGGTTCTTCAACACATAATGATTGAAGGAAGAAACAATAGTTTTTTCTGTGAAATTATATGATTTTATCATCTTTGCCACTTCGTCCTCAATTCCTTCGATAAAACAGCCGGGTGTGGCTTTTATTTCTATATTCAGAATAATATCTTTC
The DNA here is from genome assembly GCA_036562185.1 of Thermoclostridium sp. Classification (GTDB taxonomy): domain Bacteria; phylum Bacillota; class Clostridia; order DSM-8532; family DSM-8532; genus Thermoclostridium. The sequence goes on from DATCKN010000097.1 coordinate 5,062, forward strand.
CCGCTGAGAAGTTCAAACACATCACTGAGCAAAGGGATTTTTTCTCCTTCAAACTCCTTTGAGAACCATCCGCCAAAATCCAGTCCCCGGAGGTATTTAAGGTCATGTTCCATAACCAGTCCCGTGCCATTGCATGTACGGCCCAGGGTATCATCATGTGTGACGACGAGGTAACCATCACCGGTAAGGTGAGTATCAAGTTCGATTCCGTCTGCGCCTAATTCGACGGCTTTTTTAAATGCAGACATGGTGTTTTCGGGTGCAGCCTTGGATGCTCCCCTGTGGGCAAATATTATGGGTTTCTTGTTGTTCATTATCCTTCCTCCTATAAAAAATAAGTCTGTATAAATAAATAAGTCACAATACCATTCCTGTGCATGGCAAAGTATATGTGACTTACTCCAATAAACTCCGGATATTATAATCAATATTTAACTGTAAACTAAAAACAACGGTTCTTTTGCCGCCTGTTACCGGAAAATGCAGAATACCGGTTGCAGTTATATATTATTGCGTTTGCCATTACAAAGCAATACTTTTATATATCCTAATATATGATTTTCATGACAATTCCCTGAGGGTAATCGCCAAATTTCTCGCCAAAAATGTTTATACCACCAATATACTCTGCATCATCCTTTATTTCAATTCCCAAAGAAATATAAGGCGAATCCTTTAGATGTAAATCGTTAATTGTTATTTGAGGGTTAACCAGGGTTCCGTCTATATATCCGCCGTTTTCCTTGAACGAGAAAGTTTTTAGTATACCATACTGGGTTCGGTTGCTCCCCCATGTGGGGGGTGTCAAAAGCCCCGGGCGGGAACCAAAATCTCCTGGAGAGCGATAAGTGCCCAATTCTTTATCATTTACCGATATAGTAATATCCGAGGGCCAGTCCTCCATGTATCCCGGTGCTTCTGAACATATTTCCATGGAAAAAGAAATTTCCTTTGGCATAATATCATGATCGCAATGATTTGGGAAACGATATTCTATTCTGCCCTTATGGAACCAGATTAACTGAGCTGTCGTACGTAGTGGAGAATAAAAAGATTTTGGGCTGTCATAGGTGTCAAGAATTCCGTTTTCGTTAGCCAGGCCGCAGGTTGGTTCAACATCGCAACTGTAGTAATTGCCGATAGGCATATGAATAATAATATTGTTTTTATAAGGATCCAAATTCGGTTCAGCTCCGTCGATGTGTATGGATTGCATGCTGCATATACATACACGCATTGATCCGCGGAGGCCGGGCTGGGATTCGGTAACAACTAATTTTGCTTCTTCCAGGCAGCTGATATGATGAGCTGTAGAAGAAATGGGTATATCAAGCATTTCTGCAATCTCTTGTATTGATAATGCTTTTATTTTTAATAGATTAAGAATCTGTAAACGAACGGGAGAAGATAGTGCTTTACCTATATTTACAATATGCTCATGGTGTGTCTTGTTGCCAAGATTCAAGCTTATATCCCTTTCTCCGATAATTTTAATTGGTTTTTTGCTTTTCATTTTCATCCTCCGTTTTGAGAACATATTAATTCCAAAAAATATGAAAGAAATATAAATACAAAAACATTGAAATTAAATTCTATATTATTGTAAAACGCTGTTTAAGCCTATTTTGCCATAATGTCTTCCAAAAAAACATAATCGTTTGTGCAATTTTGAACAAATTGAGCATTGACAAAGATGCTATCGTTTATTTATAATTACTATAGTATTTATGTAATAAATTGCTCAAACACTCTTTTAAAAATATTTATTACAAAAATATTGTAGCACATATAAATATTTTTTCAAGAGTTTGGAGCAACAAAAGAGGGGGAGAAGACATGAAAAAATTTTTGACAATTTTTCTGACGTTGGTATTAGCTCTGTCTTTGGCAGCCTGTGGGGTTACTCAATCCGGAAACTCAGAGGGAAAAACTGCCACTTCAAAAGAAAAGGTGAAAATCAGTTTTATTAATGGCTTTACCGGAGGCGACGGTCCTTTCATGAAGAAAATAGTGGACGGTTTTAATGCTTCTCAGGATAAGTATGTGATTGAAGAATTACAGACCGCTGACCACTATGTAAAGTTCAAGTCCGATGATTTTGACATGCTTATCATACACGCAGACTGGATATCTACATACCATGGAGACGGGCTGTTAAGAGAAATTTCTGACATCTACCAGATGGCCGGCCTTTCAGTTGATGATTTCCATGACATTGCAAAAACATATATACAATACGATGATGGTATATTTGCAGTACCGCTTGATCTATATGCATTTACAATGTTCTACAATAAAGAGTTTGTAGATGAACCACCAAAGACATATGCAGATTTGATAGCTCTCCGTGATAAACTGGATCCTGAAAATACAGGTGTTTACCCGATGGCAGTTCCGCTTACAGGTGATCACCAATGGCTATATATGACATTTTTAACCCAGATGGGGGTTGACTTTGTAGAAGGCGAATATTTGAAAGTTGATACTGATGAAGCGGCTGAAGCTTTATTAATGCTGAACAAGCTGATTTATGAAGATAAACTTAGCCCGGCTAACCTGGGCGCAAATGATCACCTGAATGCATTTATGAAAAATGTTGAGGGAAATGCTAATATACAAGCTGCTATTGCTTTGATGGGCCCCTGGAATTATACTGCTGCAAAAGAAAGATACGGTGATAACTTAGGTATAGCAACCATCCCGGTATTAGGCAAAACTTTGAGAGTGCCTGCAGGCGGGCATACATTTGCAGTATCGGCAAAGGTCAAGGATAAAGATAAGCTGGAAGGTATTGCAGCATTCTTTAAGTATGCATACCAGCCCGAGGTAATGGCTAATTGGGCTGATGCCGGTCAAGCCCCGATACATTTAAAGACAATGGAGTATGTTAAGCAGAATCCTGACAAATACCCTGTTGCAAACGTAAACTATACCATTTTTGATAAAGCAGAGATCCTTCCTGCAATATACAACGTGCGTGAACAGGTTAAATTCCTGAACAGTGAAGTATATACAAAGGTTATCAGTACACCGGGACTTACAAAGGAAGAGCTGATGCCATTACTGGCTGAAGCCACGAAGATTGCTAAAGAATTATCTGAACATTGATGGCATAGGATTTGTTAAGAGGATGCCAGTATCCGCCACCTCTTATGGTGGTGGATACTATTTCCGGAAAGAGCAGCTGGCATTACCGAAATGTGTATGCCAAGTACTGAATTTAATCTTGTAAGTATAGTTCGTATTTAATTACACATGGAAGAGAGTCGGATATGAAAGCAGGTAAAGGGATATCAACACTTTTTATATTACCGTTTATTATATTTTTCATTGTTTTCTGGCTGTTTCCATTTTTATATGGGGCATACATGAGTGTGCATAATTACTCCCTTATAAATGGGAATCAGGGTTATGTAGGATGGGATAACTACACCAGAATTCTTTTTTCTGATTCGGTTTACAACAAGACATTCATGCTGGGGATGAAAAATACCATATTATTTGTAGTTATATCCGTGCCCCCGCTGGTGCTGGTCAGCCTTGGACTGGCATTGCTGGCAGACCGGTTGCCTGACAGAACAAAAACGTTTTTCAGGACAATATACTTTATGTCGTATTCGGTCTCGGTTACTGCTGTTTCAGCTATTTTCGTATGGATGCTGAAAGGTAACGGAGGTTATTTAAATAATTTCCTGGTTAACTTAAAAGTAATATCTGCTCCTGTACCCTGGCTGGAGTCCCAGCCTTTTGCATGGATTTCCATAACTATAGCAACAGTGTGGTGGACTATAGGATATAACATGATGCTCTTTGTAAACGCCCTTAACGAGATAGATGACAGTCTTTATGAAGCTGCAGCAATAGACGGAGCGGGATATTGGTTGCAGTTGAGAAAGATTATTTTGCCCAATATAAAAAATGTATTCTATTTTGTGCTTATGACGACAATTATTGCATCATTTAACCTTTACGGGCAGCCAAGATTAATGACTGCAGGCGGGCCGGGCCAAAGTACTTCACCTGTTATTATGTCGATTTTTTCAACAATTATGGATAGAAATAATTTGGGTATTGGGAATGCTATGTCCATATTGCTGGGTATTGTTATAGTGTTATGCTCAGTTTGCCAGTACTATATGACCAGAGAGAAAGAAAATTTGTAAGGGGGGGGAGTATTATGACTAAAAAACGGTTGAAATCAATTACGTTGCTATTCATTGCAAGTATTATTGCATATTTTTTTCTGCTGCCATTGATGTTTATGGTATTTACCAGCTTTAAAGGATTAGCTGAGGCTCTAAGTTCACCGTCGCTGATACCCAAGCAATGGACTTTAAAGAACTATATTGACCTTTTTCAGAATACATCATCCTCTCCTGTTTTACTATGGCTGAGAAATACCATTATAGTTACTGTCTGCGGCACGCTGTTACGATTAACAACCAGCACGCTGGCAGCATATGCCCTGGCAAGACTTGATGTGCCATTTAAAAGAACGATAGTAATTGGACTTATATGGGCCATGGCCATCCCTGAGATCGTTACTATTTTCCCCATGTTTTACATGTTTAAAACACTTAACCTGTTGAATAACCTGCTGCCTCTCATACTCCCATCCGGGGCGGGAGCTATGACGGTATACCTGATATATAGCTTTTTGCTGGATTTCCCAAAGGAATTGGAGGAAGCAGCATTTATTGACGGGGCATCAGTGATAAGTATACTGAAAAATGTTGTGATTCCTTCGATAAAGCCCATTCTGATCACACAGGGCTTTATTACCTTCCTGGGATTATATAATACCTACCTGTGGCCGTCCCTTGTCATCAACCGCACAGAAATGCGTACCTTAACTCTAGGAGTAGCGGCCTTGGTATTAGGGGAAAACTATGTAAATCCGGGCTTGATGATGGCATCAACAGTTATAGCAGTATTACCGGTATTAATTGTATTTGTATTTATAAATAAATATATTGTTCGCGGATTTACAAGATCTGGCATCAAATAGAGAGCATATGGCAACCTGTGAAAATCAACCATGCAATGAAATTGCGACTGTATAAAGTGGTAAGTTACACTTTTCAATTGAGTTTTGAATAACTTTGAAGTATTTCTTATTTAAAGAAGTAAATATTTACTTAAGAAGATTAAGTTTTCATTTTCGATAGATTAGAACAGTAATAGGTTATATATTATTTACTCAGGGTGATAATCTCCTTTCCGGTGATTACTTGATTGGTTGTGCTTGAATCATTATACAAAAGGGTTATTGCCTTTTTATTTGAAATAAATTGATGTGGAGTTTATGAAATATCAATTACTGCTGTAAAGTCTAATATGCTTAATTCCCGGAATTTATAAATTAACCTGAGGAATGCGGAAACTGATGGTGAAAGCAGTTAGATAAATGAATTTCAATATGCATTGAAAATACTATTACTACATATATCATTCAAGGAGGCATACATATCATGAGAAATGAATATCCACGTCCTGACATGCAAAGAGACAGATGGTTATCCCTGAATGGGGAATGGGATTTTAAATTTTCAGATGAAGAAACAAAGAGGAAAATACAGGTTCCATTTGTCTATCAGAGCAAGCTGAGCGGGATTGGTAATATAAGAGATTGTGACGAAGTAACTTATTCAAGGAACTTTACAATTCCAAAAGAATGGCAGAAAGATCAGATTTTACTTCACTTCGGTGCAGTGGATTACCGATGCAGGGTATATATTAACGGAAGTTTTGTAGGTGGACACGAAGGTGGGCATACACCGTTCACATTTGACATTACTCCATTTCTCACATGGGAATCTGAAAGTATAGTTGTAGAAGTAGAGGATTCACTTAAGGACGAGACAATCCCCAGGGGAAAGCAGTTCTGGGAAGAAAAGCCCAGGGGCATTTGGTATACACGAACTACAGGAATCTGGCAATCTGTTTGGCTGGAGCCTGTTAACAGGAAGCATATTGAATGGATACGGTTTACTCCTGATATTGACAAGGGAACGGTTGAAATATTATATAGGGTTACTGATAATTGCAGTTTACCGGTTACCACAAAATGGGCACTTTCTTTAGAGAACAGGTTAATATGCGAACATACGGTTACCGTTTATGAAAGGGAGAGCACATTTGTCATGGATGTCTTCGGTAACCACATTCTAAATGGCTCCTTTCACCATAATGGGCTGTGCTGGTCGCCTGAAAGCCCAACCCTTTTTGACGTAGAGGTTTCTTTGATTGCAGATGGTGATATAGCCGATAAGGTAAATACCTATTTCGGTATGAGAAAAATTCATATTGAGAATAATAAAGTATACCTCAATAACCGTCCATATTATCAGAAGTTAATTCTGGATCAGGGTTATTGGCCTGATGGCCTTTTAACAGCGCCCGATGATCAGGCTTATGTTGATGATATACTTAAAGCAAAAGAAATGGGTTTTAATGGTTGCAGAAAGCATGAAAAAGCGGAAGATCCGCGTTTCCTGTATTGGGCGGACAAACTGGGATTTTTAGTTTGGGGCAGTATGGCAAGTTTCATAAGTTACAGTCCTGATGCCAATATAAGATATATACGGGAATGGCAGGATGTTATAAAGAGAGACTATAACCATCCGTGTATTGTAGTGTGGAATGTGATTAATGAAAGCTGGGGTGTGCCTCAAATATATCATGACAAAATGCAGCAGCATTTTTCCCTGGCTCTGTATCATATGGCGCATAGTCTTGATTCAAGCCGGCTGGTTATATCCAATGACGGCTGGGAAATGACAGAGACCGATATCTGTGCTATCCATAGTTACCAACATGGCGACTGTTCACAGATAAAGATGCAAAACGTATTTAAAGAGAGCCTGCGAACATGGGAAGGGTTAAGCAGCGGTGTTATCCTGCATAGACTGCCTTATGCAAAGGGATTCAGTTATAAAGGCGAGCCTGTAATTCTGACTGAGTTCGGGGGGATAAGCTACAATGCAGAAGGCGATAACTGGGGATATACAAACGCAAAAAGTGAAGAAGATTTCCTTAAAGAATATGAGAGATTGATCGATGCAATATATGAGTCTGAAGTTTTGTGTGGGTTTTGTTATACCCAGTTGACAGATGTGCAACAGGAGGTTAATGGCCTGTTGACTGAACAGAGAGCTTATAAATTTGATCCTAAGGCAATTCGGGATATAAACAACAAATATCACAAATGATAAATAATACTGCCCTTTACCCGTATCCGGGTAAAGGGTTGTTCTGCATATTCACATCAATTAACCTGAAAAAATGTGTGCTATAATTGCATCAGAACCAAAAAGGCATATTCATTTAAACGATCATTCTAATCCTGGAATGTGATCCTACAATAGTAAAAATTAAGCGCTCATTGTTATAGGATTACCTGGCGGCAAGGCTGGGCTTAAGAACAACCTGATTATATTTTCCGCACCTGTCGCCAAAATACCCCACAGGTTCATGATTTTCAAGAACCGAAACAACTTCGCATTGATTAGAGCAGCCATCGCAGACAAAACTCCTGGATTTAAAAGTTGATGACGAGATGGAAAAGCCTTTAAACCGGGTTTTTGCCCTTTCTTTTGTGACTTTTTCCCTGGCCAGTATTGCAGCACCTACAGCCCCCATAACATCGAAATGCTCCGGGATTAATACAGGCATGTTTAAAGCCTTTTCAAATGCACGGTGGATTCCTTTGTTTGCAGCCACTCCTCCCTGGAAGATGACCTTTGGCAGAATATCCTTCCCTTTAGCCACATTGCTCAGGTAGTTTCTTACCAGAGCTTCGCACAGGCCTGCAACAATATCGCAGGTGTTATAACCAAGCTGCTGTTTATGGATCATGTCAGATTCTGCAAAGACAGCGCAACGCCCTGCAATCCGCACCGGAACGGTTGCCCTTAAGGCGTGGTCTCCAAATTCTTCAATGGGAATACCAAGCCGTTCGGCCTGACGATCAAGGAAAGAACCTGTTCCCGCCGCGCATACTGTGTTCATTGCAAAATCTGTTACCACGCCGTCCCGTATTATTATTATTTTCGAGTCCTGGCCACCGATTTCAAGGACGGTCTTCACATCCTTTTCGGTCTGAATTGCTGCCACAGCATGGGCTGTTATTTCATTCTTAATTATGTCTGCTCCAACCTGAATTGATGCTATCATTCTGCCGCTGCCGGTTGTCCCGACCGAGTATATTTGCCTGTCATCGTACTTTTGCCCGATCTCGGCAAGAACCATCTGAACAGCTTCCATAGGCCTGCCCCTGGTTCTGATATATAATTTTTCGACTACGTTATTATTGCTGTCCAATAATACAAGATTTGTACTGACAGAGCCCACATCAATTCCAAGCGAATACATGTTCCCGTCTCCTTTCAAGTAAATCAATAAAGGCCTCTATACGGGTCATATAACCTGCCTCTCCTGTCATTTCATCAACTATCAGGGAGAGCATGGGAAGCTTTTTCTCCCGGGAGATTGTGGGCAGGATTGCCTTTGAAACAATTTCAGGCATGCACCCCATCGGAAAAATTTGAATGGCGCCGTCAAAATTCTCCCTTGAAGCCAATACCGCTTCACCCACACATTCCCGCGCGTGCCCGCCTATGTAAAGCGGCAGAAATTCGTTTGAAGCTTTTAAAAGCTCTCTTGAATTCAGTTTTATAATTTTAAGCAGCATGTCTTTCAGCCACCATGACGGTGTCAGGTTTCTTTTTGTTGAAACTGCCATGTCCATTAGAATATCCTCGATAAAAAGGTTGGTGAAAGGTTCTATGACAGTGTAGATCTCACCGATAATGGCTACCTTTATAGGGTTTTTTGAGTAATCAGCGGGGATATTCTTTATTCTCTCCAGATAGTCACGGAGCAATTTCAATGCCTTATCTGGTTCATTGCATGCAAAAACTTCTTCCTTGCATGAGTTAAGAAGTTTTTTGCATTCACCCTTGTTTTTTTCATATCCTGCCTTAAAATGCGCCTGGCTTTCAATATCATCCAAAAGGCACATGGCGTTATATGCCCGCACGACTGAGTAAATCTTTTCCGTAGCCTTTTTCCTGCTTCCGGCCCCAACCTTTTGTATTCTTTTGAACAGTTCATTGAGCCCGATACTTTTAACAGCATCAATTACAATAAAATCGACATCATATTTTAAATGCTCAAGTATCTTATACTGAAGCTCGGAATATTCACCAAACCTGCACGGGCCGCAGCTTCCCACAAGAAGGATTGTATCTGCACCGTTCTTTATTCCGGCAATATAATTTCCAATCATCAGTTTAAACGGCAGGCATATTTCATCCGGGGAGTATTTCGAGCCAAGAGACAGTGCTTCCTTGTTATTCAGCGGTGGAATGACATAATCGATCCCTAAGCCGTCAAAAAGTATTTTAACTGCTATATAAACATTTCCCATGTGCGGGACGGTTATTTTCATCGGCAACTCTCCTTTCCAGCATATCTATAAACGCTTCAAGCCTTGTGTCGACACCTGCTTCGCCTGTATGCTCGTCTAGCTTGATAACCAGCATCGGAAACTCCCCTATATGGAAGCGGATAAGATCTATTACCACTGAATCAATGCCACAGGCAAAGGAAGACAGGTATATAATCCCATGTATTTTCTTCTGTTGGTAAAAAGCCGTTGAAGCCCCGAATAGATTGCGCTGGAATGTCCAAAACGGCTTTTTGATTAGTTTCATAATCTGTGCTTCCGAAACCGAACTGGGGGCGAATTCTTCGGTTATTACCCCTATACCTTTTGCTGTAAGTTTTTTCACAATATCCATATTTATAAAGGCATCGTTCACAACATAAGGATGGCCTGCAAGCATGACGGTAATGTCCTTTTGGATCATAATTCCTGTTCTGAAATTTAATTGAGCATTCAGTGCAAGCTCAAAAGCATGCCTAATTTTACTTCTGCTCCGGGTTATCATCGCTCCTGACGTAATGCACCATTTATACAGCAATTTTTTGTCATGCATATACAATGGCGCAGTAGTAACGGGAGGCATGTCAGGTATGCTGTGAATGACCATTTCAGGGAGACCACAGAATTTAGGGCAAATATATTCATTTTTATAAGCCTGCATAATACGCGGGATAACCAGAAAATCACATTGACTTTTTATTGAAGCAACATGTCCGTGATATATTTTTACAGGAAGACATGCTTCATCAATACAGGTTTTAACGCCCAAATCCAGAATATTTTTATTTGTATTGTCAGAGTTTATGATTTCGGCACCGAGCCCGTGAAAGAAAGTTTCAAAAAAGGGATGGTATTTGCAATATAATAACCCCTTAGGAATTCCAACCCGCATTGTATCACACTTTCAATCTTTACATATGTTTGTGGTTTACAACAAAAAGCTTAAAACATTTTCTGCCAATCCGGACCATACTATATATAGAGAAAAAAACTCGGCAGAAAAATGTTTAAGCGTTCAGCCATAAATTTATTATGCCCAGGTTGGAATCAATTATTAATTGATTCCGATAATCAACCAAAAAATTGAGCGGCTGTCGGGCCAATTCTCCTTTTCAGATAAATGCCATTATCCGGGGTCGGACTTTTCCGGATTTCAAACGTATGTAATATATATAATATGGATAAGAATTTTCAGATTGTTATTTATTTTAATCGGTAAAGAAGGAATATTTGCTTGAAAATTCGTATTTTTTGGATCTACACAAATAACGGTTTAAGAGATATATTATTATAGCAAGGTTTTAGAAAACCTGTAAAGAGAATATTGGAATCAGGGGATATTGTATGAAAAAGAAATATTTAATTGCTTTATATATAGTGATTGCAGTGGGGGTAGGGATATTGTCAGGTCTTTTGTTATCATCCATTGTATCAGCTGATAATACTCCCGATGCATCCGAAGTTTCAACAAGGGATGATATCAACAACAGCGGTGACCGGACTGAAAACAGTAAGGGCAAAGATAATAAAGGAAGTACGAAAAATTATAATATTACTAAAAACCAGCGGTATTACAAACAGCTTGTCAGTGACTCGGACAGAAATGTTCTGCTTATTGGAGAAGACGCTTACAGCGGTAATTACGACACTATAATAATAGCATCCATATCTGAGAAGAATAAAAAGATACAGCTGTTTAATATTCCCAGGGATATATATATTGACTACAGTGACGGGATACTTGAAAAAGTAAAGGAAAAATCCCCGGCTTTATATAATGCCAAGGGATTTCAAAAGATCAACGCAGCCCATACTGTTGGAGCAAGAATTGAATATAAAAAGGGAACCGGCAGATTCGGCAACAGTAATTTTGACTTCCTTGCCGACTTGATTGAGGAAATTTTCGGAATCACCGTCCATGATTACGCTTATGTTAATACAAAGGGTTTCAGGGAAATTGTAGATATGTTTGGCGGTGTGGATATATATGTTCCGATCAGAATGAAATACGATGATCCGGTGCAGAACCTTCATATTGATCTCGAAAAAGGAATGCAGCATTTAAACGGGGAGCAGGCAGAAGGATTTGTAAGGTTCCGCCAGGGGTATGATGAAAACGGTGTGTTTAAAACCTATTCTGACCAGTTCAGAAAAGAAAATCAGAATGAGTTTTTAAAAGCATTTTTCAAGCAGCATGTAACATTAAAGAACCTGGGTAAAGTTGATGACCTCATAAAATTATTGAACAAGAATGTTTTAACAAGCATTGACGATACTAAAAAAATAGGTACGTATGCCAGCCTTCTGGGAAAGGCATTGACCGGGAAATATACCCAGGAATCTTCATTAATTGAATGTGAGGATCCTAAAAAAATTGACGGGGTTTATTTTGACATAATAAGAACCAAATAAGAAGGCAAAACTAGAAAAGATTGATATAAAGGGAATGGTTCTCTTATTAGAAATTTATTCATACTTCTTTTGGATTTAAACGTAATATAAAGTGAAAGTGTTTGTTTAACACCTAAGCTGTAAGGAGTAAAACCTGGCTAATAATAAGAAATGTAAAGGAAAGGGTGATAAAAATGATGAAATACCTGGAAAAAACACTCCACTTTGGACTCGGGCTTATAACTTATTCGGCTGAAAAAGTAGAAGCACTGGTAAATGAACTGGTAAAGAAAGGTGAAGTAGCATCAGAGGACGCCAAGAAACTTGTTAATGAGTTAATTGAAAAGGGAGAAAAGCAAAAAGAAGCAATCAGAAGTTACATCCGGGAAGAGCTTTCCAAGATGCAGGATGGAAAGGAAACAGAAAGTGACGCAGGTCCTGTTACCAGGGACGAAATCAGGCAGATAATCAGAGAAGAACTCGCCAAATTTAATGAGAAAAATGAAGATAACGAAGTTAAAGAAAACGAAATTGAATTATAGTATATGCTTACAGGGGAGCACAGAGCTCCCCAATATTATGCCTTCTCATCTTGTTAAATTCTCTGACTAATTCATCGGAACCAGAAGAAAAACGGTAACGGTACTATAAAGCGGGGTCGGAAACGTCGTCTGAAGCGTCTGGGCCGAAAACGGTAATACGGTCTGTAAGGAAAAATGTACCCGTTAGGCATTAATATCACTCCCATCTTATTCTTTTTATATATTTTATGTAAATTAAAATGATTCAGTGACAAGCCCGTTAAATGATTAAACATGTTCTTTTCAGTATTAAATGCAAAGGGTATAATCGTATACGGCAGGAGGTTTATTTATGGAAAAGAGAATAGGTGTCATAGGCATTATTGTAGAGAACATGGATTCTGCCGCAAGGCTGAATGCAATATTGCATGAACACGCTGATATAGTATTGGGAAGGCTGGGCGTTCCATACAGGGAGAAAAGAATAAGCGTAATATCACTTATAGTTGAAGGAACCACCGATCAGATTGGAGCGCTGACAGGCAAACTGGGCAATCTGCCCGGTGTAAGTGTAAAAAGTGCTTTATCAAAAGCTTATACTTAATTTGACAAAATTGCTGTAAGGTAAGAGACAGGAAAAGAACTGCATTCAGGTGAAATTTTCTTGGCACTGCACAATATGCACATAGCCTGCAAAAATTGACTAAAAATTGCGAGCTTTACAAAAAAGGCATACAGTATTACAATTAAGGTTAAACAATTTACGTATCATTAATAGAGAGGGGCTGTTTTGGCCGTTAGCGTAAAATTACTGCAGGGTGAGATATGGTAAGTTAAGGTATTGCATAATCCCTGCAATAAATTGACGCTATCGTGGTTGCCCGAAGGAAGGACATCGTGGACAGGTATTTGGTAAACTTTAATATTAATGACTTACCCGTGGAGCATTATGACGTTGTCATAATCGGAAGCGGTATTGCGGGAGTATATACCGCGCTTCAAATTGATAAAAAAATCAATGTAGCCGTTATTACAAAAGAAACTCTTGATATAAGCAATTCTGAACTTGCACAGGGTGGTATCGCCGTTTCCCTGGATAAAGATGATTCACCGGAGTACCATTTTAAAGATACTATATATGCAGGGGCCGGGTTATGCAATGAAGAAACGGTATGGGCCCTTGTCAGTGAGGCAGCTGAAAATATAGATATATTGTGCCGGTACGGTGTAAATTTTGACAGAGCGGAAAACCACCAGTTAGTGCTGTCCCGTGAAGGGGCACACAGCAGGAACCGGATTGTTCATACCGGTGACGCTACCGGAAAAGAAGTATGTGACACGCTGATACGGGCACTGCTGAAGCATGATAATGTAAAAATTTTTGAGCGAACTTTTGCCGTAGATATTATTACAAACGAAGGCAAATGTATTGGCCTTCTTTCTTATCTGGAAGACAGCAGGGAGTTTAAACTGTTTTTGTCCGATGTGATTGTATGCGCATCAGGAGGGTATGGACAGTTATACAATTATACGACAAATCCGCCGGTAACAACCGGTGACGGTATAGCCCTGGCATATCGTGCGGGCTTAAGGCTAATGGATCTTGAATTTATTCAGTTCCATCCTACTGTTTTATATCATCCCGAAAACAGATCTTTCCTTATTACAGAAGCAGTAAGGGGTGAAGGAGCTATCCTTCTGAACTCCCGGGGTGAGCGTTTTATGCCCGGTTATCACCCAATGGCGGAGCTTGCTCCTAGGGATGTGGTGTCGAGGGCAATTTTCAGTGAGATTCAGAAAACAGGTTCATCCCATGTTTTCCTGGATATTTCACATAAAGATCCCGAATATGTCAAGAATCGTTTTCCAACTATATATAAAACCTGCATGCAATATGGGATAGACATTACAAAGGAAAAGATACCTGTCGCTCCGGCGGCTCATTATTGTATGGGTGGGATAATGACCGATGCATACGGAAGAACAGGACTGAAAGGCTTTTATGCCTGCGGCGAAGCAGCATGCAACGGAATACACGGAGCTAACCGACTGGCCAGCAATTCCCTGCTGGAAGGTCTTGTTTTTGGCAGAAGAATAGCCATTGAATTAAACAACATGATATCAGGAAAAACCCGGCACAAAACAATTATTCCTGAGCAATTGTGTTTTGCTAAAAAAGGCAGCGGGCCGCTTGAAGGTGCAAATGAGCTAAAACTAAAACTGCGTAAGCTTATGACCGAAAAGGTGGGTATAATACGCAATGAAGATAACTTGCAGGAAGCAATGAAACAGGTTCAGGAAATGAAACATCAGATAGCAGGAAAATCATATACCACAATCGAACAGTGGGAACTTGTAAACATGCTGACATTGGCAGAACTGGTTATCAAATCGGCTTTGATGAGGAAAGAAAGCAGAGGAGCTCACTACAGGACAGATTATCCGCAAACCGATGACGTGAATTTTAAGAAAAATACTGTGATATAAATTTGCAGATACCATACGTAGACAGCAGTAAATGCCTCACTAGCCTTTTAAAAGCAGCGTTATTTAATTTTTAAGCATACTGCTGAAAAGATTTTCTGCCTTGATGCGGAAGTGTGCTGCAATCACGGGCAGTAGCTTCTGCTGTTGTGTTAAGCTATACATTGGTAAAGTGAAAGGAAGATCGGAAAATGGAATACTGGGTAATCAGAGATATACTTGAAAGGGCTTTTCGCGAAGATATGCCCCTGGGGGATATAACAACAGATTATACGGTTCCGGAAGACAGTGTATCAAAGGCTTTTCTTATAGCAAAGCATGACGGCGTTATAGCCGGTCTTGGGATATGTATGGAAGCTTTCAGAATGCTGGATCCCGACGTTAAATTACAGCCCCTTGTTAAAGATGGTGACTTTGTTGAAAAGGGAAAAAAGCTCCTGTTAGTGGAGGGAAAAAGCAGGGCTTTGCTTAAAGCGGAGAGGACTGCTCTAAACCTTTTGCAAAGGCTTAGCGGCATTGCTTCTGAAACCCGTAAGTTCGTGGACAGGATTGCAGGTTACAATGCAAAGGTTGTAGATACCCGGAAAACAACACCGGGACTTAGATTATTGGAAAAATACGCTGTAAGAGTAGGAGGAGGAACCAACCACCGCTTCTCGCTTTCCGATGGAGTTTTGATTAAGGATAATCACATCAAAGCTGCAGGTGGAATAAAACAGGCAATTGAAGCAGTTAGGAAGAGTATTCCCCATACTGTAAAAATAGAAGTTGAAACCGAAACGCTGGAGCAGGTAAAAGAGGCCCTGGATAGCGGAGCAGACATTATCATGCTTGACAATATGCCGCCTGAGATCATGAAGCAGGCTGTAAAGATGATTGGAGGGAAAGCCATGACCGAAGCGTCAGGAAATGTTACCCTTGACAATATTCAGGATGTGGCTGCTTCCGGAGTTGATATAATTTCCGTAGGTGCAATAACCCATTCTGTTAAGGCTTTGGATATAAGCATGAAATTTGAATGACCGGTGGATAATGTTGTAATTTGTCAATGCATGACATGAAGTTAAGTTGTATTGACATCCTGTGGATAAAACGTAAAAATATCCACAAAAAAGTGAATAAAATGGTAACAAAAAAATTGTTAAACGCTGAAACCCTTGCAAATAAAGAGTTGCAAGGGTTTTTACATGCAAAAAGTTATCCACAGCCTTGTGGATATCCGGCATGATCCAGGGGTATTTTTATATAAAATGCTGTTGGTAACACTGCAAAACCATGATTTTATCCACAGTTTTATCAAAAGCACATTATCTTTTTTTGTGGATATGTGAAAACATTTGTCACATTAAAATGAATTACCGCGGTTACAGGTTAAGTTTATCCACAGTACGATATAATCATACCTGCATAAAATTCCGTGTTTTCGGCAAACTGGAATCCGGGAATATTGGCAATGAATCCCTGTCAGCGTGGTTTGATGACGGCAACGATATGC
>DATCKN010000101.1:0-6348 GCA_036562185.1 Thermoclostridium sp.
TACGGATATATCCTTCTCTATTAGTTGGAATACTACAGGTCTGGTTTTTTATAATTGGTCTTACGCAAGCCAATCATCCATAATTAATTGCTTCTCAAATGGTAACGGCGGCTCAAGTATGAGGACATCCTGTCCCCACCGCTTGAATGCTTCCGCCCGGGAGATGCTCACAATAATGTTTTCTCCATCAGATAAAAACGCCCCTTACGCCAATCAGCATGTCCACGCTTTTCATATCCATTTTTCTCATATAGTTTAATGGCATAAGGATTATTAGAAAAAACATCCAGCCTGATTGAATTATACCCCATTTTCTTAACCTGATTTTCAATATGCGACAGGATCCTGGTACCTATACCTTTATTCTGATAATCCGGTAAAACGCAAAATCTATGAATTATGCATGCGCTTTCGTCCGGGTTCTCCCATACACAATCATGGTACTCCTTATCGCACTCCTGGTTTATTACATAAACAGCAATTATTTTATCGTTCTCAACAGCCGCATACAATGTATTTTTATCAATATCATCCGCAAAATCTTCCCGCGCGGGATATAGCTCATCCCATTGGTCAATCCCCTGGTTTTTCATATGCTTTATTGCTTTTTCTATTAAGCAGCATATCTCATCCAAATCATCTTTCGTTCCAAGTCTAAATAGCATATTTAACCCCGCTTATAGCTTTGTGTTTAATTCACAATTAAATCATAAAGAAATTCATGATTCCGTGAGCTAATATTGTTGCCCAGCAGTTCTTGGTTTTTAACCTGATAAACCCTAGTATTGTTCCATAAAATAATCCTGCTGCAATTTTCAGTAATTGTAGTACATTCCATCTGTTCGTCATTACCTTGCCGAACCTGTTCCAAATATATCCCCTGAAAAGCAGTTCCTCATAAACCGGTGTTACAATACTGCCATAAAGAATATTAATAACAGATGTGAATCCTTGAGTAAAATTGGATGGGGCTATAATAAAAACAACGGCTGCAGCGCAAGTAGCAATTATATATCCCTTGGATATCTTTTCAGGGAAAAATGACAATGCCTGCTTTCTTATTTTCGCATATAAGATCAAAACGACCGTCAAAACAATCATAATCGATATATTAATTATTCTTTCATTCAATCGCGTTCTAGGGAAAAAAGATGAAATATACAACTCAGATATTTCTGTTATTCCCTGAAGCGCCACCATTAATAAAATAGCTTCAAAAATGACATATAATCTTTTTTTATATGCTAATCTGCTAATATCTATCTCCCCCCCACTGCTATCTGTTACGTCCCGCCAAAGGTCCAACTATAAAAATTCCAAAATGATTTCACTCTGTGCGCCAGGTCCTGCCGCCTGATTCATATCATCTAAATCTTGTTCTCAAGTAATACACCACCGGTCCATTTTCAAAGTCATAATCCTTATGGTAATAGTCATAATCCTTATGGTAATAGAGATAATCTCCTATAATGCGTGCCGGCCTTATTGTATCGCCATCTGTTATTATGGCTATGCTATAATCCACGGTGTCAGCAAGATAGAGATAACCCCTTTCACTGTCGTCGTCACCCGGATAATAAAGGGCTATTGCTGTTCCATCGCCTGAAACATCAGTTACCTTGCAATATTCAAAAACAGCATTCCCAGGAAATACCTGCTCCGAAGGATTATCAGCGGTAATCTTCCACAAGCCCCGTTCATCCGTATAATACAGCTCATCATTAATAACCCCGTGAATGTTTCCAAGTCCGATATAGGTATGGGTGCCGTCTTCATTTATGCAGTGTATAAGGCCATCATTGGTTTGATAATATATCCTGCCACCGGCCAGATATATATCATACCCGGAATCCTTCAGCTTAAGATTCTTTGCCAATACCTCATGATTTGTCCCGTCCAGGTTTATCTTTTCTATGCTGCATATCCAATTTTGCTGATTTAAGGTAACATAATATATTGAATTGTCATGAAGCTGTATGGCCTTGCTCCGGTAATAAATCATATATGAGTCTGTTGATAAGACGGCGAGTTTCTCCGGGTTCTTTCCTTCCATGTTGACCCTGTATAATGATTTATTTGAAATATAGTAAATATGGTCCCGGTAAGCAGCAACAAGAATATCAGCCTTTTTCTGCAGACGTGCCTGTTTTCCTGTTTCTAAGGAATAGCTGCACAGGTTATTGTTAATGTCCAAATAATATACAGAATTATCATAAACAATAAATCCTGAGTATCGGTTGAGGCTTCTGATTATGGTCTTCTCAGCCGATTTGTTCTGAATAATCAAGTCGCAATTATATGACCCGACACCGGATAAATAATATACATCCTCACCTACCTGGGCTGCGTAATCAGGGTATTTTGGTACATCATCGCTGTAATTTATTTGATCAGCAATATTTACTTTGGTGTTGGTATTTACAGTTTTATAGCCAATTTTAATGTCACAGCCTTCAAATGCATCCTCGGCTACAAATGTGTTTTTAGGTATATAAATTCTCTTAAGCCCAACGCAGTCTTTAAATGCCCCTCCAAGCATGAACTCCACACCGTTTGGAATATATATGGAAGACAAACTGCTGCATCCTGCGAAGGTAAAATACTCTATCACGGTAAGATTGCCAGGTAAGGTCACCTTGTTGAGCTGGCCGCAATCCTGGAAGGCAGATGCCCCAAGATTCAGCACATTGCTTGAAAGAACGGCCTTCCTTAGGGATGAACAATTCCTAAATGCGTTTTTGGATATAACCTCTGCGCCTGCCCTGACCGTATGAAGGGATGAGCAGGATGCAAACGCGGACTCTCCCACCCATTTGACGGTACCAGGTATATCCAGCTCAGTTAATCCGCTGCATTCACTATAGGCATAGGGCCCTATAAAAGACAGCTTGTAAGGAAAAACAAGGCCTGCCAGACTGCTGCATTTAGCAAAAGCATGGTCTCCTATGGCTGTTAACTTATCCGGAAGATTGATTGTCTGCAAGCTGACGCAGTTATAAAAGCAGTAAGCCGGAATCTCCGTTATTGTATCCGGCAGTAGTACGCTTTCAAGTATACTACAGTTGTAGAAAGCATTCATGCCAATGCATGAAACAGTATCGGGAATACATACTCCCGTAAGCTGTTCATTATTCTTAAAGGCATCTGCCGCGATGCAATGAACAGAATCCGGTATAACTATGTTGCCGGACGCATTGGTGCCATCCAGAAGATAACCGTCCAGGATAAACAATCCATCGTTATATACAGGAGTAATTGCTGTATCAGCAAAAACATCTGCTCTAATGTCGGTTATATTAGAAGGCATTTTTACCTGTGATAAGCTGCTGCAGCCTTTGAATGCCTGCTTACCAAGGGAAACCAGGCTATCCGGCAGTTCAATTAATGTAAGGCTGGTACAATTAAGAAATGCCCTTTCCCCTATGCCGACAAGCCGGTTATTAAATGTCACCTCACTTAACGAAGAGCAATTCTCAAACGCCAGGTCCTCAATCTGCTTAAGGTTGTCCGGCAGAGTGATTGATTTCAGGCTGCCGCAATTTGCAAAGGCGCCGCTTGAAATTTTATCCAGTGAACTGCTAAGAGTTATATTTTCCAATGAACTGCATTTTTCAAATGCATTATACCCTATAGAGGCCACTGTATCGGGAATGATAAGCTCAGACAGCATCCCGCAGTTGGAAAAAGCGCCATTGCCGATATGCTGCAGGTTGTCCGGGAAAATAACCTCTTTAAGTGAGATGCAGTTCGAAAACACATACTCAGGAAGAGTAATCAGCTTATCGGATAAGCTTACAGCAGAAAGCGCGGTGCATGCTTTGAAAGCGGAGTCTCCGATATATGTTACGCTGTTTGGGATATCAAGACCGGTAAGTGATTTACAGCCGTAAAACGCAAACCTGCCTATATAGGTAATTCCATAGGGTATTGTTACCGATTGCAGGCTTTGGCAGCTGTAAAAGGCGGTAGCCGGAATATAGCTTAGATTTACAGGAATATTAACATTCTCCAGGGATGAGCATCCATAAAAGGTACTGTCCCCAATCTCAGTAAGTGCTTTTGGCAGATGTACCTTCCTCAGCCCTTTGCAGCCAAAAAATACAGAACCTCCCAATGATGTAACCGTATCCGGAATTTCTATCTCCGTAAGGCTGCCGCAATTATAAAAGGCTTGATTGCCAATGGATTTTAATTTATCAGGGAGACTGATTTCTTCCAGGGATGAGCAATAATAAAATGTATAATCCGGTATTTGCTCCAGATTCATAGAAAGCTTTACGCTTTTTAGAGAATCGCATGACTGGAAAAGCCTGCTTCCGATGCTCGTGATTGAATCCGGTATAGCTATGTATTCCAGACTGTCACAATTTACGAAAACCGAATCGCCTAAAGAGGTGACTGATGAAGGAATGCTGATTTTAGCCAGCTTGGTATAGCCCATAAAGGCGGAATCAGCTATTTTCGTAACAGTATATGTATATGAAGAATTTTTAACCTCTTCCGGTATGGAAATAGCCTTAATATTCTTATCCTTTGCTCCTATTACCGTAACCTGTCCGGCTTTTTTTGCAGAGGCCGGTATGCTGATTTCATATTCAATGTCGCCACTGAAAAAGGTGTTTTTTGCCCGGTTGACTTCGTCATCGGCTTTTGCCGCGGAGCTGGAAAGAATTGAAAAAACAGAGAATAATAAAAGAATCAACGGTAGCAATTTTGATTTTTTCATAAGATACCTCCAATTCAGCCTGGGGTTAAACCTCGGTCATTTATTATGAATTATTTATATAACCTGCCATAACATCATTATACACAATATTTTTATGGAAACCAATTCCCTGCCTTTGCCTGTTGCTCTCACTTTTATCTTTACTTGCCGCTCCCACTGTCTTCTATTCCCAGCCTCAGCTCGTAGAATTGCCTCACCCACATAGGATACGATTTATACTCTTCCGATTTCATAATTGCTTCCAATGTCCGCTTTCCTACCCGCCTGTCCATTATTGCAAATACACGTACCAGGTAATTCTCACTTGAAAGCGCTTTCTTTCCAGCGGTTGTGGACATCCCGTTCCTGCTTGTATGCCTCCACCCAGGAGAAGTTCACCAATTCCTTCCCGTCAAGCCGTATTGATGCTCGCCCATAGGAATTATGGACATCATGATAACGGGTCAGAAAATATGTTATCCTGTTTTTCAGCGGTTCACACAGCAGCCCACTCAGCTGCTTGTTCAAACCGGACCATGACTTGTAGTGTTTCATAATAAACCTCGTAAGGAAACGTACTCTTATTATTATGTCAAGATTTTATTCAAATGCCAACATAAGTGAATCGCAAACCGACTTATAGCCTATTCTTTGATAAATGCTATTCGATGTTGGATTTAACAAATCCGTGTACAATACGCACCTCTTATATCCCCTATCCAATGCCATTTGACTAAGTTGGGCCACACATGAAGTGGCATAACCATTTCCACGAAAATATGGGGGTGTGTATACAAAAGCTACACCCACTGCTGTTTTCATTTCTCTTGTATACCCTGCCATAGAGACCGGTATCCCATCCACTTCAAGAACATAGATCTTTTTTGATGATAACCGATAGCGATATATTTCTTCATTCTGTGGTATAGACATTTCCGTTCTGCCATAGTTTCCTGCTGCATGAAAAGCTTCCAGCCAATATGGGAAAAAACTCATGTCTTTTTCTTCTAATAATCGAATGGTACCAAATTGTTTTATTTCCGGGTTTACTTTCGTAAGCTCATATATGCGTTGGTTCATGGTTGTTTTATAATTTAAGCCCTTTCTGGCGCAATATTCCTTCGCAAAATACTCAGCCAGGGTTTTTTCGGATATCACCCCTGGAATTGCATAGTCTTTCAGTCCATCTATCAAGCAGCTTATTGCTTCTTCATCAATTATATTGTCTGTCGCATATAGCGTGATATTATGCGGCGGTGTCATTAAAGCGGTAATCCTAATACCCTTTTCATCCGAAACAGTTGCCATAAGCCAATTGCCGGGATCACGCCAGTCCGTTATATCCTTTCCTTCATGTCCAATAATGATATTGCCAAGAGGAATCATATTCTGGGACTCATGCCGCAATAACACATCATATGTATCATTGTAAAACTCATGCACATCCTTGTACAGTTTAAATTGCATTGTCATACAGCTCCCTTGCCTTACTAAATAACGCCATTATATATCAACTCATTTTATTAATCAACCTGTTTGGGAATTAATTATCAGGTAAGGAAAAACCATAACAGCTCAGCAATATCAGCCCTTATATTACCTTAAAAATAATCCCTCGATATGTTCCCAAATACACATATCGA
>DATCKN010000102.1:0-24327 GCA_036562185.1 Thermoclostridium sp.
AATACATATTTTACAAATTCATCAATTATTAAATATAAAACGCAATAAACGGTGATGAATAATTTTAGCTTCGATATATAATTAAATTAAGCTAATTTAATAAACTAATATTAATATATATTATAGGAGGGAAAAGGATGAAAATCAAAAGGTTATTAGCCATCTTAACTGCAGTACTGATGATCGTTTCTTTAGCCGGCTGCGGTGTGGAAGATTCTAAAACATCCCAGGGGAACACAGATGCCACCGGAGGTACAAAATTAACAGATCCATCATCTCTTAAAGGCACAACAATCAGAGTGTACACCCATATGGGCCAGAGAGTTCTTGGCGAAGAAAAAAAGGACGAACATGGAAATACATATCGCGATGTTGAAAATACAGCTTATTTGAAGTATCTTGCAGAAGATTTTACAAAGGAAACCGGAATTAACGTTGAGCTGATAGTTGTTACAAATGAAGAAGAATTAAGGCCATTTTTCCAGGTGAAAGACGACATTGTGGACGTATTTACATGCCCCAACTGGAGCCTTGAAGAATGGAAAGCCTATGCTGAACCCTATTGTACCCTTGAGCAGGGAATAGAATTATATGGTGAATACGCAAAGGCGATGCCTCATGTTGACGGGTATATTTACAGCATCATGCCGGGCAGGGCATACAATCAGGCCGTTGTTTATAATGAGGAGGTTATAAAAGCCGCCGGATATGACGAAATACCTGCTACACTGGAAGAATTCAATAAAATGTGCGAAAAGATTAAAAGTATGGGAATTACGCCTATTTCATTGCACAGGGTTGAAAACTGGCCTTTGGCAACAGTACAGGATTTCGCAATATATGTTTCGGGGAACCCGAATGTTTTCGCAGAATGCCTTAAGACCGAAAATCCCTTCTCAGAAACCTCTCCGTTCGGAAAAACAATCAAACTGTATACAGAATGGAAAGCAAAAGGCTTTTTCGAGCCTGAAGTGTATACCGACTTCGGTGTGGCAATGGACAGTGTTGCTTACGGCAAAGCAGCAATGATGCTGTTTGGTTCCTGGGTTGTACCGCAAATCCAGGGCCGCGTTCCTGACGGGAAGGATCCTTCGATAATCAAATTTGCACCCGCTCCGGATTTCGGCGCCGGCAGGTATGTATTGGCAGCTCCTGCAGACAACTGGGCTATCAGCAAATTCTCAAAGAATAAGGAAGCAGCAAGGCTGTTTATCGAATATATTGCAAACGACGCTGAATTTATAGCCAACAGCGGATTCATTGCGAATAAAAAAGGTGTAAAGCCCATAGTTCCTGATCTTTACTCCATTATTGATGAAATGGTGGCAGAAGGTAAATGCCAGGTAATTTTACAGCCACCCAATGATGAAAACGCATTGAATAACCAGCGGGTACTGGAAGAAGCCGGTTTATATGCAGACTACAAATATGTGGGACTGCTGTTTGATGCCCTTGATGTAACAAAGCCGGATGACTGGACTGCATACAACAAGCAGGTTGAAATACAGAACCAGCTCTATGCCAGGTATAAAAAAGAGCTTGGAGTTGAATGGAAAGACTGACGTTTAATAGTGCCTCTTCTTCCGAAGAGGCATTCCCTTCACAAAACAGTCCTCTTTTATGAATGTGATTATTTAGGAGAGGGAGTAAAATGGTAAAAACAAAGGGCACAAAATTATTCATTTTTATATTTTTGTTTATCCCGCTAATTCATCTGCTGGTTTTTTCCTATATTCCGATTATCACGAATATATACCTTAGTTTTACCAGCTATAACGGCGTAAACCCGCCCAAATGGGTTGGTTTTAGAAATTATGAACGGCTTTTTACCGATCCTCAGTATATAAAATTGTTCAGGAACTGCTTGTGGTATATGCTGGCAGCAATACCGCAGCTGGTCTTTGCATTCATTCTTGCAGTTTTTGTTAACGGGAAATTCAAGGGAATCAACTTTTTCAAAGGAGTTTTGATTGTTCCCTATTTACTGAACGGTGTAATTATATCCACCATATTTATTATCTTTTTTAATAATTCGGGTACTTTAAATTCGATATTAAGGGCTATTGGGCTAGGAGGGCTGGCACAACAATGGCTGCATAACCTGCGCCTTGTAAATCCGGCCATTGCATCAATCAGCATATGGAGATACTATGGACTGAACTTCCTTATGTTTTTTGGCGGGCTCCAGGCAATTCCTGCAGAATTATACGAGGCAGCAGCAATGGATGGCTGCACAAAATTTAAGGAAATTCGTTATATATCCATCCCATCAATAGTGCATATACTTTTCATTAATGTATTGCTCAGTATTTCAGGTTCAATCCAGGTATTTGAAATCCCTTACATCATGATGAACGGAGCCAACGGAACTGCCACGCCGGTTATCCAAATCCAGCAAAGCGCATTTGCCGAAGGCAGGGTAGGTTTTGCAGCAGCCCTTTCCATTCTGGTATTTATTATTGTTGTTATAGCCGTCAGCTTGCAAAGAATGTTTGACAAAAAGGGGGATATTTCAGCATGATTAACGAAAGCAAATTATACAGGGTATTGCGCTATGTTTTCCTGACAGCAGCGTGCATGTTTGTAATTATACCAATTATTCCTCTGGTATTTATGGCATTCAAAACCGGTACCGAGTATTCATCCACAAGTGTTTTGGTTCCCCCTAAAAACTGGCTTAATTTTTATAATTTCAAATATGCAATACGGGTGGGCAACCTGGGAAAAGCATTGTTTAACACTGCTGTTATCCTGGCAATTTCTCTTACCCTTCAGCTTATGTTTACAACCATGGTATCTTATGTATTGCATAGGTTCGAATTCAGGGGCAGGAAAATTATTTACACATTATTTGTCCTGACAATGTTCATACCCGTCGTAACAACACAGACTGTTGTATTTCAGATCGTTTACAGGATGGGCCTTGTGAACAGAATGCCAAGCGTTATACTCCTCTACTCAGGCGTTAACATAGTAGGTATCTATATAATGTTTAACCAACTGAATTCAATTCCGAAAGAACTGGATGAGTCGGCTTTAATAGACGGGGCAAGTTATTTCAGGATTTTCGGAAGCATCATACTGCCGCTGATGAAACCGGCATGCACAACTCTTTTAATTATAAACGGGATTGGATATTATAACGATTTTTATATACCAAACCTCTATTTAAGAAAAAACGTGCAGACATTTACTGTAGCTTTACATAAATTCTTCGGAAATACCGCAACACCGTTCGAAATTGTAGCAGCTGCGATACTGCTGGGAATTGTCCCAATAATGGTTGTTTTCCTGTTTTTGCAAAGATATATATTCTACGGGTTAACAGGTGCAGTCAAGTCCTGATTCGGTTATCCAGATGCCGCGTGCTGTGCGGAAGCATCAGGTATACGGTAAATTACCCGGATAATTAAAACCTTAGCGTTATTAATTGTTTTATATAAAACTAATCAAAACACAACTAAGGAAGGTAGTGATTTATGAACAGAATTAAAATGACAGGCCAGGTTGTAAAGAACATGCCATGGCAGGAAAAACCAAAAAATCTTGCCGGGGCACCGGTTTGGAGGTATTCGGACAACCCAGTCATTAATAGGAATCCAATCAAAGGAGTGTCCAGAATTTTCAACAGTGCGGTAATACCGTACAATGATGAGTTTGTAGGTGTATTCAGAGGAGAAAAGCTTAACGGCATTCCCCATATTTACTTGGGCAGAAGCGGGGATGGCATCAACTGGGTATTCCAGGAAAATGAAATTTTGTTTGAAAATGAAGACGGCAAGCCTTTTATGCCCCTGTACGCATATGATCCCAGGGTGGTAAAAATAGAAGACACTTATTACATAATGTGGTGTCAGGATTTTTACGGCCCATCCATTGGCCTCGCCAAAACAACCGACTTTGAAAAATTTGTGAGGCTTGAAAATCCTTTCATTCCGTTCAACAGGAATGCAGTATTGTTTCCCAGGAAAATTAACGGGATGTATAAGATGCTGAGCCGTCCCAGTGACACCGGCCATACTCCGTTTGGCGACATTTTCATAAGCGAAAGCCCCGATCTGGTATACTGGGGAAGGCACAGGCATGTGATGGGTACAAGCAAATACTGGTGGGAAAGCCTCAAAATTGGTTCAGGCGCGGCCCCCATCGAGACATCGGAAGGATGGCTTCTGTTCTATCATGGCGTATGCCATACCTGCAGCGGATATGTTTACAGTATGGGCGGGGCAATACTGGACCTGGAAAATCCATCTGTCGTCAAATACAGATGCAGGAACTTCCTTTTAACCCCTGAAGAATGGTATGAAGAACGCGGGTTTGTGCCAAATGTATGCTTCCCCTGTGCAACAGTTCATGATTCTGAAACCGGCAGAATTGCTGTTTATTATGGTGCGGCAGATACCTACGTTGCATTGGCTTTCACAAACCTGGACGAAATTGTGGAATATATTAAAGAGCACAGTTCTGTAACCGAATCCGACACCGAAATAGGAACCAGATAAGAATAAATATGCCGGTAAGTAACCTAAGTTTCAGTTGAAAAATGGGAAATTAATGGTTAAAATAGATTAATAATATTGCTAATTTTACTTAAAAATACGAGGTATTAACATGACGAAAAAGGTAACATTGTCGGATATCGCAAAAATACTTAATGTAAGCAATGTGACCGTTTCAAAAGCCCTTTCAGGCCAGAAGGGCGTCAGCGATGAAATGCGTGAAAAAATCAAAGCCCTTGCCGACCAGTTGGGCTATAAGCAGCCTTCATCGAAGAGCAGGAATAATAATAAAGAAAGAAGCAAAAATATCGGAATTATAGTTCCGGGCAGGTATTTTGAGATATATAACTCCTTCTACTGGCTTATGTACCAGGAAGTGGCGACGATGGCCATGAGGGAAAAATGCTTTACAATGCTTGAAGTGATTCAGCCCGAAGATGAGGAAAAGCATGAACTTCCCAAGCTTATTCAGGAAAACAAGGTAGACGGAGTGATTTTACTAGGACGGCCAAAAAACGGCTACATAAAAAAAATTCGTGAAGACAGCTCACTTCCGATGGTATGCCTGGACTTTTTTGATGATTTCAACAATTGCGATTCTGTTATTTCAGACGGTTTTTACGGAACGTACATGCTGACAAATTACCTGTTCCGCATGGGGCACACAGATATTGGCTATGTTGGCACATTGCTTTATACAAGCAGCATAACCGATCGCTACCTTGGCTATTGCAAATCCATGATGGAGCATGGCCAGGAAATACGAAAAGAGTGGATTCTGGATGATCGGGACTGGGATACC
The DNA here is from genome assembly GCA_036562185.1 of Thermoclostridium sp. GTDB lineage: Bacteria > Bacillota > Clostridia > DSM-8532 > DSM-8532 > Thermoclostridium. Next base: position 5,302 of record DATCKN010000102.1, read on the forward strand.
GGCGATGTTTTAAGCTTTGAGTTCAAATTGCCCGAAAAAATGCCCACCGCATTTGTCTGCAACTGTGATCTTACAGCCAGCATCCTGATTAAGCATTTGGAAAAGAAAAATTACAGGGTGCCCGAAGATATTTCCGTCGTTGGGTTCGATAATTTCTTATATCCGGGTCTATGCGATATAGGTATTACCACGTATGATGTTAATGTACAGGAGATGGCACAAAAAAGCATCCGTATCCTGCTGGACAGAATAAACCATGTAAAAATAAAATCCGGAGTAAGAATAGTACAGGGTGAGATTGTTTACAAGGAAAGCGTAAAGCCAAGGTAACAGGTTGGAAATTAATCGGCAAAGGATATGAACTATAATGATACCATTGACAATATCAATACAAAATAATCACTGATACTAAAAACAGCGCCAGATTAACTTTGGCGCTGTTTTTCATGTAAGCAACAGTATTTTTCAGCTTTTTTTCTCAAACAAAATTCCTGTTCCCCTGTCAGTCTTTTCGTACTTACTGCCCGGCAGCTGACTTAAACTTAGTCCATACCTTGGTATGAGCTTCTTCTGCCTCGGCGCCTACCATCTGAATCATCTCTGTATTGCCCGAAAAATCCGAAGGCAGTGTTAAGAATTCCTTATATTCATCATTTATATATTCATCTGCAGCACGGTTTGTACTGTAATATCCCAGCCATTCAAAGTACTGTGCAGATATTTCCGGGCGAAGGATGTAGTCCATGAATGCATACGCAGCTTCGGCATTAGGCGCATTTGACGGGATGAATCCTGCCATTATTCCGAAACCAATACCCTCTTCCGGGAATACAATTTTAAGGTTCGGATTTGCCAGTTTAGCCATTGTGACCTGTGAAGTGTACATTACAGCAGCTGAAATTTCCCCTGACAGCAGGTCGTCCTGCAGGTTGTCATCCTTAATTACCCTGATGTTTGGAGCAAGCTCAAGCAATTTTTCCCCGGCTGCTTCTATTTTTGAAATATCCTCGGTATTATAGCTTTCACCGAGCACTTTAAGGGCTAAACCGTTAATAACGCGATAATTCGCAATAATCCCGACACTGTCCTTAAGGGATGGATGGAATAAATCGGCATACCCCTTAATGTCAATGTCTACAAGTCCGGGGTCAAATACAATGGTCTGTACGCCGGCACCAAACGGCACAGTATATTCATCGTTCGGATCATAGAACTGTCCCTGGTAAATCGGATTTATGTTATTATAGTTCTTCAACTTTGATTTATCCAGCTTCTGTGCAAGACCTTCGGCGATAACAGTTTCTATTATGTAGTCATCTGCAATAACCAAATCATAATCGCCGCCTTTGGCTGCCTGCAGTTTCGCCAGCATGGTTTCATCATAGTCAAAATTATTATAGTTGATTGTATAGCCTGTCTCTTTTGTAAATCCGTCAAGGATCTCCTGAGGGAACATGCCCTCCCAGGTAAACAGTGTAAAGGTTCCGCCTTTTACCTGAGGCTTTGATGATTCTGCCGCTCCACAAGCTGCAAGAAGGCTCATAATAAGGCATAGTACAAGCATAATTCCAAATGTTTTTTTCATAAAGACTCCTCCTTGTTTAAACGCTTCTGATTATATTTTTTTCCAATATATGCCGAAACGGCACACATTATAATTGTAACGACCAGCATAAGAGTGCATAAAGCATTTATCTTGGGTGTAACACCTGTCTTAAGCTGTGTATAGATCTTCAATGGCAAAGTGTTCGTGTTTACGCCGGTAACAAATATGCTGATTACCACATCATCAAAACTCATTGCGAAGGATAAAAGCATTCCCGAAATAATACCGGGTAATATCAATGGCAATGTTATGTCAAAAAAGGCTTTCATTTCGCCTGCTCCAAGATCTCTGGCAGCTTCTGCAAGGCTTTTGTCCATTCCCGCCAATCTCGCCTTAACAATGATAAACACATATGGTATGCAAAATGACGTATGCGCTATTACAAGCGTCATCATTCCGAATGGCAGGCCAATCAGCGAAAAGAATATCAAAAATACAATTCCGAGTATAATCTCGGGTATCATTAACGGCAATGTTGATATATATTCAATTATGCCGTTGCTGCGCAGTTTAACCCGGGTCATTCCTACAGCTCCAAGAGTTCCGATAACCGCAGCCGACAAACTGCTTAACACCGCCAGTATAACACTGTTTACCAGTGCTTCAAGAATGGCTTTGTCGCGAAACAGTTCCTTATACCATTTTAATGAGAAACCTTCCCACACTGAGCTGATTCTGCTCTCGTTGAATGAATATAACACTACCAGGATGATCGGCAGGTACATTATAACCGTCACAACGCCAAGAAATATATCCGGAAGTTTCGTTCTGTTTTTCATACCAGTCCCTCCAAATCCCTGACGTGTGTAATTCTCCTGTACAGGTAGATCATTAAGCTGGTCAGTATCATCAGGACAACCGAAAGAGCTGCCGCAAAAGGCCAGTTATGCGCCTTCATCAGCTGTTCCTGTATTAAATTTCCTACAAGCACTACTTTGTTTCCTCCCAGGATATCGGCTATAAAAAACAGCCCCATCGACGGTATAAATGTCAGCACAACTCCTGACATAAGGCCTGGCAGGGTCATTTTCAATGTAATGGTTAAAAAGGCCTGCCACCTGTTTGCTCCCAGATCCCTTGCAGCCTCTACAATACTCCAGTCCATCTTTTCGGCACTGGAGTACACCGAAAAGATCATAAACGGTAAAAGGGCATACACCATTCCCACCGCAACCGCAGGATATGTATACAGTAATTTAAGGGGCTCGTCGATAATCCCTATACCCATTAATACCCTGTCAAGTACACCATTTGCGCGGAATATAATAATCCATCCATACAGCCTCATCAGCGAACTTATCCAAAACGGTATCATTATAAGAAGCAGCATCCGCTTTTTCCACCTGTCGTTTAACTTCGCCATGAAATAGCCATATGGATAACCGACTATGATATTGGACACCGTGGTGATTATCGCCAGTTTGAATGATTCATAAAAGGTTTTTAAATATATCGGCTCCAGAATATTTTTATAGTTCTGAAGCGTAAATTCATTGACCACTCCCCAGGTTTCGGCACGGGTTAAAAAGCTTAATATAAGCATATAAACCAATGGGCCGGTTATGAAAAAAATTGTAAACAGGTAGAGCGGCAGCAATGTCAGCACCGATATGCCGGCCTTTTTCCTTTTTTCCATTTGTATTGTATTTTTTTCTGAAACGCTGCCCATTTTTACTCCTCCGTATCAACCAGAACGGCATTTTCAGGATTCCATGTTACCAGTACATGGTCACCCGGTTTAAGCTCTGAGTTAATACCATGCCGGGTTGCCACCAATTCGCTGCCGTTGATTAAAGTAACTACAATCTGAAGCAGCCCTCCCGCAAAGGTCTTTTCTCTGACTACTGCCTTAATTCCCTCATTTCCCTGTTCATCAGCTATAAGCCTGATGGACTCGCGACGGACGGCTACAGTGACAGGCTGTTCAGCTGCGACAACACCCTTATGCTTTACACGGCCCATACCGCCATCGGTGGTAAATGTAATCATGTCATCATTTTGCGTAACTGCCCTGCCATAAATTATATTGGCTGAACCAACGAACTTAGCTACATAGCTGGTCTTTGGACGATCGTAAATATCTGCCGGGCTTCCGACCTGTTCAAATACTCCTGCCCTCATTACAGCGATCCTGTCCGACATATTCAGAGCTTCTTCCTGATCGTGGGTAATATAAAGAAATGTAATACCCAGATGCGTCTGAAGCCTTTTAAGCTCGGTCTGCATTTGGCGCCGAAGCTGTAAGTCGAGTGCGCCAAGGGGCTCATCCAATAGCAGTACTTTCGGCTGATTGACCACAGCACGGGCTATTGCCACACGTTGCTGCTCTCCGCCCGACAATTCATGGGGCATTCTTTTTCCGTATCCTTTAAGCTGGACAAGCTCAAGAGCTTCCTCCACGGTTCTTTTTATAGTCGCCTTATCAACACGCTTAAGCTTCAGGCTGTAGCCAATGTTGGCTTCCACCGTCATATGGGGAAAAAGCGCATAATTCTGAAATACAGTGTTTACACAGCGCTTGTTTGGTTCGTCATAGGTTACGTCACGGCCTTCAAGAATCACCCGTCCGCTGTCCGGCGTTTCAAGGCCGGCTATAATCCGAAGTGTTGTTGTTTTGCCACATCCTGAGGAGCCAAGCAAAGTAATAAACTCCCCCTGGTTGATTGACAGGTTGATTCCTTTAAGAACTTCGTTCCCCCCAAAACTTTTTTTGATTTGATCCAGCTGTAAAATTATACTGTGATTCATTATGTAATCCACTTCCTATCTCTATCCGGCAATCATGCAGATTTATGTCTATAAAATAAAGCTTCAGCAAGCTTTCCTTTCCATTGTCTTACTTAGGCATCCTCCCTGTTCACATGTCTTCATCATCCATCAGAACTCACGGTAAAAATCATTTTTCATTTCTGACATTACCAGGTAACACTCTTTTCCATGCAGCAATTTGGCAGGTATACTCCACTTTACACCATAGTAAAACTGATCGGCTATTAATTCTCCATCGGCATATATCTGTGCAGTGTCATACTCGAACGGAATTTCAACAAATCCTTTATCACCGGAAACATTGATTTTTTTCCATAAACGCCTGCGCCTGCCTCCGATATTCAGAAGCTTTTCATATTTCGGAACAAAAGGCTCATCAACGTCTTCAAAACCAACCTGCGCCTCTTTGAAGTCCCGGAATATTTCAGCCTTGTCAAACCTCTCCCCGTTCCATTTATAATAACTGTAACTGCCTTCCTGAGCAGCATGGATCTCGCCGTCAACTTCATATAAATCGCATAAGCACCCTATATACAGGCTCCCTGACAGTTTGCGCGCATATAAAGCCTCTTCCCATGCAAGTGTTACAATCCTTAAACCATTAAATCTTACAACAGAATCAATCCCGGCATTTACTTCAATGACTTCTTCACCGGAGAATTTGTACCTGGGCTTTATACCATCAACAGCCACAAAAAAATATGTATTGTCAATCCTGCACAACGGCTGCGCTGTTGCATATTCAAGCCTGTTTCCGTTTAAATCCATGTTAAACGGCATGAAAAAACTTATTTCCCCTTTAATATCGATTGCAGGGAATTTAACCGTGCCGGTGTCTATTACTGCATCGTATATATCTTTGATTTCAGCAAGGCGCTGGTAATGGTTTATAAAGACAAAACCACCGTATCCGTCGGTTCTCATGCAGTATCTTAATGATTCCAGGTTGTCGGGCTTTACTTTTTCGGTGCTTAAAACTGTTTCCATAGGCGCCAGAATACTTCCAAAATCATTCACGAACAAATGAAGGATATTTAACATCCTGTATTTATCCCTTACCTCTCCATAAGCGCTTAAAGCCGTTTGGAAGTCATAATTAAGAACAGGGTAATCATTTGGATATCCTGTTTCCTTTGACTCATTAAACGTTGAGAGTCTGCCAATTTTATTAATACCCCCATGATACATGTAGTAACCAACAAGATTATTTCCTGACCCGAGTTTTACCAGGGACATGGCATATGCATCCATACCGGTAACAATGGGCCTTCTGTGATGGGTTGGCTGCAGTCCCGGACCCAGTTCGCACATTGCAAAAGGATACCTTTCATATGGCAGTCTCCAGCCACTTTCATCGGTATCGTTTATAATATCCATGCCAACAGCATGATCATTCCTGTTTTTGTCAAATACATAATTATGTGAAAGAGGAAGCCTTTCTGTGCCATTTGCCCACGGAGCGTCCGCATATGCGGAGAATACAGGCAGAACTTCATCAACCGGTATTTTTGCCCCGTATTTGCTGTTCCAGCCCGTAACTGTATATAAGGGCACATCAAACCCCACCTCGATGGCCAGCTTTTTAAGGGCCAAAAGGTGTTCAGCATTGTCAACCAGTTCGTTTTCCAGCTGGATTCCAATTATATTTCCGCCGTCCTTATAAAACCTTCCTTTAACCTGTTCGTAAATTTTCCCGTACCATATCCGGACTTTTGCCATATACTCAGAATTATTGTCACGCAGCTTATATGGTTTCTTCAAAAGCCAATCAGGGAAACCTCCATTCCTGCACTCTCCATGAACCCAGGGACCTATACGGAGCATAACGTCAAGTCCGGCCTTAGCACAATCGTCAACAAACTTCCCAATATCGAGGTCCCCTGAAAAATCAAACTGTCCTTCAACTTCTTCGTGGTATATCCAGAACAGATATGTACTTACAATGTTGATGCCTCCGGCCTTCATTTTGCAAATTTCTTTATACCAGTCATTCCTGTCTGCGCGACAAAAATGATACTCTCCCATTACACCCAACCATGGTTTCCGGCCACGTTCAAGGTACAGACTTGTTACGTCGATACGCTCACCTGACGGATTTTCACCACCCAGGTTCAGATGGTTACGCAGGATTGTGCTTTTTTCAAACGGCTCGAATTTGAATTCCATTGCTCCAATCAGCCCCCTGATTACTTAATAATTAATTCACCCTGTCAATGTGACGGGTGCTTTGACAATCCGACAATTGAACAATATATCGTTCCATTAATTCCATAAAAGTTAATAAATCTCTACCTAATTCTATATGAAAAAAATGTATGGGACAAGACCCGTCTTACCACACTTTTTTATCAATCTCTGCCAGGGAAATTGATTGCCCGAAGCAGGCAGGAGAAAAAGATATTTTGCCCCTGTTCTCTTGTCCGCCCTTTCGGGTACAATGTATAATAAAGGAAAAAGTTACATGGAAGGGGTTATTTGGGTATGGATATGCGAGATGCAATGATTAAAAGGAAATCTGTAAGAACATATAAAGAGGACCCGATTCCTCAGGATATAAGGCAAAAGCTCATCGATTATATTGATACGGTGAAAGGCCCGTTCAACACGCATATGAGGTTTAGGATCATTGACATTAACAGCATAAGCCCGGAAATAAAATTAGGAACCTATGGAGTAATTAAAGGAGCATCAACTTACATATGCGCAATTGTTAAGAAGGAAAAGCGCATGGAGGAAAACCTGGGGTATGCCTTTGAAAAAATAATACTGTACGCAACATCCCTGGGCCTGGGAACATGCTGGCTTGGAGGCACATTCAAGAAGTCCGCGTTTGGAAAAGCTGCAGGCGCAAATGAAGCTGAAATGGTCCCGATTATAACCCCGATTGGATATGAAAGCGAGAAGAAAAGCGTTATTGATACATTAACTGTGGCAGTTGCCAGGCCAACAAACCGTAAGGATTGGGGCGAACTGTTCTTTGACAGGGATTTTTCAAAGCCTTTGAAAAGGGAAGACGCAGGTATGTTTGAAGAGTGTTTTGAAATGGTCCGGAGAGCGCCTTCGGCTTCAAACAGGCAACCCTGGAGAATTGTCAGGGACGAAAACACGTTCCACTTCTTCATATGCAGGAACAGGGGTTATGGAAACTTATTCAACTATGACATTCAAAAACTTGACGTAGGAATTGCCATGTGCCACTTTGACTTAACGGCCCAGGGGCTTGGCGTATCAGGAAAATGGGCTGAGATGAATCCAAACCTTGCTTGTCCCGGTAATATGGACTACTTAATCAGTTATACCATTGAATAGCATCAGGAGAACATACAGCTTAAAGTCCTATGGCCAGGGTACATATCCGTACTCCTGGCAAAGTACCCGTTCCCTGTTTTTATAGCCTTATTTTATCAGCCATGTTTCCCGCCTCTTGTGGCTGAAAGAATAATCCTGGTTTCAACGAGCGATTTTTCGAGAATTCTCCTGCAATCGTTTATTTTTGTATGGTAACCCGATGTTTTTGTGGTATATTTCCTTATAATAATGACTTCCGCATTGTCATCCTCGTCATATTCTATTGTAATGCCTTTAGGCACGCTCATTTTTTCGGCATATTGACGCAGCCCAAAGCCGGGTTTTGCCGCAATGACACAATAGAAGTAAGGATAACTTTTGCCTTCCACTATGTTTAAGTTTGTTTGCGCCTGTATGCCGTAGAAATCATCGGGCATATCATCAAAAGTAACGGTAAACCTTAAGTCTGTGGGAACGCTTTTCCCTGTTCTGTCTTTTGCAAGCATGAGCAAAGGATTGAAGTTTTCACCGTCTTTTTTAATTGCCCTGAAATGCGCTTCCATTTGCTTTAAAATATCCGCTTTAATCCTCAAATTGCCCTGTTTAAGTATCCTGCGTATCCCGTTAAACCATAACGGCAAAACAAGAATTACCGCATCTGATGTAAAAATCCGCCCTGCCCGCCTTAAGGAGTAACTGCTTCCTGTCACCATGGACACAAATATCAATATGAAACTTGTAAGCAAAAACATCAGAAAACCGGTTGCATTGCTGATATCAAGAGGATCCCTGTCCCATTTTGCTGCTTTTTCATCCAGTTCTTCAATAAGATGAATCCTGTCCATATCAACCTTCGTCCACCTGCTGTCCAGGTTGAATGTTTTAAGCCTTACACGGCTGTCATAACCACGGACCAGGGTGAGGACAACCGCACAAATCAAAAACAAAGCTCCCGGCCATACTTTCAAGGTTAAAACCTGAAGCATAAAACCTGTCAAAATAAATAATATAAACAGCATTATTCTTTTGGAATATGACAGCTTTTTCAGTACATGAAACCTGACAATGTCCTGCTGTTCCGGAGGCGGAAAGCCAGGTATGTGCAGCCGGTTATTCATATAATGCCCCTTTCCTTTGCAAGCCCCATTGATTCCCATTCAGAATAAAGCTCCCTAAAGCCATGCGCATTGAAATAAAGCGGGCAAGCTCCCTGGCAGGCTGCAAAATGCCTGCATTTCCTGCATTCCATTGGTGCTGATTCTTTTGCGCGTATCCATTTACAACGCCGGTTATTCCACACAGCCTCAAATCCATCTGTTAACAGGTTTCCGACAGGTTCAGGCCAGCTTGAGCAGGGAAGCAGATTTCCTTCCGGATCAACAGAAAGAAGCCCCTCACAGGCACTGCATCCCCTGTTTCCAAAACCTTCTGCCAAAGGATTGAATAAACATATTGGCGTAGGTGAATACCACATGAATTTCACACCGTGTTTTAAAGCCTCAAGTTTTAGTTTTTTAACAATCTCTCCTATTTCACTGTACGTTACGGTTAGATCTTCATCTCCGCCACGCCCCGCGGGAATTACAAGATTGGCAGAAAAGCGTTCGGATCCGATACTTTTGCAAAAAGCAGGATAATCCGTTATTTTATCTTTATTCAGCTTGCAAACTGTTATGTGAGGGTGCACATGAATTCCGGCTTCATTTAATGCTTTAAGCCCGGATACGGAAGCCGCATGAGAACCGGGAACCCCGGTAATTGCATCATGCTCATGAGGATAAGCAGATTCAATGCTGACCTGCGCAGATGAAAGTCCTGCACTGGCAAGCTCTTTTGCCTTTTGCGGTGTTATAAGGGTTGCGTTTGTAATAAGGTTTACCCGCATCTTGTTTTGTTTTGAAGCGTATTTTATAAGCTCGGGCAGGTCCTTATATGTTGTTGGCTCCCCACCGGTGAATGAAACACTGGGAACTTCCGCTTCGTACCTTATAATATCCAGTATTTTCTTAAAACCTTTTGTATCCAGTTGTTCCGATCTCTTTTGCTGTGTGCAGTCACCGTAGCAAAACCTGCATTTTATGTTGCATGTATATGTCAGCGCCACTTCTGACAATACGGGAAGCTCTATATATCCAATGCTGAATTCGGTCCTGTGAACAGCATCGGTTTTATAGTTCTCACATACTTCATTATTCCATATATGCGAAAAGTCTATGAAAAACCTCTCCAGTTGTTCTTCTGTTTCGGGAGAACCCGTTCTTACCCTGATAAAATCCTGAACCGATCCGCCGTCCAGAATATGCTTTATGACCCGTGCCCCTGAAGAATTGAGCTTAAAGGCTTCGTTCGGCATGCGTATTAACACATTATCCCGAAGTCGCATATATACATAAGGTTTTATACTGTTTATAAAATCGTCAACCCAGGACAATTTATGCTTTCTCATCTTGCACCTCCGCTGACGCATGCAGAGTGGCAAGCCGAATGGCAAGCAGAATGGCAGGCCGAATGACATGCATCATGGCAAGCAGAGTGGCAGGCCGAATGACATGCATCATGGCAAGCGGAGTGGCATGCAAAACGTCCTGAAGTTGAGTCCAGAAAAGATTTAAAAGTAACATTGTCGGGGTTCGCAGGAATGGACGCTTCATATCGCTTATAATGATTTCTGTACCTGCGGTGATGCATATTGTTATGATGATAATACCAATAAATCCAATTATTCGTATAATAATCATCTTCGTAGAAATGACTGTCCCTGTAATATTTCTCTTCCTCTTCGTAATATTGCCGTTCTTCGCCAGAAGCATTAATGTCCTCAAGAATACTGTGCGATATCTTATCATGATAGAACTTTCTGGTAGCTTCAATATCGCAGTCATATGTCTTTTTTTGCACATTATCAGTAAGTGCCTGAAGGATTCTTTCTATCTCCTTCGCACTAAACTCACCGTCAGCCGCGGCATCATACATCATACGCTCATACTGGTTTAATACGGTTAGTGGTTTGTCTTCAATTCTGCGCACGCGAAGCGGATCGGGCGATATTTCCTCCAGATAACCCTGGGTAACAAGCTTTGATAAAATAGCCGACAGAATGGTTTTGTACGGCACACCCATAAAGAGGGCGGCTTCAAACTCATCCAGATCCTCTGCAATCAGGCCTTTTTTTCTGAAAGTTGCCACTTCAATCTTCGGAGGTTCCCAGTCTGTTCTTGCCCATTGCACCTGATCCATGGTTTCCTGTGCCTTTACCATTGAGCGATGCTTTTTGCCGACTGCTATTACAGTAATCACAAACAGAAGGCTTAAAGCAACCACTAAACCAGTCCTGTCAGTATTTTCGGTGTACGGGTTGTACCTGTTACCATCAGAAGACCACCCATTACCAGGATTTGTGCTTTTTCCGCTGCCTGTATTGTCACCAAAAGAAGCGCTGCCGCTTGGCATTTCACTGAAAACATTTTCAGAAATGTATTGCTGAATTCTGAAATTATATTTAGCACCGGGATTGTCTTTATGAAGCAGGACCTGTACCCTGTTTGCCGATTCTATCTTTACCACCCGGTAGTCAATAAGGTACTCCTCATTCATCCACTCTTCAGTGGCAAAGTCATTTTCAATCAGAAACTTCTCTGTATCTTCTCTTGAAGCTCCTACATCCCGGTATTCCAGGGGATAATTTACCGAAACCGTATAATGCTCCATGGGTTCATCCCACTGAGTCGGAGCCCAGTTGAAAACAACCAGCTTTTTCCCGTCTTCCGACGTCGTTCTGTTTAAATATCCGGCCTGAGCCATATCCGCTGCAAACCGGAACTTGTATGTCAGGTATTCTCCGCCAAGACGCTGGTTATTGGCATTAATGATATCGTATTTGCCGCCGCCAAGATTTACAATGTCTATTTTATAGGATTTATTGTCATCGGTTATGACATAGGCATAATCGTTGTCAAAAACAGGTTTTATCCTGTCAAACCCCTCCATAGTAAATGCAAGCATTGTTTTTCCGGGCACAAGATTGTACCGTACCGTATATGAAATAATGGCTTTGCCATCAGGAAAAAGGGTAACGTCTGCTTCAACGAAACCCAGATTTGCAATTTCCGAAGCATAAATATTGGTTGGTTGAATTATTAAAATAATTAATATCAACCAACCAAAAAAACATTTCAAAATATTTCTGTTCATAGATCTCCTTTTTTATCACATAAACCGTAATTATTTCATAACTTACAGGTATGAACCCGAAGTATTGCTTAAAATGCTGAACGCAAGTATCCGTTGTTTATAAGTATAGAAGATCTTTTTTTATATGTCAATAAATAACAGATATCACTTAGTTGCCATTGTCCATTCTTTCTATTGCTTCCCACAAACCGTTAAGATATGTAGCTCCTAACGCCCTGTCATACAAACCGTATCCGGGACGTCCAATTTCTCCCCAGATCATTCTGCCGTGGTCAGGACGTATTGGACCTTCGAAGCCAATATCATAGAAGGCTTTCATAATCTCAAACATATCCAGGGAACCGGCTTCTGTCTTATGAGCAACCTCATCGAACTTACGGGGCTCATGAATCTTTACATTTCTCACATGGCCGAAATGTACCCTTCCCTTGGCACCAAAATATCTGATGATCTCAGGTATATTGTTATCTATGCTTGATCCCAATGATCCGGTACATATGGTTAATCCGTTAGATGGGCTGTCTACAAGGTTGATAAACCTCTCCAGGTTTTCCTTGGAAGTAATAAGCCTTGGCAGACCGAATATTGACCATGGTGGATCGTCGGGATGAATAGCCATTTTAATTCCATACTTTTCTGCAACAGGCACTACTTCTTTCAAAAATGTCTCAAGATTCTTCCACAGCTTTTCTTCATCCATATCCTTGTACAGGTCAAGCAGTCTTTTTATTTCGCCTATTCTTTCGGGTTCCCAGCCCGGTAATACATAACCGTTGGAATTATCGTTCACCTGCTCAAACATCCTGGAAGGATCAATTTTCTTTATTATGTCTTCATCATATGACAGGGTATTCGAACCGTCGGCCAGATCCTTTGCCAGATCTGTGCGAAGCCAGTCAAAAACAGGCATAAAGTTATAGCAAACAAGGTTGATCCCCAATTCTCCCAGGTTCTTAAGAGTTTGCTTATAGTTCTCAATGTACTTTTCCGCGGCAGGAGTCCCGAGCTTGATATCTTCATGGACGTTAACGCTTTCTATTCCTTCCAGTGTCAGGCCTTCTCTCTCGATCTCGTCCTTTAATGCGCGGATTCGTTCTACAGGCCATACTTCCCCGGCAGGAATATCATATAACGCAGAAATCACGCCTACAACGCCGGGGATCTGCTTAATCTGCTTTAATGTTACTTTGTCTTGTTTACTGCCATACCATCTTAAGGTCATTTTCATATGCTCATATCACCTTTCTTATGTCGCATAATTTAAGTTAAATTTTAATTTGCCGTTTTAACTTCATTTAATGCCTCTACATATGCTTTCATAGTTTCCTTGTCAAAGCATACCATCATAACTTTGTCAACGCTTTTGTCCTCACTCAGAAACTTCATTATTTCCATAATGGCAATCCTGGCTGCGCGCTTAACAGGAAAACGATAGGCACCTGTACTGATTGACGGGAATGCTATTGTTTTTATCCCGTTCTCTGCCGCCAAACGTAAAGAATTCCTGTAGCATGATGCAAGCAAATCGTCCTCGCCGCGCCCGCCGCCACGCCAGATTGGCCCAACTGTATGAATCACATATTTTGCAGGGAGCTTATATCCCTTTGTAATTTTCGCCTGTCCCGTTTCACACCCGTTTAGTTTGCGACATTCCTCAAGAAGTTCCGGACCGGCAGCCCGGTGGATGGCACCATCCACACCCCCACCGCCAAGCAAGGAGTTGTTTGCCGCATTGACGATGGCATCTGCTTTAATCTTTGTAATATCACCTAAAATTATCTCTGTCCGTTCCATAACCCCCCTCATTCCTTAAATTTATCCTCAAACCCGGGAATATTTCATCCAGCAGGTTTTATGGCTCTTTCAGAAATACACGCTTTTTAATGCACTGTTAACTAACTATAGCTGCCAATAAGATGTTAAACAACGGATTCTTAAACGTTCAAAAAATTCACCGCCGGGAACAATTTTCCCCTTCCGGAGATTCTGCAGCCTTTTGGTATGCAGCTTATAAATCGGTGAACATGTCCTTTTGATCACTGTATCCATTTGAACGGTCGGTTTTTCGCTTTCCCGTTCATATGCCCGTGTTTGATGTATAACTTGCTCGGCATCGGGAGCATACCGTTTTATATATTTTGACAGACTGATTAAAAATGGCTGATATGTGCTGTAATCAGTACTTTGATGGCTTACCTGCCCGAAAGTTACAAAATCCAAAACATCCAATTCCAACGCTTTTTTTATGGATATCATCCTGCCGGTTTTTTTACCGTTTACCTCCAGCTCATAACCGGCTACATCATTTTCTGCGTTGTACCAACACCTTTCTATTGAACAACACCCAATGTACTGGTTGAAGACTTTATGGTAAACATTGTCGGGTTTTGCAATTTGATGAAGATACCTCGTTGCATCCTGGGAAAAACTGCTGCCTACAGCTATAACATTCATTCCGGAATGCTCCTTTGTAAATAAAACTTTTATAATTATACCATAGTTCTTCAGTTTTCAACTTCTGCAAAGGTTACAATAATATTCATTCTGAAGATACATTTTTCATATAAAAAATACAAATTTCTTGGTTAGAAAGATTCTAATATTTAACATAGATATGATCATCGGGGACATAATGTATAATTTCCTGATATGCTGAAGGTGAAAGGCTGGGAAAAATATATAAACAAAATGCCAAATGTGATTGTAAAATCCCTGTTTATAAAAAAAGAGCTTGATCCATTTTTATTAGAATCAATAACTCTTCTTACCGAACCTGTCTCTGGTTTTCTCAATGTATCTGCTTAATTAGTTATTTAATTTTGAAAATATTCTCATTTCATCTAATTGATGATATGCATTCAAAATTTCATCAAGGCTGAAATATGGCTTTAATTCTTTTACATCTGATGCTATTTCATTGCTGTCAATTTCCCATTTATTCTGCAGATAGTTTTTATATAGATATATAATTGTAGTCCGAAGTTCCAGATCTCTTGCAGACATATCTCCAAACAATTCCAGTACAGTGTTTATCGTTTCTTCGTTTTCAGAAAGAAACTCACTTGATTTTTCTATATACACATTAGTTTTGCTTGATGGCTTAATGCAATATCCACCTGTCCCTTGACCAACCGAGTATATTTTAACACCCTCAATAGCTTCAGTATAATCCAAATCTGACAAAACATCACTACAATATGGACCATATGTATACAGTGAAAACTCGTAACCTAATTGCACATTAAATACTTCCTGAAGTATATATAAATATTTCATGATTGCTGTCTTGCCAAATTTAGCTTTCATCTCAAGTCTTTTAGCCAGATAAGAAATCAACCCTACTTTTTTCCACAAATCATTTATTAAAGTCATTTCATTTCTTCCCTTCCAAATACTTTCTGATTTTTTCCTTAACCGTTAATCTTGATTCATTTTTAACATAAAGCCTCTTTTGCTTAATCGGCTGCAAATTTCTTACAATTGATGACTTTTTAGATAGAGGTTCCAATTTCTCGTTTTTTTTATTAGAGTCACAAAGTATAAAAATATCTTCTTTACCTGTTTTATACCATGATTTTTCTGAAGAATCAACAAAGCTGATCTCATTTTGAAAAGTATTATGCAAATCCTCAAACCTGTCAAGTTCAGTCTCATCAGGAACCTCACTTGTTTGATATACACATTTATCGTGTGATCTTTCCAATATTATCTTTCCATGTTCACCTCCCAGACCTTCTTTTATTAAACCATACATTTTCCAATCATCATAATCGATGTATTTTTTAAGATTTTCTTCACTGTCCGGTAATGGGAAAAAGCCACTTTTTTCGCCATGCTTAGAAAGAATCTCTTTAAGAGCTTTTTCTATGTGATAATCAAATGCTCGCCTGGTTTTATGAAAGTAAACCTGCGCAAACATTTGATATCTTGCAATCACAAGGCTCTCTGCTACATGCCATCCACCTTCTTCAACTGCTAAATTTGTTCCGTAGGTTTCTGGATCTGTTGCAATGCTCATAGTATTAACCAAGCGTTCCTTGTCGTATATTCCATAGCTTATTCCTAAATGTAATGAGTCCCTTAACAAATAGTCTGCTCTATCAGCATCTAACTGACTAGATATTATATTTTTCCACACATGACTTCTTTTAGGCTTAACAGTTTCGTCACCCAATAATGCTGTTACATCCTCTACTCTTATCCCATAATTATCATTTCCTTTATGATTTTCAATTATATCCTTAAAAAAAGTCTTGATTATTGCAATGCTATAGTCTTCATGTGAAAACCTTTTATCTGCCCCTTCCTTATATTTAGAGTTACCTTGGGGAACATAAGGCATAAGTTCTTCACCAGCATGTGAAAATGGTGAATGGCCAATATCATGTAACAATGCAGCAAGCCTGATAATCTTTTTATCCCTCTTAAATCCTGCATCATCAAAATTCAATACTTCTTTTAAAAATTGTTCTCGTTTTTTAATAATGCTATCATAGAAAAGAGTAGAAAGATGCATTACTCCTAATGAATGTTCAAATCTGGTATGATTGGCGCCAGGATATATCATATCAGTCAGGGATAGTTGTTTTATCCTTCTCAAACGCTGGAATACAGGATGATTAATTATTTCACGTTCCCAATCGTCATATGTAATGAAACCATATATTATATCTCTTGTTTCATATACTTTCATAAATATGACCTCACTACTTAAATATATTATACCGAACACTTGTTCATCTTGTAAAGTTTTTTATGAAGTTAAAAGCATACTAAACAAATGCAGCAAACTTATGAAAAATTGAAATAACACTTTATAACACATATTACTTGATAAAAAACTACTGGATGTTTTACGAAAACAATGCTCTTATCTCTTGTTTAAGGATCTTTCTGCACTCTTCCTCTGAAACGGTCTGCTTAAATCTCCTCAATATATACCGGTAAAGAGTGTAATAATATTCTTAGCCTGCTGGGATTCTAAAGAATTATATTGTATCATCACCCGATCACCGGAAATCTATGTTCAGAGAAACATATCAATCAATAAAACGTATTTACACGGTATCTGATTGGTAACAGCCAGGTAATGACACCATGTTTATGTGAATGTTAATATAATCGTTATAACACGGCTAATTGCCTTATTTTATCCTCAATTGCTTTAACGCGGTCCATCCGGTGGTAGTTTATGTTGTCCTGTCTCAGCATTTCCAAACCGGACACATATACTTCGGTTCCGTTGTAGTTGATTTTCCCGAGCTTGCTCATGTCGTACGGTTCCAGTTCCTTATTGTGGAACGAGATTCCAATAACCGCTTCCATGAAAATTTCTCCTAATCCGCTCATAATCCAGTTTTCACAACGCTCAATAGGCCTTATCGCATATTTGCAGAAATGATCCCTGACCCTGTCAAAATCAGAATAATTGGGGATAATGATATTGACATCTTTAGGAGCGACGTCAATTCCCCAAAGTGCCATAGCCACACTGCCATGGATATACCAGTCCACACCAAGTTTTTCTATTTCAGGAATAAATAAATCCAGTGCTTTCTCCCATGGGGCAGGAATTATTTTCAGCTGCTGCTTTATGGCAGTCTCTCCATACTTCGTGAAGTTATCGGCACAATACTCAAAGTCTTTTACGTTGTCAAATGATTTCACAAAATTGTTGCCTACCTGCCACCAGAGGTTCTCTTTAAAATAGTTCCAGTACTTTTCATCAACATCTTCGGCAAAGTAGGCATAATAGTTCCAGTCATACATCTGCTTTACATAAATCTTCATATCCATACCTCCAATTGGTTTTGTAAAACCGACAGAATGCAGCAATCGGCTTTTTACGGCATTTTGCGAAGGTTTTTGAAGTTTCCGGTATGACCATGGAGTTATCCCATAAACTTTCAGGAAAGCTCTTGTAAATGCTTCCTGTGATGAATAACCGTGACTAAGCGCAATATCAATTATTCTGTCATTGGTCTCGACCAGATGTATCGCAGCATGTTGTATTCTTGACGTCAAAATATATTCTTTTAGTGGAATTCCCTCAAGTTCATGAAACTTTTTGGACAGATAATGTGGTGAATAGCCGAAGTAATTTGAAAGTTGTGCCAACGATACGTCTTCAATGTTTTTATCTATCCAGGATTTGATTTTTTGAATTTCATCATACCACGAAAACATCAAAGTACCTCCTATCCAAACTTAATGATAGCTCAACCGGAAGTACAAATCTTGATATATGTTGCCATCATTCCAATCTGCAAAACAGCATACGGATTTTAAACAGTCATAATGAAGGCCATTATCACTGCTCTGACAAGAAAACACTGATAGGTGATTTGCATGTAAAGAAACAGGGCTAATAATACCGGCTTATAATCAGTTCGGACAGGCTCCTTATCCGTCTATTCCCGTTCCAAATCATAAACAGCATATATTTTGTTGCATTTTTCGCAATGGTATGAATCGGTTAACACCCCATGAAGAACTTCATTTTTACCGATAGAAACTGATCCAATTCGAATATTGATGCCAAATTTTAAACCTTTTGATTTAGGGACAAAATCCAATTCATCAACTCCGACACATTCCAAAGTATTCTTTTGCAATGAAGATCCGCATCCCGGGCAAACCATTTCACTCATGCTTAATCACCTTATTATGATATTTTTCCTTTATTATACTTTAAAACCCAGAATATATCAATTTTTAAGTGCAATAAGTGTAAAAATCGGCTATATTTTTAATAGGTGTTTTTTTCAAAAAAATAATATGGTAACTTCTTTTTGATAAAATCATAGTATAGAAAATGGTACTGCTGTTTCCGGTAAAAACTTATAAGGGAGAAAAGCATATGCCAAATGGTTTTTATACCCGGGAGGAAATCAAGCGGAAATTAAGAAAGCTGAAAAAGGTGGAAGTAAAAATAAGGTTTGGTAATTCAGGCTTTTCTGAAAATGGGCTCTCTGAAAATATTAAAAATGTGAAGCTTGTCTGGGATGAATTTTTTGATCTGAATGAAGTTTATAAAGGGCATTCAAAGTATTCCCTTGCTGAATTATCCGCAATGGGGAAGGATGCTCTGAAAGATGTCATCAGTGAATTCTTTTTCAGCGTGTATTATACATATTATAAGGAGAACGGTATCATTAACACCGGCCTGTACG
>DATCKN010000103.1:0-2318 GCA_036562185.1 Thermoclostridium sp.
CATACATACTATTATGTAACCGCGGTTGAAGATACTACAGGCAAATGGTCAATTCCTGTAGGAGAAGTTTACAGAATTTATAAGGCTGATGAAGTTCTTCCCACAAAAGAACAAATGAAGGCATATGCGGAAGAAATCGGACTTACATTCAAAGACCTTTCGGAATACAAATAACAGAAAAACATTTAATACTCAATAATGATTATGTTGATAGGCGCACAGATATACTGCGCCTATCAACTAATAATCAAATTAACGGATAGGAGAGTGTGTATGACTGTACCGTTTTTCTTTCAAACGTTGGTTACAGGACTTTCTAGTGGAATGATATCATACATGATGGTTGCTGGCATGTCGTTAATTATAAGCGGCATGAATATGGTTAATTTCGGCCAGGGCGCTTTTTTTGTCCTTGGTACATATCTTACATATACCATTGCCGCAAGTATTGGCTTTATACCTGCACTTATTATTGCCCCTCTTATTGTGGGCGGTTTGGGCTGGTTTGTGGAGAGGGCTGTTAGGCCTTTGTTCGGAAAGAATATGCTTTATATAATGCTTCTTACATTTGGAGTAGCCTATATTGTCTGTGATATGATGGTGTTGATTTGGGGTTACGCAATACGGCTTATGAAACTCCCGAAATTTCTAAATAAATCTGTGGCCATTTTTGGTATATATTTCCCGACATATTATTTGTTTATGATTGCTGTTGGTATAGTTATTGCCGTTTCTTTCTGGTTTATGATGAACAAAACAAAGCTGGGTATGATGATGAGAGCAATCATAAAAGACAGAGAAATGGTTGCCTGCCTGGGAATTAACGTGACCAAGCTATTTTCAATTATGTTTATGCTCGGGACAGGAATTGCCGGACTTGGAGGAGTGCTTAACGCGCCCATAACCGGCATGAGCCCTAAAGAAGGGCTTTCCATATTTGCAAATGTTATGCCCATCCTTATGATTGGCGGTATGAGAAATATGAACGGGTGCCTGCCTGCAGCTTTACTGGTAGGTCTTGTTAATGCATTTGGTGCAATATATTTTCCGCAGTATTATAATGTCATTCCTGCTGCATTAATGGTTATATGCATGTTTATAAGACCGCAGGGCATTTTTACAAAAAAGGAGGCCGCCTGAAACATGATTTCAAAAATTAAAAGCTTATCTCAGAAACAGAGGGATTTATTAGGTGGAATCATTACTGTAATTGTAATACTCGTTGCTTCATGCATGGCAACGGATTCTATTTTAGATTTCATGTCCAGAATGGTTATTTATATGTTATTTGCTTCGGCAGTTAACATAATACTCGGATTTGGAGGGTTGAGACCTCTCGGGCAAGGAACATATTTTGGGTTTACGGCATATGCTTATCTGTTCATGGTTGTGAGAATGCATATACCTATGGCGGTAGCGATTCCTCTTGCTTTGCTTTTAAATTTGTTACTTGCTGTATTTATAGGGATAGTTTGTTTAAGAGCAAATGATGATATGGCTTTTGCTTTCATGAATATGGGATTTAATACGCTGTTATGGTCACTGGTTCAAAAAATGCAGATCGTTGGCAGTGATACAGGTATTACCGGAAGCGTGCGGCTGCCTTTTGCTTCAAGCACAAAGGGTAATTTCTATTTATGCTTTGCAGTAAGCCTTATTTGTATAGTAATTATTTATTTTTTCCTCAAGTCCCCCTTTGCAAAAATGCTTAAAGGCAGCAGGGAAAATATTGAAAGGCTGACTTTTATCGGAGCCAATACCCATAACATTCGCCTTACTGCATATATAGTATCGGGATTTTTCTGCGGAATAGCCGGCCTGTTATATTCCATGAGAAACATGGGCGCCTTTCCCGCAATGATATCCACAAATGTATCGCTGGAAGGACTGATTATGTGTCTGATTGGAGGAATGTACAGTTTCTTAGGACCCATAGTCGGTGCAGCTATTGTAACGTTTATTAACGTACAGCTTCCTATTATAACGAATTTCTATCAGGCTATTTTTGGTGTAATTATTGTTTTGTGCGTACTCTTCTTACGGGGAGGATTACTAAAGGACAAATCAACATTGAATTTGGATAATAGCAGAAAAAAATTATTTAGTAAAGGTGGAGGGCAAAAATGAGCCAACCTATTTTAAAAGTAGAGAATCTTAATCGTTATTTTGGTGCCCTGCATGCAGTAAATAATGTATCGTTTGACGTTCCCAAGGGACAGGTCCGCGCAATTATCGGCCCCAATGGAGCCGGCAAAAGCACACTTATGGACCTGATATGCAATCGTACGACTCCTTCAAGCGGTAAGGTTATATTTAAC
>DATCKN010000104.1:0-14868 GCA_036562185.1 Thermoclostridium sp.
CTTCACGGCCATACCTGTCAATAAGGTGGGTTAATGTGCATTCAATAAGTTCTGCCCATTTTTCATACGATGAAGGAGGAGTGACATTTCCCTTCCAATAAAATATTGTTTGCTCACCCGTTTTCAATTTTTCGGGCATAAATCCCAATTCCAGGAATGGTCTGATATCATTTTCAAGATAAGAGTCTATTATCCGGTCAAGATATGTAAAATTATAATAAGTATGCGGTTTCCCATCTACTTCTGTTTCGCGATAGATCCCCACGTCATCGCAGAACAATCCGTGACCGCGGATATACTTAAAGCCGATGGATTTTTGAACAACTTTCAAATGGTCGATGTATTCTTTTTGAAGAGCCAGCCCAAGCCTGCCTGTACCTACACAATAAGTTGCATTATTCTTGAATGGTTTTCCGGTAGCTGGGATTTTTACTTCACTTAACATAGTACTCCCCCTCTGTCCTTTAATTTATTACTCTTTCCAATTCATTCATATTATACCATATTTCTATATATCCTTCATGGTTATTAAGATTTGCATTGCCTTAATGGTAATCAGGCGGTGTTTCCCTGGATGGAAACTTTAAAATAGCCGGTGCAAAACATGAAAATCAAGAATAATTAAATTTTAAATCCGTAATGAATTTTAACAAGGCAGTGTGATCAGTGTAATCCTTAAGCGGTTTTTCATGTAGCCATTCATTATGTTATTCCATGCAAATTACCATACCCTGATAGTCAGCTGTAGGATTCACCTTTAACAATGAGCCATTTAATTCGGCCTTTACCCCCTTATCTGCAAAAATATCTGTAATGCCAAACCCGGTTAAATCGGGTATATTCAGACTAATCCCGCCTGTAAGTTCTCCTGCAAATGTGTGTACTACAGCGATTGCCTGTTTTTTATCCTTTCTGACTCTGATTACTGCCTGCCAGCCTTCGGGATGACGGTAGCTTTTAATTTCTGAACCAAAACGGTAACTGATGCCGTCCCGGATAGTTGATGCCACTTTCCTGTAAAGAGCAATGCCTTTGTCAATAATGTCCCATTGTTCTTTGTTTAAGTCACATACATCACCCGAAAGGCACATACGGCCCAGGAAAGTACCGGCCAAAGAGTATATCAGGCGGCGTTCGCTGTCTTCTTTCCGAAGTACCGCCCAGATCTGGCTTTGCCGGGGAAGAACCGCCCTGTGTAGGTTTGCAGCAATAATAGGGATTTCCGCACATTCATGGGCATCCGAGAAAGAAGACATACTGGTAATACGCATCATTGAAGGTTCAAGGCGATGCCCTCCTGATGAGCAATTTTCTATCACCACATCAGGTATTTCATCCTGAATTTTTCTTATGAACTGCAGGGTTGCAAGTATTTTCTGTCTTAGACCTTCTCCGTACGAATCGGCTCCATCGCAACCAATTCCAATATTATCATTATAATCAATTTTCAAATAACCAATTTTATGTTTTTTAAGAAAATTGATTACTTTTTCTGTAAGGTATTCTGTTACATAAGGATCGGCCATATCCCAGAATCGTCTGTCTGCTGTCGTAATAACATATCCATCCCTTTTTAAAAGATGCTCTGTTTTATTGAATGCATCAGATTGTCTTCCACATATCTCCAGTTCAAACCAGATACCTGGAATCATACCTGCTGAACGGATATAGTCCAGTGTATTTTCAAATCCACTTGGAAACAGCGCATGGCAAATGTTCCAATCCCCCATGTTGCTGCCCCAATCCTTGCCATCTTCCTTATACCACCCTGCATCTATGACAAAGTACTGTATACCTCTCTCCCTAAGGGCATCAACTGCCTTCTTTATACTTTCTTCTGTGGGATTTCCCCATGTGGTGCAAAATTCGTTAAAGATTATTGGCAAATCCTTTTCAATCGACGGTAGATTATGAAGATAATGATTATTCAAATCGGTCATATTTTGTGATACCTCATCCACCCCTCCTGCTGCAGCCGACAAAATGGCCTTTGGTGTTGTAAACGATTCTCCTGCCCCAACCTTCTTAAGCCAATGCCCAAATTCCCTGTCGGCCAGTCCCCCGGAAAGGCAAAGTGAATTATCTGTTCTGCTTACTTCTATTTGCCATGATGACGGACATGCAATCTGTACTCCCCAGCTTACATTATTTTTTGTATCCTCAATTACCGCATACGGGAAAAATTTTCTTACAGGCATTGAACCTATCTGCCCAAAACGTTCACATCTTACACCGTAATGCGACCAGGAAGGCTCCAGTCCAAGTTCCTCAACGTACCGGCTTTCCAAACGCCCCTCTGCGCTCCAGACACTCCTGAGTCTATGCAGTACTAGTGTATTTGGTGCATCATCGGGTTCAAAAGGGGTTATCCCTCCAATTGCAAAACTGGAGAGCATTTCAAGCCCAACCACATTATTGCTGTTATTTTGAAAAACGCAATAAGATTCCAATGCATGGTAACCAACATGCCATATTAAACGGTGTTCTAAGGTAAAGCCGCGGCTGTCATTTAATTCTGTAATTATTATTTGACTGTCATTCCCTGATACTATTCGCTGCTTTTCATATTTAAACCGGTATACCGTTTCGCTGTTTCGCATCGTATGGCCATGGGAAAACCCTCCAGGGTAATCATCCCCCTGGATTTTTATCTGCACCAAGGGTTCCAGTCTGCTTTTTTTCCCAATTATAACATCTGAAAACCTGTCTTTTGGTACCAGTGTCATTCCAACATTTTGCGTACCGGTGTCTATGTAATATAGGGCAACTATTGATCCTAACTGATATTCAGACAGTAATTCCTTCATATCCTATTCCCCCATATGAGGCATTAAAATGCAATGCATGGATTGATATGCCGTTTTTATCATTTAACAAAAAGAGGGTATGGATATACCCTCTAAAATAATACCATATACATTCTAATTCTCCGGTATAAGCCTGATTGCTATTACCGAGTGTGGCTGAATAAGCACTTCCATTCTAATCCCGCCTGGTTCTGTCGAACAGTCCGGCGTTTCAAAAGTCAGCTCTGACGCTTTAATAAGTTCCTTGATCTGCTCCTTATTAAGATATATAGGCGCTCCCATATCCAGCCATGCTTTTTTCGGGTTGGCATGAGTTTCATCAATCCGCTGAAGCGTAACAGACTTAAATCCTTTTATCCCTTTTACAAAAATGCTTACCTTCTCAGCTTCGACAGGCGACTTAGGAATCTGGTGGTTTGATAACAGTATGGTTATACCTTCTGCGTCCCGGGATGCAGTACAGTCCACTGTGGGGCTTTCAATCTCAACAGCAGTCGCGAGCTTATCGCCTTTTAACTGTGAAAGCAGCTGGAATGCCCTGTAGGAGGGTTTTGGTATACCGTGAATGTTTAACAGCCCGAAACCTCCATGATATGGAACAGAGCTCAGACCGCTTTCTTCGAATATATCTGTAAAAGTCCAGAAAGAGTAACATTTCAGCAGATTTATATGCTCAAGCTGCAGATTATCTGTTACGGTTTTTACAATAAATGCTGCATTATATGGGATATCATGATACAAGTCACGAGGGCTGGGCGAATTATTCCATTCGGTATAATATACCGGCAACGGATAAGCCTCCTCCAGCGCCTTCTTCATTTTTCCATATAACACACCGCGGCCCGCACGTGCCATTTGCTCTTCCATATCCAGCCCCAGTCCATAAGCAGAATCTGTTGGATAATGATGAGTGGATATAAAATCAAGAGGTAAACCATTTTTCCTGCAGAATTCTCTCAGTTCAGGAATCCAGGCATCGATAGCCGACGCAGGGCCACCGACTTTTAACCCGCTGTCAACCTTTTTAATTGCCAGTGCAGCATGCCTGTATAACTCGAAGTATTCTTCCATGGTTCCTGACCAGAAAATATCAAGGTTTGGTTCATTCCATACTTCGAAGAACCATTTACGCACTTCTTCAACACCATAGCGCTCAACCAGATGTTCAGCAAGAGCGCCAACCAAATCTCCCCATTCATCGTAAGATTTTGGCGGTGTGATATTACCTTTATAATGGAATATTGTCTTGGTTCCCGAGGCCAGCGCATTGGGCATAAAGCTTAATTCAATGAATGGTTTCATACCGATTTCAAGCAGGAAATCAAATATGGAATCAATATTGAAAAATGAGTATTCCAATATGCCATCATATCTTCTCATGCAAACACTCATATCATCGTTTAATATTCCATGGAAGCGCACATATTCAAATCCCAGCTCCTCACGGCATTTCCTGAGCTGTTTCCGCCAATCCTCACGCAGGGCTGTGGCAGCATGGCAGCTACCCACACATTTTTTCCAATACTGTTCTATCCTGCCTTCTGTTTTATCTGAAAATACCGTAATTTTCAAATTTATCACTCCTATAAATCATACTGATTATATTATACATATTTTACCATAATCATTCAATTAAATATGATTTACTTTATGTATATATACTTATTTTCAAGTATTGATCGGGTAGTTAGTGTTTATTTTAACGCTACTCTTGCAGTTAAGGCATTTTCGATCTGTTCATTTCCGACTGCATACACAATAATAGTAGGCAGGCTGGTTATGATCATTGCGGCACCAATTTGTCCCCAATGTGAAACTCCAATGCTCACAAAGAAATTTAACAGGCCGACGGTTAATGGCCGGATCTTATCTTCTGCTCCTAAAATAAACGCCAGGAAAAACTCGTTATATGTGTTCATGAATATTAAAACACACTGCGTAGTAATTGCCGGTTTGATAACAGGCAACACAATCCGGAAATACGCCTGGTATATATTGCATCCATCTATACATGCCGCCTCTTCGAGTTCTTTTGGCAAGCTTCTGAAAAAAGCATACAGCATCAGGACACAGGAGGACAGAGCAAAGGCTGAATAAGGAAGTATCAAGCTCATGCGGGTACCTTTCAGCCCAAAACTTCTGGTCATGATCAACAATGGAATAATAACAACCTGAACGGGTATAATCAACCCCATTGATATATAACTTAATACAAACCCTTTTCCCTTCCAGTTCATCCTGCTGATACAGTATGCCAGCATACTGCCCAGAAAGACCGTTAACACTATTGTACCTGCCGAATATATAATGCTATTGGACAGGTATCTTGGAAAATTGAACTTCTCCAATGCATCGCGATAATTATTGAAAACCCACTGCCTTGGCAGCCCAAAAGGATTATCATATACTTCACTTTTTGATTTGAAGGATATGTTCAGCATCCAATACATGGGGAAAAGAAATGATAGTCCAATAAGTATCATCAGTATATTTACCAATACCCTGCACTTGCCGTTCACCATTTATTCCTCCGTCCTGTCTAAAACTCTATTCTTTCCTGTGCAACAAACTTATTTATAATAAATGTCAATATTAGACATTCAATTACGAATATAATTGCTATTGCACAACCCCGTCCAAAATCTGAAGTTGAAAATGCTACATAATATAACTGGTAAACCACCGTTCTTGATATATCACCGGGCCCTCCGCCGGTCATAATCCTGACATGAGCAAATTGGGACATGCATCCAAGGATGGAAAGAACAAGAAGATATTTTGTAACATCCTGCAATAAAGGAATGGTTATTTTTATGCTGGCTTTGAAAAATCCCGCTCCATCAATCATTGCTGCTTCATAATATGTTTTGGGTATAGCTTTAATGCCTGTATAAAAAAGCAAGGCGTTCAGTCCAAGATATTGCCATAAAAATGCAACTGCGATTGCGGGTACCACAGTCCTGCTGTCCGATAACCACGCCAAAGCAAGATTATTCAGGCGCAATGCCCGTAATATACTGTTTAAAAGCCCCCACATTGGCTCATAAACAGCAATCCACATTTGTGCAATGACTGTTACAGAAAGCACAGCAGGAAACACGCTGCTGAACTTAAAAAACCTCTTCATGGGATCGCTCAGCCTATCCATAACCAAGGCAAAAAGCAATGAAATCGGCAACGCAATGAAGGTGGAAAAAAACACAATAATAAATGTATTCAGGTTTGCTCTCCAGAATGTTTTATCCTGTAATACATCGGCATAATTTTTGAATCCAACGTATCCCATGCTTTTAAAACCGTCGTTTTTCTGAAAGCTGATTAGAATTTCAGGAAAAATCGGGTAAACAACAAAAACCGTGAACAATAGTAATGATGGGAAAGCGAAAATGAATATAGCCGGTTTATTACCAAAGAATTTATTCATAGTTATCACCTTATCAGTCAACATCCCTATATGAGCTTTACCCATATAGGGATGTATTCTGCCAGTCAATGTAGTTTAATTAAAGTTCTCAGCCCATACAGGGTTTATAGCCTTAATATAATCATCGGGTGAATATTTTCCGGTAAGAAGCTTGCTATTTTCTGTGGCAAATTCTGCAGACATTTTCGCATTAAATGTAGCAGCCCATATTGACGGAACCTTAATCTTTGCTGCATCAAACTGATCCAGGTTTTTCTGCATCAGGGGAGATACACCTTCAATTTTAATTCCTGTGTCAAGCATGGTAGGCGCTTTTTGCTCAATATTGTAATACAATGCATCCTGCTCAGCACAGAACATTGCGAATTTCGCAGCAATTTCCGGGTATTTGGTATTTGCTGATGCCAGATATCCGCTTAACGGAGCTCCCCAGTATTGAATTACATTATTCGGATCTACAGATTCACTTGCTGAAGGCCATGGAATAAAATCGGTATCAGGACTTGCTGTTTCCAGATTACCAAGTTCCCATGAAAACATTGCCAACATGGCAGCTTTTCCTGATGTATACATTTCTATTGCCGGGCCGTAATCAATGTTTGTAACACCGTCTGCAAAAGCTCCGATTTGAACAAGTTTTTGTATTCTTGCCAAAGCATTCTTTACTACAGGATTGGAGAAATCTGTCTTATTATTCGCAAGATCAATTGCTACCTGAGGATCTTCAGCCATAATCATTGTCTGAACCATATGCAAATTGGGTGTCCATCCGTCTTTACCTACAATTGAAATCGGAACAAGGCCTTTACTCTTAATTGTTTCGCAAAGGCTTACAAGCTCATCAAAAGTCTTTGGAGTTTCAAGATTGTATTGTTCAAAAATATCCTTATGATACCACAGCCGTGGCGTAAAATATTGGTCAGCACCGGGTTGTACGCAGTACAGTTTTCCATCCTTGTCTGGCTGAACCAGCTCTTTCATCTTAAATTTCTTGTCAAAACCCGTTTCTATTACATATGGATACAAATCAAGAGCATTTCCCGCTGAAATAACAACCGTGGACAGATTTTGCTCTGAAAACCACACATCGGGCATATCCCCTGAAGCATTGTAGGCTTTCAATTTATTTGCGTAATCCTGTCCGCCACCGCCCAAATCATATTCAACTTCCACATTGGGAAACTCTTTGGAAACATTAACTTTTATGTATTTTTCACGGATGTTGTTTCTATTCTCATCAGAACTTAATGACAGAAATTTAATTCTTACTTTTTCAGCAGGCTTTTGTTCCTGCTCATCGCCACCGGTGCTTACATTTGAATTTGCTGGCGTTGTATTATTAGATGCAGGCGCACATGCAACAAGAGAAACCAAAAGGGAAAATACAATGACAATGAGCATCGTTTTCCAAAATTTTCTCATTTTTTTACCTCCTCAAACTCTCGGTTCGGATGGTATACCTTTCGAAAGGTTTTAACCAGTTACTTGAAATTGTAAACTGATTCATCTGGTTATTGAAGGGAATTTTTATTGTGCACAAGTAAAATTATTGGGTGTGCATTATGAAATGGTTCCTTTTCTCTCTATATACTTGCTGGGAGCCAGACCGTAGTATTTTTTAAAGCATTTTCCGAAATAATTTGCATCAGCATAACCTACCTTTTCAGCTACATCGAGCACCATGTTATTTCCTCTGTCAAAAAGCTCTTTTGCCTTTTTCATCCTGAATTCTGTTAAATAATCGTGAACAGTAATGCCTGTTTCGCGCTTAAAGATGAAACATAAATGCGAATAATTTACATATAAATTTTTTGAAATATCTTCTACATTTAATCCGCATTTCATATAATTTTCCCCGATATATTTTTTTACATCCTTCACCAGCACAGATGCTTTCGAACTTCTGTATTTTAATGTTGTCTCAACGGCGTTCCTGAAAATTTTTTCAACCCATTCCTTAATTTCATTTACCGAACCTTTTGACTGAATCTCTTCAATTATATTCAGAAAATTGTTTGGTAATATTTCTTTGATGGGTAACCCTGTTTCTATTATAAATTCCATACATACAGACACCATTTCCACACATATTACATAGATTATTTCATGGTGCAGGTTCTGTTCCTTGATTTCAGTAAAAATTTGATCTATTAATTCAATTACCTCTCTGCTTTCACCCGCTCTCAAATGTATTAGCAACTGGTTTCTGTGCCAGGCTGTAAACGGATTTACTTTAATCTCCATGTCTTCAACAGAACAATAGGTTATAACCCGGTTCTTTCCTTCTGTAAGTTTATTTTTCAAAGCAACAAGTGACTCTTTATAAGAAGCTGTTATTTCATATAATCCTTTCTTCTCATTTCCTACACCGATAGTTACGGTGAAGTTAAGATGTTTTGAAACGGCGGATAAAATCAGCTCCAGCCTGCTTTCAAGAAGCAAGTTGATGTCCTGGTTATTTTCATTAATGCAAATAATGAAACATATCCGCTCTTTATCATCATAGCACATTTCAAAATGAAAACATTCTCCCAGAATTTCGCAGGCAATATTTGATACGGCAAATTTCCAAAGCTGCATGTCTTCGTCATTCCATTGTTCATCATCCTGGTTAATTTCTATGGTAACAACACGATAATACTCTGAGTAAAAACGAATACCCAGGTATCCCATTCTTTTTTCAATGTCGTTTTCATTTCGTATAAGACTCCCCTGTATCAGCTCATTAAGAAATTTATCCTTTAACAGGGGAAGACTTTCTTTCACCTGCTGCTTTAATTTATCAAACTCTATTTTAATGTTCCTTTCCCTGTCAATGGTTTTTTTGATTTTAAATAACGTATCGGTCAGTTCCTGTTCATTTACGGGTTTTAGTATGTAATTATAAACACCGAGCTGGACTGCCTGCTTTGCATACAGAAACTCGCTATGACCTGTCAATATTATTATTTTACACGCCCGTTCCGCCTTCCTGATTTCCTGTACAAAATCCAAACCGTCCATAATGGGCATATTGATATCAACAAGAATAATGTCGGGTTTCAGCTCGTCCAGTTTCTCAAGGGCTTCCCTGCCGTTTTTAGCCTCACCGCATATGATAAAGCCTAGTTCGTTCCACCGGAGAGATACCTTTAATGCCTCTCTGAAATAATATTCATCATCAACAATCATTACCCTCAACATACTTACTCCTTTACTGCAATAGCCGGCAAAACAACTGTTACTTTAGTATATTCATTAACCTTGCTGTCAATGGAAATGCCATACTGAGCCCCGTACAGGAGCTTTAACCTGGAATTTACACTATACAGTCCAAAATCAGAATTATGGGAATTAGTCCTTTGAAGAACCCTGACTATTAATTCTTCGCTCATTCCCACGCCATTATCAATTACTTCAATTTTTATGGTATCATTTTCACGATATCCTTTTACCGTTAAAAAACCTTTATCTGTTTTCTGTTTAAGGCCATGATAAATGGAATTTTCCACAAGGGGCTGCAAAGTCAGTTTTGGAATCTGAAACTGGTAAATTGAATCGTCAACTTCCACCTTATAGTCCAGGTATTCTATATAGCGAAATTTCTGAATGGACAAGTAGTTTTCTATAAGGCGTATTTCTTCTTTTATGGAAATGATATCATTACCTTTGCTTAATGAGATTCTGTAAAAATCTGCAAGATTTTTTGCCGTAACCATAGCCTTATCCTTCATGTCCAGTTTAATAAATGAAATTATTGTCTCTATAGTATTATACAGAAAATGGGGTTTGATTTGAGACTGAAGCAGTTTGAATTCACTTTCCCTTTTTTGCTTCTGTTCGATATATACCTGATCCAGCAGCTGATTAACCCTGTCCATAAGACTGTTAAACCCTTCACCCAGCATACCTATCTCATCTTTTGCGGTAAAATTTGCCCTTAATTTCAAATTCCCCGACTTAATTTCCCCCATAATTCTGACCAGTTTCATTATTGGTTTGGAAATCTTATATGACAATATATACGATGCAGCAAAAGCGAAAAACAGGCAAATAATACCAAACACCAGAATGAGTTTTGTAATTCCCCTGTTTTCATATGTTATCTCATCCAGCGGTATAATGCTGATAATCTTCCAGTTCAGCCTGTCAAAATTTATGGCTGTAACCAGAGTTTTAACCCCGTCTATGTTATTAATAATGCTGTATATATCGGGCATCTCATCTAATTTTTGATTTCCCAGGTACTTCTTCTGATCGAAAACCTGGTATAATTCGTCTTTATTCTGGGTGGAAATAATAATTTTTTCATCATTGATGATGTAAAACCTGTCATTCTCGTTAATGATGTTGTCTAAATACATCGACGCCAGATCCTTTTCTTTCAGATAAAGAACCGCTATTCCAAGATAATGCCCTGTATCAAAATCAATAATAGGCTTTGCAATGGGAAATACATCTTCTTCCCCTCCGTACTTAAATCTTATTCTGATTAATCCCAGCCAGGTGGGCGTCTTTTTCTGCCTTATTGCAGATATTACATCGCTGTTAAAATATTGTCTTATACTGGAATTATCCACATAACCCACATTAAATATGTGGCCTTCGGTTGATATAATACTTGTTGCCGCAATATGGGTTATAGGCTCAGCCACATTGCTTGATACAATGGATAAGGTTTTTTCAAGTTCGAGATTGTCAAGGGAATCCAATTGATTATTGTTTATGCGCTGAAGCTGATTTTGAAGCCTGCTGTCTATAGAAAGAATTCTTACATAATTTTCAGAATTGTTTACCAGATTCAGAAGGCTCTTTTCAATTAAGGCCAGTTCCCTTCCGGCGTTTTTCACCGCCTTTTCCACAATGGCCCGGTTGGATATTTTAATTGTCAGAAATGCAAATATCGATAAAGAAACCAAAAGAATCCCTGCGCAGAAGATAAATATTTTATTCCTTATCGACACATTATTAAATAATTCACTTAGGCCATGCTTGTTTTTTTCTTCACTCATACACCAGTTCCCAGAAAACGGTAAATCTTGTTGTATGTAAAGCTAAATATACTTTTATGTAACCATATTATATCATACCGCGGATAATTTGGAATAAAAAAATACCCCTTCAGTAGTTGAAGGGGTCAGCTCTGCCAATTTATATTATTTTCCATACAGTTCCTCAAAGTATTTTGTACGTTCTTCAATGATGGTTTTAATACCTACTTTCTCCAGTTCAGCCATGTATTTATCGTAAGTTGCATCAAATTCTGCTACAGGACAAGTAACACATTGAACGGTATATTCATCCCTTACAAGCCCTATATCTGTTATCAAATCGGGCGTGGAAGGAGATGTATATGTAGTATCATTGATAATCTTACCGACCAGGGAATTTCTGTAATTATCTATAACATGCTGCTCATAGCCGGGGGCTTCTTTTGCGGTACAAGCTATAAAGTCATCAACAGTGGCAAAATAACCTTGATTTCCTGTTAAGAACAGGTCTGTGCGAATCCAGTCTTTATCCCTGCTGTTATACTCTGCATCAATTACAACAGGCACACCGTTCGCATCATAATTAAAGTGTTCACCTTCAAATCCATGATACAAAGCAAATCCGCCTTCCTTGGTACACAGCCAGTCCAGGTAAGTCATACAGGCTTCGACTGTTTCTGCTTTCGCTGTCTTCGGGCAGAAATTAATTAGTCCACCCAAGGCATAGCCTGCACTATATTGATTGCCATCATTCACATTCTTAAGGGCAGGAATAGAAATAATATCGGCGCCAGGTACATTTTCCTGCAAAGTTTTCAATAAAGAACCTCTAAGTACGTCAACACTGCCATTTACAGCATATTCAAAAAAGGCGACTGTACCTGTAGCGATATAGCTTTTGAAGTTATCTTCAGACATTGTATAGTATTCCTGGTTCATTAATCCTGCATTGTACAGTTTATTCATAAAACGATAGTATTCGCGGTTACCTGGATCATAGTAGTCGGCAAAGGCATCATCCCCATTGGCTATAGCGGCTTTTACAGGATCAGAAGCCAGCTGGGAAAAGGCCAGTTTCATATTCCACGAGTTCCATACAATGGCACCAATTACGTCCTTCCTGCCATCGGGATTATTGTATACCATTTTGTATATTGTATCATAAAGCTCATCGGTAGTTTTAGGTATCTGTAACCCCAGTTTGTCAAGCCAGTCTTTACGGATAAATAAATTTGACTTTGATGTTACCGCCCTTTTGGCTACAATACCATATAACTGGTTTTTCGCATTTCTGCCGATATTAATTACATCTTCGCCAAGATATTTTTTCATATTCAGGGCTTGATCATGACCGTCAATGAATTCGGATAAATCCCATGTACCACCCTGGTTAAAATATGATTCCGCATGAGCATATGTATATGTCAGCGTAATATCCGGCGCAGTCCCCGAAGCCATCATAGCCTGCATTTTTGTAACCTCATCCCATCTTGGAACTGGTACAAACTCAACAGTAATCCCCACTTTATTCATCTGCTGATTAACATAATCAACCCATTTATTTTTTGTTATTGTAGACCCTTCAGGTGCATTGCTGCGATCAAATAACTCAACAGTAATTTTTACGTTATTAAACTTTTTTGATCCATAGGTTGTCTGATACTTACTGGAACCATTGCTTTGATTCCCGCTCCCGCTATTTGAACCGGTCTGCGCATTGGTGTCCTTCATCTGCACATTAGCATCCTTACTGCATCCGCTTAATCCAAGAATGATTAAGGATATAGCCAATATGCATACAAAAAGTTTCTTTTTCATAGTAAAATTCTCCTTTCTTATTTATGAATGGTTATTAACCTTTAATAGAGCCTATCATGACGCCTTTAACAAAATACTTCTGAAGCCATGGGTATACCACAATAATAGGAATTGTTGATACCGCTACAGTAGCCATTTTTAAAGACTGGGACATAACCTCTGTACCAATTCCCTCAAGGTTGGTCCTGCCTGAAGTATTTAATTCCTCACCAAACAGCAAACTCCGTAATCGCAATTGCAGGGTATATTTATCAGGATCCTGAATATATAGCAATGCATCGAAATATGAATTCCAGTATCCTACTGCATAGAACAATGATATCGTAGCAATAATGGGAAGAGATAGCGGCAGTACAATTTTCACCAGTACCTGAAGTTCAGAAGCACCATCTATTATTGCCGCTTCTTCAAGGCTTTTCGGGATCTCCCGAAAGAAAGTTCTCATCACGATAAAGTTAAATACATTGATTGCCTGTGGAATAAAAAGTGCACCCAGGGTATCAAACAAACCCAGCCCTTTTACAACTAAAAATGTTGGTATAATACCACCATTAAAATACATTGTAAACAGGATTAAACCCGTAAAAAACGTTTTACCGGGAAGATAACTTTTAGAAAGTGCATATGAAGCAAAAACTGTCAGCACTAAACTTGTGGCTGTTCCCATCAGCGTAACAAGAGCCGTTGTTCTCATGGAAACCCAAATCTGTGTTCTTCCTAAAATTTGCTTATAGGCCAGCAGGTTAAAATCAATCGGATAAAAGGTGACTTTCCCGGAAAGAACTGCATTATATCCACTTAATGAATATGCAATCACATTTAGAAAAGGATACAGGCATATGAATACAAGAATTACGAGTGTAACATACAGGATAACAGAACCTATTGTAATTTTCCTGTTTCTAACAAGCCTCACATTCATTTCATTACCCTCCGCTTATTTTTATATGATTCCGTCTTCACCAATCATTTTGGCAAACTTATCCGCAGCTAACAATATAATGATATTTACAACTGACTGAAACAGGCCTATTGCTGTAGCTTCACTGAACTTCGCATTCTCAATACCCAGCCGGTAAACATATGTACTGATGACCTGAGAAACCGACATTACTTTGTCGTTTCCCAGAAGTAATGGTGCATCTAATCCAATAGTCATCATTTTTGATAATTGAAGTATTAGCATGACAACCACTACAGACTTAATTGACGGAAGTGTAATATATATAAGACGCTGGAATTTGGTAGCACCATCCAAATAGGCAGCTTCATACAGGGTTTCATCTACTCCTGACAGGGCTGCAAGGTATATAATTGTCCCCCAGCCTACCTCCTTCCATACATTACATACAACATAAGTAAAGATCCACCATCTGTTATCACTAAGGAAAGGAATGGGGTCAGCCCCGAGGGATTTGAGAATCTGGTTTATTGTCCCTCCCTGCTGCGTAAACAGATTTGTAGCAATACCAGCCACAACAACCCACGAAACAAAGTGAGGCAAATATAAAATTGATTGTGCCAGTTTTTTAAAGCCGGCATGGGTTACTTCATTAAGCATTAATGATAGAATAATTGTCAGCGGAAAATATGCGATTAATGTTGAAAAGTTTAAAACTAATGTATTTTTTATAGAACGCCAGAAGTTCTCACTTGCAAATATTTTCCTGAACACATCAAGACCGCACCATGGACTGCCAAATACCCCCCTGAATATATTGTAATTTTTAAAAGCTATGGTAACCCCATACATTGGTATATACTTAAAAATGACATAGTATGCTAATACGGGAATAAGCATTAAGTACAATACCCTGCAGTTCCATATATTCCTAAGCAGGTATGTATA
>DATCKN010000109.1:0-2109 GCA_036562185.1 Thermoclostridium sp.
CTACATATTTGTCCCACAGTTTTTCAAGGATGCCAATAACCTTATTCAGTTCAGCATTCCAGTATTTTTCTAGCTCTTCAACCAGTGTATCATAAAGTTTTTCTAAAATTAAAGGTTTTGCTTCCTCTTCGGTGAATTCAGTACGCTTCTGCTCTATTTTTTCAGCCAACTCGTTCTCTTTTAATTTATGATTTTTTTTCATCTGTTTGATTTTCTTTTCTCTGTCAGTAATTCCTTTTAATATTTTCTCCCATTCGGCTGCCTGGTTAAGAGCACTTTTGGTACCAGTGTCTTTCAGGTCTTTTATCAATTGTTTTATAGCTGCTTTTACAGTCTTTGCTGTTTTCTCCTGTTCTTCTCCTTCCTCTTCTATCAGCTCTATCTCAATACCGTCAATATATACTGAAAGCTCATTTTCAAGTTCGGTTATACATTCCTCAATTTTCCCCAGTTCCTCAACATCAGCGAAAAAATACTTGTTCTTTATATATTCGTCAGGGATCAACGAAGAAGTCCACCCCTGGGCAACAATCGTTTTTAAGGCATTCTTGGTCTGAATTGTCTCCTGCACCGTAATGGTTTTGTCGTTAGCTTCGTCATAATCCTTATACTCACGGACAAGATAGCTGTGTTCCCACCAGTTCACAAAAACTCCGGCGCTTTGAAATATATCCAGAATCCCAAAAGAAGAAAGCTTTTCCCTCAAGATGGCAATATAACTCCTTCTGAATTCAGCAATGTCTTTTTCTGAATTAAGTTCACTGATTTTGGAAGAAGCCGCTTCCCAAAACTTCTCAAGTTCCATTTGGATAAGCTGGTGGGCTTCTTTCACCCCCTGATGGTTATTGACAGTCTCTTTTATCTTTTCCTTTGTGCTTAATTCCGGCCTGAAATCATAGTAGTCGGAGTCCCGGTCACAAAAAATATCTGATTCCTGAATTAAATATTTTTCAAGCACTGGTTTATAAAGAGCTACTTCTCTTTTAGGTATACCACCAATCAAATGCGCCTTGACATCTTCAATTTCCGGTTCAGGAGTATTGTCAACATAACGCCTGATGTTAAGGTTATAATCTTCTTTTCGAATTTCATCCAAAGTTACTATTCGCGAATACTTGGGCTGTTCGATCTTATTGTGGAAAACGTAGGTTATCTTCTCGATATCCTCCGGCCTTAGGTAATTCTGATTACGGCCTTCACCGTATTCCGCATCGGCATTGATAAATAGAATCCTTTCCTTCATGAATTTCGGCTTGCTTTTATTCACTACCATCACACAGGCAGGAATTCCTGTACCGTAGAAAAGATTCGGCGGTAAGCCAATAATCGCTTCAATGATATCGTCCTCCACAATACCTTTGCGTATTTCTTTCTCCTGTCCGCCCCTAAAGAGCACGCCATGGGGCATGATTGTCGCCATCATCCCATCCTTTTTCAAGCTGGCTATCATGTGCTGCACAAACATCAAATCCGCCTTTTTACCTGTTTCCGGACAGAAACCATATTTAAAACGGTTGGGAAACTCCATTTTCTTGCGGCTGTAATTTTGAGAGAAGGGTGGATTAGCAATAACCCGGTCAAACTGCATTATAAACCCGTCTTTTCTGAAAACAGGATTTTCCAGCGTATCATCATTTTCAATATGGGCATCAGGAATATTATGCAAAATCATGTTCATTTTGCATATCGACCACACAGTGCCATTGTTGTCCTGACCATAAAGGGCTAGGTTTGAGTCATCTTGTCCCTGCTCCGCAACATACTGCTTCGACTGGATAAGCATGCCACCGCTTCCGCACGTAGGGTCATAGACCGTATTCCCTTCTTGAGGCCTGACAATATTTACGAGTAAACGAACTACCTGCGAAGGCGTATAGAATTCGCCGCCCTTTTTGCCAGCGCTGTCTGCGAAGTCCTTAATCATATATTCATAAGCTGCACCCAACAAATCCGGAAAAACAAAATCATCATTTGTTAGCCTATATTTATTGAAATGTGCTATCAGGTCAATCAGCTTGTTATCCGGAGTTTTACGCGAATTACCCTTTTTAGCATTGAAATCAATATCCTTAAGCACACCACCGAGCTCGGAGTTATACTCTTCTAGCT
>DATCKN010000020.1:0-28770 GCA_036562185.1 Thermoclostridium sp.
CAGTTATTATGCCCAGGCAGGGCAATACAGTCGAAAGCTGCATTTTAACCGAATGGTTTGTAAAAAAGGGAGACAGGGTGAAGGAAGGCGATTTGCTTTTCTCGTATGAAACCGACAAGGCAGCTTTCGAGGAGGAATCCAAAGTAAATGGTACCGTGCTTGCAATTTTTTTCAATGAAGGCGAAGATATACCAGTATTGACCAATGTTTGTGTAATCGGCGAAGAAGGGGAAGACATTACACCGTTCATTCCTGGCGGTTCGCAGGAGGTAAAAGCTGAAGAACCCGAAAAGGTTCAGGAGCAAACGGCAAAAGAGACTGTTCATGAAGAAATCACATCTGAAGTGGTTAAGCCGAAGACAGATGGTGAAAGAATGTTCATCTCTCCAAGGGCAAGGAACCTGGCAGACAAAATAGGTGCAGATATCCGGTTTGCCACTCCAACAGGACCCGATGGAAGAATAATAGAACGGGATGTAAGAAAACTGCAGCAGGAAGGGCATCTCGTCACATCAGGCGCAAAAGAGGCATATCTGGATCTGGATAAACCTTTGCAGGGTACCGGCGTGGGCGGACGTGTTACAACAGCAGATCTTAATCGTCCCGCTGAAACTACTGAACCGGCTGTGGAAGTGGAAAAAGCGCCCGCTGCTGCTGAGTATGAGGAAGTTAAACTGACCAATATACGCAAGGTTATTGCGAAAGCAATGCATGAATCCCTGTCGCAGATGGCACAGTTGACTTTGAACACTTCTTTTGATGCAACAGAGATAATAGGTTTACGCCAGAAATTCAAAGCCAATGCAGAAAAAATGGGCCTTTCAAACATAACTCTGAACGATATCCTGATATATGCCGTCAGCCGTGTATTGCCCATGCATAAAGATTTAAATGCCCACTTTATGGGTGATTCAATAAGATATTTCAAAAATGTCCATATGGGTGTTGCAGTCGACACCGAGCGCGGATTAATGGTTCCGACGCTGTTTAATGCAAATCTTAAATCGCTGAATCAGATAGCAATGGAAACAAAAGAACTGGCGAAGGCATGCCAGAAGGGAACAATCAGTCCCGACAATCTAAAGGGTGGAACATTTACAATAACCAATCTTGGAGCTCTGGGTATTGAGTCTTTTACACCGGTTATTAATCCTCCGCAGACAGCCATTTTGGGTGTAAACACCACAGAGCAGAAGTTCAGGGAGAGAAATGGAGTTATAGAATCCTATACTTCAATGTCGCTGTCGCTGACTTTCGATCACAGAGCTGTAGACGGTGCACCTGCAGCCAGGTTTTTGAAGGATCTGAAGGAAGCTCTTGAGAACTTCACAGTTCTTCTTGCAAAATAAGTAAGGAAGTGATTTGAGTGATCTATGATTTGATTATAATTGGCGGAGGCCCGGGAGGATATTTGGCTGCTGAGCGCGCAGGCCAGGCAGGGCTGTCTGTACTGCTTTTTGAAAAACGGGCTTTGGGCGGTGTTTGCCTGAATGAAGGATGCATTCCATCAAAAGCCCTGTTGAATTCGGCTAAAATAGCCGATTATGCAAAACACGGCAATAAGTATGGGGTAATTGCCGGAAATGTATCAATTGATCACAAGGCTGTTGTCAAAAGAAAAGACAAGGTGGTAAAGACCCTTGTTGCCGGTGTGTCAATGAAAATGAAAAAGAACAATGTAACCGTGGTAAAATATGAAGCTGTTATTGAGGGGCGTTCTGCCGATGGGTTTATTGTAAAGGCCGGAGATGAAGAGTACACCGGAAAAAGGCTTATAATCGCTACCGGTTCGGTACCTTCCATGCCACCTATTCCGGGTCTTCATGAAGGTTACAAAAATGGGTTTGTACTTACAAACAGGGAAATTCTCGATATCACCGAAATACCCGGGAGACTGGTAATCATCGGCGGAGGGGTTATTGGCCTTGAAATGGCTTCTTATTTCAATTCTGCAGGAAGTAACGTAACCGTTATCGAAATGCTGGATCATATTGCCGGCCCCACCGACAGAGAGGTCAGTACAATTCTTCTGAACAGCTATAAGAAAAAAGGGGTTGACTTCAGGCTCTCTGCAAAAGTTACCGAGATTACCGACAACGAAGTTATTTTTGAAACACAGGAGGGGAGACAATCGGTTCCTTTCGACAAGGTTCTGGTCAGCATTGGAAGAAGGCCGCTTACCGAAGGGCTTGGCCTTGAGAAAATCGGGGTTGAAACAGAACGTGGCAGGATCAAAACAGATGAGTATATGAGAACAAATATACCGGGCGTTTACGCAATAGGAGACGTAAACGGCGTATCAATGCTTGCCCATACCGCATATCGCGAAGCAGAAGTATGCATAAGCAATATCCTTGGGAAAAGGGATATCATGCGTTATAATGCAATTCCTTCAGTTATATACACAAATCCTGAAGTTGGCTGTGTTGGTGAAACAGAGGAATCAGCAAAAGACAAAGGCCTTGATGTGGAAATCTTTAAGCTTCCTTTAACATACAGTGGGCGGTATGTTGCTGAAAATGCCGAAATGGACGGAATTGTCAAGGTTATTATGCATAAAAAGTACAGGACAATTCTCGGCGTTCATATGATTGGAAGCTATGCTTCGGAAATTATTTACGGAGCTGCAATGATGATAGAAAACGAAATGCGGGTTGAAGATGTCCGCCAGATAGTATTTCCACATCCAACGGTGGGAGAAGTGCTGAAGGAAATTATGTGGGAATTCTGATTAGCTAAAGCAAATGGTTAAATATGGAAGGAGATAGATACAATGCCTAAGTCACAATTTATTGACCCGGTAGAAATACGGAAAAAGGGTAAA
Organism: Thermoclostridium sp.; assembly: GCA_036562185.1. Taxonomy (GTDB): domain Bacteria; phylum Bacillota; class Clostridia; order DSM-8532; family DSM-8532; genus Thermoclostridium. Next base: position 2,825 of record DATCKN010000020.1, read on the forward strand.
GTTACTTTTAAAGACATCCCTGTAAATCAATACGACAAAACTATTGAAGAAGAGAAGGCAAACTATACCACTGAGGATTTTCTCAGGATTTACAGGGATATGGCTATAATCCGTGAATTTGAAACAATGATGAATCTTATAAAAACGACGGGGGAGTATAACGGGGTACCGTATAACCATCCCGGCCCTGCCCATTTGTCCATAGGCCAGGAGGCTGCTGCTGTGGGACAGGCTTATCTTCTGGATACCGATGATTATATTTTCGGTTCCCACAGAAGCCACGGCGAAATACTGGCAAAAGGCCTTTCGGCTATTCAAAAGCTTCCTGATGAGGAGCTTATGAAAATAATGAAAGAATTCCGCAATGGTTTAATCCTGAAGATAGTTGAACAACACGGCACAGCACAAAATGTGAAGGAACTTGCGGTAGATTTTCTGATTTATGGCGCAATGGCAGAAATATTTGCACGTGAAACAGGATTCCAGGCAGGCCTGGGAGGTTCAATGCATGCATTCTTTACACCATTTGGAATTTACCCGAATAATGCAATAGTAGGCGGTTCTGCCGATATTGCAGTCGGAGCTGCACTGTATAAAAAGATTAACAGGAAAAAAGGCATTGTCATTGCAAACATAGGCGACGGAGCTCTTGGCTGTGGCCCTGTTTGGGAAGCATTAAGCCTTGCAGCTATGGATCAGTACAAGAAACTCTGGGAAGGGGAATACAAAGGAGGACTGCCGTTTATTCTTAATGTTTTCAACAACCATTACGGAATGGGCGGTCAGACAAGAGGAGAAACAATGGGTTATGACATACTTGCCCGTGTGGGTGCAGGTGTAAACCCTGAACAGATGCATGCCGAGAGAGTAGACGGATACAATCCGCTGGCTGTTATAGATGCAATCCGCAGAAAGAAAAAGATACTTGTTGAAGATAAAGACGGGCCGGTGTTGCTGGATACTGTAACATACCGTTATTCAGGGCATTCACCATCAGATGCTTCCAGCTACAGGACTAAGGAAGAAGTAGATGCCTGGATGGCACATGATCCTCTGATTACATTCCGTAAACAGCTGGTAGATGCATCTGTAGCCCCCGATAAAACTTTTGACGGAATTTTGGACTACGCTAAAAATCTGATAACAAGACAACTGAAAATAGCAATTGATGATTCAATATCTCCAAGAATGAATCTGAAGAAAGATCCTGATGCAATAGGCAGGCTGATGTTCTCCAATCAGAGAATTGAAAAATTGGAAGACAGGGAATGTGAAGTCCTGATGCCGAAGGAAGAGAATCCGCAATGGAAGAGGGTTCAGCAAAAGGAACGTTTCGGCCTTGACAAAGACGGCAAGCCCGTATCGAAAAATAAGGTATATCAGCTTAGGGACGGCCTGTTTGAAGCATTAATTGACAAATTCTACACAGATCCCACTTTGGTTGCCTATGGAGAAGAAAACAGGGACTGGGGCGGCGCTTTTGCAGTATACCGCGGCTTAACCGAATCATTGCCTTACCATAGACTGTTCAACTCCCCGATATCCGAAGGTGCCATTGTCGGTTCGGCTGTAGGTTATGCGCTGTGCGGCGGCCGTGCTGTTGTTGAGCTTATGTATGCCGACTTTTTGGGCCGCGCAGGCGACGAAGTATTCAACCAGCTTGCAAAATGGCAGGCAATGAGCGCAGGTCAGCTGAAAATGCCGGTCGTTCTCCGTATTTCGGTAGGTTCTAAGTACGGAGCCCAGCATTCCCAGGACTGGACATCACTCGTTGCCCATATCCCGGGATTAAAATGCGTATTCCCTGCAACACCGTATGATGCAAAAGGTTTGTTAAACAGCGCGCTTTCGGGCACCGATCCCGTGATATTCTTTGAGAGCCAGAGAATTTATGATATTGGAGAATTATTCCACAAAGAAGGGGTTCCGAAGGATTACTATGAAATTCCTATAGGAGAGCCCGACATAAAGAAAGAAGGAAAGGATATAACAATCCTTACCGTAGGTGCAACTCTTTACCGTGCGCTCGAGGCAGCGAAGATACTCGAGGAAAAATACGGTTTATCTGCTGAAGTTATTGACGCAAGAAGTATAGTTCCATTTAACTATGAAAAGGTCATTGAGTCGGTTAAAAAGACAGGGCGCATACTGTTAACCAGTGATGCCTGTGAAAGGGGATCGCATTTGAAAGACATGGCTCAGACCATCAGTGAACTTGCTTTCGATTATCTTGATGCACCACCGGTTGTGGTAGGCTCAAGAAACTGGATAACACCTGCTCATGAGCTTGAGGAATACTTCTTCCCACAGCCTGAATGGATGATAGATGCTATTCACGAAAAAATTCTTCCGTTACCGGGACATGTTCCTGTAACCAATTTCACAAAACAGGAAATGTTAAGGATTAATAAACTGGGGATCTAATAACAAGTTTGAAAGGGGAATTTTCAATGAGCGACTGCAAAATGCTGGAAGGGAAAGTGGCAATTGTTACCGGTGCAGCACAGGGGCTTGGAGAAGCACTGGCAAGAAGGCTTGATAAGGAAGGCTGCAAGGTAGTAGTGGCAGATGTAAACTATGAAAAAGCCAGGGAAGTTGCAGAGTCATTAACTGATGCAATTGCTGTTGAAGTGGATGTTACAAATGAGGAACAGGTGGATGCAATGGTGCAAACAGCAGTTGACAAGTATGGCACATTGGATATCCTTGTTGCAAATGCTGCTATACTTATAGCAATGCCAACCACCGAGTTCCCGCTTGATAAATGGAAAAAGGTGATGGATGTAAACATAAATGGATATTTCCTCTGTGCTCGTGCTGCTGCAAGGGTAATGGCAAAGAACAGAAAGGGCACCATTATCCAGATTAACAGTAAATCCGGCAAAAAGGGTTCATATAAGAATGCAGCATATGCTACAAGCAAGTTTGCCGGAATAGGCCTGACACAAAGCCTTGCTCTTGAGATGGCTGAATACGGTGTCCGCGTTAATGCCATTTGCCCCGGCAACCTGCTGGATTCACCGCTGTGGGTAAACAGCCTGTATAAGCAGTATGCAAAGAACCAGGGAATTACCGAGGAAGAAGTAAGACAGAAATATCTTAATCAGGTACCAATGAAGCGCGGTTGCACTTATGATGATGTGGCAAATGTTATGGTATTTTTGGCATCAGATCAGGCAAGTTATATGACAGGCCAGGCAATTAACGTGACAGGCGGTCAGGAAATGAGATAGTACCAGGTGGGGGATACGGCGGATTCAGTGCCGGGTTCAATCCCCCGCTTAAGGTTATTAAAACTATTGCTGCGTGTTGCATGCAAAGCGCACGAAAATATTACATACTACTTTTCGGAGGATAATCATGCACGAGCTGATTGAAAAACTGAATCATCATGACAAGGATACCCGTATTGGTGCATTGAAAGAACTGCACCAACTCTATTTAAACGGCGATATTAAGAAAAATCCGGTCGATTTTGAATATGTAAACAATCATATTCATACCACCTATTCCTTCTCACCTTACTCTCCGGCAAAGGCTTTGTGGATGGCTTTCATATCAGGCCTTGAAACTGCAGGCATCATGGATCACGACTCGGTCGGTGGCATACCAGAGTTTATAGAAGCCGGAAAGGTTTTAAATATGGCAACAACTGTCGGTATGGAAGTAAGGGTTGACATGTCCGGAACGAAACTTTCTGATAAACGCATTAACAACCCCGACCAAAAGGGTATTGCGTATGTAGCAATGCATGGCATCCCTCATACGCAGCTAAACAAAGTGAGCTGTTTTATAAAGCCTTACCAGGAAGAGCGCAACAAACGGAACAGGGCTATGGTGGAAAACATTAACCGAATCATGTCTGATTATGGTATATATTTGAATTTCGATAACGATATTATACCTGTTTCGATGGCTCATGACGGCGGAACAATAACCGAAAGGCACCTGTTGTACGCTTTGTCACTGAAAATCCTGTCAACCTTCGGAAAAGGCAGTGCAACGGTAAATTTCCTTAAAGAAAAGGTTCAGATTCCTCTGACTCAAAAGCTCGAGTCCTATCTTGCAGATGAAAGCAACGTCTTTTATGAATATGATTTGCTTGGAGTATTAAAAAGCCACCTTGTGGAGAAATTTTATATTCCTGCTGCAGCAGAATGCCCGCCCGTTGAGAAGTTTATAGAACTGTGCAACGAAACCGGGGCAATACCGGCTTATGCATATCTTGGTGATGTTGGCGATTCGGTAACCGGGGATAAGAAAACGCAGAAATTCGAGGATGATTATATAGAACTGTTGTTTGACGAGCTGAAGAGACTTGGATTCAAAGCAGTCACGTATATGCCTTCAAGAAATACAAAAGAGCAGCTCAGAAGAGTAAAAGCATTATGTGATGAGTACGAAATGTTCCAGATAAGCGGTGAAGACATTAATACGCCCAGGCAGAAATTTATCTGTGAAGCCCTCAGGGATCCCGAGTTTAAAAACCTCACAGATGCAACATGGGCACTGATAGGACATGAAACAGCAGCAACCGAAGACCTGGAGAAAGCTATGTTTTCCAGGGAATCTGATGAAATTTTTATGGATTTGAACGAGCGGATACAGTATTATAAAAATATAGCATTGAAAATATGGAGGAGGGAACAGGTGTGAAGCATGTTCTTGCATTTGACTACGGTGCCAGCAGTGGAAGGGCTATTTTGGGAAGTTTTGACGGGGAAAAGCTTACATTAAAAGAGATCCATCGCTTTTCGAATGATCCCGTAATGGTCGGAGATAGCCTGCATTGGGATATTTTAAGGCTTTATCATGAACTTAAGCAGGGCATATTAAAAGGTTACAAGGAGACTGACGGAAACATTGACAGTATTGGAATAGATACCTGGGGTGTGGATTTCGGCCTTTTGGACAAGAATGATGTTTTGCTGGGAAATCCTTTCCACTACAGGGATTCCCGCACAGACGGGATGATAGAGGAAGCCTTGAAGGTAGTAAGGCGTGAAAGGATATATAATGATACCGGCATTGCTTTCCAGAAATTCAATACACTGTATCAGTTGCTTGAAATGGTAAAAAATAAATCCACATTGCTTGAAAATGCGGAGACTTTGCTTTTCATACCCGATCTGCTCACATTTTTCCTTACCGGCAATAAGGCTTGTGAGTTTACCATTGCATCAACGTCTCAGATGCTTCTCGCAGGAAGAGGAACCTGGGCTTATGATTTATTGAATGAACTCGACATCCCTGTACAGATTCTGCCTGAAATAATATATCCATGTACCCGTGTCGGGGTTCTCAGACAATCGGTACAGGACGAGCTGGGAGTTAAGGATATACCCGTTATTGCAGTAGCGAGTCATGATACTGCCTCTGCTGTTATATCCGCTCCTCTTGAAAACAGCAATGATGCATATATAAGCAGCGGAACGTGGTCATTGCTTGGTACCGAAAGAGAAAAGCCCGTGATAAATGATAAAACCCTGGGTTTGAATTACACCAATGAAGGCGGCATTAACAGGACGGTACGCCTGTTGACAAATATTATGGGACTTTGGGTATATCAGGAATGCCGGAGGGCATGGAGAAAACAGGGGATTGAAATAAGCTATGATGAAATGGATGCCCTTGCAAATGCGGCAAAGCCGTTCCAGGCGTTTATTGATGTGGATTATGAAACATTTTACAGTCCTGGCAATATGCCTGAAAAGGTTATTGATTACTGCAGGAAAACCGGCCAGGAAGTACCTTCCGACAAGGGAAGCATTATCAGAATAGTCATGGAGAGCCTTGCAATGAAATATAGAAGCGCGGTGGAAGGCCTTGAAGAGATAACCGGCAGCAAAGTCCCTGTCCTTCATATTGTCGGCGGAGGATGCAAGAACACAATGCTGAGCCAGTATACTGCAGATGTTTTAAACCGCCCTGTAACTGCAGGGCCGGTAGAAGCTACCGCCATTGGGAATATTATGTCGCAGCTTATGGCACTGAAAGAGATCTATGATTTGAATGAGGCGAGAGAAGTTGTAAAACGTTCATTCCCGACAGAAGAGTATAAGCCCGAAAATGCAGATGCATGGAATGAGGCTTATGGCAAATATAAGGATATAATTAAGAAAATATAGACATAAAACATTGAATTGGTAGCCGCTAAGTCCGGATACCGATGATTAACGGTGTTTTGAAAAGCATTGCCGGGATTCCGTATATAAATTGCATATATTTAAATAAGGAGGTTATTGATATGGATATACAAAAGCCCGAAAACAGATTTATTGGAAGATGGCCAAAGATAGGCATAAGGCCTGTCATTGACGGCAGAATGAGGGGAGTCAGAGAATCTCTCGAGGAGCAGACAATGGGCATGGCGAAAGCCTGTGCCAGGTTATTGGAAGAAAACATCAGGTATTTAAACGGATTACCTGTTGAATGCGTTATAGCAGATACGACCATAGGAGGAGTAGCTGAGGCCGCTAGATGTGCCGACAAATTCCAGAGAGAAGGAGTTGGCATAACCATTACCGTAACGCCGTGCTGGTGCTATGGTTCAGAGACAATGGATATGGACCCCCACACAATAAAAGCTGTTTGGGGCTTTAACGGAACAGAACGTCCCGGTGCAGTGTATCTGGCTGCCGTGCTGGCGGCACATAACCAAAAGGGACTGCCCGCTTTCGGAATTTATGGCAGAGACGTGCAGGATGCAGGAGATCAAACCATTCCCGACGATGTAAAGGAGAAACTGCTGCGCTTTGCCAGGGCAGCACTTGCAGTTGCTACTATGAGAGGGAAATCATACCTGTCGATGGGCACGGTTTCAATGGGAATTGCAGGATCAATGGTAAATCCCGACTTTTTTGAGGATTACCTCGGTATGAGAGTTGAGTATATAGACTTGTCTGAATACATAAGAAGAATAGATGAAGGCATATATGACAGGGAAGAGTTCGAGAAGGCCCTGAAGTGGGTAAAGGAATACTGCCATGAAGGGCCTGACAATAATCCTCCGGAATTGCGCAAGTCCAGAGAAAAGCTGGATGAAGAATGGGAATTCTGTGTCAAGATGGCCATAATTGCAAAAGACCTGATGGTTGGAAATCCAAAGCTTAAAGAGCTTGGATTCGGTGAAGAAGCAAACGGACATAATGCAATTCTGGCAGGTTTCCAGGGACAACGTCAGTGGACAGACCATTTCCCGAATGCAGATTTTACGGAAGCAATTCTTAACAGTTCCTTCGACTGGACGGGTATTCGTCAGCCATATCTTTTGGCAACAGAGAACGACAGCCTGAACGGCGTGTCGATGTTATTTGGACATTTGCTGACAAATACAGCACAGGTTTTTGCAGACGTTCGTACTTATTGGAGCCCTGAAGCCGTTAAGCGCGTTACCGGTTATACTCCTGAAGGGTATGCTGCAAACGGTTTCATACACCTTATTAATTCTGGTTCTGCTGCACTGGATGGCACCGGTGAACAAACACTGGATGGCAAGCCTGTGATGAAACCATGGTGGGATATTACTCCGGAAGAAGCGAAAAAATGCCTTGATGCTACTCAATGGCGTCCTGCCAATGTCGGTTACTTCAGGGGCGGCGGGTTCTCATCCAATTTCTTAAGCCGTGGAGGAATGCCGGTAACACTTACCAGGTTAAACCTTGTGAAAGGTCTGGGTCCTGTGCTGCAAATTGCTGAAGGATATACCATAGAATTGCCTGAGCATGTGCACGATATATTGAATAAACGTACAGATCCGACATGGCCGACAACCTGGTTTGCTCCAAGGCTTACAGGCAAGGGTGCATTTAAAGATGTTTACTCTGTTATGGCAAACTGGGGTGCAAACCACGGCGCATTCAGCTATGGGCATATCGGTGCAGATTTAATCACATTGGCATCAATACTGAGAATACCTGTATGCATGCATAATGTTGACAATGATAAAATATTCAGGCCAAGCGCATGGACAGCATTCGGAACCGAAGATCCAGAGGGGGCCGACTACAGGGCATGTAAAAACTTTGGCCCGTTATATGCAAAATAAACTGACTAAAACTCCCCGGTTTTCCGGGGAGTTTTTTCACATTATTGGTGCAGTATTCTCTGTTGCAAAGGAACAGCTGTTTAACTATACTGTATCAGCTAAAACAACATAGAGAATTATATAATACACAAGCAAACGATAATTATTATTTATTAATACCATTTTTCTACAAATTGGAAAAATCCGGTGAAAAGCCAGTATATATAATATTGGAATCAAATGCTCCTATATTTGCGGATGCAGAAAGAAACATTATTCATAACATACATACAAAATTTGTAGATGATTTCATGACTGTGTTGCAACACATGTTCCGGAGAGCGTTAAAAAGTATGATAGATTTCATATGTCAGTTGAACATGCAAGAAAAGTTTTAAATTCGATATAGATTTGGAAATTCTATTTAGCAAATTTTAAGAGAATCCTAATCTGAGGATTCTTTTTTTATGCTATCATTTTGGAGGCAGTGAATGGCAAATATGCCGTAATCCTTTTATCAGAAATGTATTAAGTCAGATATAAATCATCGATTATACGAACGATATTCGCCAAGGATGACCAGGAATCGGCAAGGAAACAGTTAAGGTATGTTGTATTGGACGAGCTTAAAAGTCGTTTTCCTAAAGAAATGAAAATTCTTAAAGAAGTTAAGGAAACTTATTACTGAAATTCAATGAGCAATAAATGAGCAATATATGTTAATATTTTTTTATTTCAGCAATCCCTATTAAGACATTCAAAAAGCAGTAAAGTAAAATAATGATATTAGGACGTGCTCTGAAAACAAGCCGGAATATACTAAGTGAGGTGTTGTGATAAATGGGATGTAAGGTTGTAATTATCGGCGGCGGAAGCTATAACTGGACACCTACCCTCGCAGGAGATTTGTTTGCAAGGGAAAGCCTTCGCGGAAGCGAACTGGTATTGGTTGATATAAACCATATTGCTGCAGAAGAGATGAAAAAATATTGTGAAATGATGATACAGGCTTTGGGAACCGACTGGAAGGTTAGCGTTGAAGATCTGGATACTGCTTTGCAGGATGCAACGGTTGTTTGCATATCCATATCCACCGGGGGCCTTAAAGCCATGGATCTGGATTATCACATTCCCGAGAAATACGGTGTATACCATACAGTGGGAGATACCGTCGGACCGGGTGGTATTTCAAGGACTTTAAGAAATGTACCGGTTTTTCTTGACATAGCAAGGAAGATGGAGAAGATCTGTCCCGACGCATGGCTGGTTCATGTAACGAACCCGTTGTCACAGCTTACCCGTGCTGTATGCATGGAAACATCGATAAAATGTGTCGGGCTTTGTCATAACTATGCCGGAACCATAGCAATGCTGGCCGATTATTTCGGGGTTGATACCAGTGAAGTTAATGCTTTGAGCGTAGGGGTAAACCACTTTACCTGGCTTAAAAATATTACTGTCAAGGGAATACCCGTTGATAATGAATTGTCACTTGAAAGGTATGTTGAGTATTTCAATAACAAGCACGGAATATTAAAAACAAATACCACCGATGATATTATCCAGCAGGAACTCGTCGGACATAACATGGAGTATTATTTTAACTTTTATCTCTACGAACGGTTTGGATATTTCCCTGTAGGATCATCAAACCATGTTGCTGAAAACCTGCCTTATTACTGCAATGACCTGGAACTTATGAAAAAATATCATATACGCCGGAAGGGAGTTTTGCCGAGGAGACAACTCCTGGTGGATAAAAAAGTTAATGAGATACATGATATTTTAGCCGGGAAAAAACCTCTCCCTGAAATAAAACCGTCAAACGAAGCATTGTCAGTTATTGTTGAATCGCTGTATACCGGGAAACCATCGAGCTGCATTGCTGCTATGCCAAACCAGGGGCAGGTTTCGAATTTGCCCAAAGATGTAATTGTGGAAACCTGGGTTCATGTTAACGGCAGTGGAATTTTCCCTGTAATGAGCGGAGAGATACCTGAGTATTTGACCGGCTACATGCAGACTGTTATTGATGAACAGGAGGCTACAGTAAAAGCGGCAATCACAGGGGACAGGAACCTTGTGGTACGCGCAATGCATATATCTCCTGAGCTTTTGAACAAGGAAGCTGCCGGGCAATTGACCGATGAGCTGCTCAATGCCCACCGTGAGTACCTGCCCCAGTTTTTTAAATAAACATGATTTTGTATATCAGGAAGGGGGAAGAAGATAATGACGAGCATTGAAAGAGTGAACAGGCTTCTGAACAAAGAACGGGTTGACAGGGTTCCGATTTTTGATTTGCTGCGAAATGATGCGGCAATTGAATATTATTCGGGTGGCAAGCTGACTTATGAAAATGCAGAGGAACTGGTTTACAGGGCGGTAGGTAAAATACTGGACGCTACAAGGGCTTCGGTTAAATATCCTGTGCCCGACAAAGAAACAGTTTTGCCTGATGGCCGCAAGGCCAGGCAATACCGCTGGACCACCTGGAATGAACCGGTACGTTTTGCAGACGCTGAAGAATATGAGAGCTATCTCAGGAAAGAACATATTGCAAGGGATACAGATTTCAGCAATCTGGAGGATAATGTACGGAAAATTATAGATAAATTTACCGCTCTGAGCGAGAAACTGGGTGATACATATCTTTTCTGGAGTGTTGGAGGGGTTGGTCTCGGATATCTCCATTCAGAAATAGGCCTTGACCAGTTTTCATATTTCCTCTATGACTGCCCTGAAGTGATATCCGAAGCACTGGAGGCAAAAACCGAAGCCGCGGTAAGAAAAATCGGGGTGCTTAAAGATCTTTCAAAAGATTTGGCCATACAGCCTCAAGGACTATTCATGGCAGAAGATATCGCATTTAAAGGAACAACGATGTTTTCTCCCGCTTATTTACGGAAGGAGTTTTTCCCAAGGCTGAAAAGAGTTGTTGATGCCTGCCATAAGGCCGGATGGAAATTTATGTTCCACTCAGACGGCAATCTTATGGAAATACTGGATGATTTTGCGGAAGCAGGCGTGGATATTTTAAATCCGATTGAAACCGCAGCAGGCATGGATATTAAGCTGATACACAAAAGGTATCCGGATTTAATAATGGCCGGAGGTATTGATACATCAACTCTTCTTCCGTTTGGAAAGCCCTCAGAAATAAGGGATGCGGTTGTGAAAGCCATTGAAGATTCAGAAGGAAAGATTATGCTGGGCTCATCATCTGAAATGCATGCAGAAGTTCCGCTGGAAAATGTGATAGCTTTATATGAAACCGTACTGAACTATAAACTGTAAAGGCATTAAGATTATATTTGTTTATATGGAATAGGGGTGATATATTGAACAGCAGGGACAGATTAATGAATACTCTATTATTCAAACCGGTGGATCGAATCCCGCTTGTTGAATGGAATGTCCGTAAGGCAACAATACGCGAATGGGTTAAGCAAGGGTATCCGGAGGATGCCAATCAGAAATCCTTTTTCGATCTTGATCCGTTCTACATCAGTGTTCCGATATCATTGAGCTTGTATCCCGCATTTGAAGAAAAAACTCTTGAAGAGGATGGCAAGTACAGGATTTGGCAGGACAACACCGGAGCAATCAGAAAAGATTTTGCAGAAATTGAGAATCCGGGTTTTGTTACACGTTCCTGGCTGAAATTTCCGGTGGAAAACCGGGAAGATTTTATCGAAATGAAAAAGCGGTACGACAGCAGCGAGCCATGCCGGTATGTTGAAAACTGGCCTTTAAGGGCGGATATCATTGCAAATGCCCCTGTGGCTTCTCATCTTTCAGTGCCGTTCCTGTTCTGGACTGTAAGAGACTGGATGGGGTTTGAAAATTTTTGCCTTGCTTTTTATGACATGCCACAGCTAATCGATGAAATGTTCGGTTTCCTAACCGACTTTTACATTGAAACACTAAAAAGAGGAATTAAGGAACTGAAAATTGATATGGTGGAACTGAAGGAGGACATGGCATATAAAAATGCACCGATGATATCTCCAGAAATGTTCAGAAGGTTTATGATGCCGCATTACAAAAGATTCATCAGTTTCTTAAGAGAAAATGGTGTCAGGTTTGTCTATGTGGATTGTGACGGGTATCCCGGCGGGTTGATTCCCTGCTGGATCGAGTGCGGGGTGGACGGAATGTCTCCCTGTGAAATTGCTGCAGGCAATGATTTATTGAAACTGAGAAAGGAATACCCTGGTTTTGCGCTTTTCGGAGGAATTGACAAAAGAGAGCTGGCAAAGAATAAAAAGGCCATTTATAACGAAGTTATGTCCAAAGTGCCGGCACTTATTGAAAAAGGTGGTTATGTACCTCATGTTGATCATGCAGTGCCGTTTGATGTTCCGCTAAAAAATTTCCTGTACTACAGGGAGCTGATGAAGAAAATTGCATACGGTGAACCGGTTGCAGAGCCTGAGAATGATGATTGATTAAACTGATTTTAATATCAGGATCGTATCCTTAGCAGTGCACCAGACAGAAATCCCGATTCTGTTTGGTGCATGTTGTTTTAACCGGAAATATGTGATTAAAATACACCTTGCTTGAATGTAAACCGTATCCTGACATTGCAACCAATAACAGGCCTGTCCGCTGCCGGGTATTCCAAAATTGAAAACGGCATATCATGCCAAAAATGATATACAAATATTGGTGTGCCGTAATTCGGGCAGCATTTGGGGTACATTTACCTGCATCATGCAGCCATGCCGGCATAATAATTATATTAACTTGCTTCGGGGATTTAATTAAAGAGTGAAAAATTAATCAAAGCAGAAAAATGAATCATTTTGCCCCTGGTAGAAAAGTGCATCATTTTTCACCTTATTGGATCTTTCCATTTTTGAGTTAAGCCTTATAATACTAGATGTGCACGTTGTTAACACCAAAAGTCTTGGCAGGGGGAAATCCAATATGAAAACCACACAAAATGCTATAGGGGGTAAAATGAGAGAAAAAAGAAAATCTCATTTTATCAGGCAGGTTAAAAGAAGCAAGTATTTATATTTAATCTTCTTTTTACCGTTATGCTATTATATTTTATTTCACTACTGGCCAATGTATGGTATTATAATAGCCTTTAAAGATTATAACGTTGTTAAGGGAATACTTGGCAGCCCATGGGTGGGATTCAAGCATTTTGAAAAATTCCTTACCGATCCCTATTTCTGGAAACTGGTCAGAAATACATTACTTATAAATATATATGGACTGTTTTGGTCATTTCCGGCACCGATAGTCCTTGCACTTTTATTAAATGAGCTTCCGAACAGGGGCTTTAAAAAATTCGTACAAAGTGTAAGCTACCTTCCTCATTTTATCTCAACTGTAGTAGTCTGCGGAATGATTGTGAACTTTCTTTCTTCCGACGGTTTTGTGAATCAGATCCTGATTGCGCTTGGAAGAGAACGAATTCAGTTTCTAATGCGGCCTGAATGGTTCAGAACGATATATATTGCTTCGGGGATATGGCAGAATGTAGGTTGGGGTTCAATAGTATATCTTGCTGCACTTGCTGGTATAGATGAAGAATTGTATGAAGCTGCCACGATTGACGGCGCAAACAGGTGGAAGCAAATGATTCATATTACTCTGCCAGGTATTAAACCCACCATTTCGATAATGCTGATAATGAATCTTGGCAGGCTGATGAGCATTGGTTATGAGAAAATAATACTTCTTTATAACGGTTCTACCTATGAAACCGCAGATGTCATATCGACATATGTTTACAGGCGCGGGCTTTTGGGAAACGATTTCAGTTATGCAACGGCGGTCAGCCTGTTTCAAAGCGTTGTAGGATTAATACTCCTTTATACTTCGAACAAGATATCCAATAAGCTTAGTGAAACCGGATTGTGGTAAGGCAAGGAGACGATAATAATGAGCAAGACCCGGAAAATTAAAATGTCCACAGGTTATAAAATTTTTAATGTTATAAACCATATACTTCTTTTAATATTGGTTTTTGTTACAGTTTATCCAATGTATTATATTTTCATTGTCTCCATCAGCAATGGAATATATGTCAGCAGGGGTGAAGTATACCTTTTGCCTAAGGGCATTACATTAAGCGCATATAAAACTGTCTTTCAAAACTCGGATATATGGAGAGCTTATTTGAATACAATAATATATACAACGGTTGGTACGGCAATTAATATTGTACTGTCATCAATGTGCGCTTATCCCCTTTCAAGAAAGGATTTTTACGGAAGACCTGTGTTCACTTTTATTGTTGCATTTACAATGTTTATGAGCGGTGGTATGATTCCGCTGTACCTTGTAGTGCTTAAACTGGGGCTGATTGATACTATATGGTCCATTGTGCTTCCGCCTGCAATTAATACTTTCAATATGATTATCATGCGGACGTTTTTCCAGGACATACCTGTTTCCCTGCAGGAATCTGCTTTCCTGGACGGGGCAAACGATTTGCAGATTCTCTGGAAGATTATTCTGCCTCTTTCAAAACCAATTATGGCCACCATGGTTTTGTTTTATGCCGTTCAGCATTGGAACAGCTTTTTCTCTGCATTAATATACCTGAACAGCAAATCCAAATACCCTGTTCAGATATTATTACGAAACATTGTTATAGCCGGAGAGTTTGCAGATCAGCAGACATCTATAGGCAATGTCGAGTCAAATTTTGCTGTTGTAGCGATGAATTACAAATATGCGGTCATTATCATCTCTGTAGTACCCATATTAATGGTGTACCCGTTCTTACAGAAGCATTTTGCAAAAGGTGTAATGATAGGGGCACTTAAAGGGTAGCGACAGCGGATGATTATATATCTTACACAACTTATAGCTTTTCTTTCTTCAAAAATCAGTAAATTAACAGGAGGGATTTGTATGAAAAAGTCTTATGCAAAAACTGTTGTACTATTTTTATGCCTGGTAATGGCATTGTCATTGGTTACGGGCTGTGCAAAACCTGCAGGTAACAGCAGCGGCGCCGATACAGGCAATCAGTCGGCAACTGCGCCAACACAGGCAGCCGACAACACGGAAAAAAGCTCCGGCAAGATTTCAGAAAAAGAACGCGTACTGAAAGTTATGTTTCCTGAGCATCCGAACCAGCCTGTAAAGAATTTTGCGCCTGCCCAGCAGGAAATCTTTAAAAAGACCAACATAAAACTGGATTTTGAAGTCGTACCAAGCAGCAACTATGAGGACAAGAAAAAAATCCTGTTAGCTACAAACAATTTGCCTGACATAATCAGGATCAGCAAAAGCGATGTAAATGATTACGGAACTACGGGAATCTTTTTGCCTTTGATGGATTATGTCAAGAATGACATGGTATATTTTAAAGAAAAATGGGAAAACATACCTGACCTTATAAAAGTAACACTTGACGGTGAACTGTATGGATTCCCGGTTATTGCCAGAAACGAAGCTAAAAACGGCGTTGGCCCTGTAATTCGTGTGGACCTGCTTAAAAAGCATAATCTGAAAACACCAGATACTTTTGATGAATTGCTTGATGTACTTGCCAAGCTGAAGGAAATTTACCCGAATTCTATACCATGGTCGATGAGGAGCGGTACGGTCAAAAATATCCAGAAAATAGCTTATATGCTTGGTTCAGGCTATGGTGACGATGGAATTTACTATGACTATGACGTGGACGGAGGCCGTTATGTATTTGGCCCAGCAACGAAAGAGTTTAAGAACGTGCTTTCTTATTTGAATAAAGCATACAAGATGGGTGTCCTGGATCCGGACTATGCAGTGTCCACGAAACAGCAATGGGAAGAAAATCTTACAAGTGGTAAGTCGTTCTTCTTCCTTGACAACAGTGGATTTGGACTGAACTATACAAATAATCTTCGTAAAACCGATCCTGAAGCTACATTCCAGATAATACCAATACCTGCAAACCAGGACGGAGTAAGAAGAGCTGTATTCTATGCTACGGTTTTCACCGGTGAAATGTATGCAGTCAATGCGAAAATAAAGGATCCCGATACGGTAATTAAGTTTATTGACTGGATGTATTCAGAAGAAGGATCGAATATAACCAACTTCGGTGTTGAAGGCGAAACTTTCTACATAGATGAAAACGGCCAGCCGCAGTTTATAGCTGATTATGTAGCAAAATTCAAGGATGCTCAGCCCTCACCATACTATGCTATTTATTCAGATTTAGGAATAACAAAGCTGAATTTCTCATTATGGGCCTGCAATACCATGACCCAATTCCAGATAGAAAAATTAACCGGTACATGGAGCGATCTTTACGATGAATATTGGACTATAGTAGGTAATGACAAGGCTTATGTTGAGCCTGTTATGGATCCGCCTCTTACGGCAGAAGAAGCAGAAAGAGTTAAGGATATACTTGCATCTTTGAATACAATGCTTGAACAGGAATATGACAAGTTTATAATAGGTGTGAAAGATATCAGCGAATATGATGCGGTTATAGAAAAAGCAATAGAAATGGGTGCACTGGAGCTTGAACAGATTTATAACAATGCTTTGGCCCGGTTGCAGCAATAATTGGTAAAGATAATCCAATGCCTGTTTCAAGCAAGGAAACAGGCATTGGCAGTTTATCAGGATTACTTGTAACTTGCATTTTTACCTGATATAAAGGAAAGGTAAATAACGGAGGAACCCAATAATGGAATGCAGAAAAATAAACAGCGGTGTATGGCCAACTATGCTGACACCATTTACCGAATCAGGAAAAGTGGATTATTCCGCCCTCGAAAAACTTGTTGACTGGTATATCAGTAACGGAGTACATGGGCTTTTTGCTGTCTGCCAGTCCAGTGAGATGTTTTATTTGACCGTTGATGAAAGGGTTGAAATAGCCAAATTCGTTGTAAAAGCAGCCAATGGCCGTGTGCAGGTTATTGCTTCGGGTCATGTCTCAGAAAAAATTGATGATCAGGTTGACGAGCTTCAAAGAATAGCTGATTCGGGAGTAGACGCAGTAGTGCTGGTAAGCAACCGCCTGGCCGGTATAAACGATAGTGATGATGTATGGAAGAAAAATGCCGAGATTATTCTTAATAAAGTAGATGCACCTTTGGGTATTTATGAATGCCCTTACCCATATAAAAGACTTATGAATCCCGAACTGTTGTACTGGTGCGCGTCCACCGGACGCTTTCTGTTTTTGAAGGATACTTGCTGTGATACGAAACAAATTGAAGCGAAACTTCAAGCCGTGAAAGGAACGGATTTAAAGATATATAATGCCAATTCGGCTACATTGCTGGAAACGTTGAAAATCGGCGCCGAAGGATACAGCGGCGTAATGGCAAATTTTCATCCCGATTTGTATGTATGGCTTTGCAATAACTGGTCAACGAAGCCGGACATTGCCGGGGAGCTTCAGAATGTACTGGGATTTGCCTCTGTAATCGAATACCAGTATTACCCTGTTAATGCAAAGTACCACATGCAATTGGAAGGATTGGATATAAAACTTGAAAGCAGGGTTAAAAAGGCTGAGGATTTTTCATATTCAAAAAAGCTGGAAGTTATGCAGCTTAAGGCTGTTATTGATGAATACCGCAAAATATTGAACATTTAAAATGGAATTGGGGTTGAAAATAATGCAACTTATAAAAAATATACAGGAATTTATATTTGAGGAGGAAAGACCATTCAAGAGCTGCCACGCGTCAACGCTTGTAAAACTTGATGACGGAAGCATCCTTGTTGCATGGTTCGGTGGTTCACGGGAAGGTGCGGATGACGTGGCCATCTGGATGTCCAGGAAACAGGACGGGAAATGGAGTTACCCTGTGAAGGTGGCAGACATTGAAGGAATTCCTCATTGGAACCCGGTACTGTTCAGAAAAAAAGACGGGAGAATCATTCTTTATTACAAAGTCGGGCATAAAATACCCTCATGGTACACATTATCCATATATTCCGACGACGGGGGCATAACATGGAGCGAACCAAAGGAACTGGTACCGGGTGATGTTGGGGGACGTGGCCCGGTAAAAAACAAACCCATTGTTTTATCTGATGGCACATGGGCAGCGCCGGCATCATTGGAAGGCAAATACTGGGACGCGTTTGTTGATCTTTCGTATGATGAAGGGGAAACATGGCACAAGAGCGGCATTGTACCGTATAATCATGATGATTCAATGCCCGGGAAAGGAATTATCCAGCCGACACTTTGGGAGTCAGCCCCGGGGCATGTACACATGCTGTTAAGGAGTACTGCTGCAAGAATATTCAGGAGTGACTCTACAGATTATGGAAAAACATGGTGCCCGGCTTATCCAACATACCTGCCGAACAATAACAGCGGCATTGACCTGGATAGAGCCGACGACGGAACGCTTGTGCTTGCCTACAACCCGGTGGGAATGTATAAGGGTCCAAGAACACCGTTGATATTGGGGATATCTGAAGATAACGGAGGTACATGGAAACAGGGATTTATTCTTGAAAAATTCCCCGGAGAATTCTCATACCCTGCCGTTGTAATAAAGGGAAAGACTGTATATGTCACATATACGTGGCACAGGGAAAGAATTGTTTTCTGCGAGCTTATGTTAACTCCGTAAAATAACGGGAGGTTTTCAATGGACAAGTTAACTTTGCTGAAAGAAATGTTTGAGAATCCACCTGCAAAATACCGCTCAGCACCTTTCTGGGCCTGGAATGACAAACTTGACCCGAACGAGCTCAGGACGCAGGTAAGAGCGATGAAAGAGCAAGGTATGGGCGGATTTTTCATGCATTCAAGAGAAGGCCTTGAAACAGAATATATGGGAACCGAATGGATGGAATGTGTTAAAGCCTCGGTGGAAGAAGCAAAAAAAAGCGGTATATACGCATGGCTTTATGATGAGGACAGGTGGCCGTCGGGTACTGCGGGGGGCAAGGTTACTGCCGAGAGCGAGGAATTCAGGGCAAAAGGACTGACAATAGAAATATCAACAGAGGGCTTTTTGCCGGAGCCATCGGTACAGGCTCTTTTTAAAGCCAAGGTGGACGGGATGAACATTGCTGAATGCGAACGGCTGGATATATCCAGGCCGTTGCCCCGGCCAGAACATGGGGTGCTGTTGATTTTCCGTCTGGAAATCTCCCTAAAAAGCGAATGGTTTAATAATCAAAGTCCTCCGGACAATTTAAACCCAAAAACAGTAAGGTGTTTCATAGAAAAAACTTATGAAGCATATAAGGAGCATGTTGGTGCGGAGTTTGGAAATACCATTCCGGGTATATTTACCGATGAGCCCGGACTGCATGACCGTACCTGCCGTTTTTCAGGTGATCCCGGGTGGATTCCATGGACATATATGTTCCCTGGTTTTTTCAAAGAAAGAAGAGGCTACGACATTCTTGATTACATACCCTATATATTCTTTAACGGAAAATATTCCGAAAAAGCAAGGCACGACTATTGGTGGACCGTTACCGAACTGTTTTCGGAATCATATACAAAGCAATTATACGAATGGTGTGATAAAAACGGGCTGGCTTTTACCGGGCATTTTCTGTGGGAAAACAACCTGGGAATAGCCACAAGGGTCTGCGGTGCCATCATGCCGAATTACCGCTATCAGCATATTCCCGGGATTGATATGCTCAACAACCAAACTGATGAATACATTACGGTAAAGCAATGTACAAGCGTGGCAAACCAATACGGGCGGAAACAGGTTATCACCGAAACCTATGGATGTACAGGGTGGGATTTTGACTTTGAAGGGCAGAAATGGATTGGCGATTTTCAGTTTGCTATGGGGGTCAACATAAGGTGCCAGCATCTTGCCCTTTATTCTCTCAGGGGATGCAGAAAAAGGGACTATCCTCCTTCATTCAATTATAATACCACCTGGTGGAAATATAACAAGGCCATTGAGGATTATTTTTCAAGGCTTTCAGCTGTTCTTACCGAGGGAGAAGCTGTCAGGGACATCCTGGTAATTCATCCTTCAACAACGGCATGGTGCATGCTTGGAACCAATCCGTACGGACTCCCGAAAAGGGGAGATGACAGGGATATACCCCGTGTTAAGGAATACGGCGACAGGTTTAATTTGCTGTTGAAATATCTGATGGGCTGCCATAATGATTTTGATCTGGGCGATGAATTGATCATGGAAGAAACCGGAAGCGTACGGGATGGGAAGCTGTATGTAAACAGAAAAGGTTATAAGCTTGTTATAATTCCTCCGGTTAAAACTTTGCTGAGAAGTACCGTTAATCTTTTAAAATCCTTTTTGAAAGAAGGCGGAAAGGCTATTGCGCTGGAACCTGTGCCTGCAATGATTTCAGGAGAAGCATCCGATGAGATTAATGAGCTGTTTTCATCTGAAAATATGTTCATTGTTTCCGAATGGACCGGGCTTAAAAATTTACTGAATAAATTAAACCCCGGTATGATTAACATTCAGTACAGTTCCGGAGAAGAAATACCTTCCATACTGTATATGCTTAGGGATGCAGGCGAGTTCTGGATTTTATTTACGGTAAACAATGACAGGAAAAAAGGATATGAAGGTACGATAACACTTCATTCCGAGGGTACTGTTCAGGAATGGGCGCCTCTTGACGGAAAAATAACAACACCCGGGTATACCGTGACAGATGGCAAAACTATAATTGATGTTAATTTTGGTCCTTCGGATTCGCATTTATATATAATTGAAAAAGGGTTTGAAAAACAAGCCAATACCCGGGCAGAAGCAGCATATGATATGCAAATTTCAGGCTTTTCAGGAACAAACTTTTCATTTGACAGAACAATGCCTAACTCTCTTGTGCTTGATCGCTGCCGTTACCGTATAGCCAATGAAGAATGGTCCGACACAATGGATGTATGGATGGCGCAGAAGGAAATAAGGGAAAGGCTTGGCATGCGTTTAATTCATTTGAACGACAGAAACCCGCAAAGATATACCTGGATTAATGAGCCTCATCCTATGGATGGGACACAGGTTTCCTTTGAATTTGAATTCAATGTAAAAGATCTTCCGAAAAGCAGGTTGGAACTTGTTTTGGAAAAACCCGGATGGTTCAATATCATACTGAATGGAACAGAACAACAGGTTAATCAAACAGGCTGGTTCATTGACAAAGCATTGCGGAAAATCCCGTTATCAGGTGTCAAAGAGGGATTAAACATACTTGTATTAAGGTGCGAATATAAAAATTTCATGGAAATTGAAGACTGTTATATAATAGGGGATTTTGCCCTAGATGCCGGCAGAGCCATAATAAACGAACCCGAAAAATTAGTGCTTGGAGACTGGACTTTGCAGGGTTATAAACACTATGCCGGGAGTATGGTTTATCATTTTGACTATTTATACAGCAGTAAGGTAAAGTTCTGTGATGACGAAAGGATTATTCTTGAACTGGGTGATTTTTCTGCTGTTAATATTGAAGTCAGGATAAACGGAAAAACAGCGGGTTTTGTTCCATGGAAAGCGGCATCACAGGTGGATATAACCGGTGTAATTACTGAGGGAAGAAATCATATTGAGATAGAGGTAATGGGAAGCCCCAGAAACTTTTTCGGCCCATTCCATCAGACTTTCAGGGCAAATGCGGTGAACAGTGCCTCGTTCAGAACACAACACAGTGAGTATACTCCTGACTATATGGTAAAACCCTACGGTTTATTTGAGCCTGTCAGAATTTATCGATACATTCGAAAAAAGTAAACCAAAGCTCGGCTTTGACTTATGTTTACCGACATGTTAGGATTAAGAATGAGTTTTCTTTTGTAATGGCATTTTTGAATGAGATATGTTGCAGGGTGATGAAAGACGGCTGGTTTTGGAAAATTCACGGTAATAAAAAAGGATATCAGATTCTTTTTGCATAAGGGCAAAAGCCTCTATTTCAAGCTGCTCTTCTATTTTCTGCTGTTTTTGATTCCTGTTATAATAATAGGATTAATTACATATATAAACTCAGCGAAAATGATAAAAGATAATTTCCAGGAAAAGATAACAATGAACCTGGAATCGGCTTCGAATACAATTGACATGTATATAAAGTCTGCCCAGGAAACAGGCGCCGGTTTCTTTAATGATGAGTTTGTAAGGACGTATCTTGTACCGCGATCAAAGCAAACTGCGGTTATTAAATCGGGGCTCTGGAGAATCCCCAGGATTATACAGAGAAATGAAAATATTGTTGGCGGCTTTGCAACAAGTATTTTTACTTATGTTGATGAAAATGTCGTATATGTTGGTGCAGGATTAAACGAGTTTGATACATTTTTTAACAGCATTCACAGTTACGCAGATTATGATGCTGATTTCTGGAAAGATAAGTTAAAATCCTCTGATTTTATTGAATTGCTTGCGCAAACTGATGTTTACGTTAAAAATCTTGAGGTTGTAAAAACCGTGGTACCAGTTGTAATGCATAACAAGGCTGGTATTCATGATACGATAATGGTCGTAAATATTGATGTCAATGCAATAGAAGAAACCCTGAAGGGCAACAGTGTGTTTAAATCCACGTCCTTCCTTGTAGTTAACGACAATAATCAGATTATATATGACAGTGATGGTTTTTATAATCACCTGCAAAATTTGCTAGGCCAGCCCGGGAATAAAAATGAAATTCAGTTAAACGGCGGAAGTTATATTTATTCTGAATTTAAATCCGAGCTTTATGGATGGCGTTATTTTGCAATTACCCCTACAGAAGAGCTTTCAAACCTGACCAGGGGAATTTTGCAGATGACAGTTGGGCTTTGTATTACTTTTTTAATAATAGGAATATTTTTATCTTTCCTTTTCAGCTCCAATATTTACAGTCCGATTAAAAATATCAGGGACACCATTGTGCAGAAAAAGGACTTGCTGCGTATTGAAGACGGTGAAAAGGTTAAAATGGATGAACTGGACATGATTAGTTCATTCATAAAATCATTGGTTGATAACCAGCTGCAGTACAAAGAAAAATATGATATATACACGAATGAATATATAGAATATTCCCTGCTGCTGCTTTTGAAGGGGCATAAGCTTGATGACAAAGATATTCTGGAAAAAACCCTTAATGAAGAATTTGATTTTTCAAAAAAGGGTTATATATGCTGCAGTATTTTGTTCGATTTTAAAGAGCATTTCTATAATGAAATACAGGATACAGAACGTTTATATGTATTCGACGGGATTAAAAAGGTTCTGCAGGAAATTTTAAGGGATTACATGCCTGTATACATCATGGAATACGGAAGGAACATATACATATGCATTGCCAATGTGGAAAACGGTGATACTGAAATTATTTACAAAGGGTTTAACCATATTTTGTCCCTGTTTCAGAATGATGAAAGATACTGCGATATTTCTGTCGGAGTGGGAAGATTTTTTACAGACTTCAATGATCTGAAAGCCTCATATAACGAATCAATGACAGCCATCAGCAAAAGGGATAAGGAGGAAAATTTCCAGATCATACATGCAGAGCACATTCCGATGAGCGATAAACTGGTATACACGTTTTATGATGAGCAAAAACTGCTGAATTGCTTAAAATCAGGGGATATCAGCAATACAGATTCGGTTATTGACGAGATATTTGACAGAAACATACAGACAGATGCATCATATGACCATATTCTGCACCTGACAAGAGAATTGTATAAGCTTGGGATCCGGTTTATGGCGGAAAGGGGGCAGGATATAAGGGATATTGGCTTATCTTCCGTGGATTTTGATATCGATGATAAGCAGCACTTTGATATTGCTGTTGATAATCATGAATTGAAAGAAAACATTAAAAAGTTTTACCGTAAGGTTATCGAAATGTCTGCTGTTCAAATATCAAGACAAGGCAATCTGGTTTCAATGATAACCCAATACATAGAGGAAAACTATATGACGGATCTGTGCCTCGAGCAAATTGCAGATGAAATGGGAGTTACAGCCAAATATGTTTCAAGAGTTTTCAGGAATAATACAGGCATGCTGCTGACCGATTATATTAATGAAGTAAGAATAAATAAGGCTAAAGAGCTGCTGCGCGATACAAACATGAAGATCCAGGATATTTGCACGAAGGTCGGGATAGAAAACAGAACCACGTTTTTAAGAGTCTTTAAGAAGGTGGAGGGTGTTTCGCCGACTACATACAGGCATATATACAGAAAGAGTGAACAGTAATGGTAAATTAATATAATCTCTTTTATCTTAATACTGCAATATATTCAAACAGGCAAGCGCCCATCACGTATCCGCCTTCATGGCATATTAATGCTTTAACGGTATCATGTCAAATTGTATCCATATTTTTCAAGTGTAAAGAACTTTGACGGCTAAAATGTGATCTGATATGATCTTTTTAGCGGTAATGCAAAATAATTTTTGCATATCTTTCAACAAAAAAAGGAATTTTGGAGAAAAAGCGTGAAAAAGTTTATTTTGTTTATTGTAATTCTTCTTTTGATACCCGCCTGCAAAAGCAATGAAACCTCAGGTAACGGCAGTATAAACCCGGTTTATAATGAGCCTGTTAATGAAACAAAGACAAATGGTTCTGAAGAACAGGAAAATTGCGGGAACGAAGTGGTACCAACCGGACCGGCCGGGAACGATGACACCGGTGTTTCAGATACATCCCGAAGTTCTGACAGTCCCGCAGAATATATTGCAGATAACGATGATATATATAAAACAGGCGAATATACAGGTCCTATGGTTCGGGGTGTAACATCGGATATGCTGAAACCGTCATTCTGGATGGAGCAGTATGGTGGCTCTGGTTCAGTTATTATTATGACGCATGGGGAAATAGAACGTTATAATGAAGAAAACTATAAAAGCCTGCCGTTTCTTTTTGATTTTAAAATCCTGCCCCGGGAAGTAAAGGGAGAGGAAGTTCTTAAATGGATAAATGAATTAAGTATTGTTCCAAAATCGGCAAGATATGATGAAAAAGGAGAAGAATACCGGCATCAGGACTATACTAAGCTTAAGGGCAATCTGAACACCGAAAAAATTACCGGAACCGTAAATGTAAAATACGGATTTGCTGTAAGGCGTACACAAATGCGTACCTGGCCATCCTTTAAATCTTCTTTTTCAAGCCCTTCAAACCGGCAGGTTGACTATTTTACAGAAACTGCAGTTTACGCTGCCGAGCCTGTGCTTATATACCATACAAGTGCCGATGGCCTGTGGTATTTTGCAGAAATATACAATTATAAAGGGTGGATACCCGTAGAAGATGTTGCATTATGCTCGGATAAAGAGCTGATAGAATACCGTGCTTCCGGGGATTTGCTTGTTGTCAAGGCTCCGGTAATTTTTACGCCTGAATCCCACGATGAACGGGTTTCCCGCCTGCAGCTGGATATGGGCGTAGCACTGCCGATAGTATCCAAAAACTCTGCCGGCTATACAGTCAATTTCCCGACCGCAAATGACAATAATCTTGAGTTGGTCCAGATAACCTTGCCTGTTTCTGAAGATGTATCAGCCGGCTTTCTCGATTTTACGGTGGATAATGTGCTGATACAAGCTTTTAAATTTTTAGGTGAACCCTATGGATGGGGAGGAATGAATAATGCCAGGGATTGCTCGGCTTTTGTATTAGATGTGTACCGTTCTTTCGGGATTATTTTTCCCCGAAATTCATATCAACAGGAAAAAATGAAAGGCTATATATCATTCAGCGGCAAAAGCAGAGCAGAGCGAATCAAAATCCTTGATTCGTTAAAGCCGGGCACACCTTTATATATGCCCGGGCATGCAATGTTATATCTGGGCAAGTGGCAGGACCGGCATTATATTATACATGATGTAACTTCGATTTACCTGAAAGACAGCGACGGCAAACTCACACCGGTGAGGCTTAACCAGGTATCGGTAACGCCTTTGGATGTATGGAACAGCAAAGGAAATGAATATATAATGCTTCTGACAACAGCAGT
>DATCKN010000029.1:0-4237 GCA_036562185.1 Thermoclostridium sp.
GTGGTGTCGCCCAGTATGATTTTATGGCTTTCGTCCGCAAGCAATGCATTAAGTGCAGTCCCGTATGCAAAAGCCGCATACTCACTCACCGGGCCGTTCAGGCCCTGTCTTTTTTCTTTTGATGTGTTGTAAGATTCAAAAGCCTCTCTATTATAGGAAACAAGTTTAATTTTGGCTGCCTGTGCATTATATAGCCCTTTTATATCTGGATGCAATATAGCTATTGGAGCTTTCTCTCCGGTAACGAGGCATTGCTGGACAGGACATTCGGATGATTTACTCTTATACTGCATCCACGCCTCTTTTACTGCTGGTACATTATGTACATCAACAATGCCATTATAACGGAATATAAAATTTGCACCTTTGTATATCTCATTAATATTCTCTTTAATTACCGTATTGTCCAGTGCTTTTTCAGGATTCCACTTCTCCAGGAACTTAATAACTGCGTTTGCTTCTTTGCAGCGCGCATTACGAAGTATAGAGATGTTATGCTCTTTAAATGATTCGAAACATGCCTTCGCTCTGTCAGGCTTCCCTTTATTATCGAATCCCAATACATAGCTGGAATTTCCAAAAAGGAAGTCAGGCAGTATTTTTGACCCCGTTTTTCCTTTAACCGGCTCAGGTACTGTCATAGGTTTTGCAACCGTCTTCTTTCCAACGGCTATTTTGCAAGAAGTAATATTGATAAGATTGCCATCATCATCAATATTTAATGAAAATGAAATATTTGCTGTGCCAAATCCTATTTTCGGTATGGTGCTGTCTTCCTCAGCCGCAAGGATTTCATAATACCGTACTAAATCATGCAGCATTCAATCACCTCACTTTCTCCACATTGGTCAGGTCTACAATTCCATCTACCATTTTTGCCCGGAAAAATATCGGAATTATATTGTTTTTGTCACTATAATCCATGTCATACAACATTAATCCGTAATCCAGTTCTCCGACTAGTTCACTTTTCGGGCATTCACCTTCCAGTAAGGTAACTTTTGCCGGGAATTCTCTCGTGCCAAGATAACTTTTATGGAAATACTGGCCATTTCTCAGTCTTCTCAGGATTACATTGTAGTGTTTTTCAGGTGTGTCTCCTTCTTCGCTGTTTATCCCGGTCATTATGAAATCTGCTTCAATGACGTATTTTACGTTTTTCAGGACCGTAGCTGATCTTTGCTGGATTGATTGTGTGGTGTCAATATACCCTTTTGCTGATTTGCTGCCTTCCATAAGTTTTCTCACATCAGAATCAGATACCTTACAGTCAACTTCATTTCTTAGTATTGTCGTAAACTCCGGCTTTTTCAGCACATGAATCCGGTTTATTCTCCACTTTATCTGCGGTTTCCAGTAAATGGATTCTAGTATGCCTCTTGCCGCCGAAGGTGTTATGAAATCGTATGAATACCTTTCTACTTTAAGTTCCGGACGAGTAAACAGAGCATAATCCCCTTCGACGAGAACTTTAACACCATATCCCATCATATCACCTCCTTTTCTAGAAATGTGTTATTATACATTATACATTATAATAAATATCAAAATTTGTCAATACTATTGCTATTCTGTATGTCTTGTTATAAACATTGCTACCCTATAAGTTGACTGCATTTGTTCAAATATGCTAGAATCTAGTTGTCGCCTAAAGCGTGGATTGAAATTAGAATTGTGTAATTATCAGTAAAACCCCCACTATAAAAATAGTGGGGGGCTTTATATGAAATCTGCAATGCCCAACTGATCGGGGACTATAATTCCTGTTTCATCTGAATAGTCTTCTCCGGAAACCAATATGCTCATATGTTCGCCTATTGCCTTTAATGCATTTATCTCTTTTAATTTTCTATATTCATGCACACTTAGGCTTACTATATATTTCTGTATCGATCTGAGTTTATCCCTGGTGAAATAACCGTATTCAAGTTCATTTATTTTCTTTACGGCATCGTCATTATACTTAACAATGACAGAATAGTCATTTTCATCGATCATCTTAAAGTCACGGGCAATGTCTTCAAATTCAAAATTGAAGTCTGTTGGAGTATTCATGCAAAAACCTTCATTCAGTCTTTTTACAATGTTCTTTTTGTCCAGTTCTGATATCGCTGCATTGCTGAAAAGTATATCAAAGTATTTTTTTATCGCTTCCGGTTTTGTAACATCTTCACATTTCCTGGCAACTATTTCAGTGATGCACTGCCTTTGCCATAAGTAATTACCAAATGGCGATGATTTATTGATTTTATAATCTTCATCTATAAAATCAAATACAAATACGTATGCCAAATCTTTTTTCCTTTCACGATTGCATCTGCCCGCAGCCTGTATTATCGAATCCAAGCCACACATCGCACGGTAAACAACCGGAAAGTCGACATCGACTCCAGCCTCGATAAGCGAAGTAGATACAACGATGCATTTTGATCCTTCCTTAAGACGCTCCTTTATTGCTTTTATTTTTTCTGACCTATGAGCGGGACACATATATGTGGAAAGATGGAAAACACCGTCGGTTCCATATTTCCCTTTAAGTTTTTCATACAGGTTCTTCGCCTGTCTCTTTGTATTTACAATAATAAGGCACTGATTTTCTTTATTTAGTCTTTTTACAAGTTCACCAGACGATAAACCGCCTATAAAACTAATCTTTATTTTACTAAAAGCTTCGTACATTTCTGTAATATTGCTGCATATTTCTTTAGCTTCAATCTTTTCTGACATGAATCGCTCGATTTCGGGCTGAGTAGCACTGCATAAAACAACTGAGCAGTTATAGTTATTTACCAATTCTTCGATTGCTTTAGCACAAGGAATAAGGTACTCCGTTGGAAGCATCTGTACTTCATCCAGAACTATTACGCTATTAGCTATGTTGTGAAGCTTCCTTACTTTTGATACCTTGTTTCCGTAAATCGATTCAAAAAACTGTACATTAGTCGTTATTACAATTGGAATATCCCAGTTTTCTGCAGCGAGTTTTTTAACATTATAATCTTCCTCATCATTTTGACTCAGATCATAATTTGAGTGGTGTTCCAAAACATATTCTCTTCCAAGTATATCTGAAAAAACCTTTGCATTTTGCTCAATAATGCTTGTGAAAGGTATTATGTAAATTATTCGTCTCAATGTTGGATTGTGCCTGATGTGCCTGAGTGAAAAAGCCATGGAAGCTATAGTTTTTCCTCCTCCAGTAGGAACAGACAGTTTATAAACACCTGGATGTTCTTCTGCTTTCTTAAGACATTGTTCAAAAATTCCTTTCCGCTTTTTATTTATCTCGGAACTAGTGTCAAAAGTTCTTGTGTGTTGCATTATTTTATCTTCCAGTTCAGTGAAATTACATTCAACACCCCTTGAGATCTTTTCATCATTCATGAATGCTTCTGTATCAAGAAAGTCAGCGTCGACTAAACAAGAAAAAATCATCCTGACTAAAAATGAAAAACAGTAACCTTGATCACGCATATCAATAGACCTGGTATCAGCCAATTGCCTTGCAATGATCTCCAACGGAGGATACAGATCAGATGTAACCTCATTACTATATGCTCTAAAGTCTGGTATCTCTTTCTTCAACCTCCCATACATGCTTCCGTCTTCATTTACGGCTCCCCAACCGCCCCCGTTGAGCAACCCTGAATGATGACCTGTTATAACATATCCAAGCAAGTTGCCTATCGCAGGACTTATGGATTTCAAAACTTTAGCACCAGCAGTGGAATGGTCACACAGCTTCCCGTCATTGTTTATCCTGTTCTGAAACTCTTCAGAATATTTGCCAATATCATGTAGAAGGCCACAAATGAATGCCGTTTCACTTTTCCCAAAACACTTTGCAAATTGAGACGCTTTTTCCGCGGTACATTTCAAGTGTTCTAAAAGGGGCTGTTCTTTCCCGTCTTCACGCTTATGTGCAATATACATAAATACCCCCTGCCTGAAGGTACGCAAGTAATGTGACTGGGTTTATAAAGACAAGTTCAAAAAGCTAATAATTTACGTTAGACCAACTACTTTTAGTGATTCACATTGATTAACATAATTTTATACTTCTTAATATTTTTTGTCAATGCATATATCTTTTATGGGTCGTGTCAACTTGTTTTAGGTTTTATGTCACTGTCTGCCCCTCTTTTTGGGCAAGGATCATATGGCAAATCCATTATCCCGTATGGATCTAAGTGTCTGTGTCAGCAGAGTTACTTTCCCGCTATTCAGCAGTGTTATG
>DATCKN010000110.1:0-58087 GCA_036562185.1 Thermoclostridium sp.
ATATATTTAGGATTAAGTTTAATTAATGTAATAACTATCCATTCAGATGATGCAATTTTGAAAAAATCAGTATATTCGCTTACAACCCATACTCTATTAAGCCTTGGATTAATTTTACATAGAAGAACATCATTCTTCTCAACAATCTGTTTTGTCGAACCAATTTCAAATCCTGTAACTATTTCTGGATAATTTTCATCATAGCTTGGCACACTATATAATTCAAATTTAGCATCTGGCTTATTCTTAGGGTTAATTGATTTTGATTTCCTAAAATTTACTTCTCCTAATCTCGTCCATACCCAGTTACTCGGCACCTCATAAGGCTTATCCTCGTCCTTCACAAGTGCTTTCTCCAGCATTTCATCCAGTGATAACTTCTCTTTTTTCGCCATCAGTTATCACCACCTAAACTCCTGAGTTCTTTAACCACACTCATAATCAAATCAGTAGCTTCCTCTAATTGGGCTATTATCTCTTCTCCGCTTTCAATCGGGTCTTGCAGATCCTCATAATCCAAAACACTGTCATCTCTGATTAATCCTAAGTCAAGGCTATCATTTTTCTGCCTTATTTGCTCCCTTGTAAATACACTCCAGCGTTCATCCTGAACAGCTCTCCTATCTTCAGCAGTATACGCCTTAATAAAGCCTTCAAAATGTTCATGCTTTAAAGGTGTAGTCTTACCAAAACTCGGCATATTGGTACGCAAATCATAAAACCATACTTCTTTCGTGTTTCCCTTATCAGTAACTCCCCGGGTAAAGAAAAGTACATTGGTTTTAACACCTTGGGCATAGAAAATACCAGTAGGCAGCCTCAAAATAGTGTGTAGATTGCATTTGTCCATCAGGTCAGCACGGATCTTTGCACCATCACCATCAGCAAACAGAACATTGTCAGGTACAACAACCCCGGCTCTTGACCTGCCATTCGCCTTCAATGAACGGTAGATGTGCTGCAAAAAGTTCAATTGCTTATTCGACGTCGGATACGTAAGGTCATCACGGGTCGCACGCTCACCACCCTTTTTCGTTCCGAATGGGGGATTGGTCAATACAACATCATAGCCTTTCAAAGCCTTTCCGGCATTGGAGAGCGTATCAGCAAGAAGAATCTCTCCCTCTATGTCATGAAGCATGGCATTCATCAGCGCAAGTCTGTGAGTATCGTGCACAAGCTCACAGCCTGTGAAAGCCTTTTTCCTCTGAAATTCCTGTTGTTCCGGAGATAATGCAAACAAATCATCAGTTTTTTTCTTTATATGCCTGTCGGCCGCAATCATAAATCCAAAAGTTCCACAAGCGGGGTCATTGCAAAGTTCGCCAGGCTTTGGGTCTATCAGCTGAACCATTACATCAATAAGAACACGGGGTGTAAAATACTGCCCCGCTCCCGACTTCTTCTCGTTCGCATTTTTCTCCAACAATCCCTCGTAAAGGTTTCCCAGGCCTTCTTCCTTTGCAGAATACCAATCAAGTTCATCTATTGATTTAATTATCTTTTCCAGGTTCTTAGGTTCATCTATGTTCGACCTTGCACCGGAGTAAATCTCCCTTATTCTGCCCGTGGTATTCTCTCCGAGGTACGTCAAAAGCTCATTGTAGAATTTTTTAAGCTCTATACCTTGTCTCTTCACGAGATTATCCCAGCGGTAATTTTCGGGTATTTGATTATCAGTTGCTGTTTCTTTTGCCATTTTAAGAAACAGAATATATGTTAACTCAGTAACATATTGATGATATGTAATACCATCATCTCTCAGCACATTACACAAATTCCAAAGCTTTGCCACTATTTCCTGGTTATTCATTACAAATTATGCACTCCAATCCTCGTATAGGTATTCATTGATTTCTTCTATAATATTTTCAAGCTTATTGTTAAATATTTTATCTATTACTTTGTACCCGCCTTTTGATTTGAAAGCTCCAGTCTCAAATGATTCTTTATCCAAAATACTTTCATGCAGGAGATAGGTTTCAATTCTGCCCAACCAGTCAAGTTCCATTTTACTAAAGCTATGTTTTTTCTTCAACTTGCTGATTGCATTTCTTATCCTGTCTTCATGGCTTATTAACGCTGAACCTAAAGCTTGCTGACGTATCAGTGTAATAATATCAGCGGCAATTTCCTCATTTTTTAACTCTCTCAAAGCAGAATTAAGTTGAACTTCAGTAAAGTTATTTCTGTCAAGCTCCATCTTAAGGCTTTTTAACGCCTCACGAGTGAGTTCTTTAGGTCTGGTACATACAATATTGAGTGCGGCAATTTTGTTTATGTTGTTATTAATAAACTCTTTAAACTCCTCTAAGTAATCCTCCGGCTTCTTCGCATTACCATATCCTCTTGAATGGCTGATGAGTTCGTCGGGTTTATCAGATATGACAACAGGATTTACTTGGTCATATCCAGCTTCATTAAGCATCTCAAAAAGCTTTTTATTTTGTAATATATATTCCTTTGCCTGCTCGGTTCCCATGGATTTCAATTCATCAATGAACTGGCCTGGATTTTTACCGCCGGAAAGGTTAATAAAATGCTTGATAGCCTTATCGTTAAGCTTTCTCCTTTTTCTTTGAAGTTTAGCTATTATCATATCAATCTGATTTTTCTTTTTCTCTTCTGTCGGCAATTTTTCAAGCCCATTGATAAGGTCTGTGAACGTTAAACCTGGATTTACAACAACAGGTTTCATATTAGTAAAAGGCTCTAATGATTCGTAAACCCCTACAGGGTCAAATATCTCAAAGTGAGTCTTGCCGATTTCAGGGCATGGCCGAGTAGCCCGACCCATCATCTGTTCAAATAATATCCTGGATTTTACCCTGCGCATAAAAACCAAATTGGTAATTTGAGGAACATCAATCCCTGTTGTTAACAGGTCAACGGTAACAACAATATTTGGGTACTTTTCATTCTTGAATTTCTTTATGGCTTCAAGAACTTTCTTCTTATTACCGCCACCTACTGAACCCGTAATTTTCGTAATCGCTTCATTGTCAACACCATACTTGGAATAAATTTCTCTCAGAATATTCACAATCATGTCTGCATGTGAGTCATTGACAGCGAATATCAGGGTTTTCCCTTCCCCATCGGGATTTATATATTTCGCGATCTCCTCTAACACAGTCCTGTTAAAAGGTTCAGTAATAACCTCCTTGTTAAAACTGTCAATGTCAAAATTTAGTTCATCCTCAAGTTCTGCACTATTCGTTACCTCCCCGGTTACAGGATCATAAAGTATAACAGTATCACCAGGTCTATAATGAATGCCCTCTTCAGCAAGTTTTGTTTTTAAGCTATGCGGTGCATCATGGTCAATTAAGTACCCTTCTATTACCGCTTCCCGATATGAGTAGTTAAAAACAGGTTTTCCAAAAATTTCACATGTATGAAGAGCCGGGGTGGCAGTTAAAGCTATTTTTACTGCATCAAAATACTCAATAACGGTTCTGTATTTGCTTATGAAGTCCTCCTGATTCCTATACAGCAGTTCATCTTCTCCCATTTCTTTGTCAAGTATGTATCCCCTATGTGCTTCATCCACAATGATCAGGTCATAATCAGTAACAGCAGGCATGGTTTCGCCTTCGTTGTATAAAATTCTTTTAATAAGGCTTTGCACAGTAGCAACATGGATGCTTGTTTCTCTATCAATTTCCTTATCTTCAAGCTTCTTAATATTATATATTTCATCTAATGTCATTAAATCTTCAATTTTAACTTCCTTGAAAACGTCTTGTGCCTGTTCCCCAAGAGCCGTACGGTCAACGAGGAACAAAATACGTTTAAATCTGCCTGATTTTAAAAAGCGGTAAATTATACCCAGAATTGTACGTGTTTTCCCTGTTCCTGTTGCCATAGATAAGAGAACTGTTCGTTTGCCTTCAAGTATAGCCTGCTCGGCAGCCTTTACAGCATTTATCTGGTATGGTCTCAGGTTAAGCCCATCCTTATCTGTTAAAAGTTCATATCCGGTTTCTTTTAAATTTTGATTTGCTTTCTCCACATCTTTTTCAAGCATCTCGATAAGACCGGAAGGGCTTATCCATCCTTGCAGTGCTTTAGGAATATTGGTGGGCTTTCGTGCATCCAAAAACCATATTCCTGATTTTGTTTCAATTTGTTTCAGATATTTCCTGCCATTAGTAGCAAATAAGAAAGGGACCTGGTAATCTCCCCAGGTATCGACTATATACGAAGAATGCTCATTCTTAATATTTTTCGCATAGTCTTTGCACTGATAATCAATAACTGATGGAATATCTACAATATGGCGTTTTGCTTCTATTACGCCCAGCAGTTTTGTTCCAACAAATAAAGCATAGTCAACATATCCCCTGTCACCAGCTTTGGAGTCAGTTGGCCATTCTGCAATAGCAATATTTCTCCCCTTTTCGGGTCTTGTCCCTTTAGAGTACCTGAAATTAAGAGAATCAACCTCCCAACCTACTTTACGGAGTTGATCGTCTATCAAATAGCGGGTTTCTTTTTCAGAAAGATTTATCCTGTCTGCGGAAGTGTTCGCCCTTTTCCTTCTCTCCGCTAATAGTTCATCTGTTCTTACATTGGCGGAAATAACATTAATTTTCTCTGTGAGTTCCTTAATCTTTTCTTCCTTCGCTCTTATAACAGCCCCATAGTCAGGTTCGTTTGATGTATCTTCAGGCAACACAAACTCTTCTGGCTCAAAATCCCAATCGCCATATGTCTGCATGAACCATACACCAAGACTATACGTAAGCTTTAAAAGAATTTTAGCTTGTTCGGTTGACTCATATCCTTCGTGCGATGCTTTATTCCGTGAAGTTCTAAGGGAGTACAGGATATCATCTATGTCTTTTGGTATTAACCCCTCAGATTTAAGTACTTTAATTCTATTTGCATGCGTATTATCTTCCGGCTCGGGTATGTTATCCATTGTAAACATAAGGCGGACTACAAATTCTCCGAACATCCCCAATTTTATGATACAAGAGTTTGAATCAGAGTATAGATATTTTTCAGCTGTACTTCCAAGTGAAGATAGCAATGGCCATCTTTTTTCCAGGAATGAAAAGTTAGATTTTAACATACTAACACCTACACCAGCATTTTTTATATAACTATTTTATCACTCGTGCCTAATTATGTAAAACTATGAAAGAATTCGTTGCACCACCATAAATGAAAGCCCGTATTCCTACTCTGCGGCTTTGAAGTTATAAACCGGCTTTATTATGTCAATTACTTCGACTGTATCATGAATATTTTCAATAATTTCATCCATAGGCTTATAGGCCAGGGCGCATTCATCCAGTGTTGAACGGTTGACGGTAGTAGTGTATATCCCTTCCATCGTTTTTTTGAACTCATCCAAACTGATAGTTTCCTTGGCCTGTCTTCTGCTCATTATTCTTCCCGCTCCGTGGGGTGCGGAATAATTCCAGTCCATATTGCCCTTTCCAATGCAAATTAAACTTCCGTCCCTCATATTTATCGGTATTAAGACCTTTTCGCCTTTTTTCGCAGAAATGGCACCTTTTCTTAGTATCATGCCATCCAAATCAATATAGTTGTGTATTGTGGTAAACTGCTCTTCCACGTCCAGATCGAGCCTGCTTAAAATCTCGTCAACAATAGCCTTGCGGTTGTAAACGGCATATTTCTGGACTATTTTCATATCTTTCAGGTAGTTCCTGTAACTTTCACCCTGTAAATAAGCCAGCTGTTTGCTGATTTTAACGGTACCTGATTCCATAAGCTCCTGATAGGCCAGTTTCTGATAGTATTCAGCAACTTGCTTTCCCAAGTGCCTGCTTCCCGAGTGAACAACCAGATATAAGTTGCTGTTTTTATCGCTGTTGACTTCTATAAAGTGGTTTCCGCCACCTAAAGTGCCAACGCTGAGCTTTGCCCTTTCAAGATCAACATGTTTTCTGCATGCTAAATTATCAAGTTCAACGTATTCAGCATACTTATGCTGCTTTTTCCTGATATCAAATCCCGAAGGAATATGATCATATACAATATTATCAAGCTTTTTAAAGTCAATATCTTTCTGCTTTAATTTTATGGTTTCCATGCCGCATCCGATATCCACTCCAACCAGATTTGGCACAACCTTATCTGTTATTGTCATGGTTGTGCCAATAGTACACCCTGCACCGGCATGGACGTCAGGCATAATCCTGATTTTGCTGTCCTTTACAAATTCCTGGTCGCATAGTTCCACGATTTGGGCTATTGCTTCATTGTCTGCATTATCAGTGAATATTTTTGCAGAATTATATTTTCCCTTGATCTCAATCATTCTTCCACCTGTTTTAATCTGCCGGGTATTCGTATTATTTTACTCCAGGACTAATCCTGAAATTCCTTTTCCATATCAAATACATGCAAATAAAAATCCTCCGGCATAACCGAACGAACATATTCAACGTCTTCTTCGGTCAGGTACATGGCTGCGAACTCACTGCCATAATGCTCCGAGGAAAAAATATGCTTATCCCCGTCCATCAGAAAAACGCTGAACCATTTTATCTTGCCTTCGTCATCAAACGGTTCCTGCAATAATTCAGATATAAACTGCCCGGTAATTTCACCTGTAAAAGCTTTCATATTATTCACACATATATCAATATTTTCTCCATAAATTTTTGCTCTTTCAATGGCTGCCGTTTCTTCAATCCAGCAGTCTATCCTGAAATGAGTGCATTTTTTAATAAAATACGACATTAACGGCTCCCAAAAACCGTAATCATCAGGTACATTCATCCCGCATCCTATTCTGCGGCCTTTCTTTACTCCGGAATGTATGCTGTATTTTTTCATTACAAAACCTCCTTACAGTGTATAATTGCTAAACACCGCATCATTTTGATCTTTTGCGGCATTTTAATATACACTTTAATGTATAAGAAAAGTCTGTTACAGCAACGGGGCGAATATCCTGAAAAACAGTTCGCCCGCTTTTTTGTACAACGGCCTTTTTAACCATTCTTCAAGCGTAATTTCTTCACATTGCTCCATTGTTTTTAAAATATCTTCTTTTATGTCCTGAACCACAGATGAACCGCATATCCAGACACCGTTTTCAAAGTGGAGGTAGAAACTTCTGTAATCCATATTTATGCTCCCCACTATTGCATTATCGTCATCGCTGATAATTATCTTCGCATGCATATATCCCGGGGTATATTCAAAAATCCTGACGCCTGCTTCGAGAAGCCTTTTATAATTGGAGCATGTTACTTTATATACATACCATTTATCATATACCTTTGGTACGATAATCCTGACATCGGTACCTGTCAATGCTGCAAGGCACAGTTCATTTACCATTGAGTCATCAATAACAAGATATGGAGTTGTTATGTACACATACTTTTTGGCAGAAGTGATTATTTGACGGTACATTATCTTCGCAACATTTTTGCTGTGTATCGGGCTGTCGCTGAACGGCTGGTAAAACCCGTCACCTTTAATTTCACATACAGGTTTATATTTTAAATAGTCTTCTTCAATCAGGTTTTCAGACTGCCACATCTGAAGAAACGTTACGGTAAGGCTCCATACCGCATCTCCCTCAAGCCGTACCGCAGTGTCTTTCCAATGCCCGTGTTTTTCATATAAATTGGCATACTCATCTGCCAGGTTGGCACCGCCGGTATACCCGATATTCCCGTCTATCACCACTATTTTCTGGTGGTTTCTGAAATTCAGGTAGAATCTTGAAATATATTTGTGAACAGGGTTGAAAGCAGTTACCTTTATCCCGTCATTCTCAAGCTGTTTAATAAAATCCTTGGGAAGGGTTATTATGCTTCCCAGATCATCATACAGGATTCTCACTTCAACGCCTTCCCTGGCTTTTTCCCTCAGCACTTCATAAATCATGCTCCATATAATTCCTTCATTAATAATGAAATACTCAATGAAGATAAAACGCTTTGCCTGTTTCATATCATGAATCATATCCCTGAATTTAAATTCACCCAGTTGATAGTACTTGCATACTGTATTTCGATATATTGGAAATCCCTCATTTTCAAGAAACCTGACAATTTTCTTCCTGTCTGGAAAATCCTGCTCCAAGTTTTCTCTGACCTCTTCATTTTTATCAAAATGGTTAATCCCCTTAATAACTATTTCTCTGGTTCTTTTGCTTTTTTTTGAATGAGTGGGCGCTCTCCCCCACATCAAATACAGTACAATGCCAAACACAGGCAATATAAGAATAACTATTATCCATGCAATTGTGTATGCAGAGCTTTGATCCTTATTAGCCAGGAAAAGAACCTCAATCAGGCCTGTTACTTCAAGTGCAAAATAAAGGTATATATAGTTCTGTCGAAGCATAATGACAAGCAATGCCAGTAAAACCAACTGTGCTATGCTTGCCAGTGCGACTATTATAATCCGTATAAGACCTGTATATTTAAGATTCATCGGAAATCCCTCTTATTCGTGACCACTGTTTTTTTCTTTTTATTTTTTATAAAATATATGGCTGTGCACGATACTGACAAGACTGCAAAGACTGAAAAAGGTACAAGAAACTCTGCAGATAAAGGTTCTGTTATTGATTTTCCTGCCAAGACAGCAGGAACCAGCCCTGGAATAACTCCAAGTACCGATCCTGCAATAAACTCCAGGTAATCTGCATTTGCAGCCCCAAAAATCATGCTGATTACGTCCAGTGAAAAAACAGGAATAATCCTCAATAAAAAACTGCTTATGAAAACATTATCATTTATTTTGCCAAACAGATTCCCGGCATACTTATTTCCATCCGCTATCATCTTTACTCTGTCAGAGCCCAGTTTTCTGCCTGCAAAAAATCCTATAGTCATTTCAACGGTTACACAGAATACAGTAAAAACAACTGCTACTACCGGGGGCATTATCAATCCTGCACATATGTACAGCAGAATCATTGGGATAATAAAAACAACAGATTTCATACAGAACAAAACAAAAAGCACGGTGGCAGCAAGCATAACAGAATCAGGCATCAGTTCGGACAGTTCCTCGGGGGTCAAATTCCTTATATGAGATATTAAAAATACAGCCATAACAATGAAAGCAATAATAAATGCTATCCGCAGTATTTTTATTAACTTATTCACAAGGCATCTCCTGAAGTCTGTTCATATTTTAACAAAGCTCGGGCTTATAAAATTGGTTAAATGATAACATAATAATTATATTAATTCAATATTTCAATTTGACCTGCAATTTTGCCATATCATCCGGCAAACCGGCATTCTGTTTATAGGTTTTTATTACCATTCGAACCGGTAACCATCCTTGCAGGTGATAATTAAACTAAAATGCATGGCATCTGCTTTATCCCTATCCAGCTGCAAATCAGGGTAGTCAGTGCTGTAATTTATTCTATGAGTATATGTGTAGTACGTTCTGGAATCATTCTTTTCTTCTGACTTAAACTCAATGAGCTTTTTGAAATCTTCCATGCTCATATCGGGGTCAATCTGCCCCGAAGCGATAGCTATGTTGTAATGTTCCTTTAAGCCAATAATACTATAACTGTATTTCATAATACTATCTGTAATATCAATTTTATCAACCACTTTATCTTCATACCAAACTTCAAGGAGTACATTTTCCAAACCGAACTCATCCATTCCAAAATCATTAACCGAAAACATAAAATCGTAATCAATCTGCTCGTTACTTCTGGCTGAACCCGAGCTATGAACCTGCACCCTCATCCTGTAGAATTCGTCGTAAAGGTAAATATACTGTTTATGGGTATTCAACACTGACTGTCCCCCACCATCAACTCTTTCTATAACATCCACCTGATAGTTTTTTTGCAGATCCATTTCAATACTTGCACCATATGTTAAGCCGTCTTTTTTAGCCAACTCCGCTTCCTGCACATTATTTGCATCGATCTCACTGTACGCTAAGTATATTTTGGAATTTGAATTAACAGCCTTAAGCTTTACATCAATGTCCAAAACAGCTTTATTTCCGGCAGAGTCAATGTGTTTAAATCTGTAATCCACCACATCCACCAGATTATATCTCTCATCCAATTCGCTTTTTATGCGGCTTGAGATATTGTCATCCAAATAAGCTATCGAATTATTTATATCGCTCACCAGACCGATCAGCATATCATTTTTTGTGTTAATTTGCTTTTTTATAGTTATCCCGAAGTAACTTATCAAAACTGCATTTATAATCAGCAAAATAATTATTATTCTCTGTTTATCTGTTCCCATGACCATCTACCTCCATGATATCAGCACTGCTTAACTCTACTGCAGAATATAAAAACACTTCAGTAATCTTAGCTTTACGGCTATAAATG
Organism: Thermoclostridium sp.; assembly: GCA_036562185.1. Lineage (GTDB taxonomy): Bacteria > Bacillota > Clostridia > DSM-8532 > DSM-8532 > Thermoclostridium. Next base: position 10,331 of record DATCKN010000110.1, read on the forward strand.
ATTTGGGGCTCATTTTGAGGCAACAGTAAAACATATGCAATTACACGTTTGACCTATTAAAGCATAAGCCGTATAAAATGGAAATCCTATACTTTATAATACTATATAAGCTGTTATTATTCAATGCGCTCTCTCACAATGCCTGTTCATAATCCTGCAAAAACGCAGGTAAAAAAATAATAGATAGAGCATGCACCGCAGTGTAGCCTATCTATTATCATATTTGAATATCATTTTATTTAAGAATAATGAATATATTCACTACAGCATTTGCATGGCTTCAACTGCCTTTGCTGCTATGTTTTCAGCAGTCAGCCCGTACAGTTTCAGTAATTCATACGGGTTACCCGATTTTCCGAATTTATCTTCTATTCCCACCATTTTTACAGGCACAGGATATTCACTGCATACAACTTCAGCAACCGCACTTCCAAGGCCGCCTATAACACTATGCTCTTCTGCAGTTACAATGCAGCCGGTCTCTTTAGCGGCTTTAATAATGATGTCCCGGTCTATGGGCTTTATAGTATGAATATCAATAACTCTTGCGTTAATATCCTGCTCCTGAAGAATTTTAGCCGCTTCCAGAGCATACTGAACCATCAGGCCGTTAGCTATAATTGTTACATCATCGCCGTCCTTAAGCGTTACACCCTTGCCAAATTCAAAAGTGGCATTTTCATCATATATCTGTGGAACGGCAAGTCTTCCAAACCTTAAATATACAGGTCCTTCCTTCTCAATAGCAGCTTTTACCGCAAATCTTGAGCTTACTGCATCACAGGGGCTTATAATTGAGATATTCGGAATTGAGCGCATAATTGCTATATCTTCAATTGCCTGATGTGATGCTCCGTCTTCACCGACCGATATTCCTGCATGGGTTGCACCGATTTTTACATTTAGGCTCGGATAGCATATTGAGTTTCTTACCATCTCAAAAGCCCTTCCGGCAGCAAAAATTGCGAATGAGCTTGCAAACACTATCTTGCCGCAACTTGCAAGACCAGCTGCTGCGCACATCATGTTTGATTCGGCTATACCCATATTAAAATGTCTATTCGGATATTTTTTCATAAAAATATCAGTTTTCGTAGATTTTGATAAGTCTGCATCCAATACAACAATTCTTTCATCTGCTCCAAATTCAGCCAAAGCTTCACCATAGGCTTGACGAGTTGCTATATTACCTGCCATAAATTGTTCACCCTCCGTTTTTGGTAGAATAAAATTCACTAAAATTTCCGTGTTTACTGTTCTTCCTTATCCAGTGATGCCAAATATGCATCTAATTCTGCCAAACCTCTTTCACATTCATCAGGTTTAGGAGCAACGCCATGCCAACCTGCCTGATTTTCCATGAAAGACACGCCTTTTCCCTTTATGGAATGAGCTACAATCATATTAGGCTTGCCTTTTTGCTTTTTCGCATTTTCAATTGCCTGCTCAATCTGGTTATAATCATGGGCATCAATGGATTGGACATACCAGCCAAAAGCAGCAAATTTATCTGCAATGGGTTCGGGATTCATAACATCGGTAATTTTACCATCTATTTGCAATCCGTTATAATCTACGAAACAGATAAGGTTATCCAGCTTATAGTGTGCAGCAGCCATAGCAGCTTCCCAAACAAGTCCTTCCTCAAGTTCGCCGTCACCCATTCCAACGAATACACGGTAATTTTTATTATCCAGTTTTGCAGCCAGAGCCATTCCAATAGCCGTGGATATTCCCTGGGCTAAAGAGCCTGTGGACATATCAACACCTGGTACGCTTTTCATGTTGGGATGGCCTTCAAGATAACTATCTGTTTTTCTGAGTGTTGTCAGATCTTCCTTCGGGAAAAACCCTCTTTCTGCAAGTGTTGAGTAAAGCACCGGCGCACAATGCCCTTTTGACATTACGAAACGATCTCTGTCAGGATTACGTGGATCCTTGGGATCTACATTCATTTCTTTAAAATATAAATAGGTCATAATATCGGTTATGGATAAAGAACCACCCGGATGACCGCTACCTGCCGAACAGGTTGCCCTCAAAATACCCTTTCGAATGTTTGTGGCTATTCTCTTCAAAGACAAAATTTCCTTTTTTTCCATATACACAATCCTTTCTACCAGAATAGTTGTAAATATCTTTAAGGATAATATTCGCTTTTTACGGTATGTAAATCAATAAAAGTATAACCTAAAAATAATGGTACGTCTAGATTTTAATTGTTTTTTAATCTCAAAAACACAAGTAAATCACGCAGCAATTTCAGCACACCGGTCAACCCGTACCTGACTTAATAGATTGTAAGCCAGACTAGCCCTTCAGATGGGATGAAAAGCCCTCTCCCAAAACTTCCCTTACATCGGTCAGCAATACAAAAGCATTTGGATCTATTCTTTTTACTTCATTTTTCACTCTGTGAATTTCTTCTTTTTTAACTACACATAGTAATATCATATACTGGTTATCTGTATACATCCCTTTTCCGTATAAACCTGTGACTCCCCTGTCGATATTCTCCATTAATGCTTTCGCAATCTTCTCTGATTCCCTTGAAATTATCATCAATGACTTTGCAAAGTTAATACCTTCAAGGAATCTGTCCAGTGTCCGTGAAGACACAAACAGCGCAACAACTGAATACAGGCCGAGCCTGAAGCTTTTGAAAACCACCGTTGCCAGCAAAACAACCAGTCCATCCAGAATCATCAAAAGCGTCCCGACAGGAACCCAGGGAAATACCTTGTTCAGCAACGAAGCAGCCATGTCGGTGCCACCTGTGGTAGCATCCTCTTTAAAAACAAATCCAAGTCCGATACCCGAAACAAAACCACCGGCCAATGCAAACAGCAAAATATCGCCCGAATTAAAATCAGGCGCTGCCATAATAAGTTCGTGGAACCGGGATGTCCATGGCTCGGTCAGATCAATAATTACTGACAGGAATACCGCTCCCAGGACTGAATTAATAATAAAGCCCTTGCCCTTAATCTTCATTCCAGCCAAAAACAGTGGAATATTCATTACAAGCATGGTAATTCCGACGGGTATTCTTTCGCTGGACACGTGGTAAATTACCGTCGCGATCCCTGAAACACCACCTGGTGCAATTTTAAAAGGAATTAGAAAAATGTTCATCGCCAAAGCAAGGATCATTGCACCAAGAAAGATTTGAAGCAATGATGTGAGCCTGTTAAGCGAAAACTTCACATATAACACCCTTTGCTAATTTGATATTTATAGTTTCGTTCAAAACGTTGGTTATCATTCCATTTATATAAAACACAGGATAATTATAACACTAAAAACTGCATCACAAAAGAAAAACCGGGTATCACCCGGTCCCTGTTTATATAAGTAGTATTTTTAACCAATTCATTAGGTTATGGTATATTATTTAATACCATATTTCTTCTTGAATCTGTCAACACGTCCACCTGTATCAACAAACTTCTGTTTACCTGTGAAGAATGGATGGCATTGTGAACAAATTTCTACACGAAGTTCCTTCTTAGTTGAACCAGTTTCAAATGTATTTCCACATGCACATCTTACGACTGCAGTCCCGTAATTTGGATGAATACCTTCTTTCACGCTTATCACCTCTCTTAGCAGCTAATTATCTATTCTACATGCACAAACATGCTCTTCTGAAAAAGTGCCGCTTGTTATTATAGCATAACACTTCCGGCATATCAAGCAAAAACATTCTTTTTGGCTGCATCAATTTATTGAACATATTATTTTTCATAGCCATGCGGATGAGCGGAATGCCATTTCCATGCCGAGCTTATTATTGTCTCAAGATTATTGAATTTCGGAGACCAGTTAAGCTCTTTCTTTATTTTTTCGGATGAAGCCACCAATATGGCAGGATCACCCGGCCGCCTGCCGGCTTTTTCCTCACGGATTGGCTTTCCTGTAACCCGTCTTGCAGCTTCAATTACTTCCTTGACTGAAAAACCCATTCCGTTCCCGAGGTTGTATACTGTGCTGTCCCCACCGTTTCTGAGGCGCTTTAACGCAAGTATATGTGCGTCTGCCAGGTCGGTTACATGTATGTAATCCCTTATACACGTACCATCGGGCGTATCATAGTCATCACCGAAAACATAAACTGCCTCCCGCTGTCCTAATGCAGCCTGAAGGATTATTGGAATAAGATGTGTTTCAGGTGAATGATCTTCACCAATTTTGCCGCTTTCATGCGCCCCTGCCGCGTTAAAATACCTCAGACAGGTATATTTTATTCCATAGGCCTTATCACACCATTTCAGCATTTTTTCAACCGCCAGTTTGGTTTCGCCATACGGATTCGTCGGTTCTGTCTTGTCGGTTTCAACAATCGGGATATTTTCAGGTTCTCCATATGTAGCAGCTGTTGATGAAAATACAATGTAAGGCACACTGTACTGTCTCATTTTTTCAAGCAATACCATAGTTGCCGCCACATTATTGTTATAATATGCAAGCGGTTCATTCACACTTTCTCCGACAAGGGAGAATGCGGCAAAATCTATTACGGCTTCTATTTCATTTTCTGAGAATACTTTATCTAAAAATGCGCCATCCCTTAAATCTCCCTGATAGAATTTTCCTCCCAGCACAGCGTCTTTATGGCCTTTCACGAGGCTGTCAACCACTACAACTTCTTCGTTTGCTTCAAGAAGCGCTGCAACTGTATGGCTTCCTATATAACCTGCTCCACCCGGAACTAAAATTGCCATTTTAAATTGCCTCCTCTCTTCCTCCGTCACCGATTTCGGATACATAAAAACTTGCGCTGTATCCAATTTTCTTTTCATATTCACTACCAACCAGCCTGATGAATTCATCAATGCTGTCACTGTGAACCAGGCTTACGGTACATCCTCCGAAACCTGCCCCGGTCATTCTGGAACCAAGAACACCTTTTATTTTTCTTGCCTCGTCAACCAATGTATCCAGTTCTTTGCCCGTTACTTCATATAAATCCCTGAGTGAATCATGGGACTGGTTCATCAGTTCCCCAAATCTTTGCAGATCGTTGCTTTTCAATGCCTTAACCGATTCAAGAACCCTGTCGTTTTCATATACAACGTGTTTTACGCGTTTTTTGATTACCTCATTTGTAAGAAGGCCTTCGTATTTCAGGAAATCCTGGACCGATACTTCCCTCAGGCATGTAATGCCGGGCAAAGCTTTCTGCAGGATGGAAAGGCCTTCTTCACACTCTGCTCTTCTTTCATTGTATTTCCCTTCGCCCAGGCTTCTTTTCTTATTGGTATTGGCAATAACCAGTTTATAATCATTCATTTTCAATGGAACCAGTTCATGGACCAAATCCCTGCAGTCCAGGAATATTGCCATATCTTTTTTCCCCATTGCAGACGCAAACTGATCCATAATCCCGCACTTTACTCCAACGTAATTATGCTCGGCTTTTTGCGATATTTTTGCCAGCTCTACCATGTCTATGTCCCTGTTTATGCCATTTGCCGCATATCCCAGGCTCACCAGGGCCAAAGCAGTGGCTATTTCAATCGCAGCCGAAGATGACAGGCCGCTTCCAAGTGGTACTTTGTCGTCGTACAGCAAATCACAACCGCACAGGGGATATCCGGCCTTTTGAAGTTCATCCGCAACACCAAGCTGGTAATTTCCCCATTTCAGAGCCTTGAACTGATCCAGATTATCCAAATCTGCATTTACCATCTGTTTCAAGTCTGTTGCGATTAAGTTTATTTTCCTGTCATTTCTTGGTCTTGCCAATACAGTTGTGCACATTGTCAAAGCAGCAGGAAAAACAAAACCCCCGTTATAATCGGTGTGTTCCCCTATCAGATTTACCCTGCCGGGAGCTTTGAATACCCTGATCCCCTCGCTGCTTCCGCCAAAATAATCAATAAAACTTTCAACCAGTGAATTATACATAACCTATACCCCCTGTTTATATTGGTATACCAACATTTTAATTCCAACACGCCATCCCCGGACTATAAGGAAGGCTTGATTCCATTTTTCGCGCAACAGGTACCAGTATCTTTATCGGTCACATTTAGAAATAAATTTCCGGTATGCAGCTCTGAGTTCTTCTGCCTTCTCTTCGGGTGCAGTAGGGTTGCAGTGGGCCCATACACCAGTTTCACTCGATGCATTGAACTTTTGCTTATCTTTTGAGCGCATCGGCGGGAAGAACTCGATATGGAAATGGTAATAGTCCTCGGTGTTTTCACTGTTTACCGGGTTCTGGTGCATGCACATCATATACGGAAAGGTGGTATCAAAAAGTGAATCCAGCATTCCTGCGGTTTCCCGGACGGCTTTTGCAAGGTTGTGTTTTTCCCGTGCGGTCATTTGAGCGAGGTTTTGCTTGTGATTCTTTGAGATAATATACACACCATAGGGATACTCAACGAAGAAGGGCAGCACAACCGAAAAGTCTTCATTTTCAAAGATTACCCGTTGCCCGAATTTTTTCTCTTCCTCTAAAAGCCGGCACATCAGGCATTCATGGTGCTTTTCATAATGCTCTCTGGATGCATCCAGTTCCAGTTCAATTTTTTTAGGTATAAAAGAATAACCATATATCTGTCCATGAGGGTGCGGCATGGTTACACCGACTACCTCTCCACGGTTTTCAAATATGAAAACGTATTTTATCTTTTCATCCTTTGAAAGCTCAATGAAACGTTGTGTCCAGAGCTCAACCAGCTTTTCCACATGTTCAACCGGAAGTTCAGGCAATGTAACTGTATGTTCAGGAGAATACAGGATAACCTCGCATTTTCCATAAGCTTTTTCAACTTTGAAAAAGTCATTGCCTACCGGGTCTGGCTCAGGCGGGTTTTGCATCAAAGCCGGGAAATCATTATCATACTTCAATACATCATAATTGTCGGGTACCTTCCCTGAACCCGGGCAAAAAGGGCACCAGTCTTTTGGCATTTGCGGCCTGTTTTGCCTGTGGGACGCAATCATCACCCAATCCTTAATAAACGGATGCCAACGTAATTCAGCCATTGAAATTCCTCCTTCGGTTAATATACTTTTTCAGCGGGGCCGGGTTTGCAGGGAAATCTTTGAGCCCCGCATTTATATGGTAAACATGTAAATATGTTTTATTACAGCTTAATTGTATTATTGCAGCTCGTAAATGTAAATGGTACAATGTTTTCGTAATATGTCTTTATGTTGTATGAGGAAATATGCTGGAAAAATACTATTTTCATCAGTCAGATCAAACCGATTTAAATGTGTACAGGTGCGGCATTGAGGAGTGCAGACCAGGATATGCCTGGGGTCCAGGAATTCGGGATCACTTTATAGTCCATTATGTGCTAAACGGTACAGGGACATTCTCGGACGGAAAAATCCAAAGGAATCTTTACCCCGGCGACGGTTTCGTAGTGTTTCCGAACTGCCTTGTTACATATACCGCAGATTCAGGCAATCCCTGGACATATTCCTGGGTAGGTTTCCAGGGGCTTAAAGCAGAACATTTCCTTAACAAGGCAGGTATATACCGGGAATCCCCTTTCTTTACCTATAAAACCGATAATAAGCTTAAAGACTGTCTTTCCGGCATGATATCCGAAGCGAGGCTGAATACGTCTTCCGAGCTTATGCTTCTGGGATATTTATATATTTTCCTGTCGCTGCTGATACAGAATAACCAGAAAACTTCGCCCGATTTGACCAAATTCGTTAACCAGGAGAAATACGTGAAAAAGGTAATTGATTTTATATCAAAAAACTATTCAGGAAAGATATCCATATCCGAAATAGCTTTTAACATCGGTCTGGACAGAAGCTACCTGTATGTGATTTTTAAAAAGATAATGAAAATGTCGCCGCAGGAATTCCTTATCAATTACAGGATCGAGCGGGCGGTTAACCTGTTGCATAACTCAAACCTTACAATAGGCGATATTTCACGCTCGGTAGGGTATGAAGATCCGCTTCAGTTTTCAAAAATATTCAAGAAAGTCAAAGGGATGTCGCCAAACCAATTCAGGCAGAAACTCATAAACAGTGAGGAATAAAACCATGTTTAAAGTTTTATTCCATTCCGAAAAGCATCTCTCCATAAGTAGGTATTGGCCAATACCTGGAATCAACCATTGTTTCAAGGTTGTCGATGTCACCACGCAGGCTCTGCATCACGGGAATAACCTTGTCCCTGTATAAAACGCCCTGGGAAGATACATCTAAAGCTGAAGCAGCTTCATTTACCGCTTCCTTAAGTTTCCTTAACTTTTCTTCTGCTGATACTGCCAATGTCGATATGTTTTCCAGCAATCTTTCCTGTGTATCCAAAACTGTATGGATCCCCGTGGCTCTGACCTGGTTGATGCAGGATGCCAGTTCATGTATATAGCGGTACACCGCAGGGAGTATATCCCTCTCAACCATGTCAATGGCAGTAAGAGCCTCTATTTTTATTGTTTTATTGTAATTCTCCATTAAAATCTCATATCGGGAATAGCATTCTTTTTCTGAAAGAACACCCATCCTTGAGAACATTTTTACATTCTTTTCCAGAAGGAGTGTTTTCTTCGCATCCACAAAGTTATTCAGGTTCGGAAGGCCTCTTCTCTCAGCTTCCTTTATCCATTCTTCCGAATAGTTGTCCCCGTTAAAAATTATACGCTTATGATTGCGGATAAACTCCTGTGTGATCTTTCTGGCTTCTTTTTCCGGGTTACTTGCAGCTTCAAGCCTGTCGGCAACTTCGGAAAGGATGTCTGCAATTGCGGTATTTATGATAAAGTTTGGTCCGGCAATTGATGTTGATGAGCCAACCATTCTGAATTCAAACTTGTTCCCGGTAAATGCAAATGGCGATGTTCTGTTTCTGTCGTTAAAATCTTTCGAGAACACCGGAAGCGCAGATGCTCCCATCTCAAGCTGGGTGGAGCAGATTGTTATTTTGGCTTCTCCTTCCCTTTCAATTTGCTCAATAATGTCGGTTAACTGGTCACCGAGGAAAATCGAAACAATTGCAGGAGGAGCTTCATGGGCGCCAAGCCGGCAGTCGTTCCCTGCATTTGCAGCAGAACTCCTTATAACATCGGCATATACGTCAACGGCTTTGATAATCGCAGCCAAGATGAGAAGGAACAAAGTATTTTTATGTGGTTCGGGACCGGGATCAAGCAAATTAATGCCGTCATCTGTGCCTATTGACCAGTTGTTATGTTTACCTGAGCCATTTACACCTGCAAAGGGTTTTTCATGCAGCAGGCATGCAAGCCCATGCTTTGCGGCAACTTTTCTCATGGTTTCCATCATCAGCTGGTTCTGATCGGCTGCCACGTTTACAACATTATAAATCGGGGCAATCTCATGCTGTGACGGTGCGGCTTCATTATGCCGTGTTTTGCCCGGTATACCCAGTTTCCACAGCTCGGTATCAAGATCCTGCATGAAATTTAACACTCTTGTTTTAATTGATGCATAATACTGATCCCCCATTTCCTGTCCTTTTGGAGGCCTTGCACCAAACAGGGTACGCCCTGTATATATCAGATCCTTTCTTTTCAAAAACAGCTCCCTGTCGATAAGAAAATATTCCTGTTCTGCGCCTACGTACGGTATAACCTTTCTGGATGTTTTATTGCCAAGGGCCCGCAATACGCGAAGGCCTTGCCTGTTCAATGCGTCCATTGACCTAAGCAGCGGAGTCTTTTTATCCAGTGCTTCGCCGCTGTATGAACAGAATGCAGTTGGTATGTATAGAGTTTTATCCTTTACAAAAGCAGGGGATGTAAAGTCCCACGCAGTATATCCGCGTGCTTCAAAAGTGGCACGGATTCCGCCGTTAGGGAATGACGATGCGTCGGATTCACCTTTTATTAATTCCTTACCTGAAAACTCCATTATAATTTTTCCGTCTTTTGATGTTGAGATGAATGAATTATGCTTTTCGGCGGTCAATCCGGTCATGGGCTGAAACCAGTGACAGTAATGCGTGGCTCCCCGCTCTATGGCCCATTCTTTCATGGCACTTGCTACAACCTCTGCCAGATTGGGATCCAGTGTCAAATTATTGTCAATAATATTCCTCAATGCGTTATATGTAGCAGTCGGGAGTTTTTCCCGCATTACCGAATCATTAAAAACATTCGAACCAAAAATTTTTGCCAGTTCAGACATTTTAACAGCCCCTTTGCCCGGATAAAAACTCTTATACACTAATGGCCACAGCGACCTATTAGATTTATACTGTGGTATAGAACTATATTTTACAGAATGTTTCTGCAAATTTCAACGTAATATCTCTTTTTTACCGTAAAATTGAATCAGCAGATCATGCTACTATTGTAAACTATTGCACGATATGATATTTTACAGCCAATTACTATAAATGGCGCCGATACGGCATATTTTTTCAATCTACCTTTTTAAATTCTATGGTCCAATGCCTTCCTGTACCGATACTGTATGCCTTCGCAAAATTACCCTGATTTATCGCCAGGGCCATTCTGTACAGGGAGTTCACATATATTACCGGCTCACTGACATATACATCCCCGAAGGATTTTCCGTATGTAACCCTGTTATTGTACACAAGCGTAGGCCCGTTCTTGATTATCACTTCAATCCTGTCCCCGTACCTGAAACCTATCTTGATAAAATCTTCCCTTTCAATATTGGTCCACAGGCTTCCAAACCTTATATCCAGAATGTCAATACAGCCTTTTATGCTGTTTTCCGTTGTTGTAACCTTGCTTAGCTCCAGTTCTATAATTTTATCGACATCAAGTTTATCGCCTATGTCTTCAAACCGAATTTTGCCTGATGCCAGTTTTGCACCGGTAAAGGCATACACATCCCTTCCGTGGAATGTGTAGGAATACTGCGAATCCGAACGCCTGTGCCTTGACTCTTCTATTTCACGGACCTCGGTTATCCCGACGTAATTTTTTATATGTGTTAACGTGCCATTGTCAGGAGTTACGATATAATGTCCTTTTTTTGTTTTTGCCACTAAACTCTTCCTGTCAGTTCCAACCCCTGGATCCACTACAGAAACAAAAACAGTTCCTTCAGGCCAGTATGTGGCAGCCTGAAATAACCTGTAAGAAGCTTCCCATGTGTTATAAGGCGTTATGTCATGGGTCAGGTCATAAATCTTCAAATCCATATCAACGTCAAGGGCAACACCGTACATTGCGGCAACTGCGCCGTCGGACAAACCAAAATCACTTTGAAATACAAGAATTTTTCTCACAAAATCACTTCCCCATTTAGCAATATCCTTTTATCCATTGTGCTGGTAAGCTTAATCTCAAGATAAGGGAGATAACCAAGCTTTCCCGGCAGGGTGACCAAAACACCTGCAAAAGCTACTTGGTAAATTCTACCTCCCATTCCGGACCGTATGACAGTTTATAACTTTCACAAAAACTGCCCTGGTTTACAGCCATTGCTATGTTCATCAATTCGTTATTATATATCATTACATCACCCTTTTTCGCAAACCCAAAGGATCTTTCAAACAGGACATTATCCGAGTATTTAACTTCTCCATTATGTTTAACGGTTACATGGATATGGTCGCCATAATTAAACCCGGCTTTAATAAAATCCACGGTAGGTATGTTTGTCCAAAGGTTTCCGAAATTGGGATCGTTTATTTCAAATATGCCTTTAGCATAATTGGTTTCAACAACAGGTATTAAAATCGGGTGTTCAACAACTTCATCCACACTGTATGAAGGTCCGACCTGCTCAAAGGTTATGATTCCGCTGGCAAGCCTTGCTGCACAGTATGCGAACAGATCCCTGCCGTGGAAAATGCTTACGTTTTCTGTTCCCTTTCCCTTAAGCCTGTTTATGGTCTCATCAATTTCTCTTATTTCAGCAATCCCAATCTTTTTCTTAATATGGGTTAAAGAACCGTTATCGGGGGATACCACATAATAGCCGTCACATGTTTTTGCAACTGCGGCCCTGCGCTTTGTCCCCACTCCGGGATCCACCACAGACACAAAAATAGTACCCTCAGGCCAGAATTTCATGGACTGATACAGCCTGTAAGAAGCACTCCACGTATCAAACTGGGGAATCTCATGGGTTCCGTCTATTATTTCCAATCCGCGGTCCACGCTTTTTACCACGCCGTACATTGCGCAAACCGCTCCTTCTTTATAGGTAAAATCGGTCTGAAATACAAGAATTGGTTTCATAATAACAGTCTCCTTTTATGTTAAACAATTTATGTAACTGAAGCAGTAATAAAAACTAAACAAAAGGATTAAAAAACCTGCTCCGGTTAATGAATACCGAAATCAGAACAGATACTGCAAAAACAAGCAATGACACCAGAATGGCAATAAAATCGCTGCGGGTCATTTTCCTTTTACTGTACCATGTCCTGTTTTTCAGCTTGCCAAACCCTCTTAAATCCATTGCATTACTGATGTATTCTATACGTTCCAGGGTTGAGAAAATTAACGGGACAATAATTAACAATGAATTTTTAAACCGGCTCATGAATTTTGCTTTCCTGGACATTTCAAGCCCTCTTGCCTGCTGAGCCTGGCTTATGTTCTGGTAGTCCCTCTGTATGTCAGGGAAATAACGCAGCGTCAGTGAGACCGCGTAGGAAACTTTATATGGAATGCCTACTCCGTTTAAAGACGCGGCAAATTCACTCGGATCTGTGGTTAGCAGGAATATAATCCCGAAAGGAACCACTGAAGCATATTTTAAGATTTTCGTAGTCTGATACAGCAACTGCTCAAGTGTAAGGTTATAACGTCCGAAGAGTTTTAATATCTCATGCCTTGTTCCGTAAATCTCCACGCCGTACTCGGGTGAAAAAAAGAAGGTTAAAATAAAGTTGGTTGCAAGAAAAAGCAAAACGTAAATAATCATAATCCTGATTTGAGAATATTTTATTCTGGAAACCTTTAAAATAATAAATGCAAACACCATTACAGCAAGTATAAAACGTATATCATACGAATACATTACTGCAAAGGTCAACAGCAAAAAGCAAATAAGCTTAGTCAAGCCGGACAATCTATGGATTGGAGTGTCTATGACATTGTATGAAAACAGCTTAAGTTTCATTGTTCTTTCTTAGCTCCCTTTCATAATCAATAAAGCGTTGTACAAAAGATGTTCTGTCGTTTATATTTGCTTTTTCTGCAAGGAAGTAAAGCGAAGTTTCTTTTAAGTTGGCCTCTTCTATAAGCTTGGGATCGGTCAGCACGACCGACGCACTTGTATCCGCCAGTATCTTCCCGTCAGCCAGCACTATCGCCCTTGGTGTGTATTCCAGCATCAGGTGCATGTCATGGGTAATCATTATTATTGTTACACCCATTTTATTGATTTTTTCAAGGAATTTCATAATCTCGGTATAATGATAATAATCCTGGCCTGCGGTAGGCTCATCAAGAATGATTATCTTGGGCTCGAGAACCAGGATTGACGCAATTGTCACCCTTTTTTTCTGACCATAGCTTAATGCCGAAATCGGCCAGTCAATAAACGGTGACAGGCCGCATATTTCCAATACTTTTTCTACGCGTGGCCTTATTTCATCCTCGGGTACACCCCTTAACCTCAGACCCAGAGCTACTTCGTCGTATATCATGGATTTAGAAATCATCTGGTTGGGATTCTGCATCACCAGTCCGATTATTTCGGCTCTTTCCTTTATGCTTCTGTCGTCTATGTTCTCGGAATAGTAGCAGATTCTTCCGGATTCCTGCTTCTCAAAACCGCATAAAACTTTTGACAGGGTGGATTTACCTGCCCCGTTTTTGCCTACAATGGAAATCATCTCACCCTCATGTATTTTGAAACTTACATTATCCAGTATGTTCCGCTTGCCATCATAGGAAAAAATGAGATTTTCCACTGTCAGTATGGGAGATTTTTCCTGTTCCTTAACCGGTTTTTCAATGGATTTATACCATGCCTGCAAAGGTTCTATAACTTTATCCATTTTCAAAGTTTCAAGATGACTTGGAAGCATATCGCTTTTAACATTAATGCCTGCATATTTCAATGCAGTGATATATAAGGGTTCGCGGACACCAATTTCAGATAATACCGATGAAGACACCAGCTCGTCAGGAGACATGTCTGCGATAATGCGCCCTTCATTTATTACAATAATCCGATCCACATCACGGTGCAGAACGTCTTCAAGGCGGTGCTCAATAATTATGATTGTTTTATTTGTCCTTTTATGAATATCATCAATGATTTCTATTGCTGTCTTTCCTGTAGCAGGATCAAGATTCGCCAGTGGCTCATCAAACAACAGCACATCCACATCATCAACCATAACGCCTGCCAACGAGGTTCTTTGCTTCTGTCCTCCCGAAAGCTCATAAGGTGACGAGTTCAAAAGATGATCCATGTCAACCATGGCAGCTACTTCCCGAACAATACGATGCATTTCTTCAGTGGGAACATTATCATTCTCCAGTGCAAAAGCAATGTCCTCACCAACCGTCAGTCCTACAAACTGTCCGTCAGAGTCCTGAAGAACCGTCCCAACTATTTTGGAAAGTTTAAATATATCTTGTTCGGCTGCAATCAAATCTTTTATTTTCAGAATTCCTTTAATCTCGCCTTTGTATGCAAACGGTATGAGCCCATTAATGCAGTGGCCTAGTGTACTTTTACCACTTCCACTAGGCCCCACAATCAATATTTTTTCCCCGGGATATATTTTCAAGTTAATATCATATAAAGTTGGCTCGGCTTGAGTATAATACTGAAAAGAATAATCTATGAACTCAATAATAGGTTTTTCTTTCATTTCACTGCTCCAACTTCCCATGATGTATGTTTAAATTACTTCTTCGTCAAGGTACCTTTCTTCGTACGTGTTGCAGCATATGCCAACAGCAATAATGTACCGATTACGCCTGCGCTGATGGAGTTCATAACTGCTGCAATAGCTCCCTGCGCAAATACCAGGTTTACCGGTTCGGCATATATGACAATGTCGAGTACAGGAGCTAAACCAAGCCATGCAATAACATTTCCAATAACTTGAATAATGTTAAAGGTTAAAATATCTTTCCCTTTAAATTCTCCATCTTCAACTTTTGTACGCTTATATGCAAAACCGAATATAAAGCTGGCAGCGCCGCTTGCTATAACCCAGCTCCACCAGGGTGAGCCGTATTGAACAGCGTCACTGATAGCATGTCCTATAAATGCAATTAAACCACCGGCTATAGGCCCAAAAAGAGTCGCAAAGAAAGCACTTACACCGTATGCTGTCTGGAAACTCGTTTCCGGAATAGGAGACGGTACTTTAACAAACATAAACAACAGTGTAAAGATAGCTGCACCAAGGCCAATTGCGACAATTGTTTTTGTGCTTACCTCAAAATACTTTTTCATGTTTTTACTCTCCTTTTATTATGTATTGGAATTTATTATCAGGGCAGATAAGCCCGTAATAACCGAGTTTCCCGATTAACACCTGATATTTGCAATATGAAATTTTTCGTCAAATTATTGACATAAATATTATATCAAAACGCAAAGGCCTGTCAATCACTGGTACAGCGGTATCAATGAAATTTTTCACGTTCCGTTTTTTATAATTTATTCTACTATTAGTATTAACTTACAAATTCACCGTCTTTTAAGCTGATATATACCAGCCAGTATCCGGTCATATCCCCGAATTCGGAATTATTTACAGGAACCCAGCGGCAGATGTTTTCAAAGGGTTTGCCGTCGGTTTCATCTTTTGCCGGAACACCCAAAACGAAATAGTTCATGTTGTTGATATCCGAACGGTAAAATCCTGACAGCAGGTGCCTGTACTTGAATAATCCAACCAGTATTTTCGGGTTTGCAAACAAGGGTATTGTTAAATTGCATGAAAACAAGATATTGCTAAGCTTGGCTATATCATTTACCCTGTACCACGAATAGTCGTGACGGGGATTTGAAAACGGATCCATTGGTTCAAAGGATTCTTTCAGCTTTTTTTCAAGTTTTTCATCGTCGATTTTGTTTTTCAGGCTTTCAGAAACATCCTTGTCGGCCTTTTGGGCTGGCTTTGCCACCGGTATATCGGGTTCTTTTTTCTTTCCTTCAGTTTCTTTTTTTTCTTCTCTCTCCTTTCTTTCTTCCATTTCTTTTCTTTCCTCTCTTGCTTTTTTCTCTTCCCTGGCTTCCTGTGCTTTATCATGGGGAATAAGCCTCTGACGCACAGCTTCATCCCATTCTGAGCCTTTTTTACAAAAGCCTGCCAGCGGAATAAAAACTTTGTCCTTATGTTCAGACGCAATAAGAATATACTTGATTTTTTCGGGCTTAAGCTCAACGGATCTTATTGTCGCGCTGTCAAAAAACCTATGAAAGCTCCCAACCCTTGAAACAATATGAAGTTGTCCAATCCTGAAAACCCCGATATCATTGTCCTTGTCGTATATCAGGATAACTGTGTATGGTTGTGTTCCCTCTTTCAGAAACCTTACCTGGATAGACAGAGCAAGTCCTTCTCTGCCCCCTTCAAGACGGGCAAAACCGTCAGGTGACCTCTGCATGCCAAATCCTGAGTCCAACGGTTCAAGGATGATATATTTCCTGAAATAGCCTGGCCTCTCCATTAAAATACCCCCTGCCATATTTCTTCATAGATATATATGCAGGGGATTTCAAAATAAAAACGAAAAATCCATATTTTATGGATTAGCCTTTTAACATGTTTTTCCAGACATTTCTGCCACAAGATTGGAAAACGATATAAATTGTTCCACAGACAATTCCTCTCCCCTGGTTTGCTCATTCAAACCAAGCCTCGCCAGCATCTCCTTAACGGTTTGCTTGTCAATATTCAAAACCTGAGAATTGCCGACCGAATTTACCATCGTTTTCCTGCGCTGTGAGAATGCGGCCTTTACACATTCATGGAATATTTTATAATCAATTATTCTCTTCCTGTTTTCATCTGTAAGTATGATTCTTACAACGGTTGAATCAACTTCAGGTTTTGGTATGAAGCAATTCCTCGAAACATTAAACATTATTTTTGCCGCACCTGCAGCCTGTATCCCTACAGACAAAGCACCGTAATCACTTGTTTTAGGCCTGGCGGTCATCCTTTGCGCCACTTCTTTCTGGACCATCAGAACCATTCTTTCAACAGGGAAATCCCCCTCCAGAAACATCATTACAATCGGCGTAGTTACATAGTAAGGCAGATTTGAAATAACCTTCACTTTTCCCGGCCATCCGTCAATCAACCGCGCTATATCCACTTTCAAGGCATCTGCGTTTATTAACTCTATATTATTAAACTGACCCGTGGTCTCTTTCAGTGCAGGTATCAATCTTTTATCTATTTCTATCGCAATTACCTTTCCTGCTTTTTCGGCAAGGGAAACCGTCAATGCGCCTATACCCGGCCCAACTTCAATGACGAGATCATTTTCTGACAGTTCTCCTGCATCTGTTATTTTCCGTATGATGTTGGCATCTGTAAGAAAATTCTGTCCAAGTGTTTTTGTTAATCGCAAATTATACTTATCAAGAATTTCGTTGGTATTTATCACTCAGGTCACTCTCCTTAAAAGAAAAAGCACTTGGGAAAAATTGTACCGGAACAAAACTGTTCCGGTACTTAAAAACTTCGCTTTGGAAATTAACACTTACTTGGTATAATCGGTGTTTTTCCATCTGTCATCATTCTGTTCGTTAAGAATATACACCCGCACCTTTTTTGTGCCCCATTTTTTAACAGCTTCTGTTGTATCAAGATATACATCGATCAGGTTGCCTTTTACCGCGCTGCCTATATCTGCGGCAATTGCAAAACCATAGTCAGGCTCACTTCCCACTACTTCAACATAAACCTTTGTGTATAAAGGAATTACTTTTGGATCAACTGCAATAATCCCTTCTCTTGCCTTCATGCCTGTATAGCATATGCCAAACCCGGGATCTCCCGGCTTCTTGCCGGTGTCTTCATAAGATGAAGTGTAAGCAGTTGCACGCATTTCAATAACCTTTGAATATCTGACCAGATCACCACGGGAGGTTTTAAAGTTCGGAACAGTACCATACTCTACTATTTCGGTAACGGGTTCTGCAATTACCTTTTCACTCATAAATTCTCGGGAGACAATGTGACCGTCTTCATATGTCAATTTGTAATATTTTTCTAAAGTACCGTCAACTCCGGCCTGAACGACCTTTTTTTCTCCTTTGTTCATTTTCTCATTAGGAACTTCTTCTATTGCATATGGAATTTCTTCAGTTTCTGCCAGCACCTCTTCACGCACCCGTACTACTTTTATGTTCATTCCAATTCTTATCGGATCATCTAAACTCAAGCCTTCCACTTTATCCAGCGGTCCTAAGACAATTCCGTTATTTTTTATAGTCTCTCCCACAGTATCATAATAAGTCATTACTTCAGTTGTTTTCCCGTCGATGGTAATATTAACGGGTACCGCACGTTTTATTAATATTTCCTGGATGGCGTCGCTGGTAAGCTTCGTTGACAGAGGTGCACTGATGTAATCATAGGACTCAACGATAACACCCAGTTGATCAAATGCTGTTTCAATATCATTCCCCATTGTAATGACATTAAATTCATTATCGCCGTCTACAATTTTCAGCTCCTTTTTCAACCCATCAAATATTCTGTACCCTACTAATACAGATATACTCATTATAACGAGCAATACAAAAACGCTTACATGGCGTTTAAAGAACCTTACCACACCTGTAATAACAGTTCCTCGCCGGGGCAGGATGCGCTTTGCATTAAGCTTTCCCATTATCAACTTCCTTTCATTATACCTGTAAGACATATTTACTTCGCCATGTCTTACAGATTGATCCTCCTCTTAATCCGGAACAGCAGGTATTTTTTCTGTATTTCTGCCACTGAACCGGACAAAGATTTCCTCGTAATAAGGGCATTTTCTGGGATTATACTTGCCTCACATTACCTCCCCTGGTAATCCTAAGCCATATAATGATAAACCATTACCCATGATTTGTCAAATTTTTTTACATTTTATGGTATCCGAGACTAAATCATTTATCCCCCGCTTTCACCTGTTGAAGAGTCCTTATCTGTTTTTAGCCCCTGGGGCGCAGATTTTTCAACAGGTTCAGATGTTACAGAAGTAATAACCCATTGGTCAAGCTTGTCATTATATGTAAAATCTAATTCAATAATATTTTCCCCATGACGCAAATATTCATTGACAGCCCTTTCGGTCAATTTTACCTGGACACGGATAACAGCCTTCATATTAAAATCAGGCGTCTGATAAGGAATAATTTCAATTGAAGGCTCATTACTTTCGTTAATTAATACCGGTTGTATATCTTCTACATTCTGTACAAAATAGTTGGTAAACATACGCGGTGTCCAGTTATTTCCCCAGAAACTGCATAGCGGTGATGATTTTAGAAATGCTTTGTCAAAGTCTCTTTCAGATATGGAATTTATCCATTCATATGCTTCTGTTTCAATGGGTTCCGGATTTATATGTGCCTTCAGATCAAGGATAAATTGCTTTTGCTCGTCAATAACAAGCTGTTTCTCATTGTTATTTTCCTCAAGTTCACTGACTTTCTCATGAAGAGTTTCAATTTGTCCTCTCATTTCTTCTACCTGCCGGGACAGCTTGCTGTTTTCTTCACTTAGATTCATGTTTATGCGGCTTAAAGCGTCAATGCTGGCCTGGTTTGATTCTCTTAATGTTACAAGGCTTTCCCTGTCCCACAAAAGATAATTAAGGGCAATAAAAACAAAAATAATTAACAGAGAAGTAACAATTACAACAAAACGTTTCATATCCCATCCTCCTGTTGATTAAACCGAACTTTACAAACAGGGGTGCTTTTACTAAAGATCAAGCCCGAATAATCTATTTGCATTGAGAGCTGTTGCTTCGGCAATAGTATCAAAATCAGCATTGCGTATTTCCGAAATCTTCTGAATTATCTCGTTAAGATATCCCGAATGGTTACGACTGCCCCTATGGGGAACCGGGGCCATATAAGGGCTGTCGGTTTCTACAAGGAGCCTGTCAATTGGTACATATCCTGCAACTTCGACCGGTTTTTTCGCATTTTTAAAAGTGACAGCCCCCCCCAATGATATATAAAAGCCCATGTCAAGTACTTCTTTTGCCAGCTCAACACTTCCTGAAAAACAATGAAAAACCCCGCCTGCATCGTAACCTTTTTCACTCCTGATAATATCCAGGGTGTCTTTGTGTGCTTCCCTGTCATGGATAATCAAAGGCAGCTTTAATTCCAGAGCCAGCTGAATATGTGCGGCAAAACATTGCTTTTGCACATCAGGCGGTGAAAAATTATAGTGGTAATCCAGACCTATTTCACCAACAGCTACAACTTTTCTGAATGATGCCAATTCACGAATTATTTCAATGGCTTTCTCAGAAAACTCATCCGCATCATGGGGATGTATTCCCACCGCGCAATATAGAAAATCATGCCTTTTGGAAAGTTCTATGCATTTACGGGCGGAATCCAGATTGCTTGCCGGATTCACAACCCGTACCACACCTTGCCGCTGTATTAATTCAAATACCTCATCCCTGTCTGTATCAAACTGTTCATCATCATAGTGAGCATGGGAATCAACTATCATAATATCCTCTACTTTTCTTACATGGTATTTTTGACTGTATTTAGTATACCGGTTATTATTTTTCTTTTAGCTTAATTTGCTCCCAACAGGAATGTCGCCGTCGACAGTGGCCAATACAAGTTTATCTCCGTTGCTTGCAGCCAGAATCATTCCCTGGGACTCAATCCCCATTAATTTTGCGGGTTTTAGGTTTGCTATCATGATCACCTTTTTGCCTATAAGGTCCTCGGGTTTATAATATTTTGCAATGCCCGAAACAACCTGGCGGGTTTCAATTCCAATATCCAGCTGCAATTTAAGGAGTTTATCCGATTTATTAACCTTTTCACAGGCAATTACTTTAGCAACCCTTAAATCAATTTTTGCAAAATCATCTATCTGGATTTGAGGAAGTATCCCCGGAAGGTTATCCGTTGCTTCATTGTTTTTGGTGTTATTCATCTTTGCGAGCTCAGCCATTTCCTTTTCAAGATCTATCCTTGGGAACAGAGGCTCTTTTTCCTCCACGGCTTTGTCTGATGCATATACACCCCAAGTTTTGGCGCTTTCCCAGCTTCTCATGTCTTCGGAAATCCCAAACTGGTCCCATATTTTTTGCGGTGTTTCGGGCATAAACGGCTGGATCAAAATAGAAATTACCCGTATGCTCTCTGTAAGATTGTATAAAACCTGAGCCAACCTGGGCTTGTTATTTTCATCCCTGGCAAGTATCCACGGGGTGGTTTCATCTATATACTTGTTAGTCCTGGATATTGTCTTCCAGATTTCCTGAAGCGCAGTACTGAACTGCAACTGGTCCAAAAGCCTCTCCACAGCTTCGGGTGTGTTTCTGACAGTTTGTATCAGGTCATCATCCATATCATCTTTCTGTCTGTTTTCCGGAATAACGCCATTGAAATATTTTCTGATCATCGCGGCAGTTCTGCTGACCAGGTTACCCAAATCATTCGCAAGATCCGAATTTATACGGTTTATTAAAGCTTCATTTGAGAACACGCCATCCGATCCAAACGGAACTTCCCTGAGCAGGAAATACCTTATTGCATCGAGGCCGTATTTTTCAACAAGGACAACGGGATCAACCACATTCCCTTTTGATTTGGACATTTTCCCGCCCTCCAGGATAAGCCATCCATGGCCGTAAACCTGTTTGGGCAGCGGCAAATCAAGAGCCATAAGCATGGCAGGCCATATAATGGTATGGAATCGTACAATTTCCTTACCCACCAGATGAACATCCGCAGGCCAGTAGCGCCTGAATTTCTCATCATCATCCGACAGGTAACCTAACGCTGTAATATAATTTGAAAGAGCATCAATCCATACATAAATTACATGTTTATCATCAAATGTCACCGGAACACCCCAGCTGAAAGATGTCCTGGATACGCACAGATCCTCAAGCCCGGGTTTTATGAAATTGTTTATCATTTCATTTTTTCTTGATACGGGCTGAATAAAATCCGGGTTTTCTTCATAGAATTTTATGAGCCGTTCCTGATACTTCGAAAGCCTGAAGAAGTAGCTTTCTTCCTTTGTTAGCTCAACACTGCGGCCACAGTCCGGGCATTTTCCGTCCTTAAGCTGGGTTTCGGTCCAGAAGGATTCACATGGGGTACAGTACCATCCTTCATACTCGCTTTTATAGATATCTCCCTTATCATACAGCTTTTTAAAAATTTTCTGCACAGCCTTTACATGTTCTTCATCAGTTGTACGGATAAATTTATCATTTGTAATTTTCATTAATTTCCATAATTTCTTTATTCCATCGACAATGTTGTCAACATATTCCTTCGGTGATACGCCTTCTTCTTTTGCAATCCTTTCAATTTTCTGCCCGTGTTCGTCAGTACCTGTAAGAAACATTACATCGTATCCCTGAAGCCTTTTATACCTGGCCATTACATCTGCGGCTACAGTTGTATAGGAATGGCCTATATGAAGCTTTCCGCTTGGATAATAAATTGGTGTTGTAATATAATACGTTTTTTGATTTGATTTATAATTCTTACCTTCCACTTCAAATCCTCCAATTATTCTCCATCTGAAATACCAACCACCTGCAAAGGGTGGGACGGGTCAGTCCTTGACCCTGATATAAACTATCTTTTATGTATTTATACTATATTAATCCGTTATTTTTTTCAAGACAAGGATTTATAGCAGATAGCGCCAATTACCTGCTCGGATTGGAAAGACTGTACGGATATTATATATAATCCAACCCTGCAGTGGCTTTATGCAAACCTGACAGCCAGCCAATTATATATTGAAGTTATTACCAATATGCTTTATCCTTATACTTGATGGCTCGCGGATATTTATTGTTCCAAAAAAGCTACGGTATAAAATATTAATAAGTACGAATTTTCAGGTGATTGCTATGATAAAGGTTGCAATAGGACAGGACAGTCATAGGTTTGATTTCGGGAACCCGGATAAAAAGCTTGTTCTCGGCGGGGTTGCTTTTGACGGCCCGGCTCTTAGCGGGAACAGTGATGCTGATGTGGTTCTTCATGCACTTACCAACGCAATATCGGGCATAACAGGTGTTAACATACTGGGCGGAACAGCGGATAAACTATGTCTGGAAGAGGGAATTACCGACAGCAGTGTTTATGTCAGGGAAGCTTTAAAGCATTTTACCGGCAAAATATGCCACGTTTCATTTTCAATAGAATGCCTGAAACCAAAAATAACCCCAAAAATACCTGACATGAAAAGAAGTATTGCAAATTTGCTTAATATAAGTGAAAAAGATATCGGGATCACGGCTACCACCGGGGAAGGTCTTACCGATTTTGGGAAAGGCCTTGGTATTCAGTGCTTCTGCATACTTACAGCATCTGAAGCGTAAATACCGGGCAGAATGTATCTGTTTAGCGCAGCAACAGGCAGTGTAAAATTCTCCCTGGTGAAATGTGAATTAAAACCTGCGATTTCAGACCATGCTATTTAATAATAAACAAGAGGTGAAGAAAATGCTGAAAATAGAGCACCTGACGAAGAAATACGGCGATAAAACAGCTGTTGATGATTTGTCCCTGCACATTAAAAAAGGGATGATCTATGGTTTCATTGGTCATAACGGAGCGGGAAAAACAACCACCATTAAGTCATGCTGCGGGATTCTTCAATTTGAAGGCGGCAATATCTATATCGACGGCATATCGATAAAAGAAGACCCGCTTGCCTGTAAACGCAAATTGGCATATATCCCTGATAACTCTTATTTGTATGAATTTCTTCCGGGTATCAAGTATTTAAATTTTGTTGCGGATATTTTTAACGTACCGAAAACTGAACGGGAAGAAAGAATCAAGAAATATGCCGATTTGTTTGAACTTACAGAAGACCTTGCACAGCCTATTTCATCATACTCCCGCGGTATGAAGCAGAAGCTGGTCATAATATCGGCATTAATCCATGACCCAAAACTGGTGATCATGGATGAGCCATTTGTCGGCCTTGACCCGAAAGCCACACATTATTTGAAAAACATAATGCGTGAAATCTGCAATAACGGCGGAGCAATATTCTTTTCCACCCATGTTCTTGAAGTGGCGGAAAAGCTTTGTGATGAAGTAGCAATAATAAAGAACGGAAAACTTGTAATATCCGGCAGCATGGAAGAAGTTAAGGGCAACCATTCCCTTGAGGGTATCTTTCTTGAACTGGAGGGAGAATAGAATATGCTGAAAGCGTTAATCAGAACACGCCTTAATGCTTTATACAGCTCTTTTTTCTACAATTCAAGGTTTAAAAAGGATCGTAACAAGGCTTTTAAAATCGTTGTTGCACTATTCGCCCTCTATGTCATTGTAAGTTTCTTATTTATGTTTGGCGGGTTCTTTTACAATATTTGCCGGCCAATGGCCGACTCGGGATTTGCCTGGTTATATTTCAGCATTGCAGCTATTATGGCTGTTGCCCTTTGCTTTGTTGGCAGTGTCTTTTTAACAAAAGCACAATTATATGATGCCCAGGACAATGACCTTCTGATGAGCATGCCAATACCACCTGGATACATTCTGCTAAGCAGAATTATAGTGCTTCTTGTTTTGAACTATATTTTCGAGATGTCTGTATTGGTTCCTGCAGGTATTGTCTACTGTGCGAACTATACCCCAACGGCCACAGGTATCATTGTCTTTATAGTTGAATTATTGATTCTGCCTCTTATTCCGCTGACGCTGTCATGTATTTTCGGATGGCTGCTTGCTGTTATAAGTGAAAAGGTACGTAATAAATCATTTATTACAACTGTTATGTCTTTGGTCTTTCTGGGTTTATATTTGTACTTCTTCAGCCGGATAAATTATTTTTTGCAGGCTTTAATACAAAATATTCACTCCATCGGCTCCAAAATTCAAAGCCTGGCATTTCCTGTATACCACTTTGGGCTTGCAATCAGCGGGAAAAATATGTTAAGCCTGATATTGTTCCTTTCAGGCGCCATAATTCCCTTTGCCATAGTTTACGCTTTACTGGCACATAATTTTATTAAGATTGCCACAACCAAAAAGGGATTGACCAGAAAAAAATACAAAGAGCAGCCTCTGAAAGTAGGCAGTGTCAAATTGGCGCTGCTGAAAAAGGAGCTTAGGCGTTTTGCATCCAGCCCGATGTATATTCTGAATGCTTCTCTGGGTGCGGTATTTACACTGGCATTTGCCGTGGCAATGATTATCTATCGGGGTATACCGGACTTTATAGTTGAAGACTTCCCTCAGATTGTGGAGTATGCTAATCCGCTGATAATAACAATGCTCTGCTTTTTAACATCAACCAACTTTATATCCGCCCCGTCCATATCACTGGAGGGTAAAAACCTGTGGATTTTACAGTCATTCCCTGTAGACGGCGGCGATGTCCTGCTTGCAAAAGCAAAAATGCATATGGTGGTATGCCTGCCGCCGGTATTTTTAGCATCGCTGTCCTGCATATTCACAATTAAACTGTCATTTGCTCAAATACTCCTGACTCTTTTATTACCTGCTCTTGTTACTGTGTTCTGCGCACTGTTCGGAGTGGTTATCAACCTGCACTTTCCTAAATTTGACTGGGTAAATGAAACCGTGGTTGTAAAACAAAGCATGAGTTCGGGTATAGCGATGCTGGCATCCATGGCTGTAATTGCAGTACCCGCGATACTGTATGTCTCATTATTTACACAAAAAATATCCACAGATCTGTATATGTTCATTTGTGCAATTATACTTATTGCATTGTGCCTGTGGATGTACAGGTATCTTAAAACAAAGGGAAGTGCAATTTTCGCTTTTCTTGGTCAATAAGAAAGAGTACCTCACGGTACTCTTTCCTACTTCAACCCTGTTCCTGTTCTTTAATCCGGTAGCCTAGAACTGCCAACCCATCGCTTAAATGCACGTTCTCAATCACAACGTTATGAGAAAGTTTTAAATCCTGAGGAGAGAAGTTCCAAATCCCTTTAACACCGAGATCGGCAACCTTTTCTGCTACTTCTGCCGTAGAATGGCTTGGAACCGTAAGAATTGCTATATCCACCACATTATTTTTCATAAATTCCTCAAGCCTGTCCATATGCATTATTTCAATACCGTTAATATATTGACCTACACGGTTTGGATTTATGTCAAAGATACCAATTAAATCAAAACCGCGCTTTTTGAAATTTTCATAATTGGCAAGAGCATTTCCCATATTTCCTGCACCGATTATTATAGTTGTAAAACGCCTGTCCACGCCAAGTATTTTGCCAATCTCTTTATATAAAGATTCTACATTATAACCGTAGCCCTGTTGTCCAAACCCCCCAAAACAATTTAAATCCTGGCGGATTTGCGAAGCGGTAATTCCCATTCTTTGGCTAAGCTCTTTAGAAGATATTCTTTTTATATCCACTCTCAACAGATCGGACAAATATCTATAATATCTGGGAAGCCTTCTAATAACGGCCATGGAGATTTTTTTAGCCATACTTTACTCCTCCTGTTAATTAATTCAAATCATTATGTTATACGGCCGCAAATGCTTTCCTATAAAGATATGCCAGCCACAGAACATAAATGTATATAACTGTAAATGTCTGGATACATTATAGCATCTTTGTGATTTTTTTGTCAAGCTTTGATATAAGGGAGGGCACTCCCTATTATGCATACCGGTGCCAAGATATCAAACATCACTGTTCTCTGTTCTTACATCAATCCCCACGCTTTTCAGGTATAATTTCAAATCCGTTATTTTCACTTCGCCAAAGTGGAACAACGAAGCGGCCAATACCGCTCCAGCCTTTCCAATGGTCAAGGCATCCCGGAAATGTTCCAGCTTTCCGGCTCCACCCGAAGCTATTACGGGTATGTTTACAGCTTCAGCCACTTTGCGCGTTAAATCAATGTCATATCCTTTTTTTGTGCCATCCATGTCCATACTTGTAAGAAGTATTTCTCCTGCACCCAACCGCTCAAGCTTCATTGCCCATTCTATTACATCAAGACCGGTGTTAACCTTGCCGCCGTTGATATATACATCCCATCCGGAGCCATTCTCTCTTTTTTTCGCATCTACAGCCGCTATGACACATTTTCTCCCAAAATTCATTGATATGTCGGAAATAAGCCCAGGATTTTTTATTGCGGCAGAATTAACGGCAATCTTGTCCGCCCCTGACAATAGAACCCGCCTGACATCGTCCACAGTGCGGATACCACCCCCAACAATCAATGGTATTTGCACCTTTTCGGCTATGCGGGATATCATATCCGTAACAATGCTTCTGTTATCAGTTGTTGCCGTAATGTCAAGAAAAACAAGCTCATCGGCTCCTGCCCTGGAATAGGCTACTGCACATTCCACAGGATCACCGGCATCAATAAGGTTTACGAAGTTAACCCCTTTAACAACTCGTCCGTTATGAACATCCAGACAGGGAATAATCCTCTTTATCGACATATTATCAACTCCATTCATCGAAGCATGTGGTCGGTTTTCTGCTCCTTTTTATTATTCCCGGGAGCAGATGGCATTTCTTCTGCTTCCTTTTTTAGTCCGGTAAAGAAGGAGGCAGTCCTCCCGAGCTTCCTAATAGACGTTTTGGGTTTCTCTGAAGCTTCTCCAGACGTTCTCAAAGAAACTGTCTTCATCGGGAATCGGTCTTACCTGCCTCCAGTTAAAAGTACAGACTCCTGTTTTATCAAACCCGGCTATCTGTACAACATTACCGCTTGTGCCGTCATCCAGGCTGAATCTAAACATTTCAGGGAGATTATCAATCAGCTTTCCGTCCGGTGCATAGTACAGAGCAGAACCCCTGCTTTTACCCCGGTGATTTATGTAATCCTTAATTGCACATAAATATACATACTGGCTTACAAGTGTATCATAGAGTATAAATACATTCCCAAGCTCACGTCTGTCTTTTACCCGAACTACTTCAGTAAAACTATCGAGCATGTTTTTTACAAAATGAATGTATTCTTCAATCTTGTTAATATCGCGTATAGCAGCAGCAACTTCACTCATTTTTTTACGGATATTGCCAAGCAGCTCATTTGCATTGGTGCTGCCTTTACAAACAGTTTCGGCAATTTTAACTGTTTCCTCAACCTGCCCCCTGCTAATTTCCGCAAAAACATTGCTGTCCAATGGATTCCCTGCGCACCTGGATGCAATGAACCTGGCAGCCCTTGCGGCTCCAACCTGCCCCGCGTTTAATGCACTGCCTCCTGGCCTGTATACACCATGGGTTGCAGCTACTTCTCCAACAGCAAAAAATCCTTCAATATTGGTCTGCCACCACAGGTCAACATCGAGCCCTCCATTGTTGTGCTGGGCACAAAGCGCTATTTCAAGCGGTTCTTTGGATAAATCAATACCATGAGTTTTATAAAACTCAACAGCCGGGGCATTCATATGCAGAAGCCTTTCTATCGGAGTTCCAAAAAGAGCCCCTGCTTTCTCCAGATATTTATACGCTTCTTCACTCAATACCGAGAAATCCATATTCTCAACAGGGTTTTTTGTGAAATCAAGAAAAACACGCCTGTTTTTGATATATAATTCTATATATACCAGGATATCGATAATCGATGATCCGTTCTCCACCTTTCTCACATCAAAAGGCCATTGGTATCCTTTCATGAATGTCTTTGTCAGAAGTTCGCCTTCAGACTCAAAGAATTCCTTCAGGAATTCTTTTCTGTCCGAACCGTCCTGTTCGGTGGATACGAAACAGGGCAAACACTGCATATATGTACCCGATACATTCCATCTTGGATTTATTGACGACAGGCCATACTGCCATTCGGTAAGATTCTTGCCTTTAACTCCTGCCAAAAATGCAATTCCCGTTGAACCATGGTGGTTAAACGGATATACCGAATCTGCATACATACCTGCAGGACCACCGGTTGCATAAATTATGTTTTTGCAGCAAAAGGCGGTAAATGTTGGCTTCTTATCACCGTTCGCTTCCAGGTTAAGGCATAACAGGCCTATAACCCGGTCATTTTCCTTAAGGATTTTAACTGCAAGGCAGTGATCGAAAATGGCTATATTTTTAGAATAAACCTCCCGCTCCAAGGCTTCAGTCATCAGTTTTGATGTTAGCGGTCCAGCGGAGGTAGCCCTTTTGCGTGGATCATGATCTGTCTTGTAACCGATAAATTCCCCATACCTGTTCACCGGGAACGGAACACCGATGTCCACGAGCTTCATAAAACACTGCACAGACAATGCGGCTTCAATTAACGCATGATCACCGTCAACGCATTGCCCCTGGAATAATGTTTTTGCCATCTCCCTTACCGAGTCGGATTCGGAGCCTTCAACTGAAAGCTTGTAATATGTTTGCTTGTCCGAACCGGTATTCCTGGATGTTCCGGCAAGTATGTCCTCCGTTACTATTGCAATATTTTTCTGACCATAGTTATAAAGCTTGTCTGCAGCGCTTAATCCCGCAGCACCGCTTCCTACAATAACTGTATTATATGAATATACCGGAATTTCATAATCCCCGATTGATAATCTATAAGCACTCACAGAACTATCCTCCGTAGCATCAGTATTTTTACAGGCGCTGGATATGGAACCCACCGTCAACATAAATGCACTGTCCCGTGGTATACCGGAACTTAGCGGAACACAAAGCCGATACGGCAAGCCCGACATCTTCAGGCGTTCCCCATCTTTTTATCGGGCATATTCCCTGTTCAAACAGCCTGTCGTACTTTTCCTTTACTGCGGATGTCATGTCTGTTTCAATTATTCCCGGGCGGATTTCATACACGTAAATATTTTCAGATGCCAACCTGTCGGCGAAGAGTTTTGTAATCATTGATATGCCAGCCTTTGAAACACAGTATTCCCCTCTGTTTGTAGAAGAAACATCAGCTGAAATGGAAGATACATTAACTATAATGCCGCGAATTCCGTCAATGGGTTCCTGCTTTATCATTTTATTTGCTGCGTACTGGGTCATAAACATTGTGCCTTTGGTATTTGTGTCCATAACATAATCATAGCTTTCTTCGGTCATATTCAATATGTCTGTGCGCTGTTTCGGGGCAACTCCTGCATTATTGACAAGTACATCTATTCTTCCGTATTTTTCAATGGTTTTATCAATGCATCTCATTCTGTCTTTTTTATTTGCTATATTACCCTGGATATATAAATAGTCAATGTCGTTTTCGGCCAGTTCCTCAAGAGTTGCCTGATGGGTTTCTTCCGGGCTTGCTGCCATAATAACCACAGAGAAACCATCCAATCCCAGCTGTTTGACAATTCCAAGTCCGATTCCGCGGCTACCTCCGGTAACAATTGCTATCTTTTTCATTAAGCTATCCTTCCTTTCCCAGCTCAAGGCACAAACCATAAAAGGCCGGAATTGAGCAAGACTTCTGTATAGTTAATATTTGAATATAATATAACATAAGTATCACGGCAATCAAAGGGGAAAGCAATCATGGATTTCATCTGACCATTTTTAAGATGCTGACGAAACATCCCTGTGCTTACTCTTCCTTGTCTTTTTTTATTGTAATATAATTAATATAAATATGCTTTTACACTATGGTTAAAATGGAGTAATTGATTATGAAGGTATGCTTTTATGGAAATACAGGCCATGCTTTAACCGCCCTTATGGCAAAAGATGCACTGCCAAATCTTGATTACAGTGCGTGCTGCCCAAGCTTCCCTGAAGAAAAACTGGATAAACTTCATAATGCAGCTTATAAAAAAGGGACTACCCTTTTACAATATTCCAGCCTTGATGAAATGCTTCATACGGAAAAGCCCGATATTCTCGTCGTTGACAATATTTTTGCCGAACGCTACCCTGTTCTGAAAAAAGCACTTTCAGCAGGAATACATGTTTATGCAGACAAACCCATCGCAACAAACCTTTCTGATCTTATGGATCTTTATAATACAGCAAAACAAACAGGAAGCGTTCTGTGGGCTATGCATACTACACGGTATGATCCCCATTTCTGTACCGCAATGCATCTTATACAAAGCGGGGCAATAGGAAAAGTCAGAATGGTTAACTGCCAAAAATCATACCGCCTGGGAACAAGGCCGGATTTTTACAGGGAACGGAAAACTTATGGCGGCACAATCCTTTGGGTTTCCATTCATGCTATTGATATGATTCGCATGGTAACAGGCAAGGAATGCCTTTCTGTTTATTCTGCCCAATCATCTGCTGATAACTTTGGCAACGGTGAAATGGAGATCATCACAACCTCGGCATTCGAGCTTGAGGATGACATTCTTGCAACAGTTTCGACTGATTACTACCGCCCGTCAAACGCACATTCGCATGATGATGACAGGCTCAGGGTGGTGGGCACAGAAGGCATTATTGAAGTAGCCCGCCGTGACGGAGAACACGAGGTAAGAATTATAAACAGTTCAAATAATGGTTTTACTCCTGTGGAACAATTAAAACCTCCACTGATATTTGAAGATTTTGTTCATACCATTGAAGGCCACGGTTCCGGCATATTCAGCATGCGGGAAACATTTCTGAACGCTTATACTGCAATCCATTCCCAGGAATCTGCCGACAAAAAAGCCGTAATGCATTTGAAGCACCCTGTTGAATTCTGAAACATGGGATAAACCAGGGGGAGACGGTTCACCGTCCCCCTGGTATACGACTATTTTATAAATTCAGCATTTTCACGAAAGCTTCTATTATGCCTGTGTCATTTATACCGGCACCGAACAGTGCATCCCTCATTACTTCTATGTCTTCAGGTGTTACCTTGTCGCCGGGGTCCTTTTTTTCATGATCGCATTTGTTTCTCAGCAATCTGATATCTTCAAGTTTGTTTCTGAAGACAGGGGTATAAATATCCCTGAATTTATTTCTTAAAGTGATATCACTTTCAAATACGTACCTGCATTGATTCATTACATACCTCAAATTCCCGATGTAAATGCTGTCCCACTCGGTCAGATGCCTTGTTTCATTGTCCTTCGTAAGTAAAATATTGGAATTTTGAATTATCGGCATGCTTTTCAGTTTAGAAAGCACCATTTTGTTAATCAGGCTTTCCAGCACCTTTCCGTACAGAACCCCTACCGGAGACTGGTCGTTATCTGTTCCCCTGTAAACTTCAAACAAAAGCTCTGCTTCAATTATCATTCTCTGATGCTCTGTTCCGACTGACGCCCATACATTTGAACTGATACGTCCTTCGAGGGTGCTGACCGTTTCGGCCTCAGATATATTCAATGCCATGTATTGCTGAAAAACATCCTTTACGTATTCATTGTACTCTTTTTTATCTCTGCGGCTTAATGCTTCGGCGTTAAATTTTTTAATCCTGGAGTCTTCTGCAATAAACTTTGTAAACAGTTGTTTATTCTGCTTTAACAGGATTTCAATTGTTTCTCTGTGAATGTTTATTGCATCTTCCTTAAATTTGTTGGATTCGGTAAGAATCTTGTTCTGCTCCCTCAGTACGTCTTCTTTTGATTCGTCATCGGTTACCGCTATATTTTTTGCAAAGTAGCAAAAGGCCATTGACCTGAACTGGCCGTTCCTGTTCAATATCTTCCTGTCAATGCCAATTTCCACTTCCGATGACCAGTCCTGTCCAATTCCGGCATAATCCCCCATTGCAATGGCTTTATACAAACACTTCTCCCTGTCCGATGACACATTCCACTGGGATTCAAGAATGCTGGCCCCGTCTGACACAACTCTTTTTAAAAATTCTTCTTCACTTACCCGTTCACCCTTTTCCTCCAGTTCATTCATCACCTTGCAGCATGACCTGAGGATTCCGGGAAATCCGCCGGACGCTTTCCTGATTATGGCATACTTCTCATTTGCCGGGTTCATATTGCTTTTTATAAGATAGCTGTCAATTTCCTCATCGGTGAACAGTTCCAGTGTCTCATTTTCAAAAATACCCGGAAAGCCCGACTCGTAGCATTCCTTTGAAATTGACTTCAAGGGTTTTTTGCTCGTTACTATGTATCTTATATTGCACTTTATATCATTTGCCTTGGATGTAAGATACTTAAAGCTTTCCTTGGCAATTTGGCGCTTTTCGGCCGTTTTATCCTTATCGCCGATTGACTTTGTCATTTTGTCTATGTCGTCAATAATTATCGTGGTTGTTATGTTCTTCCTGTTAAGAAAATATAAAAGCCGGTTCAGCAAATTTTTAAGCTCAAAGATCCTTTTAGCCTTGAAAACTCCATCCTCCCCGTTGAAAATTTCTTCGCTTTCAGCTTTTATTTCGTCACTCATGAAGGCGCTTAACTGAATGTTTTCATAGAAAGCCTGATGAAGATTGAGAAAGAAATCTTCAAAGCTTGCCGGTTCAGGATTGTTAATCAGAACCACAAGATTGTTTTTGTAATCCTCTATAAGCTTTTTTTGTGTTTCTTCAAAGTATATGTAATTAATCAGTGAAGACTTGCCCATCCCGTCATCTGCTATTATTGCAATACAATTCCTCTTGCCGCTGAACACCTTATCCTTTATTCTCCATATGATATCCTCCCTGCCTACAAAATCTTCGGGCCGCCCGACAGGGTAACGTTTGTCACACAATCTGCTGCTAGTCAAGTGTATTTTCCTCCTTGCTTGTTTCTGCTTTAATATCTTCATTGTAAACGTCCATAACTCTCTGTACAGGCCAGGCTTTTCTCAGCCATCGCCTCCAGAGCTCCACCGAAACCCGGAATCCCCCTCTTGTTTCAGCCAGAATATTCATTTTCAGCATATTGTTAACTGCACTTGTAACACGGGTTTTATACAACAGGCTGTTAAGCCCGTACTTGTTTTCTATTTCCTCTGTTTTATAATACAGCTTTTTCAATGTAATATAGTCGTTGTAATAAACCAGTTCTTCTGCTATTGCAGCAAGCACAACTTTTTCTGTAACATCGGACAGCGATTCCCACATATTTTCATAATTGCCGTACTGATTTACTTCAAGGGCAATCTTTGCTGCAATTTCTATATCAGAAGGGTATACGGTGTATCTTTTCTCATTGTTCAGTATGCTTATAACCTTTTTGCATATTATTGAAGTATAATAGGCGTGTCCATTGGTCAGCATAAAAATTCTTTCCAATGTATCGGGCAAGTAATGCAGAATTCCTTCATACGGTTTCTGCACCATTTCGTATATTTCTGATTTTTCATGGAAGCCTATTTCAACGGGCTGGGATGTATCTGATATTGACAGTGCCTTATCTACAAGCATATTTATCAGATACCCTCCTCCGGCGATAATTATTTTTATCCGCCGGGAATGCTGCATCTGGCTCCTTATGGTCTTAAACAAATCGGGTGAATATTTGCCCTGCTGTACGCCCAATATGATTGACTCGAACTCGTCAATCAGCAAAAGCAAGTCTTTGTCATTAAGTTTTCTTTCCACTTCCCTGAAAAACCGTGTCAGCCGGAGCAGCGGATTACGGTCAAATTCATCAAAAGGAGGTACTTCAATGTCAATTCCGTGAGCAGCAAGCTCATCTGCTATCTCGCAGACAAACATGTCGTAAACCAGCTCTGCGGTATCGTTGGCAGGATACATTTCACCGTCACAGTAGACAGGTATAAAACTGTCATTGAAATTATTACGTATATAGTACAGGAGCGAGCTTTTTCCAATTCTCCTGAGCCCGTATACAATGAAAGTTGTGTTTCCGATGCCGTCGGAAAGCCCTTCCTTTATTGTGTGTAAAATATCTTTTCTTCCGAAAAAACCTTTTTTATCGGTTATGGGAGTCAGGACGAACATATCCCGGATAGGCCTGAAATCGTCTGTGGAAGATGGTAGGATTTCAAATGTTTCATTAAAGGATATGGTCTGTTTGTCCTCATTCCCCACACGGATATTAGCTATAACCAGGTATTCTCCTTCTTCGGAAAGCTCAGCATCAATTCTGGCAGGTACTTTCTCTTTCTCGCGTATGGTTTCAAAAAACAGCTCCTTCGAAAAAACAACGTTTTCATTCCTGACAATTTTAAAATCAACACTTACATCAAATGCTGCCGCTTCACCCGAATTTACAATCATAAACTGGAGAGCGTCGTTTATGCGTATTTTCCTGTCAACGTTCAAAAACACTGATTTAATGTCAGGCATTTTTACAAGCTGCCTGTTTTCTTTCAGAAGCAAATCATCCACACTGCTGATAAACTGATGCAATAGCCCTTTGTACGGGTTATTGACCTTGCTTGAAATTGTTTCGCCAAAATCCACTGTGTTCAGCGACAGCTGCGAGAGTATCTTTTTCTTCTCGGCAATATCCGACGTTTCATAGTAATGTTTTGCCTTAACGATAAACTGCTGTATGGCATTAAATATCTCGTCATATACCTGGGTATACATCGGGCCTATTTTTGGTATGTGCCTGTAATTAAACGCTCTGAAAAGTTCAATTGCGCTGTTAAGATATTTCAGCCTGTCAAATAAATCCGCAGGTTCGTCAATACTTACATATGCCTCAAAGAGGCTTCTGAAAGCATAATCGGTGTATGTATAGGGCACGCTGAAACCTGTTTTTATTTCTCCATGAAGAAGCACTAAGAATTCATAGCTGTAAATTAACTTTCTCCGGTAATCCTTTCTGTAATCAAAATCTGCTATGGCTGTATATACAAATTCATTAAAATGCAGAAAGAAATCTATCTTACTGTCCAGCAAATATGCCTGTTTTGCCGTTTCAAGGAAAAACCTCGCTTTATCTGCAAGCTTTTGAACTTCATTTATTTTCTGCATGTTCCTGGCCATTGTTTTTAAGTTCTGGAAAAAGTTTTCCCTGTTTTCCCTGCATCTGTCAGGGCAATCGCCAAGCTCACGCTGCAAATTGGGCAGCAACTGCGAAAAATCATCAAAGCTTTCCAATTTATCAGAAGAAGTAAAAAAAGAACTTATCTGATCCAGTGAGTCATTCTCACTTACATGGCCGGCCTCCGTAATTCCAACAAGATCTTCTGCCCTGCGATTTTTATATTTATCACAATTATCAGGTTTCACCCTATCACCACCTGACTTTGGATTAACATAGTTTAAGTTTTCCATGCTGATTTCGTACAGCAATATATTATCCTTAATATTTTCCAGGTGTTTTAAAGCCTCTATTTCATTGCCTGCCATTTTCTCCCTGAACGAGTTAATAATATGTACCGCAGGATGGTTCATCCTCTGATATAACGAACCAATCAGCTCTGCCATATCGCCGTATTCCCGTGATGTGATTATCTTCCGCAATGCCCCTATCTTATAACTCAGCTCCCTGTCAGGCAACAGCTCAACTGCCTGGTCCCTGCCTGCCTTAATGAAAATGTCGCAGACATGCATCATAATTCTGGATGTATCCTGGTTCTGAATCCTGCCTTTGTATTCGGCTACAAACCTGTAATACTCTATTGCCTGCCCGTAGTCCTTTAAATCCATTAAAGCCTCTGCGCAAAGGAAATAGAATGGCATATTATCTTCATACACTTCAAGGCAAAGCGAATAGATTTCCAGCCTCAGTTCCGCCTTTCGTTCATTGCTTATGAATTCCGACAGCATAACTCCCTTGACAAGGGATTTATAGTCATAAATTCCATGCATGAACATAAGTAACCCTTTTTGATCTTTCTCATCATCTGTCGATTCGAGAAGTGAAATACACTGCTGCCTTGTAACCGAGATGGTGTCATGCATAATTATGTTTTGCAGCTGTTTAAGAAGTCCAACAGATAAATCGGCCGTAAAGCATTTGCACAGCAAAGGATTGATTCTCCGGGATAATTCCAGAAGCCCTTCCTTCAAATCTTCTCTGCCGGTCACAGTTTCGATAAAAATACTGACAAGATACTTGTTCACTTCGAAGTTCTGCGAGCTTTTAAGAATATTAACGGTTTCTGCAAATTCCAGCAATATTTTGTTTTCCGGACTGCATAAACAGGCAAGCGCACCATAAAGGCCATGCTGTTCCATGGCACGGCAGAAATTAATGTACGCTTGCTGTGCTCTTTCGTTCTGACCGTTTTGGTTAATCCTGTCGTATAATTCCAGAAGATATTTTACCCTCATTCTGTGCAGGTTAAGTTTATCCGCAGATTTGGAACTTGGAAGCTTGATGCCTACATTCTCAATCTTTTTTATATACAGTTCTATTCTCTCCCTTTTATCGTAAATGAGGCATGACAGTATAATCTTGAAACAATAGTCCATATATTTTTCATCGCTGAATTTACAGTAGTTTAAAATATGTTCCTGAATGCCTATACCCGCCTCCGGCCTGTCAAGGGCAAACAAAGCCTTGGCATATACATCGCAGACGGCAATATCGCCTGGGTAAAGCTTATATAATGTTTCAAAAACCCCGAGCATTTCGTTATGGCAGCGGTATTTGTCAACATCGGAATAAAATATCTCCAGTTCCCGCCACGAAGGCGGCTTTGGGTATGAAACCGCCAGGTCCGCAACCTGCTTTGCAAGCCCGTTATTTTCACAGCTTTTGGCAAACAGCAACAAATCATAAATCAGTGTTATATATTTATCGCTGTCTTTTACGCCGTCACGGGTCTCTTGTTCCCAGAATTTTTCCCACTCCTCAAGGTAATTCTGGTAATAAGCCCATTTCAGCAATATTTTCGGATTCCTATGGGCCTGGTAGCCTTTTTTGTGCATCTCAAAAGCTCCCGGGATATCGCCTTCCATTTCTTTAAGTATTCCCAGGGTAAAGTATTTTTCGGTATGGGGCAGATGGTTTATATGGGTTTCAAGAAATACTTTTATGTCGGATATCAGTTTCTCCTTGTCAAAACTGCCTGTTACCGGAGGATCCACCAGTTTATTGGCATTATTGCAGAAGAACTTCGCATAGCCCCGGATTTGCTCTGTTGTGCTTTCGCCCCGGGTGATAGCCATATACGCTGCATAATGTGCTTCAACCCAAAAGCCTTTTTCAACACAATAGGCCTGCAGAAGCTTATAATCATTCTTGTCGTTGGAAATCCGGCATTGTATCAGGAAACAGGAATATGCGCATTTAAAATCTTCCGGGGACCCGACCTGGTCATATATCCTGCCCAGCAACCTCCAGAAGATTTTGTTGCTCCTGTCCTGGCTTAAAAGAACAAGGTAGAACAGTATCTTCTCGTTCATATCACGCCAGACTTCTTTGTCCGCATATTCCTTGCTAACCGTTTTCGGATTTAATCCTGCAAAATATTTAAGCCATATTTCTTTAAGGCGTACTTCATTCAGAATCTCGTGGATTTTTCTTTTATTTCCCTGCAGTAATGTATCTTTAAATAAAATAATTATATCCTGCGTTTTATTTATTTCGTCAATTGTAAACATACCAGCAATCCTTACCTGTCATTTTAGATTTTTCAATCGAGTTTAAACGCTTCTTTTAAATCACTAATCTGTTTATCATTAATTACAACAACCTCGCCAAGGCTTTTTGCTGCAATTAAAGCTTTAGCGCTGTATTCTGCCACCTCCAGCCTGTCAAAAGCATTCAGCAGTGAGTTTCCTGTTACTATAACACAATCATTTTCAACAAGGACTATAGGCGTCTGCGGCTCAAACAAATCTGCCACCATGGCAGGCTGCATGAAGCTTGAGCCAAACGGTATTTTCGGAATGTCTCTGAGCAGTATATAACTTTCAGGTATTGTCCTTGAATCAAAAGGTTCATCTGTCACCGCAAAAGTCATGATATTAAACGGGTGGGCGATTATGACCGAATTTACATGAGGATGTTTATCATAAATATACTGGTGCAGCATAACAGACCTGCTAGGAACTTTCCCGGCTTCTTTTCGTCCGTTTTCAATGCGGACAATCTGGTCTACATCAAGGTATTTGCGATCAACATTATATGGTGTAATAATGAATGAGTTATCGTCCAAACGAGTGGAGAATGTTCCCTGCGTACTGGTAAACAACCGCTGGTTATATGCTCTGTGAATCAGCTCGCACATTTCCTTGCGTGCCTGCCTTTCATAGCTGCTGTAACCTGCCGGCACGAACTCATCCATTTCAACATGCCTTTTCTGCTTCGAAATTTCCACATATTTGGGCGTAAGGGAAACGGGCTTTCCAATCCTTCTTGCGTTAATTTCCAGACGTGCACTGAAGTCCAGGGTTTCAAAAGCCATAAAAGCCTCGAACAGGTCCTTTCCTACCACCACAATGCCGTGATTTTCAAGTATTACCGTGTTTATTCCCTTTTTAAGCACGCTGGCTATTTTTTCACCAAGTTCGTCACTTCCCGGAAGGCCGTATTCAGCTATGCCAACTTCCCCGCAAACCAGATTTACATCGGGTATAAGCCTTGTGTCGGGTATTTTCCTGACAATACTGAAAGATACCAATGCAGGGGGATGGGCATGCAAAACAGCCCTTACATCAGGCCTTTGTTTATATGTTGAAAGGTGAAACGGAAGCTCACTTGACGGCCTGTGTTTACCAATAACCGTTCCGTCGGGTTTTACCTGCACAATATCCTTATTTGTAAGAGAGCCTTTGTCTATACCCGCCGGAGTTATCCATACATCACCGTTTTCATCCTTAATTGATAAGTTTCCTCCTGATGTTGTGGTCATTCCGTATCCATAAATCCTCTCCATTATCATAACAAGCTGATCTGCAGGATGTAACAATTCAAACTTCATAAATTTCACTCCTTCTTATAAGACTGCAAAAATATGTCAACTCCGGGCATATCGTTTTGCCTCGCACGTTTGGCCTGTTGCCAGTCTGTGATTTTTACTTCGGTCAAACTGTCCGGTTTTACATAAATTTATTTAACAGTTAAGATATATAATAGCACAAATTTATAAGTTAAGATTAATAAATATAGATTAATCAGCCGTATTAAATTTATAATTAAACTTTAATCATGATGTAAATGTTATAACCCGCATGAAAGTGGTAAAATTA
Organism: Thermoclostridium sp.; assembly: GCA_036562185.1. Taxonomy (GTDB): domain Bacteria; phylum Bacillota; class Clostridia; order DSM-8532; family DSM-8532; genus Thermoclostridium. The sequence goes on from DATCKN010000110.1 coordinate 50,363, forward strand.
TAACAAATCCGGGAGTGATTATATGGATTATTTTTTAACCTTCCTTGAGGGCATAATAACTTTTATATCCCCATGCCTGTTACCCATGCTTCCTGTTTACATTTCGTATTTTGCAGGCCAGGATTCAAAGGATGACAGGCAAAAAGCTTTAATAAATGCATTGGGCTTTGTGCTTGGATTTACAATGCTTTTCATCTTAATGGGGGCTTTGGCAGGCACGGTCGGATACTTTTTAAGAAAATATCAGTCCCTTGTGAATTTGGTTACGGGTATAGTTGTGATATTGTTCGGGCTGAATTTTACAGGTATTGTCAACATACCTGTCCTCAACCGGGCAAGGAGGATTACCATTAAAAATAATGATCCGGGGTTTTTGCACTCGGTTCTTTTTGGGATGATATTTTCCATCGGGTGGACCCCATGCGTGGGCGTGTTTCTTGGTTCTGCATTAATGCTGGCAGCCCACAGCGGTGAAAGTATAAAGGGAATACTTATGCTGTTGTGTTTTTCCCTGGGTCTTGGTATTCCTTTTATTATAAGCGCGGTTTTGATTGACCGGCTGAAAATTTCATTTGATTTTATTAAGAGAAATTACCGTATAATAAACACGGTATCGGGCTTATTTCTTGTATTAACAGGCATTTTAATGGCAACCGGACTTATGGGAAAATATCTTTCCCTACTTTCAATATAGTATAGTTACCGGAGGTTTATATGAATTCAAAGATTAAAACCATAATAGGAATACTTTTGCTCTCCATTCTGGTCGCAGGCGCATATTTTGCTTATAATGCATTAAGCAGGGCAAATCAGCCCGATATAGCCTTTCCTGACTACTACAATAATGCAGGCACCCCGGAAAACGGCGCTCCGGGGACAACAAGCAACAACATTACTGACGCCGCTCAAAATAATGGGACTGCAGATCAAAGCAATAATCGGAATCAAGCCTCCAACCCCTCCGAAGGGAATGATGTTTCACCATCCCCCGAAGAAACCGGGGAGGTCGAAAACCAGAAGTTCAAGGCATTTGATTTTACCGTTTACAATGCTGAAGGTGAACAGGTGAAGCTTTCGGATTTTTTCGGCAAACCGATCATAATAAACTTCTGGGCAACATGGTGCCCGTACTGTGTAGAGGAGATGCCTCTTTTTGAAGAATACTTCAATCAATACAAAGACGATATCCACTTCCTTATGGTTGACAGTGTGGATGGACAGAGAGAAACCCTGGAAAAGGGAAAAAAGTTTATTGAAGAAAGCGGGTACACTTTTCCTGTTTATTATGACCTGGACTTTGACGCAAGTACCACCTATCAGACTTATTCACTGCCAACATCGATCTTTATCGACAAGGACGGCCATCTGATTGCTTACCATCCGGGAATGCTCACTGAAGAACTGCTGCAAAAGGGTATTGATTTGATCATTGAATAGTTTGAATATGGCCAATCAGTCCTGCATTTCAGTAAGATTTCTCCAGTACTTTTTGGGCATGAACTGCATCTGGGTCCGCGGATTTTTACGTTCTGCAATGGCGATTGTTTTGAAAAATGTTTTCCACAGCGATGCATATTCATCTTCAGCCATGTTTTTCCCGTCAGGAATTAAAGGTACTTTGTCTGTCATCACAATTTCATTGCCATCAAAAACAGCACTGATATTTCTTTTCCTGTCGTGAATTATAAATGGCATTGCAAGCCTTCCGGCAAAATGAGGCGCAATTAAAACCGTTATGTTAAAATCCGGTTCATAGCCGGCATAAAAAATGCCCCCGGATATTTCCTTGAACCTTAACAGGCCAAGAAAGCGGTGCGATTCCCTTCTCACTCCCAAATCCAGATCCATTATTTTGTTTATCTTAGGATCCTGTATGAAATCGGTAACGCGGTCGCCTATTTTATACCCAACCCGCAGGAAATGATAGATTAAATCGGCGGCATTTTCATGCTCGCTTAAGTATGCCCGGTAAACAACTTCCTGTGCAGTGCGGGATATCTTTTTCGGTATGGATGAATACACCCGCTCAAATTTTTCCATATCGGTTTCTATTTCTTTAACTTCGTCAAGAAAGGAAGGGATGTACGTTGCGATATTTTTTATCGATACATCCCGCTCCTTTGATGCATATGCTTCAAACACGCATGTCAACAGCCCTTCAAAGCTGCCGTCATACAGGTAAACCATAAAATCACTCTTTCAGATGATCCTCTGTTTCAGAATCATTTTCCTGTTTTGCCTGGGCAAGAATCTCTTTGATCTCGGAAGGCTGGAATATATATCTTGACCTGCAGAAATGGCATATAAGCTCCTGCTCTTTCCCGTCAGAAGCCAATTCTTCCAAATCATTTACACCAAGGCTTAAAAGATTCCTTTCCATCCTCTCCCTGGAACAGTTGCACTGATACTTAACAGGTCTTGTATCCAAAATTTCCAATTCCCTGCCCGGAAGTATCCCTTCAATTATTTTTTCCAGAGAATTTTCAGATTTAAGCAGCTTCGTAATCGGAGGCATCTTTTCCACGCATTTTTCAAGCCACGAAATATCCTCTTCAATGCACCCGGGCATTAACTGGATAAAAAGGCCGCCGGCATTAATAATGTTCCCGTCCCTTCCAACCAGTACCCCAAGACTTGTAACAGTAGGTGTCTGTTCCGAAGCAGCGTAATAGTAGGTAATATCCTCGGCAATTTCACCCGATACCAGTTTAACGCGGCCAATATACGGTTCCTTAAGCCCCAGGTCTGTGATTACATTTAAAAAGCCATTCCCCACCGCACCTGCAATGTCGAACTTGCCCCTGTCATTTAAAGGAATATCCAGGTACGGGTTATGAACGTATCCCCTGACATTTGATTTGGCATCTGTTACAACAGTGATGCCTCCTAACGGTCCATCCCCCTTAATCTGAATTGTAATGGTGCTTTTATCGCTCTTAAGTGTGCCTGCCATCATTGCGGCGGCGGTCAATGTCCTTCCTAATGCTACTGCAGGCGTAGGATACATCCCGTGAATGTCCTTCGCATGTGCTACGGTCTCGGTGGTAATAGCCGCATATATACGTATCTGGCCATTTTTTGTCATGGCTCTGAGCATATAGTCTTTCATATTTGTCCAATCTCTCCTTTAACAATATCAGGTAGTATTTTTTCAGGATGTTGATGCAACCAATATTGTAAATCTTATGATGATTCCAGTGCAAGCAAAGTATTCTGCAAAGGATTACCCCGTACTCCCATAAACCCGATGTTTCTGCCACCTGAGCCTGTCACGCGGTGGCATGGAATTATCAGCGGCAGGCGGTTTTTTCTTAATGCCTGACCTACCGCCCTTGCAGCATTCCTGTTGCCGGCCATTTCCGCAAGTTCCTGATAGGTTATTGTAGTGCCGTAAGGTACGTTTAACAGCGCCTTGTAAACCTTTTTCTCGAAAGGGGTGCCCTGTACTTCGAAAGGTATATCAAATGCCCTTATATTGCCTTTAAAGTATTCTTCTATCTGAATTCTTGCACGTTCCGAAACCTTATTGCCCGAGAATACTGCAAAGTTTCCGTATTGCGGTTCGCTCCCGGGAAGGAAAATATCCGTTACAAAAGAATCGTCTGACAGAATAACAACATCGCCCAATTCGGTCCTTGCAACAGATTTATACCTTATCCGGTTTTCAAGGGTGTGTCTTATGGCAAACCACATATGCATCTTTTGTTCTGCGCTAATCGATGCATTGGCCGGGCTGGTTGACGGCAACCGCATGTAAAATATTTCACGTTCAATGTTCGGGAGGATATGCTTTATCAAGTGTTCCTCCGATGTACCCCCGTTGCAGAAAACATATTTAATGTCCGGGTGTGTATTCAAAAGCCCTGCCACATCATTGGGCACTTCATCACTTATGTTAGAATCCAGGCTCCCCTTTCTTCTGCAGGACTTGTAAACATCCCACAACGCAATATTTTTTTCCTTCAGAAATGCTACTTTTTTATTATAATCGGATTCTATTTTTTCACCAAATATCCCGTAAATAAAAGACCAGAACAAATTCCGCGGATGGGCATAGTACTGCTGCTGCCTTAATGATTCAGCACCAGGCATTGTGCCAAGAATCAGGACTTTGCTTTCATTATCAACTATTGGCTCAAAAGATCTTAAAATTAAATCCTCTTTATCAAAATTAGTCATACCATAAACCTTTCATTTAATTTTGGGTTTTGAAACCGGCTAATATGGAAATATATACAATGTCAGCGAATTTTGATTTTGTTAAGACTAATATAATATAAATATTGTAACATATCATGAACGCACTTTAAATATATGACTTAAACAGGTAGTTTATTTAATTTATGGAAAGGCGAAAGGAGTAATTATGGATCTATTACGACTGTTTGTAATAGCTGTTATACCTGGAATTGCTCTTGCTATGGGTTTATACCTTACCGACAGATATGACAGGGAACCTGTATGGCTTCTGCTCAGACTTTTTCTCTTTGGCATGCTGTCTGCCGTTCCGACAATAATAGTGGAGAGGTTTTTAAGCAATATTAATTTCCTTCCGGGACTTTTGTCCATAGCCTGGACAACATATATTGTAGCGGGATTTACCGAAGAGTTTTTCAAGCGTCTTGTTGTCATGCGCGTAGCCTATTACAATATAGCTTTTGATGAGAAACTTGACGGAATCATCTATTGTGCATACTCCGCCCTTGGCTTTGCCACCGTTGAAAACATAATGTATGTAGTATCAGGATACGACGCTGATCCTTATATCGGATGGTACAGGGGGCTTTTAAGCGTTCCTGCGCATATGCTGTTTGCCATCACCATGGGATATTACCTGTCGCTGGCGAAATTCAGCCCGGACAGGGAAAGCAGCAGTAAATACTTTACCCTGTCTCTGGTTATGCCCATGCTGTTCCATGGAACATTTAATTTTATTCTATTGTCCCAGATCCACATATTAATGGTTTTGTTCATACCATTTGTTATTTATTTGTGGATTGTAAACCTGAAAAAGCTGAACAGGTATTACCAGGAATCTAAGGCATGGAATAAACTCGGTTTATGAGCCCCCTGCTATCTCCCATAAATATATCGAAGCTGTTGTGCAATAGGGGGAATAGATGCTGCGGTATTCTGAAAACTTCTCCCTTGTAAGCTCGTTTATCCCGTACAATTTCATGATGCCCTTTCTGATGCCGAAATCGTTGAAACTTAAAACATCGGGCCTGCCAAGGGAAAATATCAGCAGCATCTCAGCCGTCCATACCCCTACTCCATTTAGTCTGGTCAGTATATTAATAATTTCGTTGTCGCTTTTCTTATGGAGATTATCAAAATCAACGGCACCTGTCAGTGCAGCCTCTGTTATTCCCCTGATATAGCCTGCTTTTCTTGCTGACATCCCGCAATTTTGAATTTCAGCCGGTTCAAGCTTAACTAATTTCTCTGGTGTTATACCTCCCGCCTTTGCAGTTAACCTGCTGAACACGGTATCGGCCGCCTTTCCCGAAACCTGCTGCCCAACAATGCTGTAAATCAGCGCACAGAAGGGATCGGGAATAATCTCACGTTTCACAAAACCAATCCTGTCAATTGCTTCACCCAGCTTTTTATCCCGGCTTTTTAAATATCCTGTTTCTTTTTCACCATACTCAAAATACGCCATAAAACACCATGAAACTTAAATGACTATCACCAAAGCCTTAACTCATTTTTCAAATACTTTAATCAGACTTACAGGCCCAATCAAGCCCGATTTCAGCCGTGCATTGCTGATTCTGTTGGCAATGGAATTTGTTATTTCAGCTTTTATTGTGTTTACACCGGCCTTTATCCAGCGTGTGATGTCGGTAACATACGGCCTCCACATTTTCACGCCTGCATCCTGCCCGTTGACATATAAATGCGCTATCTCGTAAACCTCTCCAAGATCAAGCATATACCTGCAATCATCCAAATTCTCCAGCATAAATGCTGATTCATAACTTAATGTTCCGGAAAAGGCCTCCATATCCGGCCATTCTGTCCACGACGCTAAGCGGTCAGCATCTTCCATAAGCATCCTGCAACCGTCTGAAACATTCCATTTTAAAATAAGCTCATTACGTACCGTTTCTTCGTGCAAATCTTCTGCTGCTTTTACTGCGCCGGTTGACTGATCAATGAATATGACAATGCTTTCTCTCCGGGGAAGTTTCACTTTAATGCTCATATCCATGACGCCTGCAGATATCGGCTTAAGTTCTGTCACACTTCCCCTCCATGCATCCCAAAGCTCTGCCCTTCCTGTTATTTCTGTCCTTAGCACGGTGTTGATTTCGTTTTCGCCTTCGTTTGTCAAAACATAGAGGTGGAAGCCGTCTTTAACTATGTGGCTGAGCCTTAAATCAGGATGATTGGGTTCAAAGGAATAACCCGGCTCAGCATGTTTTTTAATATACCCGATAAATCCTTTTTCATCGTTCACATAATCAAGGTTTATTGAGTTATCAGGCATTTTTTCGTTATTATACGCAACAGCTTTTCCGCCTTCGCGGATAAATAATGAAAGCTTGCCCTTGACCTCTTCGGAGAGAATGTTAAAGTCCTCTATTACAACCACGCTGTATTCCTGTTTTTCAATTTTTATTCTGCCGTCCTCAATTTTACTGCTCTCACACAGCAAATCCGCTTCCAGGTAATTGAACTCCAACTGGTTTTGATACAGGACTTTTGCCGCTTTCCACGGCAGGTTGCTGTCTCCGCAAAGAATACACACTTTTGTCTGGTTCACCGAGCCGGTCATGAGATAGCTCATTCTTTTAATGTAACTCGAAATATGGTTATAATACTTCCACCAGGAATTATTCGGCCCGACATCGGGTGGCCTTTCGCCAAAGCGCTTTTCCCCGTCAATCGAGTAAAAAAACGCATGGGGATACAACAGGTTCACACCGCGTACAAACATCCAGTCCAGATACCATTTCATATCATCCGCCGAAAACGCCCAGTGAATGCCGTCAGGGCCACAGCAGCCGAAGCATTCGTTGGAATTCCTGCGCCTGCCCCTGTGCCTTGCCGAGTCGGATGAACACTTCGCCATTGTGCTGTGCTCGCCTTCAATACCCTTGTTATTCTCAGGCGCGACCCATCTCCACACAATGTCCTGGCCGGGTATATGGAAATATTTCAAAAGACCGATTTCATCGCTTTTCTCAGGGTGGCCTGTCAAAGCAATGCCGTGTTTCCCGCACCATACCGAAATCTGCCTGTAATATGACTGCTCAAGTTTTAGATTTACTGCCTTCCTGTATTTACTGCGGATTTCCTCAGTTTTCTCCCCGCAGTTCCACCATAGTGCAGGAAGATCTTTCACATCGTTCCCCAAAGATTTAAAACATTCGATAAAGTCATCGGTCCACGGGATCAGCCCTTTTTTATGGTTTCTTCCAAGAATGCATGGCTCATCGGTGAACATCGCGATTACGGTGTTCCCGAAATAATCTTTCAATACCTGGTAATACCTTTCATGGGTAAGCTCGATGAATTTAGCAATTGCGTCCGCATTTAAAAGATCGGCCGACGGGGGAGCAAAAGGTTCCCCATCGTCCTCGCCGAAATGAATTCCTCTTATTGTGCCGCCTGAAAAACACAGGGTGAAAACCAGCAACGACCATTTTCCATTTCCGGGGACCTTAAACCTGATTTTACCCTGTTCTGCATGAAGCTCCACAGTGCTTTCATACA
>DATCKN010000038.1:0-31920 GCA_036562185.1 Thermoclostridium sp.
TCTGATTAAGCTCAGGTATAAAAATCCGGCAGCAAAAACTGAAACAACTCCTGATATTAATTTCCTGTAGCTGGTTTGTTTCTTAATCCTGTAAGCAAGCATGTTACCCGGAAGCCTTAATAAACTCAGGGCTGATGAAAAGAACCCGAAATATATAACAGGAATACCAAGCCTGCTTACATAAAGTTGCCAGAACTCGTCAATAAAGTTCATTGCCGAACCTGCAATCATAGCCGAAAACAGTACAAGGCACACTCCGTAATTACTCCTGAAAAAGCTTAAGGAAGCCACTACATAATCCTTTATTGGAATCTGTTCCCCTGTTCTGCTTCTTACTTCCGGTTCCCTCAGCATGAAAGAAATACACAATGAAGCAAACATCCCTGCGAGGGATATCCAATAATTCAGTTCAAACCCATACCGGCCGGCCATAAAGCTTCCACTTAATGCCGCCAGAATTGCCGCAGTAAATTCAAGGGCATTTAAACGTCCCAGACACTTTTCAAAGGAATTCTCATCTCCATTTGAAAGCAATGAATCATAGAGCAGCGCATTTTCAGCTCCACTGCCAGCGGCACGTCCGACTCCTGCGACGAAAATTGCTGCAGCAAAGTGCCAGAACTTTGTTGCGAATATCAGTATCAGAAGTTCACAGCAACCCGAAACGGCGTTTACTATTACCAGCTTTTTTCGGCCCCATTTATCGGCAATAATACCTGATGGAATTTCAAGCAGAACCACAGTTACCGCATATAAAATCTCTGTATATACAACCAGTCGGATTGTCATGCCACGCTGTTCCCAAAACAGCCTTTCAATAACATAAGCCGGAATCAGGTTGTGAAAGAAACGGATTGCATAAAGCTTCCGGATATTTTGATTATAGTCCATATTCAAGCTCCTCTCATTTTTGTTTTGCTGATTTTAACAACAAAACAAAGGAGGTGCCCGTGAACAGTTTTGAACTGAATATTAACAAGGTGGCCTCACATATACCATAAAACTTCTCCTATCCATATAATGTAATGCTATAATTCTATCATATTCCATTAATTGATCCAGCACTTAAAGTGCTGTTAATTCATTCTGCTGCTCTGTTTTCTGAAATGACGGGAAAGGATTTATCTGAAACCTATACGCTTTTAAGCATCAGAAGCAGATTATCATTTTTTTCCTATGAATTTTTCCGCCACTTTATTAACCCAAAGATCAAGAAAAACCTCGGCGATATCAACCAGTACCCCAATGACCAACTCCAGCATACGCATCCTCCTTTATGCCGGGCATCCTGATCATTAAGCGAATGTCCGTTTTACCTTTAATAGCATATGCAAAAGTCTGATTTCCATGGCTTAAAATCAGGTTCCATATACATATACGGTTATTTTTTATAAAACTCTCATTATATGATACTAACTTTTTCATTAAGTGTACCATTTATTTTAATCAAAAATACCATCTGCGGTTGTTTCCATTGCAGATGGTATTAGCTTCTCTAATAAAATATCGGCTTTACAGAAGTGAATATTTTGCAAGCCAGTAATTAACCTGGATCATATATGCCAGAAGCTGCGGGGCCGCCATTAACTGGCCAAACCAAGGTTTGCCGTACTCAGCCGGCGCTTTCATGAATGATAAGGCTTTTTCCCTGTCTATAAGTGACATAATGGGGCAGTTCGGGTTATTTATAATATCCATAAACATTTCAGAAAGCACTTTTTCATAATTAGGATTGTATGTTTTGGGGTATGGACTCTTTTTGCGATATAAAAGCCTGTCAGGCAAAAGATTTTTGCAAGCCTCACGTAACAGCGATTTTTCAACTCCGTTTCTGTACTTCATATCCCACGGCACGTTGAATACATACTCAATAATTCTGTGGTCTGCAAACGGCACCCGCGCTTCAAGCCCGGAAAACATACTGGCTCTGTCCATCCTGTCAAGCAATGTCTGCATGAACCATTTTATATTCAGATAAGTAATTTCCCTTCGCCTGCTGTCAGCAGGGCTTTCCCCCGGCAGGTAAGGAACTGATTTTAGGGAATCCATGTATTTCTCATATACATATTCTTTCAGATTCAGCTCATCAATAAAGTCATCGGATAAAAGCACCGTCCTTGCACTTACATCCTTCGACCACGGAAACCCGTTGACCCACATAAGTTCCTCCCTGTAAAACCAGGGATAGCCGCCAAAAATTTCATCTGCGCATTCTCCTGTTAAAGCAACTTTATTGTGCTTTTTGACCAGTGAACAGAAATATAAAAGTGACGAATCAATATCTGCCATACCCGGCAAATCCTTCGCATCCACCGCTTTGAAAAGCAAATTTGCCAGAAGAACCTCATCGCATTCAAGATAGGTATGGTTCAGGTTATATTTCGACAGCATTATGTCAACATAAGGCCTGTCACGTTCGGGCTGAAAGGCATTGGACCGGAAGTATATGTTATTGCCCTTGAAGTCAAACGAGAACGTGTTTAACTGCAAACCAAGCGATGATAAATAATCTGACGCCACGGCAGTTACAATGCTTGAGTCAACACCCCCGGACAAAAAGCTGCAAACAGGAACATCAGACACCATCTGTCTTTTAACTGTATCCTGGATTAGAAATGATACCTTTTCCACGGTCTGTTCAAAGCTGTCAGTATGAGGATGGCTTTCCAGATCCCAATACCTTACGGTGGAGAAGCCTTGTTTTGAAAAAGTCCCGTAATGGCCTGGCAGTATTTCGTTTATACCCTTGAATACGCCATTTCCGGGTGTTCTTGCCGGGCCTATGCCAAAAATCTCCCTGAACCCGTCAATATCAATTTCAGGCTTTATGTCCGGAAAATGAAAAAGAGCCTTTATTTCAGAGCCAAAAACCATTGTATTATCCTTAATCGTATAGAATAATGGTTTTACACCAACCCGATCGCGGTATAATATCAGGCTTTCAAGTCCTCCGTCCCAAATTGCGAAGGCAAAAATACCGTTTAATTTGTTAACAAAATCAATGCCATAATGGATATATGCGTAAAGAATAACCTCTGTGTCGGTCGTTGTTTCAAAAACGTATCCCGCGCTTATTAATTCGGGCATCAGTTCGTCGGTATTGTATATTTCTCCGTTATACACAATAACATATTCGACTCCGTTAATATTCCTGATAATTGGCTGTGCCCCAAAGCACAAATCCCTGATTGACAAACGTGTATGGCTCAGACCAATGTTCTTTCTGAGGTATTCGCCGGTATTGTCACTGCCGCGGTGTACAATGGCTTTTCTCATATCAATCAGGATTTGGTTCCAGTATTCCCTGTTTTGTGTATAGTCAATATCAAAATTACAAAATCCAGCTATTCCACACATATAGGACCCTCATTCACCGATAATAGTTAAGGCGTTCCCCGATAATGCCCAATGCACTATCAGATGAACGCCTTTGTTCATACAATAGTATATGCCGTATGTCAAAAAAGTGAACACCGGAGATTGAATTTTGCTTATTCTTTTTTCTGCCGGTATGCCAGAGCTGCTTCTATAAGTCCCACAAACAGAGGATGAGGTTTATTCGGGCGGCTTTTGAATTCAGGATGGTACTGAACTCCTATAAAAAAGAGGTTATCGGGAAGTTCAATGGCTTCCACAAGACTGTCATCAGGTGATGTTCCACATATTTTCAAGCCTTTCTCGGTAATAATTTTCCTGTAAGCATTATTAAACTCATACCTGTGACGATGCCTTTCGCTGATTAACTCTTTTCCGTATAAATTACGGATTTTCGTTCCTTCCTTTGTTATGCAAGGATATGCTCCCAACCGCATTGTTCCCCCTTTTCGGGTAACCGTCATCTGTTCTTCCATCAGATCAATCACAGGATGAGGGCTGGCTTTATCGAACTCAGAAGAATGAGCACCCTTAAGGCCGCAAACATTGCGGGCAAACTCTATAACAGCAATTTGCATGCCAAGGCATATTCCCAAATACGGTATATTATTCTCCCGGGCATACTGGCAGGCGGTTATCTTGCCTTCAATACCCCTGTCGCCAAATCCGCCGGGTATAATAATACCACTTATGCCTTTCAGCTTTTCATGAACATTTTCACTTGTTACGCTTTCACTTTCTATCCATTTTATATTAACTTTTGTCTCCTTGTCATAACCGGCATGATTTAAACTTTCAATAATTGACAGGTATGCATCGTGGAATTTTACATATTTTCCCACAATGGCTATGGTAACTTCTTTTTTCCGGTTATTTATTTTCTTTATCAACTCTTTCCATTCGGTTAAATTCGGTTCACCGGTTTTAAGGCCAAGCTCCCTGCACACCACTTCATCCAGGCCTTTTTCATGCAACACCACCGGTGCTTCATATATACAGGGAAGGGTAAGATTTTCAATCACGCAATCAGGCTTGACATTACAAAATAACGAAATCTTGGACTTTATACTTCCATCAAACGGTTCATCTGTACGCGCAACGATGATATCCGGTGAGATACCGATTGATCTAAGTTCCTTTACCGAATGCTGCGTGGGTTTTGATTTATGTTCATTTGAGCCTTTCAGATACGGTACTAGGGTAACATGAATAAACAGGCAGTTCTCACGGCCCTTTTCAAGGTATATCTGCCGTACTGCTTCCAAAAAAGGCTGGCTTTCAATATCACCGGTTGTACCTCCGATTTCGGTAATCAAAACATCTGCACCGCTATTCTCAGCACCGCTGTATATGAAATTTTTAATTTCCCCGGTAATATGGGGGATAACCTGAACGGTTTGTCCCAAATAACCGCCTGTCCGCTCGCGGTTTAATACATTCCAGTACACCTTTCCTGCCGTCAGATTGGAAAGTTTGGTTAAGTCCTCGTCAATAAAGCGTTCATAATGGCCTAAATCAAGATCTGTTTCTGCACCGTCATCTGTCACGAATACTTCACCATGCTGAAAAGGGCTCATTGTTCCAGGATCTACGTTTATATACGGATCCAGCTTTTGTGCCGCAACCTTTAACCCTCTTTGCTTTAACAGCCTTCCCAGGCTTGCTGCTGTTATGCCCTTACCAAGCCCTGATACAACACCGCCGGTTACAAAAATAAACTTAGTCATTTTTTCCTCCTCAATCATCGTTGCTTAAAGTTTTATTTTCACACTTACAGTGCAAAGTTCATTTGTTAATTTTCGTAAATTTTCAATATTTCTTCTGCAACTTTTCTCCGTGTTATCCGCATATCCATAGCCTGTTTTTCAATATACCTGTGTGCTTCAGGCTCTGACAGCGAAAAACGCGATATTAGAATGCACTTTGCTCTATCAACAATCCGAATATCCTCTATTTTCTGAATAAGCTTTTTATTTTCATTATGTATTGCTTTTAATTTTTTATGTGTTGCCGCAGCCAGTTTTAAAGCATTCCAGAATAAGGATTTGCTTATAGGTTTAGCTATAGTAATTACACCATAATCTTCCACTTTATCTGAAACTTCTTCCATTAATTCTGCTTTTACTATCAAAATTACTACGCTGGTCTCTTTTGAAGCAATATTTAATGCAAGGCTTTCACCGAACTCATCAGGCAACGGTGCGTTAATAATGTATAAATCAAAATCTTTATCTATCAACATCCTCCTTGCTTCACCACCGTTGGATATGGTGGTGATATCAGTCACTGACGCCTGTGCCAGCATCTCAGCCAAACTTGCAGCAATTTTTTCGGAATGTGATATAATAAGCGCACTGTCCATAGCGTCTCACCTTTACCAAACCTAAAACTATAACGGGATAATCCGTTAAATCACTTTAAAATAATTGCTCAGGAAATATTCATACTTATCATTAGCATGGTTATATGCTTCCAATTCTTTCTTTTTTATATTTATAAAATTTGCAAGGACCTGCTCATTCAACATGCTTCTTACAAAGTCTGATTCTTCAGCAAGCCTTAACGCATCTCCCAGGTTTTCAGGCAAGCGCGGCAGTGTGCCTGTAATGCTTTCATCTGCTGCATAAAGATCCACATTTATGCTTTCAGGAAGTTTCAAATTATTTTCTACACCATAAAATCCCGCACCAATTACAAGTGCAAAAGCAAGATATGGATTTGTGGCAGGATCCGGTGACCTCAGTTCCATGCGTATTCTGTCGTCATGAGCGGCAGGAATGCGAACAAGCTGTGAACGGTTGCCATACGACCATGAAACATACTTAGGCGCCTCAAAACAACCAAAACGTTCATATGAATTCGGTATGGGATTTAAAAATGCTGTTATCTCAGTTATTTTCCGGAGCACACCTGCTATAAATGATTCAGCCACTTTGGAGTTGTCTTTGTCTCCCACCCTGAACACGTTGTACCCGTTCTTCATCAGGGACATATTTATATGAAGCCCGCTTCCGCTTTTGTCAGGCAGTGGTTTTGGCGCAAAGGAAGCAAACAGCCCGTTTCTTGCAGCTATACTTCTTACCACCTGTTTAAAGGTAATAAGGTTGTCTGCACTGTTAACAGCGTCGGAAAATTTAAAGTCTATTTCATTCTGACCCGGTCCCTGCTCATGATGAGATGTTTCGGGCTTGATTCCCATTTCCTCCAGGCAAAGACAAATCTCACGTCTCACATTTTCGCCCTTGTCAAGGGGTGAAACATCAAGATAACCACCATTATCAAAGGGTTTAACAGTAGGTTCGCCGTCTTCATCGGTTTTAAAAAGATAAAACTCACACTCAGCCCCAATCATGCACGAATACCCTTTTTGATTTACCTTGTTTACTACCGATCTGAGAATCTCCCTCGTATCTCCCCAGAAAGCGCTGCCATCAGGATTTTTTATGCTGCAATAGAAGCGAACCACTCTTCCCTGCTGAGGACGCCACGGTAGAACGGATAATGTTGTTGGCTCGGGAACCAGCAGCAAATCCGATCTTGTTATATCAGTAAAGCCATTTATGGCATGCGCATCAAAGGGGATACCATGTTCAAAGGCACGAGGCAATTCGTCAGGCATTATCGAAATATTCTTCTGTTTCCCCAATAAATCGCAGAAAGAAAGGCGGATAAATTTAACGTCATTGTATTTTACAAAATCCAGCACCTCTTCGATGGTGGTAATCATTCCTTACCCCTCCAATTGTTTTTAAGTATATTATATCAACATTATATCAACAAAAGTAATTACTTAGCAAATTAAACATTTTCAGGTTTCATTTTCTGCATATGAAGCGTGCAGCAAGCCTAATTTTCAGTGTAGAGCTTTTTAAACGGGTTTTTTCCATTTGGCGTCAGGCGATAAAATGGCTTGTTGAAAATCTCGCTGACATCTAAGTTAAATACTTCCGCGAATTCCAGCAAGCAGTCTTTAATTTTGCTTATATCCTGTTCATCAGCTACCTTTACGCTTACCTGTGCCGGCAGGTTTTCGGGCTGTTTATTGCTTCTGATATATATTTCTCCTCCATGCATGCCCACTCCAATAAAATCGCCTGCCGGGAAATTATCAGTATCAAGGCCCAGAACAACAATCAGCCCTCCGGCGAGATACTCGCCCAAAAAGCTTCCTGTGTTCCCGCCTACTATAATAACAGGTTTCTTATCTTTATATTCTTTCATATGAATGCCTGTACGGTAACCTGCATATCCCCTGACATATATTTTGCCGCCTCTCATGGCATATCCCAGTGCATCGCCGGCATTGCCGTTAATTATAATTTTGCCGTCGTTCATCGTATCTCCGGTGGCATCCTGGGCATTTCCGTTCACGATAATGGTCGCGCCGTCAAGATACGCGCCCAGTGCATTGCCCGGAGTTCCGTTTATGGTAATTGTTTTATGCGAAGCACCTGCTCCGATAAAACGTTCTCCATAGCACTCATTTATTACTACATCCTCGCCAGTATTCCTTACTTTTTCGTTTAGCAATTGATATCCCAGTTCATGTGCCCGTAATTCCATAATAACCTCCATTTGTCCTGCAAGGCTGCCTTACAGTTTTAAGCTATACCGTTCAGCCTGCTGGCCCGCTCTTCCTTGCTGAAAGCCATAAGGCCCGGCATCCTGCAGATCAGTTCAAAATCAATAGTGTCAAGGGGTGTTCCCTCTCTTATAAGGGAAGTATAAATGCCCGCTTTTTCAATGTTTCCGATCAGAATGAACCCGTTCAGCCTGTTGTTTGAGTAAAACAGTTTTTTATAATTCTCCCCGTCGGCTTCATGATACACATCGCCGGTATATACTCCCGCCGTGATGATGTGCTTGCCGAACAAACCGATGGCATTCATCGGAATTGCCTTGTCGAACACGCAATCTGCTCCGGACATGTTCATTCCTGCGCATTCCCCCTGCATATACGCGTTTGGCAGCAGGGCCATGACCTTCATTTCTCCCGATGAGGCATCCCTGCATTCACAACAGTCACCTGCTGCATAAATATCGGGAATGGATGTCCTGCATCTCTCATCTATGATTATACCCCGGTTTGTTTTGCCTCCGATATCCTTCAGCAATGATATGTTCGGCCTGACTCCTACAGCTATCACGAGAATATCAAAGGGTATCTCGGTATTATCATCCAGGACTGCATGGTTCTCATTGAATTCAGCAACCTGATGCCCCAAGTAAAACCTGATATTGCTTTTTTCCAGGTGTTTCTTTATCATATCCGATGCATCTTCATCCAGAATGCTTGAAAGAACCCTCTGAGATAAGTCCACACACACTGTTCTGACATTTTTCCTGCTGATCCCTTCTGCGCATTTCAGGCCTATAAGCCCTGCTCCCAGGATCAGAACATTTTGACCTTCTTTAAGTACACTGTCCAGTTTTCGCGCATCGTCAAGAGTCGTAAAGGTGAATTTTCTTTTTACTTTTTCCAGGCCCTTTACAGGCGGGATAAACGGAGAAGAACCCGTTGCGATCAACAGCTTGTCATAGCTCTCATACCGGCCGTCATCCAGCATGATCCTTTTTTCCCCGGGTTCTATCTTTTGGACAGTGATACCGGGCAGAAACTCACATTTATTGTCGCTGTAAAAGCTGTCTTCCCTGTATTTCATCCTGTTTTCATCGGTCTTACCCAACAGCAGGTAAGAAATCAGCGGTCTGGAATACGTATGATGGCTTTCATTGCTGATGATCACGATCCTGCCGCTCCTGTCGTTTTTGCGTATGGCTTCAACCGCGCCGACAGCGGCAGCGGAATTTCCTATGATAACATATTTCAAGCTATTCACCTCTTTCCTCGAATACGATGGCTCCGTTAGGACAGCCCTCGACACATTTCGGCGTTCCCCGGGCGGTTTTTATGCAAAGCTCACACTTCTGTACTGCTCCGTCGTCAGACGGCGATACAGCGCCATACGGACAGGATAAAATGCATGTATAGCATCCGATACATTTATCCCTGTTGATGGTTATGACACCGTCCTTTTTCGTTAATGCACCCGTTATGCAGCCCTTCACGCAAAGCGGCTCATCACAGTGCCTGCATGATACTGCAAAACTTATCCCGTCCTTCTCCTCAATTCTTATTCGTGGTTTAATTCTTATATCTTTCAGCGCCCTTGCCATATCTTTTTCATTGGTTGATGCAAAAGCGCAGTAGTATTCGCACAGGTGACAGCCCAGGCACCATTTTTCGTTAACATATACACGTTTCAAATTCATTCACCACCGCATCAATGTTTCTTTCTACTCACCCGCATGCTTGATACCCAGTATTTCCAGTTCTTTTTCGTTCAGTCCAACACCTCTGAGCATCAGCCTGTTACCTTTCAGGGCTTCGATAGAGTTTATACCCATCCCGCCTATCATTTCCTTTATTTCATGCTTCCAGGCGTTCATAAGATTTACAAGCCTCTTATATCCAATATTAGGATTAAGGCGTTTCACCAGATCTTCCCTCTGGGTCGCAATACCCCAGTTGCATTTTCCTGTATGGCAGCTTCTGCACAAATGGCACCCCAACGCAATCAGCGCCGCAGTCCCTATATAAACAGCATCTGCGCCAAGGGCGACCGCCTTTACCACATCAGCACTGGAGCGGATGCTACCTCCTACAACTATCGAAACGTTATTTCGGATCCCTTCATCACGAAGCCGTTTATCAACGCTTGCCAAGGCAAGCTCAATGGGTATACCCACATGATCCCTTATCCTTGTAGGCGCAGCCCCCGTTCCGCCGCGGAAACCGTCAATTGCTATGATATCGGCACCGCTTCGGGCGATACCGCTCGCGATCGCTGCTACATTGTGTACCGCAGCAATTTTTACTATAACCGGCTTGGTATATGCTGTCGCTTCTTTCAGCGAATATACCAGTTGCCGCAAATCCTCGATCGAATAAATATCATGATGCGGAGCCGGAGAAATGGCATCGCTCCCTTCGGGTATCATGCGGGTTTTTGAAATATCCCCCACGATTTTGGTCCCGGGAAGATGTCCTCCTATACCCGGCTTTGCTCCCTGTCCCATCTTGATCTCAATGGCTGCGCCGCTGTTAAGATACGTCTTATGTACCCCAAAACGGCCTGAAGCCACCTGCACGATCGTGTGTTTCCCATACTTGTAAAAATCTTCATGGAGCCCGCCTTCTCCGGTATTGTAAAGTATCCCGAGCTCAGCGGCTGCTCTTGCCAGGCTCTCATGGGCATTATAGCTGATGGATCCATAGCTCATCGCAGAAAACATAACCGGCATGGAAAGCTTTATATGTGGCTTCAGATTATTTTTCAGCCTTCCATTTTCATCCCTTTCTATCCTGCCAGGTTTTGCTCCCAGATAAACCCTTGTTTCCATAGGTTCCCTGAGGGGATCTATGGAAGGATTGGTTACCTGGGACGCATTCAAAAGAATCTTATCAAAGTAGACCGGATAGTTTTCAGGATTTCCCATGCTGGACAGCAGAACCCCTCCGCTGCCCGCCTGCTTATATATCTCCTTAATGCTTTTACCAGACCAGTTTGCATTTTCCTTGAAAGTATGATCGCTTTTGACAATTTTCAGCGCCCTTGTAGGGCAAAGTGACACACACCGGTGGCAGTTCACGCACTTTGCGTTGTCTGCCGTCATCTTATTAACATCGCTCAGATATTCGTGCGCCTCATTGGCGCACTGGCGCTCGCATACGCGGCAGGTTATACACCGGTTGTAGTCCCTGACTATTTCATAATCCGGATATATATATTCAATAGCCATTAAGTTATACCCCCCTCTAAAGTCACAATTACTCCTTCCCCGCCACTGGGAGACCAAATCCTGTCAAGGTCGTTCTGTATCACCCTTATGGCCGCCTCCTCGCTGGCCACATATACCATGTCATCCTTTTCACCCACCACCATGCTTCTGAGCTTCAATCTGTCATTCAGAGCCATCATTCCCCCTTCGAAGCCCACTATTATTGAAAATGGCCCTGTAATAAGATATGAATCGAAAGCATTTCTGAGGTATTCAAGTTCCTCTCTCTCCTCCCGGGGCTTGTTTTCAATGGTGGACCAGAACGGTGCGGCAATAACCGAGCAGATCTCTTTTAATGTAAGCCCTACCTTCCTGTGAAGATAGTCTATTATATAGGCTATTACTTCTGTGTCGGTCTTCAGTGTGCATTTGTAACCGTACATCTCTATTGCCCTTCGGTTGGCGTCATATGAAGAGATCTCACCGTTATGGACCACCGTATAATCGAGAAGCGCAAACGGATGTGCTCCTCCCCACCAACCGGGAGTGTTTGTGGGATAACGTCCATGTGCGGTAAAACAATACCCCTCATATTCATCCAGTTTATAAAATCGCCCTACATCCTCCGGAAAGCCCACGGCTTTGAACACACCCATGTTTTTTCCGCTGGAGAACACATATGCCCCGTCAATTCTTGTATTAATCCGGAACACGCATCTTGCAACGTACTCCCTGTCATCGAGCTGGCTGTCGGCCAGTTTCGTGGGAAGCGGAGCAACGAAATATCTCCATATAAGGGGCTCATCCTTTATCTCGGGGATCTTTCTGGTTGGAATCTTCGAAAGGTTTATAATGTCAAAATGCTCTTCTATAAACTCCTCGCATTCCTTCTTTGCGGATTTGTGATCATAAAATATATGGAATGCATAATAATCCTTATACTCAGGATAGATCCCATATGCGGCAAATCCGCCCCCAAGACCGTTGGAACGCTCCCTCATAACGGCGATGGAATCAATGATGCTTTTGCCTGAAAAACGTCTGCCGGATTTTGAGAAAATCCCAGATATTGCGCATCCAGACAGATTTCTGAACATTCCTTCCCTCACAATCCATACCTCCATTTATAAATTCCTGGCAGACCGAACTGGTTATCCAGCATTCTTTGTTTACAAATAATGCCATTATATTTAAAATTCACCGCTGCCAATACCGCCATATGTTGATAAAAAATTAAGGCGTTCATCACATAGTACCCAGAAACGGGGAATACCTCCTTCATGAGATAAACCGGGTACTATCTAATGAACGCCTTTGTTCATATAATAATATTCAATTATTCTTCTGATACATTATACTATGGGTAGAGAAGAAGTGTCAACATTTTATGAAACTTGCGGTTGATAATATTGCATAATATCATATATAACCAGCGCTTATAGTTTATTTATCACTCATAATTTGCAAGATACATATCTTTTAAAATTCATTTTTGAAGCTTTTTGTAAAATAAAGGGTTGACAAATTAACATTGCAGTGATATACTTTAGCCATACAGCAACGGCGCTGTGGATTTTAAATCCGCAGCGCCTTTTTCTGTTTTTATTTCCCATAAAAACAACGGAAGAAAGGGGTTAGAACCTTAATGTTATTATGCGTTAAAAAAGAAGTTGCTAAGCAATTTCTTCGGTTGTTTTATTAATGAAAGGAGCGATAGGGATGTTTCATTTATAAAACACAGGAGCCGGAAGACATGTATCCGCCCCTTTCGGACAATCAAGATTATGTATGCTGCTGTTGCAGAAAGCCCCTATTGGTAAGGTACAAGTATCCGTTTGGGACGATGAAACTATGGAATTTTGTAAAAAACAGTAATTAAACTACTTTAAGGAGGGAACAAACATGAGAAATGGAAATATAACAGAAATATTCGGCAGCATGGTGTTTGGAGATGCAGTAATGAAGGAACGGCTGCCGAAGGATGTATATAAAGCTTTGAAA
Source organism: Thermoclostridium sp. (assembly GCA_036562185.1). Taxonomy (GTDB): domain Bacteria; phylum Bacillota; class Clostridia; order DSM-8532; family DSM-8532; genus Thermoclostridium. The sequence goes on from DATCKN010000038.1 coordinate 13,159, forward strand.
AAAACCATCGCTGACGGTACGCATTTGGAACTTGATGTAGCTAATGTTGTAGCAAGCGCTATGAAAGATTGGGCACTGGAAAAGGGTGCAACCCATTTTACCCATTGGTTTCAGCCCATGACCGGCATAACCGCTGAAAAGCATGACAGTTTCATTATGCCCGATGGTACAGGCAAAGCTATCACCGAGTTTTCGGGAAAAGCTCTGGTCAAAGGAGAACCCGATGCGTCAAGTTTTCCTTCCGGAGGCTTGCGCAGTACTTTTGAAGCAAGGGGATATACCGCATGGGATCCCACATCCTATGCATTCATAAAAGATAATACCCTGTGTATTCCTACCGCATTTTGTGCTTACAACGGGGAAGCTCTTGACAAGAAAACTCCGCTTTTACGTTCCATGCAGGCATTAAATCAGCAGGCCCTGAGAGTGCTTCGCCTGTTTGGTTATAAAGATGTAAAGCGTGTTTTGGCCATGGTAGGTCCTGAACAGGAATACTTCCTCATTGATAAGGAAATGTACTTAAAAAGGCCCGACCTTATGCATTGTGGAAGAACCTTGTTCGGCGCCCGTCCACCAAAAGGCCAGGAATTGGAAGACCACTATTTCAGACCGATTAAGCGCCGTGTTTCCAAATTTATGCGCGAGCTGGATGAAGAATTATGGAAATTAGGTGTTTATGCCAAGACCGAACATAACGAGGTGGCTCCTGCACAGCATGAATTAGCACCAATTTACGGTGAAGCCAATGTGGCTACAGATCACAATCAGCTTACCATGGAGCTGATGAAAAGCATTGCAGCAAAACATGGTTTAGCATGCCTGTTGCATGAAAAACCCTTTGCAGGAATAAATGGCAGCGGAAAACACATTAACTGGTCATTGGCCACCGACACTGGAATTAATCTGCTGGAGCCCGGAGATACACCATGGGAAAATGCGCTTTTCCTTTTATTCCTTGTAGCGGTTATTAAGGCTGTTGATGATTACCAGGATTTATTGCGCGTATCGGTTGCAAGTGCAGGCAACGATCACCGTCTTGGTGCAAATGAAGCCCCGCCGGCTATTGTTTCAATATTCCTGGGTGACGAACTTACCGAGATTCTGAACTCCCTGGAAAACGATACCTTGTATACAGGTAAAGGCAAAACCCTGATGGAAATTGGTGTAACAGTGCTGCCTCATTTTACAAAGGATACAACCGACAGGAACCGCACATCACCATTTGCATTTACCGGCAACAAGTTTGAGTTCCGTATGCTTGGTTCCGGTTTTTCCATTGCCGGCCCGAATATTGTGCTTAATACCATTGTGGCAGAAGTATTGCGCCAATTCGCTGATGAGCTTGAAACGAGCAGTGATTTCCAGGCGGATTTGAGCAAACTCATTAAGAGGACCATTAAAGAGCATAAACGCATTATATTCAATGGTAATGGGTATGACAGTGCATGGGTTAAAGAAGCTGAGCAAAGAGGCTTGTCAAATTTGAAAACCACTCCTGATGCCCTGCCGGCATTTGTCGACCCGAAGAGCGTGGAACTGTTTACCCGCCATCGTGTGTTTACCGAACACGAAATTCATTCCCGCTATGAAATTTTGCTTGAAAACTACTCAAAAACAATTAATATTGAAGCACTGACAATGATTGACATGGTTAACAAGTTGGTAGTGCCTGCGGTTTTTGATTACCAGAACGAACTGGCTGAGCTGATAATCAGAAAACGAAGTGTCAGTGCTGATATTATAGCAGCACCCGAAGAAAAACTGCTTGCCAGACTGGCCAAACTTTCAGATTGTCTGGTAAAAAGACTGGATTACCTTACCGAGCAGACAATAGCGGTGAGGGAGATAAAAGATAATCTGGAGCTGGCTAAAGCTTACCGTGAAAAGGTTTGTACCGCAATGAGCGAATTACGTTTAATTGTAGATGAGCTTGAAACAATTGTCAGCAGTAAGCACTGGAAAATTCCGACATATGCAGAGATATTAAACAGTGTATACGAGTAATTATACCGCACAAAGGCAATAGCCTTTGTGCTTGTTTAATGATTCAGCAAAATGGGTAAAGTATAAATAAGTTTTTATTGTTTAAATTTTGATTGGATTCTAAAAATTTTGGTTTTATACAGCTTTTGGATGTGTAAAATTTGACTGGATTTGTAAATACAGGCTTAAGGGGGATAAATCTATGCTTACTGCAGTAGTTGGGATAAACTGGGGCGATGAAGGAAAGGGCCGCATGGTGGACTTGTTGTCGTCAGATTATGATGTGATATGCCGGTATCAGGGTGGAAACAATGCCGGACATACCGTTGTAAATGAAAAGGGCAAGTTCATATTAAATCTCCTTCCTTCAGGCATCTTACGGGACAATACGGTTAATGTGATGGGTAACGGAATGGTTATTGACATAGAGCATCTGTGCGGAGAAATTGCAAGGCTTAAGGAAAAGGGTGTTAATATAACACCTGATAAACTGAAGATTAGTGATAAAGCCTTTATATGCATGCCATATCACAAACAGCAGGATATTCTCGAAGAAGAACGCCTGGCAGATAAAAAATACGGTTCAACCCGCAGAGGCATCGCTCCGGTATACGGTGACAAATATATGAAAAAAGGCATCCGGATGGGTGATTTGCTTTTTCCGGAAACACTCAGGGATAAGGTTGCCGGTATTCTCGAATGGAAAAACATAACACTCCAAGGATATGGTCATGAATTTTCACTTAATGATGTTATGCGATGGATTAACGAATTCGGTAAACCTCTTCTTCCCTTTATTACAGACACTACCGAATACCTGATGAGCGCTGTCAGGGATAATAAAAATATCATGTTCGAAGCCCAATTGGGGGCATTACGGGACATTGACTACGGAATTTATCCGTTTACCACATCTTCTCAGACATTGGCGGCATATGCACCAATTGGCGCCGGAATTCCGGGTGTAAAGCTGGATCAGGTTATCGGCATCATGAAAGCATATTCCAGTTGTGTGGGTGAAGGTCCGTTTACAGCAGAGCTGTTTGGTGAAGAAGCCTCTGTTCTGCGTGAAGCCGGAGCTGAATATGGAGCTGCTACAGGAAGACCCCGAAGAGTTGGCGGATTCGATATACCGGCAAGCAGGTATGGAGTAAAAATGCAGGGCGCTGATGTGCTGGCGCTTACAAAACTTGATGTTCTCTCCTATATGGATAAAATTCCTGTATGTGTTGCTTATGAAATTGACGGTGAACGATGTGACAGTTTTCCTACCGGTGACAGGCTTTTGAAGGCAAAGCCGGTTTACGAATACCTGGACGGATTTAAAACCGACATATCAAAATGTAGGACTCCCGGCGACCTGCCTGAAGCTGCATTGAAATACATCCGTTTCATTGAAGAAGCAGTTGGCTGCCCGATTAAGTATGTTTCAGTGGGTCCCAGCCGTGAAGATTATATTGAATTGTAAAGCAGGAATAAAAGCGCAATATTAAAGTATTCAGCCGGAAAAGGCATATGTTAAGGCACAACCGATTTGAATTTACCGTTCGGTTGTTCAGCTATTTATGCCATTTCCGGCTGCCTGATTATTCAGCCTTTTTTAACTGAACCGCCCATGATGACAGTTTTTTATTATTTACCAATGCAAATCCTCTGTTTTCATAAGTCAAATCGTCTATTTTCCTAAGGTATTCATAACCGGTATACTGTCCGTCTGCTGAATCGTACTTTGACATTATTGAATCCTGTACAATTATAAATATACCTTTCAGTTCCCCAAGAGCCGGATTATATGATTTCCACTCGTTATTTCACTGCCGCATGCTATCAACTCCTGCCACCAAGCAGCCAACAACCGAAACAGTGGTGTAACTCTGTTGCCGTTTCGGTTAATTCAGATACGCAGCATTATTTCATGGAATATATCCGATAAAGGTACCTGAACATCGGCAAGCCCTGCCTCATAAACCACCCTTGGCATACCATATACAATACAGGATTCCTCTGCCTCAACAATAATCTTTCCGTTATATTTTTTAACCGACTCACATCCTGTAAGCCCATCATTCCCCATACCTGTAAGGATAACCGACAACAGCCTTTCTTTATAAACAGGTGCTGCCGAATCCAGCGTAACATCAATGGATGGCTTGTAAATGGTATCAATAAGCGGACAGTCCTCTATCCTTAAACCCACCGATCCGTCTGTTTTTTTATCAATTAAAGTCTGGTAGCCTGCCGGAGCTATATAAATATTGCCAGCCTCAAGAATATCACCGTCCTCGGCTTCTTTAACCCGCAGTTTGCAAATACTGTCAAAACGTTCAGCCAGTGGTTTAGTAAAACCTGGCGGCATGTGCTGTAAAACAACAATGGGCACCTGGGTGTCCTCCGGGAAACGAGGGAGGATGCACTGCAAAGCTGAAGGCCCTCCCGTGGAACATCCAATTATTAACAAATCAGCCAATCCCGTTCTTCTTTCAATCCAGCCTTCAGGCTTATTCAGTAGCTGTTCCAGGATTTCGGACACATTTTTAGCTGCGGCATTCTTCTGTTCTTCCAAAACAGGTTTTTGCGCCTTTACAGCGATAGCTTTCAGTCTATCCAAGAAATCCTTTATTGCTTCGGGTTTAACCTTTTCTTCCAGCAGCGCACTTTTCAGAAAAAAGTCTGCAGCTCCTGACTCTAAAGCCTGAAAAGCGGTTTCGGGATCTCTATCTGTCCTGTTGCTCAACATAACAACCGGAACAGGGCAAACCTTCATAATTTCCTTCAAAGCAGTCATACCATCCATTTCCGGCATTTCTACATCCATCGTCACAATATCAGGCTTAAGTCTATGTACTTTTTCTATGGCATCAATGCCGTTTCTGGCAATTCCAATAATAAAAAGCAGCGGATCCTTCTCTATGATCATACTGATGCATTTCCGCATGAAAGAGGAGTCGTCCACTACTAAAACACCATACTGTTTCATGGATGCCTCTCTCCTTTACTGTAATAAAATGTCAACGGCGTATATATGGTCTCGAATCCGGAATTCATTCCCGTTATAGTCTCTGCATGGCCTAAAAGCAGGTACCCGCCGTCTTTCAACACTTCATATAAAGAACGAATTACCTTGTTTATAGCGTTCCTGTCAAAATATATCAATACATTCCTGCACAGGATTATATCTACTTTTCCAATCTTTTCAGCTATATTTTCATCCAGAAGATTCAAACAACGGAAGTCAACCATTGCCTTTATTGAATCCCTGATCCTATAATCTTCATCATAATATGTAAAATACTTGTCAAGAAATTCTTTTGGCATTGTACGGAAGGAAAATGATTTTTTGTTATATGATCCTCTTCTGGCTTTCTCCAGAACCTTTTTATTTATATCCGACCCTATAATTTCAACAGCTCCGGCTTCAAACAGCCCTGTTTCCTCACATAATATTGCCAAAGTATACGGTTCTTCCCCGCTGGAACAAGCAGAACACCATATACGCAAAGGATTATCCGGTGTACGGCCTTTGTACTGGGGAAGAATAACTTTTTGGAATTCCTCCAGAAGATTTTCTTCCCGGAAGAAATAGGTCTCATTTACTGTAATGAGCTCTATCAGAGTATCCCATTCTTTTGGTTCAACCCTTAAATAACCTCCGTATTCCCAACATGAAAGGCCCAGTTCCTTAATCCTTTCCGATATTTTTGACTCAAGAGAGGAAAGATTTTTAAAATAGTCTATGCCACAGTATTCATATATGAGTTCTGCCAACTGAATTAAACCAAATGTATCCATGCTGAATTGCTACATCCTCCCTAAAATAACCTGTTTATGAGACATAATACTTCCAAAGTTTAATGGGCGATTACGTAAGGTATGCACCAAAAGGGTATTATCCCGCTTCCGTTGAGCATATCTTTAAGTTGTACTGCAAACTTGTTCCGCCTCAGCGGATATTGAATCATCCTGCCTGAAACAGGATACGGTTTATTCTTCACCTAAAGAGGCAGGACATTTTACCTGCCTCTTTAGGCTCAAGTCAATCTTCAAAATGTGAATTTATCTCATCTTCAGATTGAATAAGGCTTTGGTTGAACCGGTATAAACGCTGTTAAGCCAATTCCCGCAATACAGCAACGATCTCTTCCGAGTATTTCGACAATTCCCTTGTTACCGCAACAGTGCGCTCAACATCCTTGATATTAAGAGTTATAACACGGTTTATTTCTGTTGTAAACCTGGCCAGCTGTTCCACCTCATTAGCCTGGACTTTTGTTGCAGCGGCCACTTCACTTGCCTGACCGGTTACATGCTCAACGTTATCAATGACCTTATCCGCGCTTAACGACTGTTCCTTCATGGCTGCCGTTATCTGTTTTACCTGTTCACGGGCGTTGGCAACACCTATGACTATATCCTCCACCCCATGTGCCTGCTCTTTTGTCATGTTGGTAATCTGAGCAGCCTGATTCTTTATGTTTTCGACAGCGGTAACTATATTCTGTCCCTGTTTGGCCTGCTCTTTTACTGCAGTTGTAACCTGACGCATCTGTTCCCTGGCATTTTCAACACCCTTTATTATATCATTAATTCCTTGAGCCTGCTCTTTAACCGCATTTGCCACAATGGCAGACTGTTCGGTAATATTTTGGACATATGCAGTAATATCCTGTCCGTGTTTAGCCTGTTCCTTCATTGCAACAGTTATCTGGCGTACCTGTTCCCTTGCATTTACAATGCCCCTGATGATTTCTCCAACTCCCTGGGCCTGTTCCTTTGCAGCCAATGAAACTTCAGCAGCCTGGCCGGTGACATTCTCAACAGCCTTCATGATGGTTTGCCCCTGTGAAGCCTGCTCTTTCACTGCGTTTGTGACCTGTTTCATCTGTTCTCTTGCATTTACCACACCCTTAATGATTTCTTCAACACCCTGAGCCTGTTCCTTCGTAGCCTGGGTTACCTGTGATGCCTGATTAGTCACATTCTCCACTGCAACAACAATATTTTGGCCTTGCTTTGCCTGCTCTTTCACTGCTTCTGCGATCTGCCTTACCTGTTCCCTTGCATTTGCTATACCCCTGATGATTTCTTCGATACCCTGCGTCTGCTCTTTTGTTGCTTGCGTTACCTCAGAAGCCTGTTTTGTTACATTTTGCACCGCAATTATAATATTTTGCCCTTGTTTAGCCTGTTCTTTCACAGCCGTGCTGACCTGTCTTACCTGCTCCCTTGAATTCTCTACGCCTTTTATAATATCCTCAACGCCTTTAGCCTGTTCTTTAGTTACATTCGTTACCTGTGCAGCCTGGCTGGTCACGTTCTCAACCGCAATAACAATATTCTGGCCCTGTTTTGCCTGCTCTTTCACTGCAACTGTAACCTGGCGCATCTGTTCTCTTGCATTTTCAATGTCTTTTATTATGTTTTCAACACCTTTGGCCTGTTCATTAGTAGCCTGGGTTACCTGTGCCGCCTGGTTTGCAACACGGAATGCTATAGACCATGGGATTGAAGCGCCGGAAATCCGTAAAAAGCTGGGTAAACCCGAAAAAGGTACACTGCGTATAACAGCATTGCCCCATGAAAGTAATGTAATAATAACTGTTGAAGATGACGGGGCTGGAATAGATGTGGAAAAGATAAAGCAGTCCGCCATCAAAAAACGGGTTATTACCGAACAGGAAGCTGGCAACATGTCCGAGCAGCAGTTGATTCAGATGTATCAGCGGATCACTCATTTCTTCCATAATAGTTCTGTCTATCTCGGTTTCTTCACCTTCAAGTATAAGGTTGACTTTCTTATTCAGCGAATGGGACAAATCCCTGACCATTCTGGGAAAGCGGCTAAATAACTGCTGTACCGGAATCATACGGGTTTTCATAATTCCTTCCTGAAGTTCATTGATCAGTACGGACACATGGTTTGAGATAACTATCAGGTCATCAACGGTTTCATCTGATGGATACTGGTTATACAAGTTATTTGCGACCTGCGCTATTCTTATCTGTTCAATCACCAGCTCCCCTACAAGATCCATCATTCTTTCCAGACGGTCCACATCAATCCTTACAGTATGTACAACCCTTTTTTCCTCTTCCAATGGTTTTGAACCCGGGGTATTAATCTCATCCCGTCCCTCATCACTTTCAGCATTTTTTTGGGATTGCGAATGCTCAGCAAGATATGGGTAAACATTAACATTTCTCACATCCATCAAATCATTTCGTGCCTTATGCTCCAGCGCGTCAGCACTCATCTGGGTTATAACCAGAAAGGCTACTTTGTTAATATCAGCATCTGTTGGAATTTCCAATACATTTGGAACCATGCTTATAACCGTACCCCACTCATTTAAAAAGTTCATAATAAGGCAGGCACGGGTTGATTTCATCTGGCTGTCCTCCGAAATATTAATCTCACATACAAGAACATTCTGCCCGATGCTCGATGCATGATTTATTTGTTCCTGTTGCTTTGCATCAAGTACAAACGTTGTTTGCCCAGCTTTTATATTTTCAGCCGTTTCTGAACTATCGCCTGGTTTATTGACGGAAAGTATCTCATTTAATTTGGTTATCACAGGAGTTATCTCTGTCTTAATGTTGTTTTTATCAGTAGCAAAATCCTGCTCCAGCATCCTTAAACAATCCAGGCATTCAAAAAGGACATCGATAACAGGTCCGGATACTTCAAGGAGCCCGCTGCGGATCCTGTCCATAACGTTTTCCATTTCGTGTGTAAGGGTTTTCATTTCTTCAAAACCCATTGTTGCGGAAGAACCTTTCAAGGTGTGTGCTACACGCAGCAACTCCTGAATGATCTCTGTTGTCTCACCGTTCTGTTCCAATTCAACAATATTGTTTTCGAGAAGCTGTAGCTGTTCTTCCACTTCGCCGATAAAAGCCCTTACAATCTCCGGGCTTTCAAATATATTAGCCATGCTGCACCCCTTTCTTATTCATAAAGAACCCTATCAATGTTCAGGATGCTGACAACGCCCTCATCGGTAATGCCTATACCTTCAAAGTAGCTGCCGTCAATTCCTGCTACCATCTCCGGCGGTGGTTGAATATCAGAAAATTTCATTACCTGGTTAACTTTGTCAACCACTATTCCAATCAGTTCATTCCTGCTTTTTACAACAATAATGCGGGTTTTTTTTGAAGGAATGTAATTCGCAAGTCCGAATCTTTTATGAAGATTGGCTACAGGAATGATTTTACCCTAAGATTGATAATTCCTTCCAGGAATGGTTTACTGTTGTGTATTGGAGTAATATTTTGCATTTTAATAATCTCATATACGTCACTGATCTTTATTGCATATTTTTCACCCGCTAGTTCATAGGCCACAAACTGGCTGGCCAATAATTCATTCATCACTGCTCACCCCCCTTCAATTATTTCAGTCTTTATTGCTATAGCCTGCTTAGTGTCTGGACAACATAGTCCTCTTTAAAAGGTTTTATTATGAATCCTTTTGCACCAGACATGACAGCTTCTCTGACATAGGACTCCTGCCCCAGGGCAGAAATCATAACAACCTTTGAATTGGAATCGAATTGCCTTATTTCCTTTAACGCCTGGATACCGTCCATTTCAGGCATGGTTATATCCATAGTAACAATATCCGGTCTAAGTTCCTTATATTTTCTTACCGCTACAGAACCGTTTTCTGCTTCACCGATTACTTCAAAACCATTCTTTTCAAGCATGGTTTTTAGCGACATTCGCATAAAAGCGGTATCATCGACAATAAGGACCCTCTTCATTAGCATTTCACCCCCTGTATTACATAAAAATACAAAATAAATAGCATGCAAAATTTAAGTTGCATACTGTAGTCCACTTTGATTAGGTTGCTTGACCTTTACTGCGAAATGCCCTTACAAAGCAACCTGCAACTTGGTTTTATTGTGCTTCTGCAACCGGCCTATAGCCATTAAAACATGCCTATGGGTCTGTTTACTCTGTATATGCCCCATATGTTGCCAGTCTGATATATCCTCTTTATCTTTCAGGATCTTTTTAATTAAAGTAACAATATGCCCAAAAATGTTACATTGGCATATTCAGAAATGCTTTATATTTAGCATATTTACGGTTAGTAATCCCTGATATCTGAATTTTCTGTATAAAAATTAATGTATCTTTTTAATAATATTTATGATATATTGTTGTATTGGATGGCTGCTTAAATTCAACATATTTAATCAGCACAGAAACAATATTAAGGCATCTTGGATCTATGAAAAACACTCTTTAACACTCTAATGTTTATCACTAAATGGCCAAGGAGGGTGTATTAATGACGGTAGAACCTATTCGCAACAAAGCAAAAATCAAACAGATGTACTATTACTTAAACGGTAAGGATCCGAAATATGGGCTGCTGTTTAAATTTGGCCTGAATACCGGCTTAAGGATCAGCGATATTTTGCCCATTAAGGTTAAGGACATCTATACAGCAGATAACCGGTTCCGTGAATATCTGATTCTGAAAGAAAAGAAAACCGACAAAGAGAAAAAAATAAAAATAAATGATTCTCTGAAAAAAGAGATAGAAAACTATGTGAGAACGCAGAATCTAATGCCTGAAGATTGCCTGTTTGCAAGCAGGAAAGGCGGGCATATAGGCAGGGTTCAGAGTTACCGCATTTTACGCGAAGCCGCTGAAGCAGTAGGGATAGAGAATTTTGGCACCCACAGCCTGCGTAAAACCTGGGGATATTGGACATATAAAATGTCACGCTACAATATCGGTCTTATAATGGATACGTTCAACCACAGCTCACAACGGATAACTCTGCGTTATATAGGTGTAAACCAGGACCAGAAGGATGAACTGTACTCCCTGGTTCAATTTTAAAACCAGTGAAAATTCCCAAAATAATTTTTAAATTAGTTTGGGAATTTTACTCTACTAAACTACAAAATATGTAGAAATTTTAACAATCATGTCGATATATATTTTAAAGTAACATATTGGGCATATTGTTACATAGATATTCAGGAAAACCTTTCCTTCATATATACCATATAATTTTCCAGTTAATGTATATTATAAGAATATTCGTACTAAATTTGCATTCCTTAATACAAATGGTTATTCGCCTTCATAATATTCCACATTTGCATTTATTTTATAAAATGTATTTGCTTCACTATGAAGAATTATGCCTACTTTATCAGAATTGGGATAATATGCTATGTCAGGATAACCTATCGCATCAACATCCAAGTAGACAAGCATTTCGTTCTGTGAAGTATTTACTATTCTATGTGCTCCTCTTCCCGAAGGCGGACAAACAATAATATCTCCTGCCGAAATCGTCTTTTTGCCGTTGGGTGTTTCCAAAATGCCACTTCCGCTGATTATATAAAAAACTTCTTCCCTGTTAAGATGATAGTGATATGGGTAGTTTGCTTTCCCAGGCGGTATTTCATAAAAAGCTGCATAACACCTGCTCTCGTTACTGCGCGGTGTTACTTCATACTTGTAATATTCGTATGGTTCATGTTCATTTATGTGTTTTGGCTCAATCATACTTTTGTTGGTTATTAGTATTTCTTTATTACTCATCAAATACCTCCTTTTCATTATATAAAATAGGTTTTTAATACACCCTGGAACATGCAACTTTGTCTTTATACATATGGTTATTTTCCGAACTTTAACCGTGGTTTTCCCCGTAAAACTTCTGGATCACTCTCAGTCAGGTACTCCGCAACTGCTGTATATCTCTCAGCAGCTGAATTATACATGGCAGGTGAAATATCAAGTTGCTTTCCAGTTTTCTCAAAAAGTAAGCCTTTATCTATTATAGATTTCATTTTGCATCTCAAATATCGCATATTCCATTTTATACATTATTTACTAATATTCTAATTCATAAAAACTGTAATGTCAACGACATAACACAATATATTGTGTTATGTCGTTGACATACAACGATTTGTAGTATCTTCTGTTAAGATATCATCAGGAATATTTACGCATAAATATATCATCTGAGACATAAAATCATCTGAAGCGCTTTACGGACATATATTTTTACCAATTGAAAAATTAAACTCCAATTCACTGTAAAAATAAGTTGCTCACGCTTAAGGATAATAAATGAAAAGTTACTAATATTGGCGCAACTCTATTACATCTGATTGTTTTTTCCTTAAACCAGAAACACAACACATGAAGTTTCATATACCTATTGAGGTAACATAAACGCTCAATATCCCAGTTGCCTTCTGACAATAATTACTTTTATCCTGCCTTTGATAAATTGACCCTTAATAACAACAAAATTAAGGGGAAAGCAATCCGTCTACTTCCATACCCGCTTTGATTTTGCCAACTCCTGTATATATCCAAAAAAAGATACCGGTGACATGATCATCTGATAAAACAGCGCAAACACAAAGAAATCCAGCTTATTCCTGCGTATCTTTAAATTCAGCTTTTTAAAAACACTTTTCTGATATACATACAGAATCCAGTAACTAATAAATGTAAGCGGTAATACCAGCAGTGTCATTGGCCCAACAATGTAATAACAGCCAAAGAACGCCCCGATAAGGCCCGGCAGCCAACACAGTGTATAAACGGTATCAGTATAGGGAAGCAGCAAATCTATTGCCGTGAGAAATCTTACATATTGCTGCGGCTGATGCCATGGTTTCATATCCCTTAAGGCTTCTATCATTCCCCTTGCCCATCTGGATCTCTGTTTTAAAAAATGAGACATGCGTGACGGAACTTCAGTAAAAGCCACGGCATGAGGCTCAAAGTAAATTTTCCAGTCGTTTATCATTAATCTCCATGAAAGCACAATATCTTCCCCTATAGCATCAGGCCAGCCCCCTGCTTTTCTTACCTTCTCGGTTTTGTAAATGCTGTATGCCCCCTGGGCAACCAAAGTTCCCTGGTATAACCCCTGCATTCTTTTTATCGAAGCTATCCCGAGAAAATAATCCCATTCCTGAATCTTTGTAAGAAGATTATCCCTGCTGTTTTTCACCAGAATGGCTCCTGCTACTGCACAGATATCCGGGGGTGCAGACTCGATTCTTGCAACAAGATATCTTACTGCCGACTTATGCAGTAAAGTATCCGCATCCAAAGTTATCATTAACTCTGTGCAAATATGCATCAAACCTGTATTCAGAGCGTTAAACTTACCTGTTTTCTCTTCTTTCAGTACCGTTAAATCCAAATTATGCTTAATAGCGGCATCCAACGCTCTTTCTGATGTTTCATCCGTAGAACCATTATCGACCAGCAACACACGTATTTTCCCGTCATAGTCCTGTTTTGCAATATATTTCAAAGTGTTTTCGATTTTATCCGCTTCATTTTTTGCCGCAATAAGAATGGTAATATCTTTATCAGGCCTTTCATTTTTGAATGGAGGCTGCCTGTCAAGCAGCAAGCTTATAATCATAAATGCATTTAAATAGCCGGGTATATATGCCAGGCCGGTTATGATAAAAACCGAAACGGGTAAGCTTACCAGGTCAGCCAGATCCAAAACCCAGGGTATCGACAGGAAAATACTGAAACACATCCATAGAAATGCTGCTATATGGCCAGATATAAATTTGCTTTTTACAGGTATGTATTTTTCTGCTCTATAATTTTTATTTATCTTCTGATCATTCAAAGATGAACTTTTTTTCATTTTCGGCTGCGTTATCCTTTCTTCTATTTCCACTTCTGTTTTTTTCTCTTTGATTAAGCCTTTGCTCCCGTTTTATAACAAATTAGTATATTTCTTGCAGTGTGCATCAAAAAAATACGCTCCGTACAACTTATCTCCAGCAAAAATAAAACCCGCATCCCATCAGGACTAACCCTGCATCCGGTGCGGGATTTTAAACAAGTCTTTCGGAGCGATATTTATAATTCATAACGGATATATACATTATACCACAGCTTTTAAAACATTGAAATAAACTTTGTGCCGGTAAATTACTCCTTATACCTGTAAATATCAGGAAGTATCAAATTGTTTTTGATTTGCCGTCCGCAGAACAATTAATAATTGTAATAAATCTTAACAAAATCCTGGGAGTCATATTTTAGTTTTAACAGTAACTCTTTTGTAAATCCACCCATATCATAATGCTCAATTTCATTTATATCAACCCATTCAAAGGTTTCCGACTCATCATTCAGTACAACATCACATGAGTCTGTCTTACAAATATAATCAATAAAAATAAAGTGTTTTTTTTCGTGGTATGTACCGCTAAATATACTTTCCTTCAGGCTTATTAGCTTAATATCATATATATGTAAGCCTGTTTCCTCAAATATTTCTCTTTTTAAAGCCTCTTCCATTTTTTCTCCCAGTTCTATATGCCCTCCCGGAATTACATATTTGTTTCCCCATTTGTGAGATTTACAAAGCAATATTTTCCCTTCCGGATTAAATATAACTGCACTGACGGTCGGTTCAGGATATTTGCTCATAATTTTTATATATCTCCTTTTCTGATGAAAAAATATTCTTAATATATTTGCTACACCCGGGAAATTTCTCCTGCATTATAAGATAAAACCCGTTTCGAAGTCAGTAATACGCATCAAATAAAAGGGATACGGTTTACAGGTTTAAATTTAACAAAAAATACTTAGCTCAAGTATTTAAGCTATTGTTTCTTATTTTTAAGATAAAAATTAACAAAGCTTTCAACTGTAAACTCCGTAAGCCCGGATAAATCATCATTAACCAATCTGAAAAAGCAACTCGGAATTTCTCCTGCTTTAAGGTTTTTCTTAACGCAAAGGTCGCATCCTTTGGCATTGTTATGTGGATTCAGTTTGCAGCTTAAGTCGGTGCATGTACAAAAATGTTTTTTATTATCCATAATGACTCCTTTCAACAGTGTCTGTATGTCCGGAATTTATTATAGCATACAATTTTGTCCTGTTGCTGTATAAGTAAAAATTCAAAGAATAAAATACACGCTGTCATAATAAGTAAGTATTTTGACATAATGGAAATATATTGGTATTATTTTAATATTAAGTTAAATTTTTATAACATGTGGGGTCCGAATATGAAAAATATAAAGATTGTGGTAGTAATACATAAGCAGCTGACTGCAAGAGAAATTTTAAACGAAGATTCATGGCGTTCCAGTTATAATTATTTCAATGAGGGTAAACGTAATAACGGTATTTATTTTTACACTTATAATAAGTCCACAATTCCATATTATATCGGAATATGCGCGTCGAAATCATATAATATTTTAGGCAGAGTCTGGACTGAACTCAATGATTATAGAAACGGAAGATACTATTTACCCACTGAACCTGACAGGTTATCAACCCTGGAATGTTTCAAAAACGGAATTTCGCCGGAAACTTTTTTTATTCCGGGCAGTTTCAGCAAAGATGATAAATCATACCAGGATGCACTAAATACGATGCTTGATAATACCAGAGTTATTTTTTCTTACCTGGAAATGAATCCGCAAGCGGATTATTCAAAAATAAAACATATAATTTACAATATCGAAGCGCTTTTTCAAAAAAATATTGTTGATGCAATGGATTTACACCCTAAATGGATAGACGGCGAAGGAAATGGCTTTGCCTTAGAACCATTATTCAACTATACGGTTGATTTTGCTTATGAAAAACCAGAGCTTAAGGCTATTTTAAACACAGAACTCCTGCTTGGCAGGAAAAGGCTTCATCAATCCTGATTGTTAATATGAGCCTTTAATACCACGTGCAATCATTCATGGGCTGTATGCCACGATTGGATTTGATGGCAGTATAACCTTGCTATGCCATTTCCCGGTATGACTTACGATAAGAAATCGGGGTCATACCTTCCAGTTGTTTGAATCTTCTGATAAAACCGCTTTGATCTACATAACCTGTTTCGGTCAGGATTTTCTTCAAGGGATCATCAGTGTTGCGAAGTTTGTCTTTCACCATATCCATTCTAAGCGATTCAACATATTGCATGGTTGTACAACCCATGTTTGCCTTAAAAAAGCGGCTTAAATATGAAGAAGATATTCCACAGCCTTCTGCTATACTGTCCAATGACAGCATGCTGTCGCATAAGTGTTCCATAATGTAATTCTTTATTGCATCCAGAAGTTCATTATTTTTACTGCTTTGAGTTTCTTTTCTCTGATTTGCAATTGCTATGCATATATCTTCCACGGCAGAAAGAATTTCATCATTAACTGCGTTGATATTCAGAAGGTAGCTTAATATTTCATTTAACTGCTCTGAAAGCACAGGCGAATCAATATACTTCTGCATGGTTGTCAAAATATCATATATGATGAAGCTTTGTTGTTGCCTGGACAAGTAATTTACTTTAAACTTCATTCTTAAATCTGACATAACATTTTGTATTTCACCGGTATTTCCGGATTTTACACCTCTGACAATTGTTGCTGTGACGTCAGGTATTATATCGGTAATATATTTAACATCAATGTCATTATACCTGATGATGCCGCTTGATATCTTTGAACTGCCGTAATATATACAGCTCATTGCTTCTCTTTCAGAATCCGGTATCTGCAATACTGAGTTGCAAATACTTCCTGCTGCAATAATGGCGCCTATATTTAAATCATTCTGAATCTTATTATAGAGATTTTTCAGTACTGGCTCGAAATTTTCCCATAATAAAGTCTCTTCCGATGCATTAACCAGCATAAAAATGTGTCCGGGCTTCTTTCGGCTAAGTATATAGCACTGCATATCATCAATTTCCAAATGTTGATCAATATAATTCATTACCCTGTTGTCCAGTTCCCTTTTGATTCTTTAATATATCTGTTTTTAGCAATATTCAAGATGTTACCTCCTTTACCACAAGCTTGTTTCAGATACCTTTTTTGATATCTTGTTAACAATTACAAGAAGAATAATGTTGATAACTGAATTAAACAGGCCAACGGCAGTGGAAAAACTGTACTGAGCGCTTTGAATACCTCTCTTATATATATATGTTGAAATAACTTCTGCTACACGCTCATTCATTGCATTTTGCATCAGGTACACTTTTTCAAATCCTACATTCATAACCTTACCGCAGTCCATAATAAGAAGAATTACAGCTGTGGGGATAATCGTTGGTATGGTTATATGCCACATAATTTTTAACCTGTTGGCTCCGTCAATCTTTGCAGCTTCTATCAATTCTGGATCTATGGTTGATAACGCTGCAAGATAAACAATAGAGTTATATCCCGCGTTTTGCCAGATGCCCGAGATTATATACAATGGCTTGAAATACTCAGGTTTTCCGAAAAAGTAAATTGCTTCCCCTCCAAAACTTTTAATTACCTGGTTTACTATACCTACTGACGGAGATAACATTGCCTCCATTATCGCAACCACAACTACCACCGATATGAAATGCGGTGCATACGTAACTGTCTGCATGAAACTCTTGAACTTTTTATTCGGAAGTTCATTCATAATTAATGCTAAAATAATAGGAACAGGAAAGCTGAATAAAAGCTGCAGAAAGCTTAAGCTTAATGTATTCCACATAATTTCGCCGAAATAGGCATTTTTAAAGAACCGGATAAAATGGCCGAATCCATTATTTGAAGCCCAGGGACTGCCCCAATATCCCAAATTGAATTTATAATCTTTAAATGCGATAACCAGTGAGGTCATGGGTAAATACTTAAAAATTATAAAATACAAAAGAGGAGGTATCAATAACAGATACAAATCCCAATTTTCACGCAAAGAACGCTTAAACAATCTTAATCTGTAATTTCCTGCTGAATAGGTATTTGTTTCAGATTTTTTAACGTTTTCCATCTAATGCACCTTTCCTTTATTGATTATAATCCATAATAAGAAGTTCAGATAACTGTTTGTCTGAATATATATAAACCAGCAGTTTCCGTGATTAACTGTGTGAAATTATCTATAAAAATAATTGCTGAAGTTTCTTTCCTGATCATCAAGGGTAATTTGCCGGGTTAAATTTTTTATCAATATCAGGTTTATACAGTCTTATTTAAATGAAATAACAGCACAAACCGGATAATGGTCTGAAACCCGCCCGCCGCCATACTTTTCTTTAATTACGGCATAAGAATCTACATCAAATATGCCTTTGCTTACAAAAATATGATCTATAACTTCACCAAACTCGGTTCCTTCATTATAGAACCTCGGAGAGGTTGCCCACGACATTGTACTTTGGGCCACATACTTCACATTTTCATAATCGCCGCCAAGCATAATTTTATAAGCTCCGGAGGCTTCCGAGGCGTTAAAATCCCCTGTAATTACTACCGGGATATCCCATGTATCCGCCATCTTTACCATAAGTTCTGCGCTCTTTATCCTCGCCTGCACACCTTTATGGTCAAAATGAACATTCATAACTACAAACTGCTTCCCGCTTTCTCTATCTTCCAGCTGTACCCATGAACAAACACGCTGATACTTGGCATCCCAGCCAACAGCAGTTGAAGCCGATTTCAAGTCGTCATAAACATCCTGGTTCAGCCAAAAATCCCCGGAATTGATTAAATTAAACCTGTGATGGTTATACATTATCAAACTGCGTTCGCTTTTGCTGTTTTCAGGATCCCTTGGCTTTCCGTAGAAGGAATAGACATCAGAAAATATATCTGTATTGAACCAGTCATACCATACCGAATTAACTTCCTGAAAGCCTATTATGTCCGGGTAGTAATCCCTTAATAATTCAATAATTCTCGGCTTTCTCTGCTCTTCCGAATTAATGCCTTCTCCTCCCCCTTTTATATTGAAAC
>DATCKN010000040.1:0-70602 GCA_036562185.1 Thermoclostridium sp.
TTCTTTATATGCATATACATATGTTTGGGTGTGATGCTGACGAGTTCCGTTCAGACCGGCTTTAAACTGAACCCAGCCATCGGCGGTATTGTTGAGTACGTCTTCTCTCCAATAGCCTGCATCTCCCCATTCTTTCATTTCTTTAGCAAATTCAAGAAGCATGTCGGTACCATCATCAAGGGGATAGAAGCGGGATCTCACTTCCCACCACTCATCGTCAGATTTTCCGAACGCAAGCCCCTCGGGTACCGGATCTATACATATAAGTGAAGATTTCGAGTTTGTCCAGCCGTCATAAAGTGCTTTCATGTTTGATGCTCCTGCGATATCAAACGGAATAACACCCTTGTCGCCATAGAGATCCTTTACGCCCTGCAGGTAAACCCGGAATTCTTCCCATGATTTAATAGGCTTGGTAATTCCAATTTCTCTTGCCCAGTCGCCCCTGTACATAAAACCGTGGTTAATCCACTGTGAATACATATCCTCAGGTATCGCTATAATGTCGCCCTTAAAGGTTACTTCGACCCAGCTTGATTCGGGTACTGTTTCCCATGTAATCGGGGCATATTTAGGAAGCAGATCATTTAATTCCATGAATGCTCCTCTTTGTGCATTAGGCCACATTTCCAGCCAGTCGGAAGCCGTATTGATAAGGTCGAGGCCTTCACCCGTAGCAAGCAGCAGGTTATACTGGGTCATATAGTCCGTCCATCCTATGTACTGAATTTCAAGAGCGCAGTTCAGCTTATCCTTAAGATACTTGTCCCATTCTGCTTTAACTGCTTCATATTGCCCGTTGGTGGGCTTATTGCCCAGGGACAGATGCGATATTGTAACAAATTCAGAGAGGTCTATTTCATCGGTGTCGCCTTTGGACGTTGTTTTGCCTGTTCCACCCGTTGTATTCGCACAGGCTGCCAATGTGACAACCATCACCAGTGCGAAAAAAAGAGCAAAAAACTTCCTGACTTTACTTTTCATAAAAAGTCCTCCTCTTTCAATAAATATTATTTAATTTCAATAACCAACCGGTTATTGGAAAGCTAACCTTTTACGGCGCCGACGGTAATTCCCTGTATGAAATATTTCTGAACGAACGGATAAGCAAATATAATCGGTCCGGTGGCTATAACAGCCGTTGCCATTTTCATTGATTCCATCGGAATATCGATTGCAGGAATATTCGAAGCAGCAGCTGAGTCTCTGATATACCTTGCTTCATTTATCGTATTGTAAAGAAACAGCTGGAGCGGCCTGTAGTCAACCTTGCTTGAGAGGAACAGCATGGAGTTATACCACTCATTCCAGTATGTCAGCGCGAGGAATAATCCGACAGTAGCCAGAGCCGGCTTTGCCGTGGGAAGAATGATTTTTATAAATATATAAAAGTCACCTGCCCCGTCAATAGTAGCCGATTCGGTTATGGAATGGGGAACGGATTTCAGAAAATTCTTCATCAGAATAATCAGCCATGGCGACATTAATAAAGGCAAAAGCACGGCAAGATAATTGTCCTTCAGCTTCAAAGTTTGTGTGATCAACATGTAGAACGGGATTAATCCACCTGAAAAGAGCGTGGTAAAATAAATATAAAAGGATATAACATTCCTCAGCGGGAAGTCAGGTCTTTGCAGGGCATATCCCGTCATCGATATGATAAACAGGCCTGTCATCGTACCTATTGCTGTCATGCCGATAGTTACGCCATATGAACCAATAACCTGTTTAGGATTCATGAAAATCAACCTGTACGCACTAAGGCTAAAGGCCCGCGGAATGAGGGAAAAACCGTACAGGGTGATGCTTCTCTCTTCGGTAAAGGAGGCTGAAATAATCAGGATAAAGGGAAGTATACACAATATGCTGATGATTGCCGTAAAAACAACTCCTATAACCTGAATAAATCTCTGTGATTTATCGATAACTTTCTGTGATCCTTGAAATTTTCGTGCATCGATACCTGTAATTACATCAGCATTAATGTTATTCTGCATTTATCCAACCTCCCTAAAACAGTGAATACTCGGGTTCGATTTTCTTAACTATCGTATTGACGGTCATGACGAGAATGAACCCGAACAGAGACTGATACAGCCCTACAGCGCTTCCCATGGAGAAATTGAAATTAACGTTCAGCGATCGGAATACAAAAGTTTCTATAATATCGGTGGTTTCAAAAAGTGCCATGTTATTTGCACCTGTAAGGTTATAAAACAGCCCGAAATTACCTTTCATAATTCCGCCTAATGCAAACAGCAAAAGAATCACAAAGGTTGGCTTCAAACAGGGCAGTATTATGTAGCGGATACGCTGAAAAGCATTTGCTCCGTCAATTTCGCTTGCCTCCATCATCTCAGAGTCAATCCCCATTATTGCAGCAAAATATACGATTGAACCATAACCTGTGGACTGCCATAAATAAGCAAGAACTATAATAAAAGGCCACAGTTTGGGCATTGAATAGAAGTTTACAGTACTGCGGCCTGCCTGTTTAAGAAGTGAATTTATAAAACCTGTCTGAACATTAAGCAGGTTATATGCAAACACACCTATAACAACTGCAGAAATAAAATAGGGCAAAAACATTATGCTTTGTGATACTTTCTTGTATGTACCAAGCCTTTTGCCTGTCATTTCATTAAACAGTATAGCCACGGTAATCTGCAGAATATTTCCTGTAATTATGAAAGCAACATTATAAAGAATTGTATTTCTGGTTAGTGTCCACAATTGTCCTGACAATACTAAAAAACGAAAATTTTCAAATCCTACAAACGGACTTCCGAATATTCCATCCCTGTAGTTGAACCGCACGAAAGCCAGCCATACACCCGGCATTGGAAGATAACAGAATATGAAGAAGAATACTATCGCAGGTATGCACATGAACAGGAGAGTCCGCTTTTTAACTATCCTTTTAATTTTTTCCTTCATATCAAACCCTCGTTCACTTATTGTAACCGGTTACATTTATATTATAAATTTTTTTATGCAATCTGTCAAGAATTATTAATTGATATGCCAAAGTGATTTGTCTATATTCACAAAAAGGCACTGAAAACCCGCTGCATACAGCACGAAAAGCGCTGTAACGCGTTACCGTTCAGCCTGTTTTTTTCATGCGGGAAATTATTGCCCGAACCGATCATTTTCTTGGTGCAGCGCAGGATTCCCTTTCAACAAGACTCATTTTCAGACTGATATTGGTTATATCTTTCATAGGCTTATCATTAATCATATTGTTTATAAACTCCATGGCTATTGAACCCAGCTCTTCATAAGGATGTGCCAGTGTTGTTATTCTGGGCATTGTTATTGTTGATATGGAACTGTTGTCAAACCCTAAAACAGAAAAATCGTAAGGAACCTTGTATCCCTTTGAAATACAGGTATTCACTACACCGGCTGCGACTTCATCGTTAATTGATATTATGGCTGTGGGAAGTTCTTTTTCTTTCAGAAGTTCAAGCATTGCATCCACACCGCCCTGATAAGTATAACTGCTTAACTTAATCCATTCTTCCCTTATTGTATAGTCATACAAGCTTTTTGCTTTTTCCAGCGCCTTGAGCTTTATGTCTGTTGACATAATGCCCCGCATTCCTCCCAAAAAGCCAATTTTACGGTGCCCCAAACCCGTCAGATAAGATACAGCCTGGAACATTGCCTCATATTCATCAGAACTTACCGATGCACAATTGTCATAATAGTTTTCCAGCTTTCCGTTTATTATAACAACCGGAGTAGGGTAAATGACATTTTTCAATAATTTAATATATTGTACATTGGTTTTCGTTTCATTAACACGCCCGCCCAAAAGGATCAAACCATCCACCTGTTTTTCACTGAGCCTTAGTGTATAGAAATCCTGCAGCGCATTATCACTCAGGGTATTGCAAAGGAATACGGTTTGCCCATAGTCTATTGCTGCTTTTTCAATTTCAAGAAAAACTTTTGCAAAAAAGTGGTTTGTTATTTCAGGCAGGATTACTCCTATGGACCTGGTACGCTGTGTATACAGGCCTCTGGCCAGTTCATTGGGTATATAGTTGTACCTTTCAATAACGCTTTGTACAAGCTTTCTGGTTTCTTCTTTCACCGTACCGCTGTTGTTAAGGACTCTTGAAACGGTGGCAACCGAAACATTACATTCCCTGGCTATGTCTCTAATTGAAATTTTGTTCTTCTTCATAATGGTTCCTCTGATTTTTCATTTTTGCTGATGCTGTTAAGGGGCTATTTTTGAAAACGGGAAGTTCCCGGCATTTTGATGCAATACTAATGTAACGCGTTACATCATTTATTATAGTACGTTCTAATTATAATTGTGTCAAGTAATTTATTTTCTGTACCCTGTTACATGCGCCGATGCTACTAATTCCCCGTTTTCATCGGTAACATCTACGTTATAGTAACTAATCTTCCTGCCCGAATGCACTTCCTTCGCCACAGCGGTAATAGATGAACCCTTTGGGGTCTTTAAATATGATATGTTTACATTAATGCCGATTGTAACATTTCCATTGTTGTTTGATGCTGCAGCAAAAGCATAATCCGCCAATGCAAATATAGCCCCTCCCTGGACCATGTTCAAACCGTTCATGTGATTATCCGAAATTTTCATTTCAACTTTCGCATAGCCCGGTTCTGCTTCAATAATCTCGGCTCCGATGAACTTTGCAAACCGGTCATTCTTTACAGTCTGTAATGCGTCTAAGTCCATAAATATACATCCCTTTCATCTGTAAATTTACTGTATCTTTCGATAAATACAGGCTTTAAATTCTTACAGCCGTTTATTTTTAGACTTAATATAACATAACAAAGCTTATAAAACCATAAATGATGTATAATCAAATTATAAAAGGTACAATCCCGACGTTACAGTAAGAAATATGGTTCTTCACACCTGAAAATGCCGTGCAGTTGTGGTAATATATAATATGGTAATACTATTAGCAGGGAGGTATTGACATGGCTGACAGGTTTATTAAAATATCGCCGCAAGATATTGGCGACAACCCCTTTAAAGCTTTGGATAAAGACTGGATGCTGGTTACCGCAGGCAGCCTTAAATCCTACAACACAATGACTGCCAGCTGGGGAGGTTTTGGTGTTCTTTGGGGCAAAAATATTGCCATATGTGTAATAAGGCCTACCCGATACACTTACGGTTTTATGGAAGAATCGGGCACATTTACATTATCCTTTTTCAGTGACAAGTATAGAAAAGCACTGAGCTTTTGCGGTTCGCATTCAGGGAAGGATTATGACAAGGCTAAAGAAACCGGGCTTACAGCCGTTGAGACCGATAATGGTTCGGTTTATTTCAGTGAAGCCAGGCTGGTTCTGGAGTGTAAAAAAATATATTTTGATGATATAAATCCTGAAAACTTTATTGATCCTGAAATAGATTCCCACTATCCTGAAAAGGATTATCACCGGATGTATATTGGTGAAATTGTTAACGTTTATAAAAAATCCGGGGATTGATTATCAATCTCAGTTTATTTCAAAACAAACAGGAGGTAAGGAGCATGCAGGAAGTTTATGAATTTTTAAAGAAATGCGGAACATATTACCTGGCTACTGTGGAAGGAGATCAGCCAAGAGTCAGGCCTTTTGGTACAGTGGACATTTTTGAGGGCAAGCTTTACATCCAGACAGGCAAGGTAAAGGATGTGTCAAAACAGCTCCAGGCGAACCCAAAAGCAGAGATTTGCGCTTATGCGGACGGGAAGTGGCTTAGAGTATCTGGCAAGCTAATAAGGGATGACAGAGTGGAAGCAAAAAAGCATATGCTTGACAATTATCCTGAACTTCAGGGCATGTATTCAGCTGAGGATGACAATACAGAAGTTCTCTACTTTGAGGATGCAACCGCCATCTTTTACTCTTTTACCGAAGCACCAAGGGTAATCAAATTTTAATCAGCTAATTGGTTGTTAATGCAAAATCACCTATATGGCCGTATTGGCCATATAGGTGATTGAAGAACATTTCTCCCGTTTTTTCAGCGCCTTGAAGTTTAACCCTATTTCCTTTCTTTTTTGTCCGGGTTAAACCGGCTTTTTATGTGAATATCAAAATTATTAACCCTGTTTATCCAGTAAAACCTCCTCAAATTCTCTCATGGATTTTACCCGGTATTCCACTTCTATATGAGGGAAAAAATTATCCGGGTCAAAAAGGCATCCGCTTATATTGGCGTTATGCCCCGAGAGAATATCAATATCCCGATCGCCCACCATAATAACGGTGTTTGGATCCATATTATATTTGTCCATGAGATAAAGAATAGCATCGGGAGCCGGTTTTAAAGGAAACTTGTCATCACTGGTTATCGCCCCATGAAAAAAGCCGTCCAAATTGGATTCACGGATATATTCCATGGCTTTTTTGTCCCTGTGGGTATAAAGGTAATTCTTCCCGCCAAGTTCCACTATTTTGGATAACACATCCCTTACATACGGAAATGGTTTTATCGGAACAATAATTTCATTGTCCTCGTAGTATTTGTACTTTTCACGAAGTTCCTCCCCCAGCCCGTATTTTTCCTGATAATATCTTATACACGTACTGGTGGAAGTTTTCATATGCAGTAATATTTCATCAGTGGTTTGACTGTACCCCAAATCATTCAGCGCGCGCTGGAAGGAAAAGGCCATATGCGGGTAAGAATCAAATAATGTGCCGTCAAAATCCCATATATAATGTAAAAACATAAAATTGCCCCTTTCAAAACACAAACGCAAAGGTCCTTGTTTTCACAATCTGCTTTGAATCCGCCATAATTACCTGTGACTGCGAATTATATTTCACACTGTCTGGATTTTACCGCGCCGTTACGTTACAAAAACCATGTAACCGATTTCTGAACAGGCGCAATTCCCCGGGCATCGGAAATTACCGGAATTATATCATTTGAAACATCCGATTAATTCGCAGCATAAGGATCATAGAGCTCTGTCTCATACCTGCCGTTGCTTAATATAATTTTATATGTCCCGTCTTTTGATATAATATGGTTATTTACTCCGAGCCGCTCCAGCCAGCCTCGTGTTTCATCAATTCTCCACGGCCCGGTTCCGGGCCCTTTTGAACCCATATTGTTTTCCCACAGCCAGAGGGGTGTACACCACATTGCAAGGGTTGCTGATACAGCCTTATAAACCTCAAAACCGACGCCGCTTTGGCCATGATGCGCAAGCTGGACAATATCTGATTTTATTTTCTCTTCACTGTTTATCCGAAGCAACTTCTCCCCACCCTCCAGGCCGAGATCTCCGAGGAAAAGTACAGAAACACCATCTGCAGTCATTCTGTACACAGTGGAACTGTTATTAACCGCATTGGACGTAATGGACGGATCAGTTGTATACAGCACCTCGAAAGAAACATTATCAACAGTAAATATATCACCCTTTTCAACAAGCTTTGTCTTATCTTTAATCAATATGGATAAATCAGTAAAATCCCTTATTGTATGGTATGCGCCGGGCTCATTTTCTTCAATAAAGCCAGGCTCAGGGAAATGGTGATATATACGCTCAATACTGAAATCAGATCGTCTGCTGCTTATTAAACTCATTAACGCGTTTACATGGTCCGAGTGAGGATGGGTAAGCAACCAGGCAGAAATGTGCGGGCTTTCCCTGTTCGAAACTTTTTTCATGAGATTGAGCAAATACTCGGCATCGGCCGATGTTCCTCCGTCTATTACTACCAGGTTTCGGTTTCTTGATACAATAAGATATGACATCATTTGGGTGTGGGATTGCTGGGCGATTTGATAAATGCAAGTATTCATCTTCCGGGAATCCTTTCGTTCATTTTATCATTGTTTGCCACTATTTTATCCTTTAATCCGGGTAATTCAATATGCAGTTCTTGCTCAGTTTGCTGAATTTTTCAAAACAGCATTGCTATTTACCTGCTGATTCTTCTGTTCCCTGTATTTCCCGGGGCTTATACCGTAAATTTGCTTAAATTTACGTGTAAAACTGGCTAAATCAACATATCCCACCTTTTCCATAACGTCCTTTACACGAAGCTCGGTACCGCACAATAACCTGCATGCTTCTTCCATTCTTTTTTTAGTTAAATAATCTATGAAATTCATACCCGAATTATTTCTGAAAAAACGGCTCAGGTATGATTCAGTCATGTCAAACTTGCTGGCAAGGCCTTTTAAACACAGGCTTTGATTCATGTAATTCATATCAATATAACTGATAATCTCATTATATACCAGCTTTTCTTCATTCCTGTTCTGGCTTTCAACAGCATCTATGATTTTTAAACAAAGCCTCTTCAGGCTGTTAAGAAAATCATTTATGCTTGTATAGTGAATCATTAGATCAATTTCTTCATTACCTCCGCTTACCTTCATTTTTTCCACAACCGGCCATATTTCCTGAATAATGCTGAAAACCATAAAGCGCAAACCCACAGGGTCAGAATTAAGCTTTTGTGTGTGAAGCAATTCGGATAATTCAGCAATTGATTCTTCCACAGTAACCCTGTTTCCCTGATTAAGGCCCTGAATCAGGCGTAATTGTGCTTTTGCCGGGTACCAGTACGGGCTTGAATGGCGGCGGGTTTTCAACTCGTCAAAAAAGACAGTCTGATTTCCGTTGTGAACAGCAGCTTCAGCTGCTGAAACTGCTTCAGTAAAAGAGCGGCTTAGCATTGAGATACCGTTGTATGTCTGTCCGATTCCCAAAATAGGTTCTATGTCCAGTGTGGACATAATCGTTTCCCTTATGCGTTGCACTGTATTTATGAGGTTTTCATCCGTCGTGTCGGAATTCAATATTATTGCGAAACAACCCTGGTAATCCATCTCAACACAGTAATGCGCCGATTTGAATTTCATACAGCGGATTGCTTCCTTCACTTTTTCCCTTTCTGCAATAAGAAGCTTCCTCGAAGGTTTAAATACTATGACGCAAAAATACGGGCCGCCGAGGTCAATTCGAAGACTTTTTAAGCTTTCTGCAAATTTGGGACTGTTAAAGTTAACATTGCTGGTCAGTATTTTATGTAAAAAGTGCTCAGCCAGTATAGCCCTGTTTTCTTCAATTTGATTTTTCATACCTTCATTGTTATCAATAATTGCTTTAATTGAATTGCTTATTTCTTTAAGCTCGTCCTTGCCCTTTTTACCCACACTTTCTTTCTGTGGTATCATCTGCCTGAGGGATATGGAAATATGGCGAATTGGGATATAATTCCTGAAAGCAAGCAAAACCCCGGTGATAATACATATAATAAGCAAAACGCTGATAGTAGCTATAATGGGCTTTTTAACATTTACAAGCCTTGTGGCGAATTGGGAATGCGGAAAAACTGACAGATACAACCAGCCATTCACATCTGACTGGATGGCAATTACCGAGTGTTTTTTGTTCCCTATATTTACTCTTTTTATTTCTCCAGCATTGCTTTTTAATGCTGTTGCTATATCAGAAGGCGAATACTCAATATTATGCTGGCTGGTGAAAAGAATTTCTCCTTTTGCGTTCAGTATGTATAGTGCATTATCTATGTCACTTTCTATACTCGTGAGAAGCTGTTCAAATGATTCTGCATTTATCAATCCAATAATAGTCCCAAACCGGCCGGTACTATTCCCCCATGGATATGTTAAAACAGCCAGCCGGTCGGTCCCTTTTTGACTCAGGTACCTGTTTCCCGGGCTAAACCCGAAATCAGGGGTGTCATAAATCAGACCGTAAAAATCACCATAACCCCAATCTCCGGTAAACTTAAAGTGATTTATAAAATAATCAAAGGTCATAACACCTTTATCCGAGTATAAAGTATCATCACCGCGTATGAATAATATCATCTCATCCAGGAAATTAGCCTGGGAATGGTATGTTTTCAACCGGTAAATTGCTTTATACCTCCCGTAATTTGATCTCTGCAGCTGATACGGCGTCAAATCCGGATCGTAGGAAAGCTGGTTGGCCATAAGCCTTATAGTTTCCAGCTTCCCGTCTATATTTTTCATAACCTGATTCAGGGCATATCTTTGCATGGTCTCATACTCACTGACAATCTGTTCAAAAGAACTTCGGAAATAAATTGAAATCAGCAGCAATACAGGAATTAATACAAAACAAAGATTATATAAAACATACTTTCTTAATAAAACAGATTGTCCATAATCTTTAGCCACTTGAATATCACTCTCTTTTATGAAAAAATATTATGGATAAAGTAAAAGCATGAAACTCCAATGTTTCAGTTACCTCGGAAGTTCCTGGAATATACCCGGTATATTTATATTTCATATATATTATTGCACATATTAATAACTGATGTCAAAATTTATATGCATTTTGCATTATTTTCTCAATAAAATTACCATGCATTTTAGACCAAATCCACAATCAAGCTTAAAATCATTGATTTATCCGGGCAGAACAGGTAACGTTGTAACATCTGCAAACTATGTAATTATGGCATATTGAAAATCATGCTTTATGTTTTACAATAAAAACAGATTCAAAAAACCAAATTATCCGTCTGTTGTTCTGTTAAGCAAATAAAAAGGTATAAGGAGAGCTTCTATGACAAAAAGGAAATCACCCTTAGTAAGAATAAAAGAAAGTTGGAGATTATACGTATTATTGCTCCCGGCCGTTTTATACCTTGCAATATTCCATTATGCACCCATTTACGGACTTCAAATCGCTTTTAAGGATTTTGTTCCTTCTCTGGGTATTACCGGTAGCAAGTGGGTCGGCCTTAAACATTTTAAGTATTTTATATCTTCTCCCCAATTTCCCATACTTATGAGAAATACTTTATTATTAAGCGTATATTCATTGATATTTACTTTTCCGCTTCCTATAATTCTTGCACTGATGCTGAACGAAACCCGATCGGTGGTTTTGAAGAAGACCGTCCAGAACATTACTTATGCCCCCCATTTTATCTCAACCGTTGTGTTATGCGGTATGGTTATTATATTTTTATCACCATCCTCAGGGGTTATTAATACATTTTTAAAAATGTTGGGACATGAACCGGTTGATTTTATGACAAAAGAGCAATACTGGAGATCAATTTATATAATTTCCGGTATATGGAAGAATACAGGCTGGTCATCTATTATATATCTGGCTGCACTATCCGGTGTAGACCCGCAACTTTATGATGCTGCACATATTGACGGTGCGTCGAGGCTTCAAAGAATTTGGCATATAAACATACCTGGTATTATTCCAACGGCAGTTCTGCTGTTTATCATGAATTGCGGACAGATAATGAGCGTTGGTTTTGAAAAAGTATACCTGCTTCAAAATTCATTGAACCTTCCCGTTTCTGAGGTTATATCAACCTATGTTTACAAAACAGGACTTTTGGGTGCTAAATTCAGTTACACTTCGGCGATAGGACTGTTTAATTCAGTAATTAACGTAACTTTACTGCTTATTGTAAACAAGATTTCATCCAAAGTCAGTGACATTATGTTATTTTAGTGGAGGATAAGCATGAAAAGGAATAAAAAGTCACAAATTAAAGACAGCAGAAACGACAGAATATTTGGGTTTATTGTAGACTTCCTTCTTATTATAATCGGACTTGTCACACTGTTCCCTCTTATTTTTGTCTTATCTGCATCGGTAAGTGATCCTGTAATGGTAAACTCGGGAAAGGTTCTTTTGCTCCCGAAAGGTTTTAACCTTGACGGTTATCTGGCTGTATTTGAAAATGAATGGGTGCTTACCGGATACAGAAACAGTTTTATTTATACAGTGGTCGGTACTTTTCTGAATGTCCTGGTAACATTTATGGCTGCATATTCATTGTCAAGAAAAGATATGTATGGTCACAGATTAATAACAATATACATGGTTTTTACCATGTGGTTCGGCGGCGGATTAATTCCTACTTTCATTGTTGTCAACAAACTTGGGCTTGTTAACAGGCCTGTCGTAATGGTCATATTAGGGCTCATTTCTATTTACAACTGCATAATATGCCGTTCTTTCATTCAGACCAGTATACCGTATGAACTGCAGGAAGCAGCAAGAATTGACGGATGTAATGATTTCGGTATAGTCTGGAAAATTGTTTTCCCGCTTTCAAAACCGGTTCTCGCAATTCTCTGCCTGTACTATGCATTAGGTCATTGGAACGGATATTTTAACGCATTAATATATTTGGATGACAGGAAGTATCAGACACTTCAGATTTTTCTCCGTGAAATCCTGATACAGAATTCAAGGGTTAAGGTGGATGACTCGGTGGACTTGGAAGCAATGGTACGCCGTGCGCAAATGGCCCAGGTCATGAAGTACAGCCTTATTGTTGTAGCATCGGTACCTATGTTGATAATTTATCCCTTTGTCCAAAAGTTTTTTGTGCAGGGGGTAATGATAGGTTCAATCAAAGGTTAAAGAATATCATGCGTTTAACGCTTGATATATAATTTTGCAAATAAGGAGGTCAAATTATGTGTACAAAAAAATTTCCAACAAAAACAGTATCGGTACTTTTACTGTTGACAATCATGCTATCCCTAGCAGCATGTGGCAAGACCGGTACAAGCACCCCGTCAAATTCCCAGGATACAGGCGTACAGCAACAACAAACCGTGGATGATGGTTCACAGGTTGACACTTTTACCCTGATGCTCAGAACAGATCCAACGCTGGGTGATTGGAATAAAATGTGGTGCATGGACATCATTGAAGAAAAGACAAAAGTTCGTTTCGAGGTAACTGCTGTAAGTAAGGAAGGATGGGAGGAAAAGAAGAATCTTGCCTTTGCTACAGGAAATTACCCCGACTGCTTCCTGAATGACCTGTCCGACATTGACCTTGCTACCTATGGAGGCCAGGGAATAATTCTCGCACTTGAAAAATACATAACCCCTGAAATTATGCCTAACTTCTATGCAGTTATGAACGACGGATATCCAAGCCTTAAAGCTTCAATGACCTTCCCTGACGGACATATCTACTCATTTAAAGGCCTTTCGGGTGCAGAACGTGAATATGCGCTTAACAGATTCTGGCTTAACAAAGCATGGGCTGAAAAATTGGGAGTTAAAATACCCGAAACTCTTGATGAATTCTATACATATCTTAAAGCAGTCAAAGACGGAGATCCCAATGAAAACGGCGATCCCACGGACGAAATTCCATTGGGCGGAAAATATGATCCACAGGGTGATCCTTATTATGATGCTTTTATTCCCATTCTTACTGCTTTCGGTTTTACTGAAAGAAGGTACGAAGCTGTTGACGGTGTAGTGCAATATAACCCTGTACAGCCCGTCTACAAGGAATTCCTCAAATATATGCATAAATTATACAGTGAGGGCTTAATTGACCCTGAATATTTCTCGCAGACAGACGATTTAAGAAAATCCAAGGAAGCTCAGGGTTTAGTGGCAAGCTTCACCGATCACGCCGCATGGCTGAATATACCTGATGAAAATATTTGGCGGCAGTATGGTTCAATAGAGCCAATGACAAGTGCATATAACGACAAGAAACTTTGGCCGGCAAAAGATGCCATCCTTTATGGAGCGCTTGCCATCACTAACAAAGTTAAAGATGAAGCCAAGATAATAAAACTTATGAAGTTCTGTGACTGGTGTTATTCCGAGGAAGGCACCACAGCTCTCTGGCGCGGCCCCGAAAAGGGAACCATTCCAGGTCAGCCCGATTATGGCTGGTATTGGGAAGAAGTTGACGGTGTCAAGTTAAGAAAATATGCATATCCTCAAGACAAGTACAAATCGTCCAGTGAATGGATAGCAGCTGAAATTAAGCCTGGCAACAATTACTGGCCATATGCAGGTACTGCAAAACGCTCTGACCCGGTTGATAAAAAATCATCATCCTGGCACCTGACAGAGAACATAGTAACTTACAATCTGCCGTACTATCATGTTGGATGGCCTGTAACAATCCGCTTCACTCCGGAAGAATCTGATGAGCTTTCGCTTATACGCACCGACCTGGAATCTTTTGTCGAGCAAATGGAAGCTCAGATGATTATAGGCGAAAT
The DNA here is from genome assembly GCA_036562185.1 of Thermoclostridium sp. Taxonomy (GTDB): domain Bacteria; phylum Bacillota; class Clostridia; order DSM-8532; family DSM-8532; genus Thermoclostridium. The sequence continues at coordinate 14,041 of DATCKN010000040.1, forward strand.
AGACATAGATACAGGATTCGATACACTGGTTAAAGGCTGTGAAGCCCGTAACTTAAGCAGATACCTCCAGATTCTCCAGAAAGCATACGATCGCTATGTGGCTGCTCTGAATTGATTTTAGTTTCAAATCTGCTGCAAAACCAAAGCCGGGATAATTCTTCCCGGCTTTTTATATTATCAGTCAGATACCGTATAATGCTTAGCTGCTTTTCCTTTTTCTTATCAATAGATTTCTGCAGCTTTCCAGAAAGTATGAATCAGCATAATCCAAGCATCCGTCTTTTGCATATGCAATGAGGAATTTCCTGATCTGTGCCCTGTTTTCATCGTATAATTCAGTACTCTCGAACAGCTCCTTATACGATTCAAAAAGCCTTATTTTCATGTTGATTATATTTTTAAGAGTGCACTGCTGCTCTACCAGACTGTTTTTTGTCTTAACATAGTAATAAACAGGATTACTTAATGAAGCAAAAGATTCGGAATATCTTAAGTAATCCAGGTTAAACAGGAAATCTTCGCACCAGTTCAAATCAGTACAGCAGGTTATTCCATGTGCTTTAATTATGTCTGCCCGGTACAGTTTGTTCCACATTACACCATAATAAAAATTTGCAGGAGCTTTCATCATATGAGAAATGAATTCTTTTTTATCCATAACCTTATTGGCAGTAATATTGCTTTTTTCAGATTTCCTACCATTAATGACCCTGTAAAAACCCGCTATAACCAAATCGCAATTTGATTCCTGCATTCTGTCCACCAGATCTTTTGTCGCGTTTTCCGAAATCCAGTCATCACTGTCAACGAATTGAAAATACTGCCCTGATGCATATGACATTCCTGTGTTACGCGTATCCGAAACTCCGGTATTCTGCTTATCAATAACTATTATCCTTGAATCCATCTTTGCATATTCCCTGCATATTGTAAGACTGTTATCCGTGCTTCCGTCATTAACAAGGATTATTTCGGTATTTTGATACTGCTGTTTCAGGATACTGTTAATACACCGGACCAATGTTTTCTCCGAATTGTACACAGGAACTATAATGCTAACCAGTGGTTGTGCCATATTTCATCCCCCAAAACATAAACGTATTTATTCTCTATATCAAAAAGCCATTTTAACATCAGTTCTTTAAAAGCAAATATATTATATCACGTCATAAATCAATTTTTCTACTTACAGCTAAACTAATTTAATAATACCATTTTTACCTGATATGATTAATGGCATATGATTAAGGTGAAAAAGGCTTCACCTCATTTATCCGGTTTGAATCTCTTTGTGTAATAAACATAAAAAATCACATAAATTATCCGGAAAATTGTAAACTAATTCACAGATATTACCGATAAATATTATAGAATAACCATTCTGTCTTATCAGTCACATAATTTATGAATGTGAAGTTAAGATCTTTTTTTTTACCAGTTTCATACCGGCACATAAATATAAATAATAATATTCGTAGTTTTAACACTACGCTTATAGAGGCAGGAGATATTTTATGAGAATCACGCATATGAAATGCAACCATCTGACAAACCCGCTCGGGTTTAACCTGGGTACACCATGCCTGAGTTGGGTTACCGATGCCCCTGAGGCAAAAGAGCAGCTGGCTTGCCAGGTGCAAGTAGCCGCTGATGAAAACTTTGCAAAGATTCTGTTTGACAGCGGCAGAAGCAAAGATATCAAAAGTACAGGGTATCCGCTGGAAATGGAACTTGAACCACGTACCCGGTATTACTGGAGGGTGAAAGTGTGGACAGATTCGGGTGATGTTATAAGCCCCGTAGCCTGGTTCGAAACCGCAAAAATGCACGAACCCTGGAAAGCCAAATGGATTACTCCCGGCTGGGAGGACAGGAAAGTACATCCCATGATCAGAAAAGTATTTTCACTGGACACAGATATTGCTTCGGCCCGAATTTATGTGTGTGGTCTTGGTTTGTATGAACTTGAAATAAACGGCGCCAGAGTTGGTGATGAGTATCTGACCCCTTTCTGTAATGCTTACGATAAATGGATCCAATACCAGACCTTTGACGTTACCCACCTTTTGCACAAGGGCGGCAACGCTGTCTGTGCCATGCTGGGTAATGGGTGGTATAAGGGACGGTTTGGTTTCAACAATTTCGGTGAGGAAATATACGGCGATACATTCGCATTTCTTTGCGAACTGGTGGTTCATTACACTGACGGCCGGGTTGAAACCATTGCCAGTGATGAAAGCTGGAAAGCCGCACCAGGGCCGGTTCAGTTCAGCGGCATATACGACGGTGAAATACTGGATGCCCGAAAAATAATTGACGGTTATTCCGAAGCATGGTTGGATGACAGTTCATGGTCTTATGTAAAGCAGGCATCATTAACTTATGAATTACTTGAGGCCCGGCGCAGTCTTCCTGTAAGAATTATGGAAGAACGTAAACCTGTAAGGATTATTAAAACGCCTAAAGGAGAAAACGTCCTTGATATGGGCCAGAATATGGTGGGATGGATTAGATTTAAGGTTAATGCGCCAAATGGCTCTGAAATAATTCTACAGTACGGCGAGGAACTCCAGGACGGGTGTTTTTACAGGGAAAATCTTCGTACTGCAAAAGCTGAGTTCCGTTATATTTCTGACGGAAAAGCAGCCATCGTGCAGCCGCATTTTACATTCTACGGTTTCAGATACGTGAAGGTGGAGGGCTGGCCGGGCGAATTATGCCTGGATGATTTTACCGGATGTGTAGTATACTCGGATTTGGAACGCACCGGATCAATTGAAACTTCAAATCCGCTTGTAAACCGGTTGATCCAGAATGCGCTGTGGAGCCAGAAAGGAAATTTCCTTGATGTACCTACCGACTGCCCGCAGCGGGACGAAAGAATGGGCTGGACCGGAGATGCGCAGGTATTTTCGGGCACCGCCTGCTTTAACATGGATGTGTATGCCTTTTTCAGCAAATACCTGTACGATCTCTACCAGGAACAAAAGGAACGGAACGGAAGGGTGCCAAATACGGTACCGACGTTCTGTATGGATAAAAAAACAATGGATGTTCGTCTGAGAAACGGAGCTTGCGGCTGGGGAGATGCAGCTACCATTATTCCGTGGAATCTTTTCCTGTTTTATGGGGATGATTCAATTCTAAGGCAGCAGTTTGACAGCATGAAAGCCTGGGTTGATTTTATTTATGAACAGGACGATGGCAGCCGTCTGTGGAAAAAAGGCATTCATTATGGCGACTGGCTGGCTCTGGACGGCCCCGATCCATTTAAGCCGATAGGCGGCACTTCTAACGAATTTATTGCATCAGCCTTTTACAAGTATTCAGCAGAACTGGTTGCAAAAGCAGCCAGAGTGCTTGGTAAAGAAGATATTTCTTTAAGATACCAGCAGCTTGCCGAAGAGGTGAAGAAAGCAATTCAGGATGAGTTTTTTACACCAAGGGGACGCCTTGCGATCAATACCCAGACTGCTCATGTCCTGGCGCTGTTTATGGATCTGGTGCCTGATGAACAACGAAACAATATAGCAGACGCATTAAAACAAAAGCTGATGGAATGCAATTACCACTTGAAAACCGGCTTTTTGGGTACGCCATACCTTTGCCGGGTCCTTTCCGAAAACCGGTATAATGACCTGGCATACACTCTTTTAATTAATGATGACTTTCCCAGTTGGCTGTATGAAGTAAAGCTGGGTGCAACAACCATATGGGAGCGCTGGAACTCTCTTCTCCCTGACGGCAGATTCGGGGAGCTGGGAATGAATTCTCTTAACCATTATGCCTATGGTTCCATTGTAGAATGGATGTACAGAAACATGTGCGGCATAAATCCAATGGAAGAATATCCGGGGTTCCAGAAAATTCGTCTTGCTCCTCAGCCCAATGGCAGGATTCAGTGGGCAAAAGCAGTATTGGATACGGCCATGGGCCGTTATCAAAGCGGTTGGCAGATCCATGAAAGCGGGCTGATTACATTTGAGTTTGCTATTCCGTTCAATGCCCGGGCAGAGTTGGTTCTTCCGGACGCCTCAATTGAAAAGGTGATGGTTAACGGAATCAGGATTACAGAATCAAATCTTTCGGCAAAGCAAAAAGATACAAGCGTAATTGCCGAACTTCCTGCGGGCAATTATACCTTTGAATATGAACCTACAAAGGAATATATCATTACCTTCAGTTCTGAAAACAGCGTTCAGCAACTTATCGCCCACCCGAAAACCAGAGCCGTACTGGAAAAGCATATTCCGAAAATCGTTAAAGCGGTACAGGGCATTACTTTTTCAATGGAGTTTGGCGAGGTATCTTTAAGGGAACTGGCATCACAGCCAAAGACAAAAATACCGGAAGAGGTTCTGGACATAATCGATTCAGAACTTTCAAAAATAAAAGGCTGGGATTTCTGATATTTTATCATTATTATTGGATATGGGAAGAATTAACCTCTTCCCTTTTTTATGCCTTTGCGTTTTCATATATTACTCGCAGGTTAATTTCATGCAAAATAAAACGAGGGGATTTACCCCTCGTTATTATAACTGCCGCTCATCCAAAAAATCCTGTGGCAGTTTCTTAACTCCATTTTATTTTGCGTCAGGAATTAAAAATTACTTTAAACAAACCAAATCATCCACATTTACCGGAAGACCGGTTGCAATAGATTTATTTGCTGCTATGCCCGTAAGTATGGAATATGCACCGTCAATATGGGAAGCCGCCCTGTTATAAGGATCTTCGGCCGGTGTGCCGAAAAGATCATTCAGAAGGATCGGATCTCCGCCGCCATGTCCGCCTTTTCCTTCTTTTACTTCAACTTCATATGGCTCGCCAAACATCGGGAATACGGCAATACTCTTTTTCTGAACAGCGCCTTCAAGGGATTTGTCGCCACCGGCATTTACATATGATGCCTCAACAACCGATACCTGGATTCTTCCCTCGCTGCCGTTAAAAGCAACTCTGAAGCCTTCCCACGGCATATAGGCGTTTAATGAATAAGTCAAAATTGTCTTGTCAGCGTATCTGACCATAACACCCATGGTATCTTCTATGCTTATTCCGTCGCCAAAAACGCTTTGATCCCTGTAATACCCGTCTTCTTTTTCAGCATCCAGGTACATCGCTTTCAGCCTTTCATTCTGTTCAAGGTGCAATGCGAACGGATCATTTTTTGCATATTCGCTGCCGTAGGCTCTGCTGTAAAATTTCGTAATTCCTCTGTTTTCAGCATTTTCCCTGCCGTAGAATCTTAAGTCGCCCATTGCGAATACGGTTTTAGGACGGGTTCCAAGCCAGAAATTAACAAGGTCAAAGTGGTGGGTTGATTTATGAACCAAAAGACCACCGCTGTTTCGTTTATCCCTGTGCCAGCGTCTGAAATAGTCAGCTCCGTGCTGTGTATTCAAAAGCCATTCAAAATGAACCGAGAACACGTCACCAATTGTCCTGTTCATGATAAGTTCTCTTATTTTTGTATTATGAGGAGCATAGCGGTAATTAAAAGTAACTCTCAGCTTTCGTCCCGTTCTCTTTATAGCATCAAGAATCATCTGTGTTTTTTCAGCATCAACTGTCATGGGCTTTTCACTGATTACATCACATCCAAGCTCCATGGCCCGGATAATATACTTGTGATGCGTCCTGTCGATACTTGTTACAATGACATAATCGGGCTTTTCATTTTTTATCATTTCATCGAACTTATCGGCAGTATAGGTAGGAACGGGTTCAGCATTGAATTCTTCCCGCAACACTTTATTCGCATAATCCATGCGTGTCTGGTTTATGTCGCAAAAGGCTACCAGCTGGGCCGTATCCTTAAAATCTTTGGCAATGGCTTCATAAAAGAAACGGGCCCTGCCTCCTATACCAACCTGTGCATATCTTTTTCTTTCTGCCATAAAATTAACCCCCCAAGCCTGAGTGATTTTGTTATTTTTAAGTAAATTATACATAACATCGAAATAAAATTCTGCACATTTATTGTCGAAAAGAGACCATATTCTACATTTTTTGAGTTATTAACAGCTGAAGTATACCTCTTCAGCATTTTTATAAAAAACCTTTTCCTTTTCACTGTCGCTGAACACATCGGACAGCATTATATAATCCACCAAATGTTGATAACTGTCCCGTGTCAGAACTGACGGGACGTCAGAACCAAATATCAACCGATCTGCACCGACAATACCTTTTGCTATCCTTAAGTACCGCTGCGCTGTAGGGTATGGGTACATTTCAGGTCTTACATTTGAAGGCATTGCCGCCAAATCAAACCACACATTCGGCAGATTAAGCTTTTTAAGTTCATCTGTCACTACAGCTTCATGCTGAAGCCCCGGTGCCAGCAGATGGCACACAACAAATTTCATTTTTGGATAGCGCAATATGACGTTTCTCAGTTTGTCAACCTGAAAACTCAGCGTTCCAGGTTTTCCTATGTCTATAACAAAAACAAGGTTTCTGTCGTTTGCATCGCTGAATACATCATCCATCATTTCACCGTCCAGATCCACTTTTCCATGGTAGCTCATAAGACCCGAACCGGTGCTTACCTCAAATTTTACGATTTTAAAGCCCAGCTTATTGAACAAATTATCCAGTATCGCATCTTTCTCAAGACAGAAAGGATCATAGGTTGCTGCACCTGTAAACCTCTCAGGATATTTTTTCATCGCTTCCCATGTATAATGGTTTTGGAATCCATAGAAAGACCCCTGCAGTAAAACGGCTTTTTCTATATTGTTTTCATCCATGAACCTGACAACGGCCTCAGGAGTTACACTGTATTCGCCAAGTTCTGGCGGAATCAGGTTTATTACATCCCCCGTTGACCACATGGCCTGTCCGTTGCCTATCGATCTAAGTTCACCTTTCGCACCAAAGCCTGCAATATTTTGTATGACATGTATATGAGCATCTATAATTTTCATCATTTCTATCCCCCAAGCATATCATGCCCCGGCAGATGACATTGTCAGCCCTTTATTCCCGTAGTACTTATGCCCTCAACCAGGTACTTCTGGAACGAGAAGAATATTACTATTACAGGAATCAACGACAGAACTGACATGGCATATGCTGCACCCCAGTCGGACTGGGCTGCGGGGTCTGTAAACATTTTTAACGCGATTGATATGGTATATTTCTTAATATCGGTCAAATAAATCATTGGTCCAAAGAAATCATCCCATTTCCAGTATGTCGCAAATATCATCGAAGTTATCAGTGCGGGTTTTATAAGTGGTAAAATAATCCTGCCAAATATGCTGTATTTTGAACATCCGTCAATATAGGCCGATTCATCCAGTTCTAACGGAAGCCTTCGTATAAACTGGTAAATCAGGAATATGAAAAACGGATATCCAAAAAACCCCGGTACTATTAGCGGCAGCCATGTGTTAACCCAGCCAAAGGAATTGAACATTATATACTGAGGGATTATAAGAACCTGAGCCGGCATCAGCATCATGACAATCATGATTGAAAACCAGAAAGACCTGCCCTTAAAACGGCATCTTCCGAACCCATATGCGATAATTGCCGATGAAGCCACCTGCCCAAATACGGAAATTATTGTAATGGCAATGGAGTTTCTGAAAAATGTAGTAAAAGTTGTTCCCCCAAAACCTTTCCACCCGTTTGCGTAGTTATTGAAATTCCATTCCCGCGGGAACAGTGATGTAGGGTTCTGGAAGATATCCTGCTGTGTTTTGAAAGATCCGAAAAGCATGTATAAAATCGGGTATATCATCAGAACACATGTTAATGATACAAAGACATGAAACAATATTTTTCTGATTAATTTCTTAGTTTTGTATGTCATTCTTCACCCTCATCCCTTATTTTCATAATAAACCCATTTGCCCTGCGTAGCAAAAAGTATGGCGGTCAAAATCGCAACTATAACAATCAGCACCCAGGCCATAGCAGAACCATAGCCCATCTGGAATGTTGTAAATGATTTTTCGTACAGGTACACAACGTATAACATGGTCGCATCGTTTGGTCCGCCCCTTGTGATAATATAGGCCTGTGTAAATGCCATAAAACCTGATATAAGCTGGTTTACAAGGTTAAAGAAAATAATAGGAGTCAAGCTTGGAAGGGTTATTTTCCAGAATTTCTGCCAGTTATTGGCACCGTCAACCGTGGCTGCTTCATACAGGCTTGCGGGAATATCCTTAAGTCCTGCAAGAAAGACAAGCATCGGAGAACCGAATTGCCAAACCGCAAGAATTATGATTGTCAGAAGTGCCGTATCCTTGCTGGCAATAAACGAAAACTCCTCGTCCATAAGACCTAGGTTAATAAACAGCCGGTTTATGACTCCGCCATATCCCCATAATTGACGCCAAATAACCGCAACAGCAACAGAACCGCCAATAACCGACGGCAAATAATACATTGTGCGGTATGCTGCAACTATACGGCCCCCGCTTTTGAACATCATTGCCACCAGCAGTGCAAATATTAACCGCAGCGGAACATAAATAAAAACATAAACAAAGGTTACCTTTAAAGATTTTAAATAACGGGGATCCATTGTAAACATCCGTTTGTAGTTCAGCAAACCTATCCATTCGGGAGTTCCCAAACCGCTATATTTTGTAAATGAAAGATACAGAGATGATAGCAACGGATAAACAGTGAATACCAGAAATCCGATTATAAACAGAGAAATAAACGCGTATCCCACGAAATTCTCATTATACACTATACTTTGCAGCGAAGAGTTTTTTCTCTTATTTTTTATACTTTTTTCGGAACTTTTATTTTTCATAAAAGTCTCCTTTCCCTGGAATTAAGCAAACCAACAAGCCATCCATTTTAATTTTAAAGGAACAGTTCCGTAGACGGCACTGTTCCTTTACCGTTCCCACTTTTATATACTATTTTGCCATTTCAAATTCTATTAATGCCTGTTCGTAGAAAATTTCAAATGCCTGTTCAGGAGCCATGCCTTCATCTACAACATTCTTAAGCATATTCTGGTAAAGTACTATTATAGCTGCATTGGCATTTGGTTCAGGTCTCCATATCTGGTTCGCAATCGGAGCAACTCTTCCTACATAATCGAAAACAGCCTTGTCGATTGAGTCGGGTTCAAATGTTGCTGCAAGCGCTTCACGTACCTTGTTTGAAATAGGTACACCACGTTCACCTTTCAGCTCATAGTTCATTTCAACGTTGTTTGTAAATTCGCTGATGAAAAATGCAGCCTGTTCAGGGTATTTAGAGTTCGATGAAACCGAGAAGAACTGTGAAGGCTTAATGTACTGCATCTTTTTTGATGTTTCGCTTGGCAGTGCAACCAGCACAAAGGTTTTGCCTGCCGCATTTGACAGTGCTTTCGCCTGGTTGGACCAGTTAGCTGAGTTCATGGCTGTCTTTCCTTTTACTATAAGACCTGATTCAGGACCGTTGACTTCATTTTCTTCACGTACTGCCAAAGGCGCAGTTCTCTTCTTTTCAATATTTTCCTTCTCGCGTTTCAAAAGGTCAACAATAATCTGTTTTCCGGTTTCCTTATCCCAGCCGAATGATTCTGAGCCATCCTGGTTATAGAACCACAGGCCTTTTTCACGGAATGCAAACTGAATCTGTTCATTAAATGCATTTTTTCCTGACTGATCTGCAAAGTCTATGCCCAGTTGATCTTTCATTGCCACCAGCTTATCGCAGATTTCCTGGTATTCCTTTATTGTCCAGGTGTCTTTGGGAATCGGTATTCCTGCCTTTTTAAAGATATCAGCATCAATCATAACACAGCCGGTATTCATTCCAAGGTTTATAGCCACGAGTTTACCGTTTACAATTCCACCTGACCATGTTGATTCCGGGCAGTCGCTTAAATCTATAATTCCCCTGTTAACATAATCATACAAGTCAATAATCAGATTATTGTTTGTATAGCTGGTAATATACTTGTAATCCTGTTGTATAATATCGGGCAGGTTTTTGGAAGCCGACATTGCAGCAAGTTTTTCCCAGTAAGCATCCCACGCTGTGAACTCAGGTGTTAATGTTATATTAGGATATTGCTTTTCAAAAACCTTAATTGCAGCCTGGGTATAATCGTGTCTTGTCTGTGAGCCCCACCATATTATTCTTAAGTTTGCTTTTGTGTCATAGGGCTTGGCGTCAGTACTTGTTCCCGGAGCTGATGTAGGTGGAGTCGGAGTTGCGTTTGATGTCGGAGTCTGTGTTGAAGGACCTGATTTGCCGCATGCAGCCAATGATATAATCATTACTGCGGTAATTAATAATACAACAAATTTCTTCATAAATCATACCCCCTGTACTAATTTGATTCATTTATTAAAATAAAAATAGAATACAAGAAACGAAGGGTTTTAAAACTATTATTCCACTTTAGTCAAAATTTATTGTCAGATTGCACAAAATTTTTAATGATTACAGGGTTTTTATATTGAATATTATACAGCAATATAATACAATTATCTCAACAGATATTGCTATTTTGATGATTATTTCAATCAAAATTGCTATAAAAAACTACCTTTCAGGGAGCATAAATATGGAAGAAATTCTGTTTAACGGCAAATTCAAGGGATTCAGAACTGAGAGAATCAGACGCGACAAGTACTATTCCATGTCCATTAATCATTTTCACAGTTATTATGAAATTTATTATCTTTTATCAGGTCAAAGGTATTACTTTATAGGAAGCAGAAATTACTATGTTAAAAAGGGAGATCTGGTCATTGTGGATTCGAACCAGATTCACAGAACCAGTAACTTTGGTGATGCGGGACATGAAAGAATATTGCTTGAATTTGATCCGTCGCTGCTTGAACACATAAACCTGTTTATTAAAGAAGGGTTTATCGAAACTAATGTTTTCAGAAATTCAGGCGTATTAAATCTTGATAAGGAAGAGCAAGTAAAAATTGAAGCATTGCTGAATAATATTATCGATGAAATGAAAAATCAAAAAAGCGGATATAAAGGAATGGTGATTGCCAAATTAATTGAATTGTTCACCTTCATCATCAGAAAAATGGAAAACACCGAGTATTCAAACTCCTTCAATAAAAGCAGAATCAGAGCAAATCACAAGATAGAAGAAATTGCAGATTTTATATCTTCCCATTATTCCGAAAACATCAGCATTGAAGATTTATCCGAAAAATTCTATATGAGCAAATACCACCTGTGCCGTACCTTTAAAAAATACACAGGCTTCACCATAAATGAATATATTAACATCAACAGAATAATGCAGGCAAAAAAACTCCTGACCGACAGCAATATAAGCATTTCTAAAATCGCTGAGCAAACAGGTTATCAAAGCTTAACCAATTTTGGAAAGGTATTTAAGCAATATATGGGTAAACGACCGACGGATTTCCGCAAGGCATACAGGATCAGGTAAACAGCGTTACTCAAAATACCTGGCAGTAAATTCTTCTATTGCGGCATTTCCACCTGCTTTTTTCCATTCTTCTATTGCTTTTTCCCATCCGGCTTCGTCAATTTCCCCCATGATAAACTTGAATTGCGCGTCACTTATAATTTTGAGCAAAGTAGTATAATTCGAACTGTATGAATTTGAAGACAATGTTGCAGTTACATCAAATATCATGCCGTCATTACTGAAAGTTCTTCTGGCCATATTAAGCCTGATTGAAATATCGTCATCGGCAATAATATATGCTTTCATCCCGCTTGTTCCCAATTGTCCGATGGGACTTACTTCCCTGTTGAAAACATCAGGATCTTTAGCTTTTGCGTATTTGCCGTCAATCAAATCGAAATGTATTCCGGGCACTCCGTTATTTATAAGGATCTGCCCTTTCTCGCTGTGAATAATGTTAAACACGCCAAGTAAATCATTCAGCCGTTCTTCGGTGGTTACCGACTTCTTTGGGAAAGCAAATCCTCCCGATATACCTGTTTCGGCAGCTATTTTTTCGTTCCCGTGGGAATCTTTAAGAAATGCAAAATCGTAAATGTCCTCCCTCTTTATTGAACTGTCTTCATTCTGTTTTGCTTTCAAAACAGGGTCTGAAAGGCCCGGTAATCTATATGCAAGCCATAATCCGGTCTTTTCCTTGTCCACCAGGTCAGGTACTATCTGAGTTGTTTTCGTTATTGTAAAATCCGGGCTTATCAGGTTTTCCCGGTACATTTTCCGTAACCATTTCATGGTTTGCAGGTATTCATCGGTCATAAAAGACGGTATTATCTTATTGTCTTTTATTCCCCACCTGTTGAAGCCGCCAAAAGCCACAACGAGAGCATCAAAGCAGTCAATTTCATTATTCACGGTCCCCAATGCAAAGCCTATCGTATCTTTCTCTGAATTTCCGTCAAAATCCCCTTCTGCAAAAGCTTTAGCCATGTTGTAAATACCTTCTATTGTATCCGGAGGGTTAAGCCCTGCTTTTTTAGCCCAGTCCGCCCTGTAGACCACCATCTTCCTTTTCAGTTCCCTTTCACGGGGTATAATATAAAGTTTTCCGTCAACAGATGCATTTTTCAACAGTATGGGATTTATATCGCTCAGTTCCGAGAAATTCCGTATTCTGTCGGTCAATTCCCAGAACATTCCGGCATTGGCCGCATATAAAAAAGTAGAGTTTTTCACATCGGGTACTAATACCACATCGGGCATGGAGTTTGAAGCCATTAATACATTAAACTTATCGTTGTAGGAAACCATTGGCGTCCACTCTATTATAATATTCGCATTGGCTAATTTATTAAGTTCCTGTATAACTAAATTTTGCTCTGACGGAATTTCTTCTGCATAGCCTAAAACAATCTTCATTTCAACAGGTTTATTTTCTTTCAGGGAGCTTGTGTCAACGGGGTGTTTTACTTTACATCCCGACAGCGAAACAACTATAAAGACCGCTATAAAAATCATGCAAAATATTGCTTTTATAGATCTGTCAATAGACATATGGCCCCCTCGCAATATTTATTCACTGCTAACTCTGATAAGCAATAATACCTGTTATTCAGAATATATTAAACTATATGCTGAACAACAGCAAGAAACTATACCTGGAAGTTTAACCGTATTACTCGTACAGTTCTATTATAACAATTCATATGCAAAAAACAACCTTATGCAGGATATACGGCTGCACCCGGTTATTGCATGCAGCATGCCTGCTGTAAGGAAGATGCTGCAAACTATGCCAATAAAAGAAATTAATATAACTTGTTGATAAAAAAGCTTTGGCAGCTGTAAAATTCGGGGTGGAACAGCTGCCAAAGCATCTTTTCAGTTCAACCTGCCAATTTATATTATTTACCTGCTGCTTTATATGCTGCAGCGTATTCTTCGCAAATCTGCTTACCGCCCTGGGCATACCAATCCGCAACAACAGCCTTGAATCCGGCTTCATCAAGCTGTCCGGCAATGAACTGGTTCCTTGCGTCATTTATCATCTGATCCAGCTGAGCGCCTTTCTGGGCGTATGTATCAGAAGTCAGCGGCTCTGCCGGATTGGCAATACAATAAGGAATGTTTTCAAGTATAACTTCTTCACGGCGTTTTTGAACGGGTCTCATTTCTTCCATCAACAGTAACCCGTCTACAACATTGGTCATGAACTGGTTAAATCCTTCCATTGGATCCTGTCCGAATACTCTTCTCTTTACTTCTCCATTTTCATTCAGATCGTAGTGGACGCCTTCCACACCGAAGTTAAGAATATTCTGGCCTTCCTTTGTATTGCATATGTCGAGGAAGTTCAGCGCATCTCTCATGTCTTCAACCTTAGGAGCGCCATCCTTGCTGATTGCCACAAAACCAGAATGTCCGGAAGTAGGCAGTATTCTTCTTCCTTTGGGACCTTCAGGCATGGTCATTACCCATACAATGTCGTCAGGCATATTCATCTGTTCAATGAAGTTCTTCTGGAAGCGCCATGCCTGGTCACTAACGTCAATATGGACACCCGATTTGCTGTTCTGGAAATCTCTTGTCCAGTCGGATGTTTCAAGTGCTGCATAGTCCTTGTTAATTAAGCCTTCTTCATACAGCTTCCTCATGTATCTCATGGATTCCATATACTCTTCGGTATCAAAGTATGGTATAAATGAACCGTCAGCAGCAACATCCCACCTGTTTGGCGCACCAAAGGCCACAGCTATCTGATCGAGCGGTCCAAAATATTTACACCATGTCATACCATATGTGTCATTTTGTCCGTTCTTGTCCGGATCGTTATAAGTGAATGCTTTCAGTACATTATAAAGGTCATCCATGGTTTTTGGTTCTTCAAGCCCTACATTTTGCAGCCAGTCTTTTCTGTAGGATATACCGTTTCTCCCGAGAGGCCTTGCCCTGTAAATGCCATAAATTCTGCCATCAATTGAAATGTTGTTCATAACGATTTCATTTGCTTTAGCAAGATTAGGATAGTTCTTATATTCATCAGTAATATCCCAGAAAGCTCCTGCACGGCAGTAGCTGATAACACTGGCTGTTTTACCGGTTATTGCTACCAGCGCGGGAAGATTACCGGCAGCCATTCTTGTGTTCAGCTGGTCTTCATAAGCTGAGTTCAAAAGGAATTCAAGCTTGATGTCATATCCGGTAAGTTCTTCCAGGGCTAAAACAGCCGGTTCGTTATCTGCAATAGGGGTTCCTGTGAAGGTTATGGCCAGAATGCCAATCTCTTTTTTCTTTTCCGGCGCTTTAGTTGGTTGAGTTGTTGTATCCCCCTGTGCAGGCTGTGTCGGTGTAGTGTTTGAGCCGTTTGATGCAGGACCCGAACATGCTGATAATGCAAAAACAACGGCTAACACAATACATATGATGCTTATTTTTTTCATTTTCTTCAACCCTTTCTTTTCTTTAATTATTTTTATTTACAGTGCTGTTTTCAGGCAGCACTGGTATTTACGTCATTAACCCTTAATCGCGCCAATCATGATGCCTTTCACAAAATGCTTCTGCAAAAATGGATATACAAGCAGGATTGGAACTGTTCCAAAAACAATAACCGCATTCTTTGAACCTTCCAACGGCGGCTGTGTATATGCCTGGTCAAAAACTGCTCCGTCCACGTTTCCGGCCGCCATAAGCACAATCTGCCTTAACACAAGCTGTAACGGCCATTTTTTGTTGTCAGTCATATACAGAAGCGCACCTCTGTAATCATTCCAGTAACCAACTGCATAGAACAGCGTGAATGTTGCTATAACAGGCATTGAAAGCGGAAGTACAATCTTTACAAATGTCCCGAGCGCACTGCATCCGTCAACCCTGGCTGAATCCTCCAGTTCCTGCGGGAGCTCCTGAAAGAAGTTTTTAACGACAAGCAGATTCCACGTACTGATGGCCCCTGGTAAAATCAAAGCCCAATATTTGTTTATAAAGCCCATGCTTTTAATTACCAGGAACGTTGGTATCATGCCTCCGCCAAAAACCAGTGTAAATGATATTAACGTAAGCAAAACATTTCTTCCTACCAGGTTTTTCTTTGACAGAGGATATGCCAGAGTAAGGGTAAAGAACATTGCCGTTGCAGCACCCGCAACAGTAATAAATACTGAAATCAGAAAGGCTCTTGGAAGAGTAGGCGATGAAAAAATATATTTATATGCAGTTAACTGGACATTTCTTGGTATGATGTAAAAAGGCCTTTCCAGTATTTCTTTTTCTGAAGAAAAAGAACACGCCAGAACATATAAAAACGGAAGTATGGTTGTGCATGCAAAGAGTCCTAAAAACAAGTAGTTAAAAGTATCAAAAATTCTTGATCCCAACGATCTTTTAATTTTCATTCCTATCACCTGCAAATGCTTAATTATGTTCTTTCTATTTCAAAGCTCTGCTGTTCCGCTAAATTCCACATCAGAAGAGACCTGACTCTCCGGCTTTTCTGGCAAGCCAGTTGGATGAATATATAAGGATAATACCAATGATACCTTTAAACAGGCCGACAGCAGTTGAATAGCTGAATGCGCCCCTGGTTATTCCAATCGTATATACATAAACATCAAACACTTCAGATACTTTTCTGTTTAATGAATTACTCATGAGGAATATCTGATCAAATCCATTATCAAGGATATGTCCCAGTCTCAGTATCAGCAACGTCACTACGGTACTTTTGATAGACGGCAGGGTAATATACCATAATTGCTTAAACCTGTTGGCACCGTCTATAATAGCAGCTTCGTATAATTGCGGATCTACACCCGATAACGCCGCTAAGTATATAATCGTTCCAAAACCTGTCTCTTTCCAGATTGTCTGACCAATAATCATTGCCCTGAATGTTTTTTCACTGGTCAGAAATGCTATGCCTTCCTTCCCCATCTGAAGCAGGTATCTGTTTATTACACCCTGGGAATTAAATAAAGTATATGTAAGGCTTGCGATTATAACCCACGATATAAAATGAGGTATATAAACAAGCGTCTGGATTGTTCTTTTATACCACTCTTTCCGCACTTCATTAAGCATCAGTGCCATTATTACCGGTGCAGGGAACCCGAAAACCAAATTGTAAAGCGAAATTAATAGGGTATTTGATAAAAGCCGTGTAAAATCGGGATTTGAAAAAAAGTCTGCAAAATGTTTAAATCCAACCCATGGACTCTTCAGAAACCCAAGATAAGCATTATAATCCTTGAATGCGATTAATATTCCCCACATAGGCAGATATTTAAATATAATATAATGTAACAGTCCGGGAATCAGTAATATGTACAGCCAGAGATCCTTCCGTATTATTGCTAATTTCTGTTTTCCTGTTGCCTTTTTTGCCACCGTTCTTTTCCCGGCAATTTGAATTGACGTTCCGTTCAAAACAAATCTCCTCCTAATTTAAAATCATATCTCAGTATCCAAAATGACATGAAATATTTCTAAAAATATATTAAAACTACACTAATATTCTATAGGTGTACCAAATTTGATTCCATAGTCATAATAGACACTAAATTCTCAGCTGTGAAAGTTCAGTGTCTCAAAGCTTTGATATGACTGCATTTTATCCATTATAAGCTGTGCGGAAAATGAAAATTGAAATGAATAGTCATTTTAGCTACAAAGGGTATGTAATCAGGAAAATTACCCAATTAAGGCAAATTTGAAATATTTTACTTATTTATTTACAATACCTTAATAAGTTCTATTTAACCTCCTGTACTTTCCCGGAGTCATTCCTGTATACTTCTTAAAAAACCTGATAAAGTTTTCGGTATTTTTATATTTCAGTTTTTCTGCAATATCTGATATCAGCATGTCTGTTTCAACCAGCCATTTTTTAGCCATATCAATTCTGTATTGTGCAAGGTATTCACTGAAAACGATACCCGATTCATTCTTCAGTATTCTTCTTATGTAGCTGGGATGATAATTCAGCCTGGCAGCACAGTCTTCCAGAGTCAGTTCTGTATGGAATTCTTCGTGTATGATGTTCAGAACCTGATCCACAATTTTTTTGTATTGCTTTTTTTCAGAAAGTTCAATGTTTTCTATAATGGGTTTGATTATGTCGGCGGAAAACCATTTTTCAATTTCTCTTACGGTTTTAAGCCTGAAGAACTGCTCATAAACAGATATACCGTCTTTAACAATTACATCATAGGACTGGCCGTAATCCTTCAGAATCTGTAACAGGTCGGTCAGCAGCCGAACAAGTAATGCCTGGTACTCATTTATTGATGCTTCAACCATGAATACCCTGCTGATAAACTGGTGCAATAACTCATCTGCTTTTTCGTACGAACATGTTTTAACCGCATCCAGCAATTCTTCTTCAAGCTTTTCAGGGAACACAGGTTTTAAACCGCTTAAATTCTGTATATCATGATAAAATATAATTGCTCCGTAACCAAGGCTGATCTGATGTTTCAATGCTTCAATACATTCATAGTATCCCTTGTTAACATCACTGTAACTTGAAATTGGTTCACTGATCCCTATACTTACTGAGATATCAAGTGTTTTTTTGACCGTACTCTGAATTTTTTCGGTTGCTGAAAACGCGATCTCTTTCATAGCGTCAATCTGGTTGCTTACTTTTATTATTGTAACCTGATGCTCCTCAACAACTATGGGCTTTAATACAATAATTTCCTCAAGGATTTCCCCAACAACATTGTTTATTGCAAAAAGCATCAGATCCTTATCTTCCTTTTGATATATAGTACCTTCAAAAGTATCAATTCTTGTAACCAGAACACATACCGGTTCTGTTAAAACAGGAAAACCATATAATTTTAGCCTTGAGTCGATTACATCCTTATCAAATCCATGAAGTATCAGTTGCAGGATAAAATACTCTTTTAGCTGTTCTGACTGGATGGACAACTTATTATTTAGCCTGGAATTGTCCTTCAGTAAAAAGTTTATACGCTCTTCAATAAGGCTGAATTCATCGTGATTTTTGGACGACTCTTTCCGAACCGGCACTACTTTTAAAACCATATTGTAAAGTTTCTGAATAGGCCTGTAAAGCCTGTTTGAGATTATAAATGCTGCCACATTTACTATTATAATTACCGTAATACATGCAACAAACGTAAACCATGCAATAGCTCTTGAATCTTTCGATATATCCGCTATTGATGTTACCGATAAATATATCCAGTTATTATACGAGGATTTCAGATAATTTATGCTGTAATCCACATTGTTTATTTTAATATTGAATTTTCCCCTGTCATCGGACCGGTTCTTTGCTTCCTGGTAATATGTAACCGAATTATAGTTTCTTCCCAGTTCTTCTTTGTCATCATGGGCAATAACAACACCGTTTTCACTTATTACCATTACCTTTCCCAGGGTTTTATTTTCTGAAATCAGTTTAGCAAACTGGCTGTAAGGTATTTTCATTATGGCTATGCAAGACGGTTCATCAGAAAATAACGGCCATTTTTTTACAAGGCAGACGCTGGTTCCTGTATTTTCATCATCTGTATCGTTTACTATGCTTAAGTCATCGATCCAGAAGGAAGTACCCGGTTTTTTTATCAGTTCATCCAAATAATGTTGGAACTTATAATTTTCAAGCCTGTATATTCCACTGTTATCAATGACCCATTCATTATCAAGGTTGGCAAAGCAAATATCACTTACTCCTAAACTGTAAGTAGGTAAATTATTGATGGCATCCTCAACATTATTAAAGATTAAGAAATTTCCACCATCCATATCTGTGTGCAGGCTGGCTTTTACTGCAGGTGTTTCAATAAACTGCGCCATTATGTGATCTGCTGTATACAAAAGCTGTTCAACCGACAGCTGTACCTGAACAAGGTTTCTCATATTACTTTCATTTACTTTGTCCTGTATTGATTTTGAGCCACTGTAAGTTGAGAAAACACCGACAATAATAGCGGGTATTGTACCGAGAAGTATACAAATTATTACAAGCCGTATTCTGACCGTCAACACGGATTGGTTCATTTTTTACCTCCAGCCGCAATATGTTTAAACGATTAAAACCAATGTATGAATCCCCCAAGCAACATAGCACACCGTTCCAACTAGGCAGGGTAATTTAAAAATCACCCCCTGTAATGAATCAAACAGGTTCCTTGCATTTCCAGGAGGTGAAAACCATTTTCCTCGTTCCAAAATTTATATAACTGTACATGCTATTATATCATATCATTATGATTCATACATTTAAAGTACAAACATGCATTTTTGACCATGTTACACGCTTTATCTTCAATATTGAGCCAATAACAGCTTTCTTTTTGCCATAATCTCAAGCCTTTGATATATTAAACCAAAAAACATGGGGAGACAGGCTGCCAAAAGTCCGGAATCAGGAAGTGATAAGCTGACTTATTATTGAATTGAAATATTTAACTATGAAGTTCAGATAAAATTCAAAAAGCAGTCACTTTAGAGGCATTGCAACAGAGAAAGGCTTCTTCACAAATAAACTCTGTAATGACATAAAGTACTGCCTATTTCGAAATGAAATTTAACCCGGTGCTTACAATATATGAAGAGGCAATATTGTTTTAACCGGTTAAAGGGAGCAGCTTCTTATTTACTGCTAGCCCTTTATACCTGTGGATGCAATTCCTTCGACAAAATATTTCTGCAGGCTCAGAAATACTACTATAACCGGGATAAGTGACATTACTGATCCAGCCATTATCAGCCCATACTCGGATGAATACTGGTTTATAAACATTTTCAGCCCGAGCTGTATTGTTTTCTTTTCCTGTGATTTTAAGTAGATCAACGGCCCCAGATAGTCATTCCATGTACTGACGAAAGTAAAGATTGTTAATGTCGCTATAGCCGGCTTGGAAAGAGGAAGCATGATTTTCGCGTATATACCGTATTCAGTCATCCCATCAATTCTTGCCGCTTCGCATAGCGAGTCGGGAATACTTAAATAAAACTGTCTCATCAGGAATACACCAAAAGCCGAAAATGCCTGTAGGCAAATAATTGCCAGCAGTCTGTCGTTAAGCCCGAAACTTCTCATCATAAGAAACTGCGGAACCATATATACCTGCCACGGCATTGCAATTGTGGCTATATACGCAAAAAACAGCTTGTTTTTGTACTTGAAATCAAGTTTTGCAAAAGCGTAAGCTGCAAAACTACTGGTCAAAATCTGAAGGCATGTTACAACTATGGTTAAAAATACGGTATTCTGAACAAATTTAAAAAACGGCACCTTTGTCCAGATATCAGCATAATTCTGCCATCTTGGCTTCTTTGGAATCCACACGAACGGATTCATGTTAAATACTTCCCTATCCAGTTTAACAGATGAAGAGAGCATCCATAGGAACGGCAGTATCATAATTGCAGCCATAATTATAAGGATCAGATACAGTATGCTTTTTTTAAGTGTTTTCATAGCCCTGATTGATTTCATATTTAATACTCCTTAACCGTTTTATTCGTTCGCATATCTGGATTGTCCCTTAAACTGAATAAGAGTAACCGTAAGGACCAGAACGAAAAGAACCATTGCAACAGCGCTGGAATAACCAAGTTTCCAAAAGTTAAAGGCATTCTGGTAGATGTAATATACCAGTACCATGGATGATACCGATAAAGTGTTTGTGCTGCCACCTGCCAGCATGACGGCAATGTCGTATATTTTGAAACAGTTTATTGTCAGCATGACTGATACTAAAAATGTTGTGGGCTTTAAGCCAGGCAACGTTATATAGCGAAACCTCTGCCATGTGTTTGCTCCGTCAATGGTACCGGCCTCATACAGTTCACGGGGAATGGTTTGCAATCCGGCCAGGAACATAACCATGTAATATCCCATAAACCTCCATACGCTGAACAATATTAGCATTACCAGCGCTAAACTGCCGGTAAACCAGTTTGGCAGCTTTTCCTTCGGCACTTTGAACACATAGTAAAGTATTGCATTTACAGGCCCCTTGGAAGAATGAAAAACCATTGTCCACACAGAGGTTACTGCAACCAGTGAAGCTACATAAGGGAAAAAGCCCAGTGTCCTGAAAAAAGCACGGCCTTTTATCTGCTGATTCAATATAACAGCCAATGCCAATGAAGTGGCAAGGGTCAGCGGCACTGTTCCGATACTGTAAATTATTGTATTTTTTAATGACGCAATAAAGAATTTGTCTTTAACAAGTGCTTTAAAATTCTCCAGCCCGACAAACTTTACAGGGTTATTCCCATCCCACTCCAGGAAAGCAAGCATAAACGCGAAGGTGATGGGCACCAGCGTAAAAACAGCAAATCCTATAAAGTTCGGGGCTATAAAGGAATATGCAATCAGGTTTTTCTTTAAGTTGCGCCTTTTTCGCGATTTCTGCAATGAATCCGTGCTTCCTGCACTCATTTACAATTCTCCCCCTGTAACCGATTTTACAGATAAAGCCGGCTATAACACCGGCTCTATCCGTTGTACCAAAAAACTTCATGTTATTATCCGGCATCTACCTAATTCTTCAGTTTTGCAACTTCTGCATTCATTGCGGCAATACCGTCCTTTACTGAAATTTCGCCACTCATTATCATTTTATGGTATGTATCAAGAATGGCATTTATTTCAGAAACATTAGGTGCATAAGGAACTTCAAGATACAGGTTTGAAACTTCAAGTGCTTCTTTGCTTTGCTCGTCTTTCGGGAAACCATCGAGGCCGGCTATAATTGTTTTAACTTCTTCGGTTGATATTGCAGGGAAGTTTCCTGTCCTTGCCATAACAGCAGCACCTTCAGGTCCGCTTACCCATTTGATGAACTCAAAAGCTTCCTGTTTATTGTCTGAAACGGAGGTTATTGAAAGGCCAGTAATCGTTCCAAGGGTGGAACCCGGTTCAACGCCTTCAGCATGAGGATATTTTACAATACCCCAGTTGCCGCATAGCTCGGGATCGTAATCGCCCTTCTCAAGGCCGCTTATTAATGTGGCTATAAACCAAGAACCCATGTTAAGCATAGCTATGTTGCCATTTGTAAAAGCCGCTGAATAGTGCAATCCTTCGGTGCTGACATCGGTATAAGACATTGCAACGCCATCCTTCATCTGATTCAGCACCATGTTGTAGTATGGCTCAAAGAAAGAATAGTCTGAGTCAAGTATTGAATGTTTGCCGTCAAGAATGCCAAACAACTGAACGGCGCTTCTCCATGTATGATAATGAGCGCCATAAACTTCAGAACCGAATGTTGTATCGGTTACTTTCCTGGCAAGCATATCATACTCCTCAAATGTCATGTCATTCGTGGGGTATTCCACACCGGCACGATCAAAAATGTCCTTGTTATAGAAAATAACCCAGAAATCACTTCTGAAAGGCAGTTCATACAATTTCCCATCAACTGTTACCTGGTCGGTTATACCGCCATACCTGGACAGATCTATTCCTGCCGCTTTAATATAGTCGTCCAGCGGTTCCAGAGTATTTTTCTGGACCAGTGTTGCATAGCCGGGAACGTCTTTAATTGTTACCACGTCGAATTCACTGCCGCTTCCCGACAGCTCTGCCGCGAGGACAGTCATATAGTCTGTTGAACCTAAATCTGTATACTCAATTGTTACATTTGGTTTGACTTTTTTATACTCTTCAATCAGTTTGCCCCAGTACGGAGTGGATTCATAGTCCCAAAGTGCCCATTTTAATGTGACTTTCTCTTCAGGTGTTTGGGAACCTCCGCCGGACGGTGCAGTTGTGGGAGTTGTCGTTCCTGAACCTGTGTTGGTTGAACAACCAACGAGCATTGTGACCAATAAGCTTAAACAGAGAAGAAGAACCATAACTTTTCTTTTCATACTATAATCCTCCTTATTTAATTATATGAATTGTATATACTGAGATCCAAATCATGATGTTTAATTCAAATATATACAATTTGCAGGCTTAATTGAATGGCATATCTTATAATTTTCATTCCTTATTCCATTATATTTGAATGCTTTTATGAACCCGGATAATAAACTTGTAATATTTTAAGATAAAGATATAATATATTACAATTTTATAGAATTTTAAATTTTTGTGTTATAATAATTTAAAATAATTGATTTGGTCCCGGTATATTCCAATGGGGGTTTTGAGGGTTTAATAAATGAAACCGCTAACTAAAACCATTAAAGGTAAAATAATTATATCAACTCTTTTGTTTTCATTTATTTTATCATTCTTTATTGCGGGTATCAGTTATAAAGTGTATCATGACTATCTTAGAAATAACCTCATACAGTCATCAGAGCTCGGTTTGCAGGTTATTGCGGATACTATCAACAGTGAACTTAAAAACATCTTTTCTCTTGCGGAATGGTGCCAGGCCAACAATACCATCGGCGAATTCTCATTATACGGGTCTAAAACAGCAAAGCAGAAGATAACTGTTTATGAATACCTGAACCAGCAATATAATACAAATGATTCCTCTGAATATATCCAGAGAGTCATATTGGCAAGCAACCAGAAGGAATTCGTTCAGATTGTTCTGATACCCCACGCGAGCGT
This sequence comes from Thermoclostridium sp., assembly GCA_036562185.1. Lineage (GTDB taxonomy): Bacteria > Bacillota > Clostridia > DSM-8532 > DSM-8532 > Thermoclostridium. Next base: position 37,983 of record DATCKN010000040.1, read on the forward strand.
AACCGATGTTTTCGACGTTGTTGGAAACCTGGATTATTTTGAGAATGCTTTAAAGAGCAGGCCTTATACCTTCGACATGGGATTTGTGTATGATCCTTTTAAAATCAGGAACAAACCCGTCATTCTTCCTCTTATCCGCCCGATATACAGCCTCTACGATTCTACCATTACCGGATGGGTTTTTATCTCGATATCGCCAAGCCTGTTTTCCGATGCCATAGACAAGTATCATCACAGTGACGGGGAATCGATATATATTACCCTGTCAAAAAACACTTATTTATATCAGGACGGCACCTTCGTGCCAATAGATTTCAGGCCTGAGTTTCTCACCGAAAATGACAATAAAGATATTGCCACTCTTTATAATGATACTCTGTTGAATACCGGATACGAGAAAAGTTCATTTTACGTTACACGCCCGCTTAATACGGCAGGCTGTTATATAACCCAGGAAGTCAATATCAATGAACTTGTTTCACAGACAAAATTTTATGTAGGCATCCTGATTGTAATATGTTTAATCATTGTCCTGGCAGGGTTCTTAATGTCACTGCTGCTAAACAAAATAGTAAACAAGCCGGTAATAAAATTAAAGGCTACCATGGCTAAAATTGCAAGCGGTGATTTCTCCAGGGACTATTCAATTGAATGGGACAATGAATTTGGGGAAATAGGAAAAGGGATCAACAAACTGTCCGAAAGCATCAATAATTTAATGCACAGCAGGCTTGAAATGGAGAAGCAAAAAAGGGATTATGAGTACCAGATGCTGCAAAGCCAGATTAACCCGCATTTTCTTTACAATACACTTATGTCGATAAAATGGATGGCAAATGTTCAAAACGCTCCGGGCATTGGTGAAATGGCAACAGCCCTGTCAAGGCTTTTGAGGGATATTTCAAAGGAAAAAAGGCAGTTAGTTCCTCTTTCAGAGGAATTGAGCTTATTAATGGATTATTACACAATTATGAAGTACCGTTATGGCGGGACAATCACCATTGATGTCAGAATTGACAATGAAGAACTCCTTAATTGCGGCATTCTGAGGTTTACGCTGCAGCCAATTGTTGAAAATGCCATCTTTCACGGAATTGAACCGAAAGGTTCCACAGGGACTATTATCATTCATATTTTCAAAAATGATCCGGGTGATCTGCAGATTGATATTACAGATGACGGCGTCGGCATGGATGAAGAAATGATAAAATCGTTGTTATCCGATAAAGAAGGAAATAAATCAAGTTTCTTTAAAAAAATCGGGATTGCAAATGTACATAACAGGATTCAACTGGAGTTTGGCGAAAAATATGGATTATCCATTAAAAGCAAAACAGGCAGTTTCACAACCGTAACCATCGTCCTTCCCGCCAAACCCTGCCCGCCTGAGTCAAACACCGGTATTTAACTTTTTGACAATTGCGTTTTTTTACAGAACATTTTAAAATTAATCAGAAAGGACTAATTCTGACAATGATTCGTTTATTAATTGTCGATGATGAACCACTGGTACAAATAGGGATAAAGTCCATGCTGGACAGGTCGGGTCTTGGCATTGAAATATGCGGGTCAGCACCTAACGGAATGGAAGCTCTGAAATTAATAGAAAAATATTCACCGCAAATTGTTATAACCGATATTAAAATGCCCATAATGGACGGCCTTGAACTAATGAAGAAATGCCAGCAATTATACGGACGACTGCCCCTGTTTATTGTGCTTACAAGCTATGAGGAATTCCACCTGGCAAAAGAGGCATTAACACTGCATGCAATAGATTACCTGGTGAAAATTGAATTAACCGAAGAAAGCCTTAAGGCAAGCATTCTCGCTGCCATGGACATTTTGGACGAAATTATGCGAAGTTCGCAATACCAGGTTCAGTCAGTTCCGGTTGAAACTTTGCTTTTCCACGAACGATTTTTTATTATGCTGCTGAACAACCTGTTCGAAAACGAGGAACAGTTTCGCCTTCAGGCACAGATTCTTTCGCTGGATTTTAATGCAGCAGGTTACATGGCTTCATACATGGAAATAATCAACCCCAAAGCCGATACCATGGACACAAAACAACAGCTTGGTTTCTTTTCAAGTACGCTGCAAATGATAAAAACATTACTGCCTAAATATATAAGATGCTATATTACGGCATTGGACATCCGGCATTTTTCAATTATCTTTCTTATTTCTGAAGATAAACTGCCGGATCACATCGGGGTAATCCGCAATTCGGTCAGCAATACGGCTATAATGCTTAAAAATTACTATGGTGCATCAATACATGGCTCTGTTGGACGGCTGGTGGAAAACCCGCTGGACATTTCTGCCTCGTTCCAGGATTCCAGGCAAATATTCAACATGTCATCACCGGATTCGCCATTGTGCTTTTTTGATGAGCATGACGTTAAAAAGCCGGTAAAAAACATATTCAATATTTCGATATTTAAAGATGACATAGTTTCAGCATATGAAGAATACGATCCTTACCGTCTGAAAAATGTTTTTTCTTCGATCCAGGAATTGTTCATGGAAAACCCGTCGTATTTCCTTCAGGCCCTGGATGCCGCAAGCAATATTCTTTACCTTTCAATTTCCCTTATTCCGAACGGGGAAGAGATAGTTTCAAATATTTTTAAGGATAACCCGCAAAACTACAGGTGCCTTTTTACACTGAACACCACCGAGCAAATCCTGCAGTGGCTTAATACTCTGTTTGACGGCTTGTGCTCATATTTTATGTCAAAAAAGAAGGATTATAAGAATCGCATTGTATACAATGCCAAGCAATATATCAAAAACAATTATAAGAAGAAGTTAACCCTTAACGGGGTGGCTGCGGCTCTTGGCATCAGCCCCAATTACCTGAGCCTTTTGTTTAAAAAATATTCTGATTGCGGTTTTATTGATTATGTAAACCAAGTAAAAATCCAGGAAGCAAAAAAAATTATGTCCGAAAGTGACATGAAAATATATGAAATAGCCAGCGAGCTTGGTTTTGAAAATGCTTTTTATTTCAGCAAAGTATTCAAAAAAGTGGAAGGCTTATCACCCACCGAATATAAAAGAAGGCAAGAGGGCAATTCTTAAATAAAGCAAGCACCTTGTCATGAGAAGCCATGTAATTGGTTGCCGGTTCTTTTACTTCATGATAAAAAGATCAAAAAAGCCTTACCCTTGCGTCTTTCCCATGTCCCGTGATAGAATTACAGTCGAAAGTGAACATAATATTGCATTGCAGAGGAGATTTTTCTATGCAAATATACAGATATGATTTACATACCCACACTTCGGAAGCAAGCAAATGTGGTCTGGTATCTTCAAAGGAGCTTGTACATTTCTACAAAAGGATAGGATATACCGGTATTTGCATAACCGATCACTTTTTTAACGGGAATACCGCCGTGCCAAAAGATCTTCCCTGGGATATCAGAGTTGAACTTCTTTGCAGAGGTTTTGAAAATGCTTATGAAGAAGGGAAAAAAATAGATTTGGATGTGTTTTTTGGCTGGGAATATACTTACGGGGGTTCGGATTTCCTGACATTCGGGCTTGATAAGGAATGGCTTTTGAATCATCCCGATATTTTAAGCCTTCGTTTACATGAATACTGCGACCTTGTACATGCTGAAGGTGGTTTTATTGTGCACGCCCATCCTTTTCGTGAGGCTTCATACATAGCCATGTTCAGGCTGTTGCCCCGCAGAGTGGATGCCGTTGAAACCATAAATGCTTGTAATACCGATTTTGAAAATCAATGCGCCGATAAATATGCAGACATGTTTGAACTGATTAAGGTTGCCGGCTCGGACACCCATTCCGACAAGCCGGGCAAAGTATCGGGCATTCAGCTTAACCGACGCGTTAAAGATATAAATGACCTTCTTAATGCCATTAAAAACAAAAATACCGACATTTTCACAATGACTTTATAAGCCGGAAAGGGGAACGGTACTTTTTATATCGTTCCCCTGATTTCAGGTTTTGATACCGGTAAGAACTATACCTTCAACAAAGCTTTTCTGACCTATCAGATAAATAATAATTCCGGGAGCTATGACCATGCACGTTGCCGCCATTGCCAGATTCCACTTTGTACCAAAGGAACCGGTAAAATTAGTTAAGGCAATAGCAAAGGTAATTTTATTCATATCATTTATATAAATCAACTGTTGCAACAGATCATTCCAAAGCTGAATGAATAACATCAAAATTACAACTGTAATGGCAGGCTTTATATTTGGAACAAGAATGGACCAAAGTATACACATACGTGATGCTCCATCTATCTCAGCCGACTCGTCAATCTCTTTTGGTACTGTAGTCATGAACTGACGAATCAGGTAAATGTTAAAAAAACCGCCACCTGTAAGAAATGGAAGAATAAGCGGCCAATACGTGCCTCCAAGACCTACTATCTTTGTCCAAAAAATATAAAGAGGGATTAATGTAACCATTCCTGGAAGAAGGATTGTTCCAACACAAAGAGTAAAAATAAGTTTCTTGCCTTTAAATCTTAACCTGGCAAACGCGTAACCACAAAAAATAGCGGTTATAGTCCCGAAAGTCACTGCAGGAATAATTATTGTAAATGTATTTTTAAAATATGTCCAATATTTAAAGGTTTCAAGGGTTTTTGAATAATTCGATACCATCCACTCATAGGGTATGAAAGAAGGTGGGTAGGAATACAGTACACCGTTACTCATAAGGGAAGATCGTATTATCCACCACAGGGGAAGCAGTACGGCAGCTGCAAAAATAACAACAAATACAAATGCTATCCCGTTCACAATCTTCTCTCTTCGCTGTTTGCTCTTAAAAAACGAACTTTTAATAGTATATGTATTGTTTACTGACCCTTCCATAATTATTTTCCTCCCTCTTCCTCATAAAACAGCCAGTATTTTGATGTCGCAAACAATATTGCGGTAAATATTCCGACCAACACAAAGAATATAGCAGCATATGCGGCCGCATATCCAATTTTATATTTGGTAAATGCATACCTGTAAATAAGATATGACATAAACATTGAGGCGTTCTGAGGTCCACCGTTTGTTATTGCTAAAGCCGGTGTAACCACCTGAAGGTTAATGATTAATGCCATAAGCAGGTTATAAAATATTATTGGTGACATATAGGGTATGGTAATATACCAGAATCTTTGCCATGAATTAGCTCCGTCAATTTCGGCAGCTTCCTGATATACACCCGGAACATTTTGAAGTCCTGCAAGGAAAATTACAATCAAATTGCCGGCACACCACACTGCAATAAGCGCCAATGAAGGCAATACGTTCTTTGGGCTTTCCAGATATTTAACCGGAGGCAGGCCAAGCATTCTGTTAATATGATTAAACAAACCGTAATTCAACTCGTATAACCATCGCCATGTAGTATACACTCCAATTGCAGGCAGCATATAAGGTACAAAGAAAATTGAACGCCATAACGGACGTGCAGGAATATTCATATTAAGTAATATTGCAATAAACAACGAGTATATCATGGAACCTATAACTGCCAGAAATGCGTATACAAGAGTAGCTTTTAAAGAATCGGTAAAGTAGATATCAATTGTAAACATCTCTTTATAATTATCAAAACCAATGAATTCAGGGGAAGTCATTCCATTCCATTTGAACAAACTTAATACAAAAGCCGACAAGGTTGGTATATAACTAATCATCGAAAGCCCCAGAAAAGCCGGTATCAAACATAAATACGCTGTAATTGCTTCTTTTCTGCTATTTGTTAAAAAAGGTTTATGTCTTCCAGACTTGATTTGACCTCCATTATTCATGCCAAGAACTCCTTTTATATCCGGCACCTGCTTACGTATATCCACGTAAACAAGTGCCTCTTCTAATATTTAGCTAAGACTTGGTCAGTTATTTTCCAAAAAGATGCGGTTTAACTCATCATAGTACTTATTAATAGCTTCCCTGGCAGTCATATCTCCGGTCCAGACATAGGACATTGCAGTATCGAGAGCTGCATTAAATACGTCTGTGCCACTTACATAATACCATGCTGTTGAGACTGCATTGTTAAATGCATAATCTACAACTGCGCTTTTGTACATACCAGCTTCCGGATAATTCTTGTTGTTAATCCATTTGTCTGTCAGTTCACTATTAGTATACCATGATTCAAGTATAGGCATCCAGGTACCATTTTCTATAAGATCCCATGAATTTTCTTCCTGGTAATACCATTTAAGCCATGTCATAGCTTCTTCAGGATGTTTAGTTGTTGCAAATACAACATTAGGCCCCCCGGTACAGATCGTAACTTTTTCCTTGAAATAAGGCAGAACACCTACCCCATATTCGAAATTTGCATCGGGCCCGAGATATGTACCAACATTCCAGGCACCGTCTGTTGCCATTACAATTTTCTCGGTTCCAAGGGAAGTTGACAATGCGGTGGCAGCAGTACTGACAGGTGGCGCACAGTGATATTTCAAAGACAGGTCGGCAATTGCCTGAAGTGCTTCTACAGCTTCGGGCTGGTTAATAATACATTCTGTACCGTCCTTATTGAAGAAACCACCGCCGTTTGAAAGGCACCATACTTCAAGCTGCCATGGCAGAATGTTTACGCAGCAGCCATAAATATCTACGTTATTCGGATCAAAATTCGGATCCAGAGCATTTCTACCGTTAACGTCAATTGTAAGTGTTTGAGCAACTCTTACAAACTCATCCCAGGACCATGCATCTTCAGCCTTTGCAGGCGGTGTGAACTGATTTATGTCAAGTCCCTGTTTTTCGCACACTTCCTTAAGCAGGTCAATATTATACCAAATATTCAGAACCTCATTAGCCGCCGAATAAGCTACAGGAGTACCGTTATTTTTAAATGTTATACAATCCAGAGGTTTTGCTTCATTTTCTTCATACATTTCACTGATATCATAAAGTAACCCGTTTTTAGCAAAAGTAAGAACCCCTGCTTCACTCATTATTGCCGTATCGGGCAGCTCGCCTGCTGTGGCCATGGTATTGAGTTTTGCAATATAGTTATCATAGTCAATCTTTAAAACTTCCACATAGATTTTATCCTGTTGCGCATTAAATTTGTCAGCCACTGCCTGACAGGCAGCTGTTTCTGTCTCGTTCCCCCATTGTGCATATGTGATGCGTATCCGTTCGTCTGCAGAAGTTCCACCACTGCTCTCAGTACCTGTCGTTCCTGTAGAAGGAACATCTTTGTTTGTACCGTCACATGCAGAAAGTGTTATAAGGCTTAACATCACTATAGCAGCCAGTAGAATTGCGATTTTTCTCTTAATCATCTTATCTCCCCTTTTCTACTTTTATATTTCAACACGTCATTGTGTTGATGTACCAATTAATGTTTTGATATGTACTATAAACGGGCTTTTTGCCAGACGATCATTTCTCCTTCCCCCCTGTTGCCCCAAAGACAATATGGAATGGCCTTAAGTCTTACCTGTTTCTCCCTGAATACTGGTTTGCCATACAGCTCGCCGTCTTCAATACCTTCATTCAGAAGGCGTGTTCCGTAATACTCTATTACGGGGAATTTACCGAAAAGCTCATCTTCTGTTATATTTTCCTCTAGGGTGCTATTAACCGAAGCATAAATTGCGGCAAGGTTATCACCGTTATCTTTTTCTTCAAGACAGTAAACACAGGGACCCTTCATCAGGGCTATTTTTCCAACATTGGCACTGACCCTTTCATTTGCCGATACCCAACGGGGTTTAACGTCAAAATCTATCTCAATGGTATGGAATCCGTCCCATGGACCTGAAAAGCAGGCATATCCGTTGTCCTCATCTATTTCCACCCGATGGCCATCTCTGGTGGCTTTTATTTGACCCGAATAGCCAGGTATACGAACGTTTATTGTGATTTTTTCAGGTGAAGAACAATTTACTTTTAAAATGATTTTTCCTTCCTGCATCAATGCAGATTCCAGTGACAGTGACATTTCAGTTTTATCAAACTTGACTTTGGCGGTTGAAGAGATAAAAAGATTGATATAAAGCCGGTCTTTATCTTTAGCATATATGTATTGCCCAAGAGATGACAGCGTTCTGGAAACATTCGGGGGGCAGCAGGCAACACCGAACCATCTTTGGCGTACAGGTTTTACATGTTTCATATAAGTATGGTCGGTACAGAAACGAGGTACAACTTCAAGGGGGTTAACATAAAAATACCTGTCACCGGTTATGCTGATTGATGAAAGAACAGTGTTATACAATGCTTTTTCAACCGTATTGTAATATTCTGCATTTCGGGTAGCAGCATTCATTCTCTGGCCAAACATCATAAGCCCTATAGAGGCACATGTCTCACTGTAATTTGTGTTGCTGGGAAGATCGTAATCTGTTGTAAATCTTTCAAGAAAGCCACTTGAACCAACAGATCCTGTTATATACATTCTGAATTTTGTTATATTATTCCACAATGCCTGACATGCTTCCAACATCTCTTCATCTTCATACTCAATAGCTAAATCCACCATTGCGCTGTACATATACATTGCCCTGACAGCGTGACCTTCAGCAGTTCTTTGTTCAACAGGCCGAATATGTGATTGTGAATATTTTAGATCGTAATCTGCCAGTTCGGGGAAAAACTCATATCCACCACGCTTTTTTATTTCGTTAATGAAATAATTGGGATGATTTCCTCTCTCCTCAATGAAGTACCGTGCGGTATCCAAATAACGCCTTTCACCTGTAACCCGGTATAACTTTATTAATGCAATTTCAATCTCCTGATGACCCGGATACCCATTTATCCGGTTTTCACCTTTTCCGAAAACTTCACAAATTAGATCGGCATTTTTTCGGGCAATTTCAAGCAGGTTTGTTTTACCTGTAGCATAGTAATATGCAACAGCTGCTTCAATCAAGTGACCCGAGCAATAAAGTTCATGCCCCTCTACAAGATTTGTCCAGCGTTTTTCGGGTTCTGACACGGTATAGTATGTATTAATGTATCCATCTTCCTGCTGCGCTCGCCCGATAAGACTTATAACTTCATCTATGGTTTGTTCAAACCTGTTGTCACTACCATTCCAAATGCAATAAGCAGCAGCTTCTATCCATTTGTAAAGATCACTGTCCTGAAATACAACCCCTTTTCTTTCCCCTTTTATTTCACCGGCCGCTATACGGAAATTTTCAATGCAGTGAGTAGGAATGGCGTCCTTAACACGATCATTTAGTATATCCCACTGATATGGGATCATTTTCTCGGCTACTAGTTTCAAATAGCTGCCGAAAATCGGGTCTGTAATTTTTATGTCCTGTAAATCAAGGGTATTTAATCGTTTACTCATACAAAAGCTCCTTATTATCGCATTTTTGTGGTAATCGTTTTATTAATTAACTCCTGATTATTTGTCAGGCTTGTTGTTCCAATGTTGCAGAATGTTCGGCTTTTTATCCATTTAAACCTCAAATTGATACAACAATTTTTTCAGTGTTTTAATTAAACGTTTACCCTGTGCGGATATATAATAACATATTATTTACCAGTTTGTAAATAACATTTCTAAAAAAATATAATTTTTTATTTTACAGACAGATGGCGGGTTATACAGAACAAATGAAAAAAACCGACGTTCAGGCTTACTTTTTTAGATTAATCTATTTAAGAATACTCTTGTATAACGTTTAACTATTATGTATAATTATTGTAGACATTAAATTATACAATAAGGAGAGGTTTTATGGCCAGTATGAAAGATATTGCAGAGCGCGCAGGGGTTTCAATAGCTACAGTTTCAAAAGTGCTTAACAATCAGGGAGGTATCAGTCAGGAAACAGCCGAACTGATTCACTCGATAGCAAAGGAACTGAACTATCATCCTAATTTTTATGCAAGAAATTTAAAAAAGGGCGCAAGCCGTGCGATAGGAGTTATTACCGAAGATCTAACCGTTTTTAATTCTTCTCCAATCGTAGATGGAATAGGCGCATATTGCGATGACCACGGTTATCATTATTTCCTGGAAAACATGCGTCTGGACAGACTTAAAATAGATCCCATCAGAGATGTAAAGAAATACAATGAAATTGTCAGGAAATCCATAAGTTTCATGAAGGCTTTGCAGGTTGACGGCCTTATCTACCTTGGATGCCACAGCCATAAGGTACTTTCTTTGCCGGAAATCGATGATACTCACTGCGTTTTTGCATATTGCAGCAGCTCTAACCCTAACATTCCGTCGGTATCGTATGACGATAATGAAGCAAGTTTTGAAGTGGCAAATTATCTTATTAATGCCGGTCACAGATCGATTGGTGTTATTACAGGCCCGCTTGCCAGTATCCATACACAAAACCGTCTTATTGGATATCAGAAAGCATTGTTTAACAACGAAATCCCATACAATCCCAAATTGACGGTAAATGGCGACTGGGGAAGAGATTCAGGTTATGCCCTTGCGAAGCAACTAATCGATAACGGTGTAACGGCTATATTTGCCCAAAACGATTTAATGGCTATGGGTGTTATTGATTATTGCAGAAAAATAGGAATTGAAGTAGGTCGTGATCTTGCATTAATTGGATTTGACGACAGGGAAATCTGCACTGTCAGTCGTCCCACTCTTTCAAGTGTCAGCCTGCCACTATTCGAAATCGGGCAAACATCGGCAGAGATTTTAATTAATAAAATAGAAAATAAACCATCCGAATTAACAGGGGAAATACTTCTTGAATGTAAGCTTATAGAAAGAGAATCATCACGGTTTGTAAAAAATAATACATAATCAGGATATTAATTTATATTTTTTACCAGTATTCTGTATTTTGCGGGTGTTATTCCCATGTGCTGCTTAAACCGCCGTATAAAACTTGAAGCGTCATAATATCCTACAGAAGTACCGATATCCTGAATGGACATATCGGTTCCCGCAAGAAGTTCCTTTGCCTTTTCCATCCGCAAAAGCACTAGGTATTCAGACGGATACATACCCGTTTGTTCTTTATATTTCAAAGACAGTGTTGCAGCACTCATACCATGAATGCTGGCTATCGTTCCCATACTAAGCCCGGGATCTGTGTAGTTTTCACGTATGTAATCAATTACCCGCCCGATAACAGGGTTTTCATCAGGCATATTCTGCTCTTCCTTCTGAAGGATGTCATTGCACAACCGGCGGAGAATCTCGGTTAAATCCGATACCCTTCTGCATCGGGACAGCTCAAAGATGTCATAATATTTTATTGAATGCTCGGAAACCTCATCGTAGCTTAAATACTTGTTCAACAGCATGCTGATGATTTCATTGTAAATAATGCGGAACGCAAACAACGAGAATTTCTTCGTTTTAAGTATTTGAAACAGTTCGTCAATTCTGTCATGCAATGCATCTGCATCACCTGCGTATAGGGCTTTACGAAAACCATCCAGATAGTTTTCGGTGAATGGTTCGATATCCTTCGCTGCCGAGCTGACATCCGAAAACCATAAAACATGCTCATTTCCCATAACAAAACGGTTATCATAGGCTGTACTGGCTTCCAAATAGGCATTGGTAGCTTCTGAGAAATCAGCATGAATATTGCTTGCGGATATAACAGCTTCATTGTCGAATGAAAACAGCACAGACTTTGCATTGTTGACCCAGTCTTCCAGAGCTTCATGTTCATTTGCAAACAGGACAAACAAATACTGCTCGTAATCAAAAATTTCCATGCCATAACCTTTTACATCGCTCCCGTCGGCAAACAGTGAATTTAAAAGCTCAAGCGCTTTGTTTTCAGCCGGTAATGCAGACATTAGAGAAACGCAGTAAAAAGGCCGATCGATATCCATACCAAGATCGGACGCTATGTTAATGGCCTGTTCACGGCTGGAAAAACGGCATTTTACAAACTTCTTTACAAAGTCTGCCCGGCATGCATCCTTGCTTTCATTAAGCCTGGTGTTCAAAACCCTGTTCTGGCCTTTTAATGTTTCTATCCCTTTTTTAATTGCACTAAACCCATCCTCGGAAGTTAATACGTCACCTATACTTTTTTGTATTTCCTTTATAGGCCTTATGTGACTGTTTGCAAAATAAACCGTCAGAAGTCCGCACGGCACGCTTAATAACAGCAGGAATAAAGAAAATGTAAGACGGGAACGGGCTGTCTGCATCTGAACGGTTTCCTGCGGGATAAGTGAAACATAACACAAATCGAGCAGGCTGCCACGCTGTGCAAAAAGTATGTACTTCGTTCCATCCTGTAAAGCAATATTACGAATAATCGGTTCTTCCATTCCTGTAACTTCGTTAAGAATGACATCATCCGGGATGTCTATTGTCCTCTTTGCCGATATAACGTTCTGTCCCGAAAAAATATACATATTACGGTCCTGCAATATTTCATCTGTAAACATTCGCTGGTATGCATTGTCCTGTATGAGAAACACCGCATTACCGACAATATATCTGCCATTCAGTCGCAGAGGTATAATAACCGTAACCATCTTCTTATTGGTATCACTGGTTAAAACACTGTGCACACTCATGCTTGGCAGTATGCATATTTCATCGCTCTTTTTCCTGAGCAGTTCGCATAGCGATTCGGGCGAAATGCCGTCATAGTACATCAGTTTCTCGGTGTAAATATCCATGGATATCGATGTACTGGATGAATAAAGATAATCATCTTCATGGAATACAACATAAAGTTGATCGAAGAAATTGTCGGCATTGTATGAAATCAGGTGTTCTTTAAGATAATATGCTTTTAGTGCGTTTTCTTTCAGTTTGAACGGTGTTATATAGGGTGAAAGGCTTATCTGGTTTGCTATGTTAATAAGCGCGGACAGCTTCTCTTCGTGCTGGAGCCTGAGAGCACTCAGACGATTTGTGTTTTCTTCCACAATACTGGCATGAATAGCCGATGCATAGCTGTTGTTCACATAAATTCCCACACCAATAAAAAGCACAGCCATGACAGCAACATACGAAATAATATAGCGTAATATGATGGAGCGATAAAAAACCCTTCTCATCACACACTCCCTTGCTTATTATTTCTTATTAATTACCGTTTATAAAGCATCCGAATAACCTATAAGCAATATTAAAAGCAGTCCGCCGGGGCAGTAGATTAAAACACCCGCTCTTTTGGTAGTAAACAACCGCCTCCTGTAAAAAAGGTACATTTTTTATTGCTATGACATATTTTTACATTAAAGCCAGGATAACAAAACCGCAGTACATGAAACAGTGCTGCGGTTTATATAAAGCAAAAGCTGCCTAAAAACAATTTCAAAATCCTGATTCTATATATCTATGTATACTTTACCATATTTCCTTATTGAGCGGCAAGATAATTATCATAAGCTTTCTGGTAAAGCTCAACATACCGATCCGCTCCAACGGATTTTGCTGTGCTTAAAAATTGCTTCCAGCTTTCGTCAGTCACTCCGTTTGTAATGAAATTGGTAATGGATTCCTTCATAAATTTATCAATTTCATTATACAAACGCGAAACCTCAATTGCTTCTTCGTTGGACATCTTAGCAAGCCTGTAGAGGTAATAGAATGAATATTTCTCAAGGACTCCTGCCTCTTCATAATCTTTACTGGTCTGATATCTTTCCACGCGGTGAGGAGGCATTTCGTAAATCTTGAAATAATAATCCCCGGGTGCAAAGAATTGCCCGTGATAAACCGGAACATACTTATAAAGTGCATTGTTTTCAGGAACATACAAAATTTCGTATTTCCCTTCGTCATTTATTTTCATCGTGGGCTCTATCGGGCCGCCTTCCCTGATAGGACCATTGACAGATACCATCATTGTTTCTGTTTCCATTTGAGCATCCAGCCACATAAGCGTTTCAGGGATATGCTTATTGGCAACTGTCAGAGCAGCACCTAAAGTAGGAACCTCAAGAATTCGTGGAACTTTTACACCATATTCGCTTGCCGGGGGAATTATTGAGGTATACATAGCCGCAATATCCGGAGTGAGGGCAGTATTTATAAGTCTCAAATAAGTTGTATAGCCAACCCTTCCTGCATTCATTTTTGTTCCCCAAACATTGGAATCCTGGGTAATTGATTCAGGATCAAGCAGGCCTTCTTTATAGCACATGTGCAGCCATTCACATGCATCACGAAAACCTGGCATATAACCTGGGAAAACTACTTTCTGATTGTCATCAATGCAGGCATATACAAATCTCTGCAACGGCACGCCAAAGTTTGCAAAGTGAGTGTAAACGCCCTGGGTCTGGTGAACAAGATCGGCAGCACTGAACGGGATTTCGTCTTTTTCACCGTTCCCGTTAGGATCATTGTCACGGAATGCGCGTAGTACATTGGTAAGTTCATCTATATTCTTTGGAATATCCAGTCCCAATTTATCAAGCCATGCCTTGTTAATGTAATGGTTACCATCGTGGTTGACGTTCTGGGCGGTCAGATTGCCTATATAGTACATCTTTCCGTCTGATGCCGGAATTGATACATAGGCATCATTCAAATACAATCGGCTGTGATAATTCGGCATGTATTTTTCAATATAGTTGTCCAATGGTACAAGGATTTTCTGGTTTACTCCGTACTCTTCAACATCTACTTCTCCGCGAATGATCAAATCCGGCCAGTCTCCCGAAGCAAACATCAGGTTCAGCTTGGTATTCCAGTCACCGTCCTTGACAAGCTCCCATTCAATATGTATGTTTGTCTTTTTCTCAAGTTCCTGGAAAAACCACATATTATCGAAATCCACCTGTTGGTTTTCCAATACATACTGGAATGCACGCAGCGTAATTTTTTCATCACTGATTTTTCCGTCGCTGCCCGGTGCCGTAGCGGTTGTTGTGGGGGTTTCTGTTTTCTGTGTTACGTCACCGCCCTGGTTAACCGAAGGAGTACCGCATGCAACAGTAAGTACCATAAGCACAAGCAACAGCACTAGTAATGATTTTTTCATCCTTAATCTCCTCTCTTTTATTTTTTATATACACCGCCTCACCCGGCGGTTTATCAAACCTTTAAAACCCGCACGAAATCCCCAGGCTCGTTTATTAACCTTTCAGCGAACCAAGCATAACACCTTTTACAAAATAATTCTGCATGAACATGTAAAGAACAACGGCAGGAGCTGTTGAAATGACTATACTGCAGTACTTGGCAACCAACGCTTTCCGGATGGCCTCGGTCATTCCTTTAACATCGCCTTCATATGCCGAAAAAAATGCATCGGTGGATGTGCTGGTGGTGAGCATGGCAACTGCTTCACGCAGTATTGTCTGCAGCGGAAGCTTGGATCGATCTCTTATATAAACCAATGCTGTGAAATAGTCGTTCCACCTTGCAACACCATAGTATACGCTCAATACGGCAATTATCGTACCCGACAGCGGTAAAACTGCATGGATAAAATACTTGAAATGGCCGGCACCGTCAATAATTGCTGCTTCATATAATTCATCAGGAATATTCATTATTATATATGTTCTTGCCACCATCAGATTCCAGACCGAAACACAGTTAATAATAATCATAAGAAGAGCGGTATCGTAAAGCCCAAGTCTCTTGTTCATCAGGAATTGCGGGATTAACCCTCCTGAAAAGAACATTGTAAAAACAAACAGAAAATTTATAAATTTTCTTCCGGCAAATTTCCTGCTTAACGCGTATGCCGCCATCATTGTCACAATAACGCTCAAAGCGGTACCCGTAAGAGTGTAATATATGGAGTTTAAATACGAATGTAAAAGTTCCTTATGGCCGAATACCGCTTCATATCCGATTAGTGAAAAATCCTTCGGCCATAGTAATACTTCTCCCGCTATAACCGCATCAGGGTCGGATACCGATGCAATAATAATAAACCAAAGGGGATATATCACTACTATAAGCACAATAATCCAAAATATGGTATTAAAAACATCAAACACAGTATCTCCCACGGCTTTTTTCACTTTAACACCGATATATGCCATTGTACATTTTCCTCCTAAAACAAGCTTGTTTCACCAAGCTTCTTTGATATCCAGTTAACAGTTATAATCATAACGAAATTTATAATATTTATGAAAAGACCGATAGCCGCTGTATACGAAAACTGGGCTTTGGTCAGTCCCATCTGGTATACATACACTCCAATTATGTCAGATTTCACCATGTTGCCCGGTGTTTGCATAAGCAATGCCTTGTCGGTATTTGAAACCAAAAGACTGCCGCAACTGAGAATCAACATCATTACAACGATTGGCGCAAGATGTGGTATGTCAATGTACCGGATTTTCTGAAGTTTCGTCGCTCCGTCAATTGTAGCTGCTTCATACAGCTCTTGATCTATTCCGGTTAATGCAGCAATGTAAAGAATAGTATTCCATCCCGCATGCTGCCATATATCCGATGCTATGAACAGGGTGCGGAACCAGCCCGGTTCAATCATAAAATGAATGGGTTTCCCTCCAAGAGCTTCTATAAATACATTAACTATACCGCTGTCAGGGGACAGGAACAAATATAGGATACCTGCCATAACAACGGTGGAAATAAAATGTGGTATGTAGATAACCGTTTGTGTAAATTTTTTAAAACCAGGCCATTCTATCTGATTAAGCAGGATGGCCAGGAAAATAGGGACCGGGAATCCCCAGAAAAGCCCATAAATGTTTAGCAAAAAAGTATTTGACAGCAATCGTTTAAAATAGTAGGCACTGAAAAAATCCCGGAAATTTTTCAGTCCGACCCATTGGCTTCCTGAAATGCCGAATACCGCTTTGTAGTCACGGAATGCAATTTGAATGCCATATAAAGGAAGGTAACAGAATACAAAAATAAAGCCAAGGGCAGGCAGCAGCAATACGTATAATTGCCAATCTCTCCGTACGGCCTGGCTTATCCTTTTAAAAAGGCTTGCTCTATTACCTTTATTAACATAGGCTCGATCTGAATTCATTCCATTATCTCCTTTCGGAACAGGTGACTCCTACTTGCTTCCTGAAATTTTACCGGCTCACTTTAATATTTCCCTTCATAGGTATATCCTGGAACTCTGCAACGTTATGGGCGAATGGAATTGAGCGGTCCTTCACCCTTATATTAGCATGGCAGGGCTGTGAATGTATATCGGTTAAATTTTTGTATATTATAAACAACCCAAAAAATACAATCGGCAATATTTTTGTTGATTATTGCTGAGTTCACGCCAAACGATAAAAAGGGTTTTCTGCTTTCTTTTTTACTGTTAAATTTCATTCTTACAGCCCGCTGCTTTTTTAACACACCAAATGAGATTTTTAGCATCACTGTATCATTCAATTGCAGGTTTTTTCATCAAATTTTCATCTTCAGTTAATATTAAGTTCATATTTTCCAATTATAATTTGAAAAGTAAAATACTAAGGTCGATTATTATCAGAAAATAAAAAATTAGCTGATGGGTGAGGGATATTGATAAAAAGGAAAATCAAAAACGGTGCACAAATTATAAACAGCCTTGTACCTTCCGAGTACAGGGTTGAAATTTCAGAACAGGTGCAGGATTATATAGAGTTAAGACATTTATATAATGCTGCAATGCGAAAAGTTAAAACTAAGCTTGAAATCCTCGATGAAGAATTTAAGATTAGATTCAATCATAATCCCATCCATCATATTGAATGCCGGTTGAAATCTCCTCAGAGCATTGTTGATAAGCTCAATCGCAAAGGTCTTGAACTAAGTATGGAATCAATCAAAAAGAACATTATGGATATAGCCGGTATTCGCGTTATATGCAATTATATAGATGATATATACACTATATCCGAGTTGTTGCTTAAGCAGGATGACATAGCATTAATCCGCAAAAGAGACTATATAGCCAACCCGAAGGAAAACGGATATCGCAGTTTGCACCTGGTAATTATGACACCTGTTTTTCTGTCTGACAGAAAGGAGTTAGTGCCGCTGGAGGTTCAAATTCGCACTATTGCCATGGACTGCTGGGCCAGTCTTGAACACCAGCTGATGTATAAATCTCCCGTTCCTTTACCGGATTCTTTAAAGGAACAACTGAAAGAATGCGCAGATGCCATGAACGATGTCGACATAAAACTGCAAAATATATATAAGCAGTTATGACAGAATCAGGCACAATAATACTTGTCTCTTCTTTTTTCTACCTTTTCAAAGGTTATTTTTTATAATTCCTGTTTCCTTTACTTGTTGCATGTCCTTGTATTATAATAAAAGGCGTAGAGTAGTTGTTTTTCAGGAGAAATGAGAATGATAAAAGTATTAATTGTCGATGATTCTTCATTTATACGTGTTAGAATAAGAACGCTTTTAGAGACCTGCAGTGAAATTAAAGTTATTGGTGTAGCCAGAGATGGTATGGACGCTCTGCGAAAAACTCTAGTGCTTAAACCCGATGTTATCACAATGGATATAAATATGCCTGATATATCAGGAATTGAAACCGTTGACCTTATAATGAAGCAATGCCCCACTCCGATTATTATGGTCAGTTCGCTGACCTATGACGGGGCAAACGAGACCCTCGAGGCCTTGGAAAAAGGGGCAGTTGATTATATACATAAAGATCATCTTAATGAGAAAAACCTTATTGAAAAAATATTAATTGCAAAGGACGCAAAAATCAATATAGGTACGGGCATCGGCCCGGCGAAAAAAAGTGCCGGCAGCCTGATTCATGACACTAAAGAAATCTTTACGCCTGAAGGTTTCAAACCCCGAACCGTTACAGATTTAACCAACAGGCACCGTACATTTTCAATTATTGGTATTGGTATATCTACAGGTGGCCCCAGCGCGCTGGCAAAGGTGCTGCCCAGGATTTCCGCCGATATTCCGGCGAGTATTGTTATAGCACAGCATATGCCTTCTACTTTTACAAAGCCACTGGCCGAAAGGCTGAACAGGATTTCCCGGTTGACTGTAAAAGAAGCCGAGCACGGCGAAAAGCTAATGCCAGGGCATGCATATATTTGTCCCGGAGGTAAGCATATCATGATTGAGCAAAAGGACATTGTTTCCCTTTATAGCAAAGAGAGCTTTGCAGGCCATCATTACTGTCCTTCTGCCAGCCTGCTTATGTCATCCATCTCCAGGATCTATGCCGACAATGCCATGTGCATAATTATGACGGGAATGGGTTCAGACGGCCTTGAAGGAATAGCCGAAGCAAAGAAAAAAGGAAGCTATGTTATTGCCCAATCTGAAAGTTCCTCTGTAATCTTTGGTATGCCCAAAGCGGTAATAAGCAATAACCTGCAGGATGAAATTCTCCATCTCGATGATATTGCCGACAGGATTAATGAATTATGCCTGAAGGAATAGCTGTTTTATATATTCTTCTCATTCTAGCCTTTTACACCGGCAGAGGCCAGCCCATTCTGTATATATCGCTGCATAAGCATGAACATTACCATTATCGGCAGTGAAGACAGCACAGCTGCCGCCGCGAACAGAGTCCAATTTGTTGCGAACTGGTTGGTTATGAAGGTTTGAAGCCCGACAGCCAAAGTCTGTTTTGCAGGCGTATTAAGAAAAACAGACGAAATAACAAACTCACTGTATGCAGCAATAAACGAAAATACGAATATTACCGCCAGCTGCGGTTGAGCAAGAGGCAGAATTATTCTTGTAAAGACCATGAAATGGTTTGCTCCGGCTACATACGCTGCCTCATCAAGCTCTTTTGGAATTGTGTCAATGTATGACTTCAGAAGCCAGATATTGAACGCACTGCCACCTGCCAGAACCAGTATCAGTGCCGCCATATTATCCGACAACCCGAAATGGTATATTATTATATAATAACCCGAAACTGCCATGCTGTTTGGAAATACCTGAAGCACCAGCAGAGTCAATAACCCGTTCTTCTTTCCAGGAAACCGCATTCTTGAAAAAGCATATGCAGATGTACTTGTCAAAAACAATTGTATAACAGACACACTTAAACACAGCTTAAGTGAATTAACCACCCAATTCACGAAGTTGGTATTTTCAAATAAATTCTTATAATTTTGCAGACTCAAAGCCTTAGGAAACAGCGTCCTGCTGAAAAAGCTCTGCCCCTTTGAAAATGACGCCATAAAAATCCAACTTGCAGGAAATAGTGTTAAAATAATCGCAATCCATATCACCAGCCTGCTGGCCCACAATCCTGCCTTCTGTGTTCCTCGCATGTCAGTTTTCCTCCTTGAATGCCCCCGAAAGTTTCAGGTTTATTAAAGTTAATGATCCTACAATTAAAAATATAAAAACACTGAGTGTTGCTGACAGATCATACCTGTTTGACCATGTTGTCATTTTGTATACCGTACTGGCCAAAATGTCCGTACTTCCCGCAAATTGTGAATTTACCCTCGGAGGGCCGCCTTGCGTTATCATGTATATGTTCCCAAAGTTATTAAAGTTTGCCGCAAATGAAGAAACCACCAGTGGAAAACTTACTCTTGCCAGCAATGGCAATGTGATCTTTTTAAAAGTATACCACCTGGACGCTCCTTCCACCTTCGCAACTTCATAAAATGTAGGGGAAATTGACTGAAGGCCGCCTAAACATACATTCAGCATATACGGAAATCCAAGCCAGACATTTACCATTATTATTCCCACTCTCGCCCAGAATGCATTGGACAGCCATGGAATCCTTTTTGAAAATCCGAGCATGATGATTAAATTGTTTATACCGCCGTATTGTTCATTCAGCAAACCCTGCCACGAAAGTATTGCTATAGTTGCAGGCAAAGCCCATGGTATAATTAAAATGGAACGGTAAATTCTGGATTCCTTCATTAACGGATTATTCAGCAATATTGCCAGTCCCATTCCAACAAAATACGATAACAGCGTGCTGAGCAATGCAAAGCTTACCGTCCATCCAAGAACAGATAAAAATACATTTTTAATGCTTCCGCTCAGTATTGTTATGTAATTTTGAAAACCCACAACCTGGAAATCATCCAAATG
The DNA here is from genome assembly GCA_036562185.1 of Thermoclostridium sp. Classification (GTDB taxonomy): domain Bacteria; phylum Bacillota; class Clostridia; order DSM-8532; family DSM-8532; genus Thermoclostridium. The sequence continues at coordinate 58,920 of DATCKN010000040.1, forward strand.
ATATATATTATAATTGGTAAATGAAATATACACCGTATATATTATAGGCAGGAAAGTCAGCACTGTTATCGAAACAAGAGCAGGAGACAAATATGTATATGCAATAAGATTATTCCTGGCTCTTTTCATTATCTTTACCCCCCAACCGGTTTTGTCACTTTTTCAATACAATACAGTAAAACGCGCACCCAGATTCAAAGCAGGCAATGGGTGAGCTGATAAAAAGCTTTATGCAGATACAAAGAAAAAGGTTAATTCTTCGCATCTGCATATTTTAAAGCTTAATAGACGCCTATTTCCCTGAATGCATCAGCTCAATTGCCTCTTTAAACTGAGCCTCTATGTATTTAGCAGCTTCCTCGGGCGTAATTTGCTTTGAGAACATTAAGCGCATATTATCGGCATACGGAACCCAAACATACCCCAGTTCGGGAACTGATGGAAGAGGTTCTCCGTTTGCAATTTGCTCCATAAAAGCCTCTGTAATTTCGTCTGCTTTGATTTGCTGCTGTATGCTTAATTTTGCCGGGATTCTTTCTCCCACCTCATACATTTCTACAGAAGCTTCTTCAATTAAAAACTTGTATAAATCCCATACAGCGTCTTTCTTTGCAGACTTTGAACTTACAAAAGCCACCTGCGTCCCTACAGGGGTAACAAACGGCTTTCCGTTCAATGTGGGCATCTCTGAAACTGCAAAATTTACTCCTGCTGAAGTGAAGGCATCAACATCCCAGGGTCCACCAATATAGAAGGCTGTTTCACCATGCTCAAAAGAACTTTTGGCTATATCAAAAGTAATATCTGCTGTAATGAAGCCTTCGTCGGCCATTTTCTGAATATATGAGTATCCCAGGACTGCGCCTTCATTGCCCAATCCTATGTCGTCTACATGGTACATGCCATTTTCCCACTTAAATATGTACCCTTCAAAAGCCCTAAGAAATCCCAAGTCATAATATATACTTGTGGCATCAAACTTTATTCCGCCACTTGTTTTTGCAGCACTAAGCAATTCGTCCCATGTTTTGGGCGGTGTTTTAACCTTATCGGTATTATAGAACAATGTGATAGTTTCCACTGCTACCGGAACACCATAGCGTTTCCCTTCATAATAGCAAGCCTGAACAGCCGCATCAACATAATCCTTGTCGCTGTAAAAACCAGCCGGTACCTCTGCAACTAAACCGGCAGTTGCAAAACTGGAAAGCTTGTCATTCGGAACGCCAAAAACCCCGTCAGGCCCGTCGGGTGTATTTGTCGCCTGGGCAAACTGCTCCAATTCTATGCTTGTGTTAGTAACGGTAACTTTATTGCCGGTCTTTTCGGCCCACTTGTCTGCGTATTTTTGCAGCAAATCGGCTTCCACCATAAAATTTGTCCAAATATTAATCGTCAGGCCTTTATCTCCTGATGAACCGGAGACGCCAGCAGCTCCTGCTGGATTTCCCGTATTTGCTGTTTTGGTTCCCGCAGGTGCATTATTGCATCCTGATAATAAAGTTAAAACCATTACACACATAAGAAAAATGCTAAAAAGTCTTTTCATGATTACTCCTCCTTCCGCCAAATCTCCATAATTTTATATTTGTTTAAATAATATAAGTCTTTAAAAGTTCCTTTTTCTTATTAACCGGCAAATATCTCCAGGGTCTTTGCAATGCTTTTAACCCTCAGCCTTCAAAATCCCTGATTATTTCAAGAGCCGGCAATGCATTGCCGTCAAAATCAAACAGGGTAAGATTGAACCACACATTTGCCAAGGAAGCTTTCTTGTTTAAGTACCTGATACCCGGTTCGGTGCTCCAGTGCGCCTGTTCAATATTTATCCATGTGGGTTCCCAGTAAAAGAAACCCAAACCTCTATTGTTCTGAACAGCTTTAATGGCCTTCATCAAATCGTGCATAAACTTGCACTGGCCCTGCTCATTTATTTCATAAGGTACCGTTTTTGCATGCTCTTCGGTAAATATTGCATTTTTCACCTGGTTAACCGTAAAAGGGAACGCCGTTTCAACAACCATTACATCTTTATCATAGCGGGAAGAAATGTCGTTCATGTTATGCATAAGATCTTCAAGAGTTCCGTGCCAGAATGGATAATAGGATAATCCGATGATATCAAAATCCAAAACAGGTGAAACAGTGTCAAACCATTTCCTGTACAACTTGTTGTTTCCACCGTTGTCCAGGTGAATTACGGTTTTTATATCGGGATTTACGTCTTTAACAGCACTAATCCCCCTTGATAATAGTTTCGTCATGGTTTCCGCATTGTCAAACCTTCCATCAGGCCATAGAAACCCATTGGTTATTTCGTTGCCGATTTGCACCATGTCGGGTGCAGCGCCATTACGGCTTAACTCTCTTATTGTCTCCAGCGTATAATTGTATACTGCTTCTTCCAGGGCCTTACCGGACAGATTCTCCCAGGCTTTTGGTTTTTTCTGAATTTCAGGATCCACCCAAAAATCACTGTAATGAAAATCCAATAAAAACTGCATATTCTTTGCTTTGGCTCTTTTGGCGATTTTTATTGTTGTAGGCAAATCATTAGTACCACCGCCGTAGGGCATATTGTTTTCGTCATATGGGTCATGCCAAAGCCTTAATCGGACTGCATTAATATTAAAATCACTGAGGATTTCAATTACATCAAGCTCTTTGCCGGATTTGCAGTATTTTGCACCAAGTTGTTCAATTTCATTTTGAACAGAAATGTCTACACCTTTAATGAAATTCACATGCTCTCATCCTTAAATAAATATTTTATTATTTTTTAGGTAAAACATTTACCTAAGAGCATGTTAACACTTTCGCAGTAAAATGTCAAGCATGATCATTTTTATAATATAATTCTCTTAACAGCTTTTTCTGAAAACCGGTGTGCCATTTACATAAACAACCTTTGTGGTTGTCCTGTTATTAAGAACCCGCTCCCGTAATAAATCAATGGCAGAACTGCAGATTATGGCAATATCAATATGGAATGTTGTTAACGGAGGTGAAACGTATTGAGCAATACCGATATCATTTATACTAAAGAAAGATACCCTTTGCGGAATATCCCATTTGTGTTCATTAAAGGCCTGCAGCGCTCCAATGGCCAGCGCATCATTTGCAACGCAGAACCCTGTCGGCATTTTTTCACCTAATTTATTTATAGCTTCCATTGCAACCCTGTAGCCTTCTTTTACAGTAAACGCATTTGCTATATAAACATTTTCTTCCTTTAATAGATTATAGTATGATGCTGTCTGCCTGAATGACCATTCACGTACGTCCATCAGCGGTTTTCTTGTGATCATGTCATAGTCAGGGCCACCTATAAAACCGATACTTTTATGGCCTTTCTCAACGTAATAATCAACTATTTGCCTTACCATGGCTTCCAGGTTTGCCTGAACACTGTCATATATGCTTTCATCAGGGCTTGTAGTTATGAAAACTCCCTTGGTTGTAATCTGCTTAAGATGGTTAATCTCCTGCATGTCAAACCATCCGATTGCAATAAAAGCCAACGTATCTTTTTTTACCGCGTGTACCCCGTCGCGTTTGTTGTATACAGTGAAATGAATATTTGTAATTGCAGCCTGTTTTTTTAATTCATCCAAAATAGATTTATAAAAAATATTATCCAGTTCTTCACCGTCATCAGCCCAATACAAAATTGCAACATTCTCTATTTTTGGATTTATCTTTTTCTTTGTGTATCCAATCTCTTCAGCAGTTCTAAAAATTGCGTTTCTTGTTTCTTCACTTACCGATATATCCGGATCATAATTCAAAACACGAGATACTGTGGCATTAGAAAGACCTAATATTTGCGCAATCTGTTTTATTGTAGCCATTATATCCCTCCTGATAAATTATTAAGTAAATATTTTACTATTTATTTTAACTAATGTCAAATTTCCAATCGATACGCTACAAAATAATCAACCTGCTCTCCTTCCGGCCTTCCTGTATCCTGTTGCAGACAGGCACCCACCAAAAAATATAGTATTTTTACATTTTAACCATAAAAAGTGTTGGCATCAATATAAGAAAACTGTCACACAGGAAATGGAAATGAAAAATTACCCGATGAAGAAACTTATGACGGGAAAGCGCAGACCAGCACTTTACATAGCAACAATGAGCTTAATGGAACAGTCGCCACTGCATGCTTAGAAAACTGATTAAATGCTTATTAGGCTGAATGAAGCAGGAGAACCACTCCTGCTTCATTCCTGTTACTTACCTGCGACACTGACTTTTGGAAGAGAAATTGCGAACGGGCCTTCATAACCCTCTTCTACCTGCATTTCTTTAGACAGGACAATATCTTTCTGGCATTCCAGCAAATTACCGTTTATTGATCCGCCGGTGACAGGTGTTACTGATTTTCCGTCGCATAAGAAAGCAAGCCGAATTTCGCCTGAAAAATAACCGGAAAGCTCATCCATCTGGAAATCCGAAAAACTCACTACATGAAGATATTCTCCGGTTTTCATTTCATCAAAAGTTTTAGTGCCTTTGGGTATAAATATGCAGTCATAAGTTCCCGTCGGTTCTATACCAAGGTAATAGGAAAATCTGCTGTTTCCGTGAATTGTCTTTAGTACTCCGTTTTCCAGCAGTGGCCTGTCTTTCATAGGAATACCTTCAATACTATACGGCACTTTAGCTTTCAGTGTAATATTAAGGGCATCGCCTGTGACGTTCTCGCCCTGCACATTCATGCCCAATTCATAATTTGAGTACTTGGGATAAATTAAGCCCGCCGAAGACCGCATGAGATAGTATGTGAAAATTTCTTTTACGTATCGTCCGGACAGAATCACTTTATATTCTCCCGTGGGCGGTGCAGTTTTTGCAGCAGCACGTGCCTTTGTCATTTCAAGAGTCTTTTTTACTTTTTCCTTCAAAGCCTCGGTGTCGGGTTTGTCATAACTGAAACTCATGTATGTCTCAACATCCTGAGGTTCAATGCATTGCGCAACAAATTCACCTTTAATGGCTAATTTTTGATAACTTACATCAATACCATTAGAGTTAATAATATGGCTTGTTGTTTTTTCTACGAATATTTCCGCTGAATTGATGAATACATCGTTTAATTTATCTTCAGCAAATAATGCCTCGGTCATTTTACCCGCAACCCCGGCAAGAGTCCCGGCCTCTTCTGGGTTATATAAAACCACAGGCTCTTCTTTTTTACCGGCAGGTATTTCATAATAGGGATTACACACGAATGATGCGGCATAATAAGCTTCATGGATTGCTTTTGATATTTCATCATCGGTCATTCCGTTATATATGCCTATTTTGGAAGACCCCCTCATTTTCCTGCCGTCTTTCTCAAAATCGTTGTATACAGTCAACGAATAATGATGAACATCTTTTTTCCTTCTTGTATCCAGTTGTTTTTTTATAAAGAATAATTCAACCGATTCAACAATTTCTTCATTTATTAAATATGTAGAAATATTGTTCCTGTTTAATCCGCTTAATATTTTATCTATCAAGTTTCTCACCCATCCTTTTCATTATCGCTCTCAGAAATCCGCATCACCAATTTGGCAATCCGGAAACTTCCGGCCTGTATATCGGGCCGATTATTTATCCCAGGCGGATTCTTGCCTTGATATAAGGGCCTCCATCCGAAACCTTAACCCATTCCTTGTATCCCTTTCCACAAAATCCGCTGCCTGAAAGCTTCACCTTGTCAGAAACCATGGAAATTGATTTCAGCAAATCAGGAACATAGCCTGTCAAAACAACAGGTGAATAAACCTTACCGGTGAGCCGCCCGTTTTTTATTTCCCTCGCTATATTGACCATTAACTGGATACCCCAGTTTTTCGGATCTTCCATTCCACTGGTGCAATTTTCAAGAAGGAAACCATACTCTATTGAAGATATCATATCCTCAACCTTATCTTTTCCGGCTTCAAAATAAGTGTTCGTCATGCGGGTATAGGCCTTTCTCTCATAACTTTGCCGTCTGCCGTTTCCTGTTGGAGTAGTGCCAAGCCGTAATGCAGTCTGCACGTCACTGATGCCACGTTTCAGAATTCCCTTGTCTATTATGACGGTATCCTGAGCCGGCACGCCCTCATCGTCAAACATGTAGCTTCCTGTCTCTTTCGCCGCAGCTGCCCCGTCATGCATTGTTACAAGCGGTGATGCCACATATTCGTCAATATATTTTTCAGCAAGCGCACGTTTTTTAACAAACATATCCATCTCAACACCATGGCCGAAAGCCTCATGAGCAATAACTCCGGAAACATCAGGTGCACAAATGCAATCGTATTCGCCAGGCTTTATCGGTTTACTTTCGAGCAGTTCAAGTGTGGTCTTCGCTACCGAACTGATATCATTTTCCATCTCCTTTAAAAGCTCTGTACCGCCAAGATTAGAGTAGCTTTTATAGTAGTATTTAACTTCTTCACCGCGGGAAGCCATCATCATAATAAGTCCGGTGGTCCAGAGAATATTTTGCTCCATATCCTTGTTTCCTGACAGAAACAGCTTGTGATATTGCTGGCATGTAATACTCGCCGAGCAGTCCAGAATCTTTTCGTCAAAAGCACGGCCGCTCTCGCTTAACTTTGTAAGGAAATCAACAATTTTGGAACTTCCAAACTGCCACGGGTTTGTTTCATATTCGCTGCTCTTATTGAACTCACAAGGCTCGTCATTAATGATATCAAATTTGCTTTCGGTTATTCCGTCAGGCAAAACATTTTTCAGGGTTATCAGTTCATTTTCTATTTTGTCTAATATTTCCGGGACACGTTCCTTATCAATCTCGTTGAAAGAATATTCGCAATAGCTTGTCCCGTCGTAAACTCGGACAACAAAGCCTCGGCCGCTGATAATTTCATCTTCGGTAATAACAGTGCCTCGTTTCGAAACATTGTAAAGCCTGCTTTTTGAATCTGTTGCCAATATTGATGCATACTTGTATTTTTGCAGCAGACTGTTCAATAATTCCTGCAATATGGGTTTTATATTTTTTAAATAAAGACTTGATTCAACCTGCATATATTCATCTCCTCCCAAGACAGGGCAATCTTTTGTTTATTCATTACCAATTTTATGGTACCAGAACATATTAATTATAAATAAAATTATCTAAATATGAAATTAAAAAAGCATAGAAATTTTTAATATGAACTGATTTATAACCATGGACATTAATATTCCCTATTTCTGTTTCATGGCATTTTAACATTAACCTGATTTTCAGGAAGTTATATTTTTGATACGGTGTTTTTCAGCGATGATAATTGCTGTTCCTTTATTTCATACATTATACCTTCAATTCAGGTGACATACATAGCGGTTTATATTATCAGCACTTTTATATTTCATTTATAAAAAATGGTTAACCCGGGCTATGCACGAAAAGGCACAGAAACTTATTTCCGGTAGATGGGACTTTATTGCGCACATCATTTCTTATAAAATAAGCCACAAACAAATATGCAAGAATAGTATTATCCTGCCAACTTGTACTGTGGAATTTAAAGCAGTATTTATAATTTCAAACAGCCTCAATCAGCCTGTTTCCGATTTCCATTTAAAAACGCTTGACACTGCTTTATGTGCTGTGTTAGAATTATCAAGCGAGTTAGTCATTTTATGACTACCAAAAAATTTAATATGCATTATGGAGAGATGGCTGAGCTGGTCTAAGGCGCACGACTGGAAATCGTGTGAACGTGATGAGCGTTCCGAGGGTTCGAATCCCTCTCTCTCCGCCAATAGCAAAGGTTACAGAATTTTGTCTGTAACCTGTTTTTATGTCACGATAGCTTATATGTCACAAATATGTCACAAAAGAATCGAAGGGAAGGTTTATATGTTCTGTACCCGAAGCAGGCATAGCCAATGCAAAAATCAGGGACTGGTTTCAGAAAAGCATTCAGGGAGAGGATTTCTGCTCAAAGGTTTATATTTCAGCCATAACGAAAAACCCGTGCATTACCTTGTCAGTGCCGATATTTGACGATAACGGCGCTGTTGTTGGAGTACTGGGAACAGACCTTAAGCTGAACGGTTTAGAAAGTGCTAACCCTGATAAATGAGCAGTACATAGATGCTTAACAAATGATAAAGGTTTTTCCTTCGTGATATTACATACCGGCAAGTCAAATGTACTTTGCCGGTATTTAATAGTATAACTTGCTCCTGTTTTGGGTTGGAATAGATTCCCTTGAATACCATCCTAAAATTAGGTATTATAGGGATGAGTGATTAAATATCGTTAAAATATGTTTTTTTATAAGGGGGCGAATAATGTGAGATTAATAGAAAACAAAGAAGAATTATTCGCAAATATTAGGATATTGGATAAATACTTGGCCGATAAAACGGAGCCGTTTTATGAATTTGCTTTAAATTTAATAAAAAAAGGCATTTGTTTTGTAGTTATTAAGGAAAAAAACAGTTATCGTTTTTATCCAAGCAGATTTATTGGTTACTATAATAACAGTATGGACGCACACTTGAATAATCCTTTAAAGAGTGGCATAGATACAAATCAAGTAATCTCAGAAATTTTAGGTAGCAAGCCAAAGGTTAATCCGGAACTGGATAAGCATTATCAGGAGTTTTGCGAATCTTTAGGTTTAGTTATCAGTGACAAAAGTTCATTCGGTGTAGAAAGAAAGTATTGGCCGGTTATAGAGGAACAGTAAGACATTTTTGCTAGTATTTATATGGTGGATTTTTGTTTAAAAGTTTATATTTCAGCCATAACGAAAAAGCCGAAACAACAAAAATTTATATACATAAGATTTTTACACTATTGTTTCCCTAATAAAGTAGAAATCATATCGTGGTTACTTTTGTCAATTAGCCTCCACGAAATTTACACCACTACTTGAGACTATAACTTTTCGAATGATAAATATGGCCTAATATCTTAATGCAAGTTCACTAGATCAGTAATAGGCTAGTATTTTATATTGTATTCTTTCTGTCACCGCCGGGGTATAATTGACCCATAGCGCCGGACAGAAATTGACCCACACCAAACCAAACGGTTACCATAAAAATGTGACGATAACTTTTATGGGGGTGACCATATGATAAGGAGTGGGACAATTAATATGATACACGAAGGTTCACAAAAAGGAAAGAGTGCTTACTGACCAGTAACAAATACTTTGGAGACTGGGGAGAGCTAATGAATGATACAGTAATAGCGACAGCAATACTTGATAGACTGCTGCATCATGCACATATCATAAACATAAGGGGTGATAGCTATAGACTGAAAAGCAGGATAAAAGGCGGTGTCAAAGTAGTGCCACCGGCCGATATCCTGGAATTAGATAATATGGCATGGGTGTTTAAACAAAAACCGGCGATTGAAGACCGGCGATTGGGTCAATTTTTAACCGGCGATTCGGTCAAAAATAGTCCGGCGTTGACACTGTTATGAAAAGTTTATGCAAAAAGGGCAGATAGAGTAAGTGAAAAAGATTATTTTTTGCATAATTTATAGACATGTTAATATTATTAATTTGGTGGTAAAATTATTGTACAAAAGGCTAAAAATTTACATTAGGTTTTGTTACTTTTTTATTGTCTTTTGTATAGTAATATAATAAAATGAACATAATGTTATTGCATTAGAAAGATTTTTAATATATAATGTAGTATCCGTTACTTAATTATTTATAATAATAGAGTGGTGATATATATGCCTATTATAAATGTTGATGATTTGATGGAGTTAAGTGATTTGTTTACAGTTGTTGAGGAACCGGAATATTCTAAAGGAAAACTTCTGAGTTATCAGGAAAAATACGGAATGCCTTCTGATGTTTTTTATAATTATTACACACAAATGTTAGGACTTGCTAAAGTTCTAAATAGTGAAGAACTTGATGATTGGGCTTATAATTATGAGATTTTTTTAGAAGCAGGTGGGGATATTTGGGAATTAAAAAAGGAAACAAGATTAAGCAATGAAGAATACCGTGATATTACTTTTTGGGATTCAGAATGTAATTTAAATAGACAAGCCTTATGTGAGGAGAAACTATCAAGTTTCTCCTTTTTGCATAAGTGCTTATAAAATAGAAGAGATGTATTGTGTTTAATTATAATAACTGCATTTATAAGAATTAGAAGGTAATAATTAATATGTTGGGAAATTATTTTTAGATCTCGAATAAAGGTTTACAAAGTATTTCTTTAATTTTTAGGCCTTTTTCTGGATGGAAGAGCCATTTTTTTTGACACGATTTTACAATAACAGCAGTATCAGCAGCCATAGCTATGACATCTTCACCAGGTTCTGCATAACCACTATCACTAGCCATTAATACTGCTTGTATGCATAGAACCAATCCTTTAGATATCATACTTAAAGTACTAGTTAGAGTACGTATTTTGGCATCATAAACACCAGGTAAAATTATCTCATCAAAAGGCATACATCCTTGAATTAATACAATATTTTTATTAGCAAATTCTTCTCTGACATTCTCACGGGATGTTTCAGGTATATACTCTTCTTCTTGACCTTCACCTTTATTTATAATAAATTCTTCTTTGTATGGAAAGCTAACTGCATAAACCTTGCATTCATAATCTTTCAAGCTTTCATATAAATCATAAACTGATTGCTTAGTTGCTGCGAAAACAAAAACTTTTTTGATATCTCCTTTGCTGCATCTTTTTTTAACAATTTCTATTGTTTTTTTTACATTTTGGCGACCACCTGCGTTGAAATAATATATTGATGAATTCTTTCCTAACTTATTCATTACATTCCCTCCTATACTTATTTAGTTCTTTGTTGTACATATCACCATATCTATTATCTAAAGGATAAAGCCTTTTCGCTATATAAAGTAATGCTAGATGTACAGCAAGATACAAATTGAACTCACTTATGTCAAGAGTTAATTCATCTGCGGACAAATGTTTATTTTCACCCGCTCTTTCATCGTTGGCATGTAAAGGGGTACTTTTCTTTTTATCAATTCTGAAGCATTCTAATCCATTTTTTTTCTGGGGATTAAAATGATATGTATGTTCATCGATAATATAAATGCTTTCTGACTTAACACTTTTAGCTTTCTCATTTACTTTTAAAAAGTCATTGTTATAAAATAATACTTTTACATTTTTTATTTCCCAACCGATAAGTTCCCCATTTTTTCCTTTTCTTAATACAAATATATCCTTAATTTTTTTTGGAAAGATAATTGAACCATTGTTTAGTATTCTTTTTATCAAACTAAAATAAGTATGTGGATTAATAATTTTTGACATATGCAACCTCACAGTATTTTTCTCTTCAAGTATGTAAATGTTAATCTAAGTTTTTATCAAAACCAAATAGAAAGCAATATAGATTAAATGGTAACAAGTATTCCTAAATTCATCTCATAATTTTAAAATTATAATCTACGAAAATTCAAGTCTTTAACTAGTAATGTTCATACATATTATTCCATAAGTGCTGATTTACGTCAAGGGAATATAAAATACTAATATTGGTTCATACAGACCCATGATTTCATAGAAGCGGTCTGGAGCAATGACATCAATGTTCGATTATAAACAAAAATAAACCCCGGCCTAAGCCGGGGTAAATCATGTAACAGGGAGGATTATTTATAGCTTTTCGCAAGTTTGCGATACAAGTCATTCTTGTATGGATGCTGGT
>DATCKN010000046.1:0-8961 GCA_036562185.1 Thermoclostridium sp.
AAGTTTTTTTTATTACACCCCGTGGGTTTCTACTCGTGGGGTGTTTCTTTTTTCTGCCCGCAAATGTACGTCTAAGCTGCTTTCTACGTGCGTTTCGACCCTAAAAAATTCAAAGATCTAAATTTGACAAAGTAGAGTTAAATAATTTTTTAAGTAAAAAGGACGAATATTGGGTGCCGTTAGTTTATTTATGTAAACGGCGGAATAATTTGCACGGAATGGTTTTTATGGATTCAATAACCATTATCAGATAAAAACTCTCTATATGGTTTTCTTTATGAAGATATTAATGGGAATCATTTATGTCATAATGTGGTATTATTTCATTGTTGATCCGATGCAGGTTTTTGCGGTGCGTTTTTGAAGGATGGGTTCTGCACGGTTATCATCCAAAATGACGCGGATTTCCATTAAAACTGCACAGTTATTAAATCTTAGGTGCTTTGTGTTGGTATGATAGTTATCTTTATTCTACGCACCTGATTCGCTACTCTGTGACGATGCCCGATTAGAAAATTTACAACCACTAAGTCCTGTCCGATGGCCTTTAAACCAATACTAATTCTGATTATTGTTATATGCGCGTATTTGTCATGCCATTCGCAGGACAGTCCTTCTACATTGGACAAGATCACTAATTTCCCCGACCGGTTTTTTTCCAAAGTACAAAGCAAAGCCGCTTCGCTTGAATCCAAACTGGACCGACAAACCGAAAAATACCTGCAGCGCCTGCTGAAAAAAGAAAAGAAGCTTAAGCGAAAACTGCGTCGCACCGATTCTGCCGCAGCAGAGAAACTATTCGGTAATGCAGAAGAGCAGTATGCTGCCATCAGCGGAAAAATGAATACGGTTGCGGCAAAGGCGGGAAGACGGTCGGGGCAGTACCTGCCGTATGTGGATAGTCTGAAGACTTCTCTTTCCTTTTTGGAGCAAAACAGCAACCTGTTGGGTAATGCCGGTGGCGTGCAGGAAAGAATACAGGGATCTCTAAAACAGGTAAGCGGCCTGCAGTCAAAGCTTGGCCAAACCGAACAGGTAAAAGCCTTTATCCGCCGGCGTAAAGAGCAGATCAAACAAACCCTCAGCCGCTATACCAAACTGCCCAAAGGACTCAGTAAAACATACAGCAATTTCAATAAGGACCTGTACTATTATTCCCAACAGGTTAAAGAATACCGGGACCTGCTGAACGATCCCGATAAACTCACCCGCAAAGCGCTGAGTGCACTCACCCGCCTGAATGTATTCAGGGACTTTATGAGCAGGCATTCGGAACTGGCCGATTTGTTTGCATTGCCCGCCAATTATGGTACCCCGCAGGTACTGACCGGGTTGCAAACCCGCTCGCAGGTGCAGCAAATGATACAGACCCGGCTGGCTGCCGGCGGCCCCAATGCCCAACAAATGCTGCAACAGAACCTGCAGGCAGCACAGCAGCAGATGAACCAGCTAAAAGACAAGATCAACAAACTGGGCGGTGGCAGCAGTGATATGGAAATGCCGGATTTCAAACCCAACAACCAAAAAACAAAAAGCTTTCTGCAAAGACTGGAGATTGGCACCAACCTGCAAAGCACCAAATCGAATTATTTTTTTCTTACCACTACGGACCTGGGACTTTCTATAGGTTATAAGCTCAGCGACAACAGCATCATCGGCATTGGCGGCAGCTACAAGGTAGGCTGGGGCAAAGACATCCGGCATATAGTGATCACCAGTGAAGGCGCCGGCCTGCGTTCCTTTCTCGACGTGAAACTGAAAAAGAGTTTTTACGTCAGTGGCGGGTTTGAATACAACTATCAGAATGTCGTCATCTCCCCCTCCACCGGAGGGGGCCGGGGGGAGGCTTGGACACAAAGCGGCCTCATCGGCATCAGCAAAGTGGTATCCCTGAAAACAAAATTTTTCAAGAAAACAAAGCTGCAGTTGTTGTGGGATTTTTTGAGTTATGAGCAGCAGCCAAGGACACAGACGTTAAAGTTCAGAGTAGGATATTGTTTTTAGTATAAATAGATTTTTATAAAACGAACTATAAAAGTTGCCAGCACATGAAGTACATTTTATTAATTGCGATCAGCTTACTGAATTACGTACCGGAAACAAGTGCCCAGATTACTGACTGGGGGGCCAAAGTAATTCCGCCTTCCCCGGCAACCCGTGAATTCGAAAAGTACATTAATTACAATGTAAGCATGTATCATGGCATTCCCGAAATTGCGATCCCTATATATACTATTCAAACGAAAGGCCTAACCATTCCGATCACACTTACTTATCATGCTTCGGGAATTAAATTCAGGCAGGAGAATGGTGAGGTAGGAATAGGATGGACATTGAATCCAGGCTACCGCATCTCAAGAACCATGTATGGCCGGGCTGATGAACGGTTTGAAATGCCCGCCAACGTTTATGATAGTGTAGACTACTATGTTGGCGACGCCGAACGAAGAGACCGTTACCTTTCAAAGTTTATAGAACGCAATACGACAGAAGTAATTACTCCTTATCCCTACAATCTTGAAGAACTGGATGGGGAATACGATTTCTTTAATTTCTCTCTTCCATCCGCAAGTGGCTCCTTTATTATCAGCGACCGGCAAAACCGGGTAGTGCAAACCATGGAAAAGTCGAATCTAAAATTCAATTATAATACAGGTGCCAGTAGCAACGGAATTATCAACGGCATTTTAAAATTCGATGTAGTTGACGAGAATGGAATAACCTATCATGTTGGAGAGCACCAACCCGCTGATAACATCTTTGAGGCGGAAAGTCATTATGGAAGTCTCCCCACAGCCTGGCCACTTACCCACATTACTACACCCTTGGGAGAGACAGTGCGTTTTAAATACACCAAGATTGATGCGGGCGGATGGAACGGTCATATGAAAACATTCACTTTGAGGGAAGCTAACCATTGTGCCTATGCTGATTCAATTTCCGGATATTCTGAAACTTTTGGCGTAGACGGTGGATATGCTACTTTTTTTCTGGACAGCATTGTTACGGACAAGGAGATAATAAAGGTACTCAGGACGGGAGCTACCTATGCGGCCACTCAAGTTACGGATATTAATATTTATGCAATTGATGGAGAACTTATAAAAGCTGTAAAATTTTATTACAGTTGGAATGGGTATCATTATTTTTTAGACTCAATAAAAGCATTTGATCAAGACCAGCATTCGAATGAGGTATACAGGTTCTCCTATTACCGTAAAGATGATATACAGCCAAATGAAATCTTCGCCGCAGATCAATGGGGCTTTTATAAATCTGTTGGTGCTTATACACAAATATATCATGCCGAGTTTGAAGATGATAGCTGGCTCATGAATACCAGTTGCCATTTTGTAGGTGGTTATCCTGAACTTGGTCAGGAGTGTGATGCAGACAATGTTACCGCCGGTTCTGTTATTGGTGATTTTACAGACAGGACCGAAAATCTTGAACCCGAACTTTTCTCCCTTAAGTCAATAACATACCCAACTGGCGGCAAAACAGAATATGAATATGAGCCTAACAAAGTTTTCACATCTCTGGAGTATGGTGGAGGGATCAGGATTGCAAAAATAGTAAGCCATGATCTGGTAAATAATGAAACGCTTATACGCGAATACAAGTATGGAATAAATGAAAGTGGATACGGTGAAGCGCAACTGTTTTTAGATCACGAATTTTTTGTAACTGAAAACATCGATTTGTTGATTTTAAAAGATGCCAATGGATTTGATAAATATGGCAAGTACATTTCTCAAAGAGTCATTACCTACTCAACGAATGTAAATACAGACATTAACCTTACAGGATTCTTGTCCGGTTATGTAACATATCCGTCGGTCACTGAGTACTTTAAGTCTACAGATCCCACAAAAGAAAATGGAAAGATTGAATACTTCTACAATCTGAACAGTCAGTATAACGCAGATCCCTTTCTTTCGCCTTTGCCGGGGGAAGTTTGCGTACAAGGTTTGCAGTACGGGTATGACGGCCCCATGTACGTTGGAACCTATAGTATTTGGGACAAGCCTTTGCTTACTACCAAAAAAACTTATGCGACTATATTTCCAAACTACTATACAAAAACCTATGAGCTGAAAAAAGAAGAACAGTATGTCTATAACACTACTACCGGCCCGACCTTTTCGGGGCTGAAAGTAAAAGAATTTGCGACAGCCCAGGATTATTATCCCGGGCAAACAAATGCTTACAACCCATACTTGTATATCAATTCCTTTTGGAAATACGGATCATATACTATTAATACCGGCCTTAATAGATTGCTTAGCAAAACGGATATCCTGTACAATGCAAACGGCCAAATTACATCAACAACTGAATACCAGTACAATTCGAAGAATCAGGTTAGTATTGAAAAATCACACAAAAACGGATATATCGAACATGTTGAATTTTCTTATCCCTCCGATTTTGACGGCTTGAATCCGAATGAACCAGTGAAACTTCTCCAGGACCAGAATATTATTGCCCCGGTTTTAGAAAAACGCCGTTACAGAACAAATCCGGACGGTACCAACAAAAGACTGGTAAACGCCGTTTACACCGAATATCATTCTACGGAACCTTTGCCCATTCGCACATATTCCGCAGATGCTTCAGGACCTGTACAGAATTTCGTTCCAGCTACTGTTTCAGGTGGCCAGCTCGTTATGGACAATACTTACTACCATCTGGAACAGGAAGTGCTTGACTACGATTCGAAAGGGAACATACTTACCTATAGCACCAGAAATGGAGTTTATACCACGTTTATCTGGGATTACAATGATAAATACCCAGTTGCAAAATTGGTGAATTGTCCGGCAGGCCAGGCAGCTTTTACATCTTTTGAAAGCAATGGTTTTGGATATTGGGAGGGTGTTAATCCCTTAGCAATAGTACAGGATGCACATGCACTTTCCGGGAATAAATACTACAATACGACGCTGAATCTCTCCAGGCCCGGATTGCAGTCTGCCAGTGAGTATATAGTTACTTATTGGAGTAAAAACGGCAGTTACAGTGTTACCGGCACTGTTTCCGGCTGGCCAAAGACCCTGCAAACGGTTACATTAAATGGTAGTATATGGACATTATATGAACACAAAGTAACGGGTGTGACTACAGTAAATATTAGTGGTATCGGAGCGGTTGATGAACTGAGGCTATACCCCTCTGGCGCCCAAATGACAACCTATACTTATAAACCACTTATAGGAATAATCAGTCAGTCTGATGCACAAAGTCACACCCAGTATTATGAGTATGACAGTTTTGGCCGGCTTGTCTATGTCCGTGATCAGAATCAGAACATACTGAAGAAAATATGCTATAACTATGCCGGACAAGCGGAAACTTGCCTTACGAATACAGAACCTCAATGGCAGGCTACGGCCGAAACCCGTTGCCAACCCTGCGCACTTGACCCGGCCTACCACACGGATATTGAAGAAAGAAAAGAAATTGATGTCAATCCGAACAGCCCTTCCTATAATACAAGCAGGTGGGTAAATACCGGGAATGTCGGGAATTGTTTGCTTGACCCGGCATGGCAGAATACAACTACTCCCATCCGTTGCAGGTTAGTTAATGGCTTACGCAATGGGCAGCAGGAGCAGGAAAGGATTAGTCTTAATCCCTGTAGTCCTTCGTTTAATCAAACGCAATGGTTCGTTATCGGAACCAATACTACAGCCTGCCCATTGCCGGTAGGTAATGTGGAAATGTCGCAGGTGTTTACCAGGACCAATTGCGGTCCCAATGAAGTTGGGGGACAAGTAAACTATATAGTTCCCGCAAATACCTACTTCGCCAATGAACAGGTAGATGCCAATGCCCTTGCTCAGGCAGACATTAATGCCAACGGTCAGAACTATGCAAATCAAAATGGATCATGTTCCTCGCTATTTTATAGTCATGACAAAAGCGGAAATTATACCCGCAATAACTGTAACTGGTATGAAACCCCTGTACCAATCTATGTAAGCGTTCCGGCTGGTATGTTCAGTTCTACTATTTCTCAGCAAGACGCTAATGATCAGGCTACGGCATACGCGCAAAACTATGCGAACATAAATGGAACATGCCAGCACATACAGGCTAACTACTCATATTCTAATAACACACTAAGCGGCGAGTTTATGATAACTTTTACAAATGTGAATACCAGTGCGTATTACGAGTTCTATATCGGACCGTCAGGTTCGGGCTCGTTGGGTACAATTCCTGCCGGTGTTTATGATATCCATGTCTTCTCCACGAACGATTGGTCGTCGAATTTCTCATATAATCTGGAGTGTACATATTCCCAGGTTGGAAATGCAGAATATTTCTTAGGGGTAACGGTTGACGCGAGTTGCCCATATATTGAAATTAATGACTCGTTTAAACCTTAGGGAATTTATCACTCATAGTTTTCACGAAATGAAAATAATCTCCGCATAATGAAAAAATGTAAAGCTTTAAAGCTCTGTAATGGACTTTCCTCTATACGATGCAGGCAGTCTATTTTACTGGCCTGCCTCTTACTGATTTCAACCTCACTCATGGCCCGTCAAGGCGACCCGGTCCCGGAAAAGCCTGCACCTTACCTCGGCTCTATGAACGTAAGTTACATACGTACCTGGGATGCCCTGGCTCCTGAAACGGATCCCAATGCTATCATGACCAGACCGCTGAAAGATGTGCATCAAACGACGCAGTATTTTGATGGATTGGGCCGTCTGTTGCAAACCGTTATGAAGCAAGGTTCGCTGCAAACAGGGAGCAGTCCTGTCGATTTAGTGGCTCCGGTTGTATATGACGAATTTGGTCGGGAGACACGCCAATATCTGCCCTTTGCATCTCCGGAGAACAACGGCGGCTTTAAACTGGACCCTTTTGATCAACAGGCCACTTTTTACCTTGAACCTAATGGCGTGTTGAAAGGACAAAATGAAACCTACTTTTATTCAAAATCAGACTTTGAAGGTTCACCGCTTAACCGTGTGCAGGAAACCTTTGCGCCAGGCAATAGCTGGGTCGGGACCTCTCCGCAGATCAATGAAAACGACCGGCATTCAGTAAAAAGAAAGTACTTCGTTAATACCGAAATTGATGAAGTAAAGATCTGGCGTGTGGAAAATATACCAGGTAGTTGGGCTGAATATGAATTGACTGGCGAATATGCAGAGGGCGAACTTTATAAAAATGTAATGGTAGATGAAGAGGGCAAACAGTTAATTGAGTTTAAGGATAAAGATGGATTGATAATTCTGAAAAAAGTACAAATGGCTGCGTCGGCAGATGACGGTACCGGCAGAGGTCATAGCGGATGGTTCTG
Source organism: Thermoclostridium sp. (assembly GCA_036562185.1). Lineage (GTDB taxonomy): Bacteria > Bacillota > Clostridia > DSM-8532 > DSM-8532 > Thermoclostridium. The sequence continues at coordinate 7,322 of DATCKN010000046.1, forward strand.
TACTTACTACATCTATGATGAGCAGAAAAATCTCAGGTGTGCGGTACAACCGCTCGGAGTAGAACTCCTTGCATTACATAATTGGGATCTCATGGGTGCGCTGAGCGGCGATATCTTAGATGAACAATGTTTCCGCTACGAATATAATCACCGAGGGCGTATGATCATGAAGAAAGTACCGGGAGCGGGGGAAATATACATGGTGTATGACCAATGGGATCGGCTGGTACTGATGCAGGATGCAAATATGCGCGGGCAACACAAGTGGCTGTTTTATAAATATGATGCACTGAACCGGCCCGTTATGACAGGGAGCTATGTAAATAACACGTATACTACCCTGGCGGATATGCAGAATTATCTGAATTCGCAGAACCTGGGTAGGTATGAGCAACATATACCCGATGGGGCATTACCCATGTATTCAATGAACCAAACTTTTCCGATTATCACTTATAATGATGTTCTGAAGGTCACCTATTACGATGACTATGCCTGGACAAATGGCGTGCCTGCTGACTTCCGGACGTTTGACAACGGATATAATAGTTATCTATACACTCCGGATGACAATAACTTTCCTTACCCACAGGCAGTAGTAAACAGCGAGAATACGCGTGGTTTGGTCACAGGCACCATTACCAAGGCACTCGATGGCTCTACTGCTATGGTAACTACCCGATTTTATGATGATAAAGCACGCGTAATTCAGACAAAATCAGAAAACGTTCTGGCAGGTTGTGATATTCTTACTACGCAATATAGCTTTAATGGCCAGCCGCTGATGACTGTAATGCGGCAGCAGAAGCCTGGTGCCAATGCGCAAAACAGTATTATTGTTACCAGGTTAAGTTACGACGATCTGTGGAGGGTTGTAAAAACGGAGAAAAAAGTAAGGCATAATCTGGTGAATAGTGACGCAATGCCTGAGGACTGGACGGTTGTTTCCGAATTGGAATATGACAAACTGGGCCAGATAAAAACGAAAAAAATCGGAAGTAAAAAAGGTGGCAACGGTGCTTACACCGGCGATCCGATTGAGATCCAGACCCATTCTTTTAATATCCGGGGATGGACCCTTGGCCTGAACCGGGAAGAAGAGCTTACCAGCAATGGCCAGGGCACACGATACTTTAGCTTTGAGCTGGGCTACGATAAACTGACTAATGCCGGCGGCCGGAACTTTACAACTGCCCGCTACGATGGTAATATAAGCGGTATGATCTGGAAAAGCTATGGCGATGGTATCCGGCGTAAATATGATTATCATTATGATAATTCCAGGCGCATGATGAAGGCTTTGTTCGAGCAGAACGATCAGGGCAGCACCTGGGGAAAGGACCAGGTAGACCTTTCTGTTTTGATGGGTGAAAATGGAGAGAATCCTGAACTCGCCTATGATGCCAATGGCAATATCAAACGGATGCAACAATGGGGGCTGAAAGTGACCGGCCCGGACAAGATTGATGACCTGGAATACCTATATTACAATAATAGTAATAAACTGAAAAAAGTAACAGACTATGCGGCGGGAGGCACGCCGCCATCGGGACCAGGTCCTGTGCTCGGTGACTTTAGTGATAGAAATACTTTATCAGATGATTACGGGTACGATCTGAATGGCAACCTGGTGACAGACC
>DATCKN010000052.1:0-5608 GCA_036562185.1 Thermoclostridium sp.
CCTGCCCAAAACACGCCACAGAACGTCCGCTACTTTAAGGATTTTAATTATAAAGCACCTGCTGATCCAGACGACAAAAACTATTCTGTCTGAATTGCTGCCCGCTGAATGGTCTTTTAGGAATAATTGCACCTCAAATGATAGATGTCATTCTAACAAATGAGGTGTTTTTTAATATTGGGGAGAATACAGGCTATGTATTCCTGGTCCCAAAGAAACTGTTTTCCCCGTCGGATAAACGAAAGTAGCTTCGGTGTTAGCTGGGACAATGACCTTATAATATATGTTTAAATTCTTCTTTTCCCATCTGCAGCAAACAGTACCGTATTGACTATCGTATTCTGCTTCTGCAAATGTCAGAGAGCCACCAGGTTTTGGAGCAATTAGAAAATGGTTTTTCCCATCTACTTTTATACCGCAAGCAGTGTCAAACAGCCAGCTAACCATGGCACCCTTGGAATAGTGATTTAATGATGCAATGCCTTTCGAGTATGTAGAATTGCCTTCCCATGCTTCCCATACTGTGGTCGCTCCAGACTTGGGCATAAACAACCATCCTGGACATTCTTCATTTTCTAATAAACGATAGGCATAATCAATATTGATATCAGCCAGGACATAGAGAATAAAGGGCGTTGACAAGAAGCCTGTACCAACCCGCCATCGATAGTTCTCCATGGCTTTAATCAAACGCTGTTTTGCAAATTCCTTTTGCTTATCATTCAACAAATTCAGTTTCAAAGGCCGGACTAATTTTGCCTGCCGGTCTGTATCCAGTGTATGCCCTTTTTTCTCCACCAGTTCCTGATACGCAGCTCTGCAACCATCTGCATAACGACTATAAATAGCCGCATCTTCTTTTTTCCCGAGATACCGGGCAATTTCTGCCATACAGTCCATGCAGAGCGTAGTATAGGCAGTGGATTCTTCCGGATGCGGGAAGATAAAATCCTTGATTCTAAAGGGACGCACATCATCAGGTTCCGCCCATTCTCCATAGGACTGACCACGGTTAACAAGGTATTTCTGATGTTTCCGCGATATGAAAATGGGTTTCCGCAGCAATGTAAAGCCACCACATCTTTTTATCAGGAATTTTGCATAACGGCGCATTTGTTCATAGCAGTTTATCAGGATACCATCATCACCATATTTTTTCCACATCCGGTACGGTATTAGAATGCCGGCATCAGACCAGCCGGTACTGCCATTCATAGTGTACATATAAAAATCAGCACCACCATCCGGTGCGATATGAGGCAAACACCCGTCCTTACGCTGCCAGTCATACATGTCATTCAGATATTTCCTGGCAAATGGATTGTAATTAAACAAATAGGAAGCTGTATCAAAGAAAATCTGTGCATCTCCTGTCCAGCCATGACGCTCCCGGGTAGGACAATCTGTTGGTAGATCCAAAGAATTGCTCTTGGTACTCCATATAGTACACTCCACAAACCTATTAATCAGCTCATTGGAACAGCAGAATTTTCCGGCTGGCTCAAGATCAGAATATACTGCGATCGCTGTAAAATCCTTTTCTGAAACTGGAACCTCAGTATCTACCAGTACGTATCGGAATCCAAAGTATGCGAATGTAGTTTTGTAAAAGTTCTCACCATCACTGCAAATATATTTTATCTGCTGCAAAGGGGTGGTTTTCTTTCTGTTGGAGAGCTGGATGTTTTTTTGAGTAAACTCTCCATCAGAATCGATTAGCTCACCAAAACGCAAACACACTACTTGTCCGGATTTTGCGTTAAGTTTGAAAGAAATATAACCTGCCATATTCTGACCAAAATCTAAGACTTTATTTCCTTTTGGTGTTGTAATCAGCTTAGCAGAAAATTGCTCATGCTCCAGTACAGGCACGTTATTGCTCAGGGTTGGTACAACATTATGATTTGTAAGCTTTGCCTTACCACCATAGGATGGTTTCATACGGGCATCCACAATCTCGCCATCCTTATTGTCTGCGAAACGGATTGGGCCATCATTACTCCACTGCCAGCTTTCATCAGTAACGATTGTTTGCACAGTACCGTCATCATAAGTCAGTTCCAGTTGCGCCAGCAATTTTGTCTGGGTGCCATACTGATTGCGAATTCCCCATGCACCACAACTTCCCCTGTACCATCCATCTGCGAGCTGTATCGTCAACTCATTATCACCCTCTATGAGTAAATCTGTCACATCATAAATCTGGTACTGGACCCTTTTGCGGTAGTCGGTTATTCCAGGTGCCATAATTATATTCCCCACCTGTTTACCATTCAGCATAGCATGATATAGCCCGCAAGCCGTTGCATAAAGCCGCGCTTTTTTCACCTTTCCGGAAGAAAATACCTTTCTGAAACAGTCAACAGGATACCGCAGTTTCCTGTTGACCTTATAATTTCCTGTTATCCATTTAGCTTTCCAGTCCTCCGGAGAAAGCAGCCCCATCTCAAAGAATGCTTCCTCTGACCACTGGCCTGGTTTGTCCTGTTCATCCCAAATCCGCACAGACCAGATTATTCTCATACGACTTTTCAGGGGTTTTCCCTGATAGCGTACACACATCGTATTCCCTGAAACCTTTCCTGTATCCCAAAGCAAATTTCCGTACTCATCTTTGCATATAACCTGATAGGCAAGCTGTTTTATTCCGTCTGCACAGTTCCAGAATAACCTTGGATTTCTGATATCAATACCTAAGGGATTTTTGAGATATTCTGTTCGTAATCTGATCGCTAGCATAACCTCTCCTTTCTACAGTTTCGCTCTTATGCAGAACGTTCATTTACCATCCGCCTTGCTTTGATCTCTGCCTGCTCCTTTTCTATATGTTTCTCCACATCGAGATGCCTAAGCAGAGCTATCAGTATCACAGCAGTTATCACTTCGATTCCCACAAAAAAGAAAGTGAACATATTCTGTGTTGCTGCATTTTGAACTGCACCGACGGTTTCACCTGTAGCCTTTATGTATTCAGGTGCAATGTATCCGGTGCTTGCCATGCAAAAGTTCATAATACCACTACAGACTCCAACACTTATGGTTGTTATAACACTATAAAGTGATGCGGATAATCCGTCACAACGAAAATTGTATTTCCATTCAATATGATCAAGCACATCGGCAAAAAGAGCCATAAAAACATAAGCACAAGGTAGCCCGCCAATGTTTTTAATAAACTGACCAATCAATACCAGTACCAAATTTTTAGGAGCAATCCAGCAGATGATACCACCGATAGCATAAAACACAAATCCTGCCATTGTTACATTACGCTTACCGAACTTTTTTGCAAGAGGCCAGACGGCAAAAATACCAATACCCATGGGGATACCTCCCAATACAGATACAAGGGTCTGGGTGATACCGTCATTATAGCTGCCCAGAACATAGTTACAGTAGTATACAAGAGCATTATTCTTAAAGTTGGTACCTAAGGTATAAAACACATAGTAGAGCATGATTACTGTCCAATACTTGTCCCGGATCAAGGCTTTTAACTGTGCCCGTATAGGCTGATCGTAAGTAGCAGCTTCGCCTGCTTCCTCTGTAACGCGTTCTTTCGTAAAGTAATATTCCATCATTGTAAGAGGAAACGCAAGTATTGACACAATGCTCATGAGCTTAATCCATTCGGATTTGTTGGCTCCCAGCATTGGCATGATCAGCATAGGAAATATCAGAGCCACAATAATTCCTGAAATCATGACGGCAGAAATGTTATTGAATACAGACAAAGCACCCCGTTGTTTAATATTACGAGTGGATAAGGGAATCATTAAAGTATGGCTCATGTAATAAATGGTATAAGCAACGGAATAAAACAGATTGTAAGAAATAATTATCCATATAACTTGTATGGTTTCTGACGAGGAAGGGACTGTAAACAACAAAATTGCAGTAATCGGCAAAAGAAAGGCTGACAGTAACAGCCAGGGACGAGCTTTTCCCTCTTTGGTATGAGTACGGTCAATAATTTGGCCAATGATGATATTAGTAACAGCATCAATAATTTTTGATATAATGGGGAAAATCATCAGGAATACACCATTCCAGACACCTGTAAGCTTAAGGACGTCTGTGTAGTATACATTCAAATATGAGCCAAGTACTGCATTCAGCAGCAGTGCACCGACGGGACCGACCAAATAGCCCAGCCATCGTTCCTTTCCTGTTACATCATCCGAAACAATTCGGGATTTTAATAAAGAAGAATCAAACAACTTCATCATTTTTTACTCCTTCATTATGTTCTTTGGGAAGCTTGGGTACTTTAATCGGGGTAAGAAAAGACTTTATTCCTTTAATGATATGGCCATTAGCCAGCGCCGCAAACCCTTCAGCATAGTTGTAAGGGAAAGAATCTCCTGCACTCATTGACATGGAATAGAGTGAATTTGATTCGAGAACCCGCTTCATGAACAGTGCACCCTTAATGCAGTTATCACGTTCAATTCCTTCCGGCATTTTTTGTGCCTTACGAAGTTTCGAATGCGCTACCGATAAAACGGCCTTAAACAATATTCGTCCAAAAAATGTCTGTTGCAGATCTGTAAATCTGGAGTTCATGGTTATTGGAAATTTATGCGGAAGTTCGGGTATTTTTATACCACTCATAGCTTCAAAAGCATCATCGGTCATTTTTGATATGTCAGCATCTTTATATGCAAGAATTGCTTCGTGAGAGTATGGCGAATCAATATCTTCACCCTTCAGCATTACATGTTCAGACCAAATAACAGATGTGCAATCCCGACAAAGCTGGAACTCGTAGATGCCACTCTCAAGTACCCATCTTTGCACACCGGTATGATAATAACGGAGCGATTCTATATCAACCTTAAGTGTCACCGTTTTTTGCTCACCGTAACGAAGATAGACTTTCCGGAAAGCGCGAAGTTCCTTTATCGGCTTAAACACATCACTCTGTGGTGCTTTAACATATAACTGGACCACCTCTGCACCATCATACCCTCCAGTATTATGGATGTCACAGGTTACTGAAACTATATCTCCATTGTGCTCCAGTTTCATATTTTCATATGCAAATGAAGTATAACTAAGTCCAAAACCAAACGGATAGCGAACATTTATACCAGCGGTAAGATAATACCGATAGCCCACATATATACTTTCACGATAGACTTCACGCAAGCATTGGCTAAAGTTTTCTCCGAAAGGAACATCAGCATAAGTATACGGCCAGCTTTCTGCCAGGCGTCCGCCGGGATTCTTTTCACCGAATATAAGTTGCTTTACAGCTGTTCCTCCATTTTGTCCCGGCAAAAACATATGCAGAACAGCATTAACATGATCTGCAAAGGGAAGCTCAACCACACTTCCTCCAAATAAGATTACAACGATCCTGTGCCCTGTCTTTATGAGATTATCCAATACTGCCAGCTGATTATCGGGTAATCTCATATGTTTACGATCACAGCCTTCACTTTCAACATAATCTGTCAATCCTGCAAATACAAGAATAGTATCATAATTTTTTGCTTTTTGAACGGCTTCATCGATTAGTTCTTTGTCAATTTCTATACTGTTCTCATTATACCCTCGGACGTATTCATAATGAATTTTACTGCTATCAAATGCATTTTTAGGA
>DATCKN010000056.1:0-4035 GCA_036562185.1 Thermoclostridium sp.
AGCCGGATGATGTGCTTGATGTTTGGAAAAGAATAAAATTTGAAGTGTTATGTTAACTATGACTTTTAATGGGTCGAACAGTGGCTTTGGTCACTGATTTAATACAAAATAATTGTACAAGGATGTGCAATAATGAAGAAGATATGGAAATGCGGCGTTTGCGGATATATACACCAGGGAGATGAAGCACCTGATTTTTGCCCGAAATGCAGGGCTCCGAAGGAGAGGTTTGCGGAGCTGAGCAGTGAAGATGCTGAAAAGATTTACAAGTCTGAGAGAACAAACGACATTCATATGGAGATTATACTGCTTGCAACGAAAATTAGAGAGCTTGCGAAGGAAGGACTTGAGATAAATCTTGATCCACCGTGCGCAGCTCTGTTTGGCGATGCGATTAAAGAGGCGCAGATAATAAGGCAGAGATCTAAAGCAGAACTCGAAGGCCATATGAAAAAAGGCAAGTGGTAATGATAACCTGATCACAGGCATTGTAAATATCCATATGTCGTATAAGATAAAAGCAGTCCTTTAAGATAAAAAGCAGTCCTTCAAATCCGGAGGACTCTTTTTTATGGCTCTATGTCAAATGTTGGGGTGGGGCTCAAGTAAAATGAAGTATTGATGTATTCCAGTGAATGACTGTAAAAAGTTGTTCACTGGATTTATTATGTATAGCTGGCGATGGGGATGCAGATATTCACAGCCAGTTCGTCGCAAACAGGCTGTATTGGAATTGGCTCGCTGGGTCTGAAAATTTTTCTGTGTATGGGAAGTAGATACGCTACCTCTGGTAAGAAATTCAGCAAAAGAAATAATTAACAGTTTTATTTTCTATCTAGGATTATTTCCAGTTTTGTCAGGTTTTATGCTTTAACCTGAATAAAAACTGGCAATAATTTTACATAATGGGCATAGTGTCCCTTGGTACCTTATATTTTGTGAGGTCTAGCCCGTCCGGCAATGAGGACTAGCCCTTGAGGGCGGTGGGGGTGAATCCTACAGGTACTGCTCCAATCTTCCTTGGAATATTATCATCAGCTGACTTAATACCTGATCCCAGTTCCGATAACGCTGTGTCCACTTCTTCATCACATTCATGGAGGCCAGATAAAGCATCTTCTCAAGTGAACTATCGCTCGGAAAGACCGATTTAGTCTTTGTCACTTTTCGGAACTGCCTGTGTAAGCCTTCAATGATATTGGTTGTATAAATAATTTTTCTTATCTCTTCCGGAAATTTATAGAAAGGACTTAATACTTCCCAATTGCTTTCCCAACTACGGAAAGCATAAGGATATTGTCGTCCCCATTTCTCCTTTAGCTCACAAAGAGAATCCAGAGCTGCTTCCTCACTGGCAGCAGTATAGACATTTTTGAAATCCTTAGAAAACACTTTGAGGTCTTTGTAGGAAACATATTTAAAGGAATTACGCAGTTGATGAATGATACACCGTTGGATTTCCGCTTTTGGGAATGCCGCCGCTATAGCGTCCTTCAGACCGGTAAGCCCGTCTACACAAAATATGAGCACATCTTCAACGCCCCTGTTCTTAAGCTCGTTTAGGACTCCTAACCAGAACTTAGAAGATTCATTTTCGCCAATCCATATACCTATAATATCCTTGTTTCCTTCAAGGTTGACACCAAGAACTACATAAGCCGCACGGTTTAGAATATGATTATCCTCACGGATTTTATAGTGTATGGCATCCATGAAAATGAATGGATATACCGGATCCAAGGGACGGTTCTGCCATTCCTTGATTTCCGGAACTATTCGTTCGGTGATCTTACTAACCATTTCAGCAGACACCTCAACTCCATACAAGTCCTTGATCTGGTCATGGATATCCCGGGTAGACATGCCCCTGGCATAAAGAGAAATTACTTTCTCCTCAATCCCTGAGACATCACGCTTATACTTAGGTACGATTTTAGGCTCAAACTCACCCTTACGGTCCCTGGGAACGTCCAATTGTACAGGCCCCAGCTCGCTACGGACGGTTTTAGTTGTGTAACCGTTCCTGCAGTTGTCTGTACTCTTTTTTGCAACTTCATCTCGTGAATATCCAAGCTTAACGTCCATTTCAGCTTCTAGCATTTCCTGCAGTACATCTTTGAAAGCATCTTTTAAAAAAGCTAGAACTTCTCCTGGATTTTGAAAACTATTGCCCCTGATTATTTCCTGGACTACTTCTTTTGGTAATACACTCATAAAAAATACTCCTTTCTGGTTTATATTGCTAATTCTTACCAGAAAAGAGCATTTCCTAACTCTCATACACAGAAATTTTTACGCCCTCGCAAGCATATTCCATATTCCAAGTTGTTTTCTGGCATCATCCCTGTTTTTACAGTCCATAAGTTTGTGAAATTCATTCTTTAAAAAATAGGCTTGCCTCAATCTCTCTGATATTCTTAGCATTGATTCTATCTGGTATGCTTCCTCTTCAGTCAGATTTTCTGGCCGTTTCAATAGAACCCGTCTGTTCCTTTTAAAGTACTTCCTTCGGGAATCGTAAAACTTTACCTGTTCAGCTTTTCTTACATTCTCAAACGCCCACATCACTTGTCTTACAACATGGTATCTGTCTGCTATTATTTTTGCACGAGGGAATAAACTTCTGGCAAGGCTTCGAAATTGCTCGCTCATGTCAATTACTACATGCTGAACTGCCTTACGATCTTTGTAGCCAAGAAAATATTCAGCCATATCTTCTGTTTTCCTGTTCGGCAAAATGTCTATTACCTTCCTGTGCTCGGGGTCTGTTATGATACATTGAAACTTTTCTCCGCCGGCATTTCCCCTGAATTCATCGATAGATAAGACCTTTGGCAAAGAATTATTGGAATATCCAACATTATCAAATATCCTGGCCACTGTAGGTGGCGAGAGATTAACCAAGTTTGACACGCTTTTCATTGATCTAACCTCTTTCAATGATTTGATAACATACGCTGCAAGACGATTCGTTATACGGTGATACCTTGGCAGGAAAGGAACAGTTTCATAAAACCGTTTACCACACATGGGACATACATACCTTCGTTTACGCAAATAAATAACAGTCATTTCATTAAAAGCAGGAATGTCTTTTATTTGCTGCTTCCTGTAATCATGTACCTTGCTTGTCCACTCTCCGCACCTGGGGCATCTATGTGCCTTTTTATGCATTTCTATATGAATACAGAGCCTGTTATCATATCTTTTCACATGTTTAACAGAAATATCTTTTAAACCGAGCAATTCTTCAGTATAATTAGTATAGAGCATAGATTGAATCTCCTTTCGAAATGTTAGTGTGGTAACTTCATTTTACTCGAGATTTTAATTCTATGCTCTCTTTTTATGCAAAAAAATGTTGGTGTGCTAAATTTTTCTCTTTAGCCACCCCAACATTTATTATAGAACCTTTTTTATGCAAATTATTGCTGTCAGGTATATTGTGCGGCCGGTAATAGATACTATAAATACAACAATTTATTTATCAGGGGGAGAATTGATGAAATTTGTGAAAAAAAAGAATGACAGTATAAAAAGTACTTCAAATGCTGCAGGTAATGGCAATATGCCTGAATTTAAAGATAATGAGGTTACATTTGCTAATATTAAAAGAATTCTCTCGGACAGTGACGATATAAACTATCAGATTCATTATATAAATAACCGGCCTGACCTTTCTGTGACGCTGATATACGTTGACGGAATGGTTGATACAAAAATTGTGAATGAAGATATTTTGAAGCCTCTGACACAGGAAAAAGCTTTTATGGAGGCGAAAAATGCAAAAGATATTATTGAGTTTATTGAAAACGGAGCAATATACCATTCGTCGCGTAAGAAAAGGCTGACACTGAAGGAAACCCTTGAGGATATTTTGAAAGGTTCGGCTGCCCTGGTATTTGACAGTGAAAAAACGGCGGTGACATTTGAAGTTATAGGATATGAAAAAAGAGCTGTCACTGAGCCGGTTGCCGAAAATGCGGTTAAGGGATCCAAAGATTCCTTTATAGAAGTGCTGAGGGTGAATACATC
>DATCKN010000067.1:0-46305 GCA_036562185.1 Thermoclostridium sp.
CTGCAATAGTGATACTGATGCTTGCAGCGATAATACTGAAGAATAATACTTCCATGACTGTGAATTTTGGTAACTTGTTATTGTACCTCCTTACAGCATCACTGATCGGTCAGTTTGGGGATTTGGCAATGTCGTCCATTAAACGAATTGCCGGTATAAAAGATTATGGAAATCTGCTGCCCGGGCACGGCGGCATCCTCGACCGTTTTGACAGTTTGTTGTTTGTATTGCCACATACTGAAGCCTGTCACAAAAGAAAAGTTATTCTTCACCTTTGATGATATCCTGGAGCAGATCAAAGCAAAAAAAGATGAAGACGCAATTATTGTAAATAGTAATGAAGGCATTCAGAAAATACTTATTTTCAATTTGGTTTTTGTCTAAATCATAGGCAGGCATGTATACTACCACCTGCGCTCAGGCAAGGTTATACAATGCAATGATTCATTTTCTTCTGTCTGCGACAATTTAATGAAATATGGCTGTTTTTTCAAGCCTCATCGATCCTACCTTGTGAATATGCAGTATGTGGATATCATAGAAAATCATCAGGTGATTTTGCAGACACTTTCCTCCATACCCGTGGCGCAGGGAAAAGTGCGCGAGCTTAAACAACAGTATCTGAATTATCAAATGGAGGGAAATAAATGATGTTTGCAATTATCATTGAGTATTCCCGTTACTTTGTTATTTTGCTGTTCGGTGCGGCTATTGCTGTAAGTTTGGCCGGAATGGAACGTACGACAAAAAACTGTCTTGTTTTCGGGTGCTATATCATCATCGTGTTCATTTTGCAAGTTATTTGCCTGCAGCTTTGGGGCATGGATATAGCTTTAAAAATGTACCCGATTATTTGTCATCTGCCGATTACTGCTTTTATCGCCGTTTATCTGAAGCGATCATGGCTGATTTCGCTCACAAGCATGTTTGTTTCATACCAGTGTTGTCAGCTCCCTCGTTTCTTTGGTACTATTGCAGGCACAATTTTTAAAAGCGTTTCGGTGAATCATGCGGTTTATATTCTGACTGCGCTTCCTGCATATTATTTTCTTAAGAAATATGTAGTGGAATCCGCACGGCATTTAATGGATCGCTCGGTTAAATCCTGTATGCTTTTTGGTGCAATGCCGGCTTTTTACTATATATTCGAACATGCCACCACTGTTTACACCGATTTTTTATACAGCGGAACACGGGCAGCCGTGCAGTTTATGCCCTTCGTAGCAGCTACATTTTATTTTGCATTTGTCCTTCTTTACTATGCAGAAACACAAAAACAGGCATACTTGCAGCATGAGCGGGATATGCTGGATTCACAGTTTAAGCAGGCACAGACAGAGTTTGCTTCTCTGGTGCAAATGCAGCAGAATGCTGCAGCCTACAGGCATGATATGCGGCATCATTTTACCCTGTTGCAAAACATGGCATCGAATAAAAACATAGAGGAAATCAAAGAATACCTGCGAATCGCCAAGTCAGACATTGATGCCATAACTCCCGTGCGCTTTTGCGAAAACGAAACAGTCAATCTGATTTTATCTTCTTATGTCACAAAAGCAAAACAGGCTGAGGTCACGCTGGAGATAGATGCAAAGCTGGTTGAATCAATTCCCTTCAGCGATACAGAGATTTGCTCTCTTGTGTCAAATTCATTGGAAAATGCCATTAATGCTTCGAAATTAATACCTGACGTTAGAAAACGCATAGTCCGCATTCGTATGTATGACAAAAACAACAAGCTGTGTATGGATATACGCAACAGCTATTATATAGAACCCAAATTCCATCAGGGTATACCTGTGTCAGAAGAGGCTGGACATGGGTATGGTATAAAAAGCATGGTTCATGTCATAGAAAAGCATGGCGGCGTATTCCAGTTTTCTGTCAAGGACGGATGGTTTATTTTTCAGGCCACAACATGAAGCTGAGGCAGTTTTTTAACTTACTTTGGCCTTATTAACATTATTCACCCAATCTGTGCATTTCATGGCAGAATAACGGTTATAATACGGACAGGTGATAAAGGTATGGGTAGAAGGGTAAGAAAACGGACCATGATAAAAATTCAGATCACCGGCCATGATAATACATGCACAGATTCAGGCGGGCAAATACCGGGCTCAGTTGAGGAAGTAGAGGCCAAATTAAATGAGACATTTTCCTGCTGCAGCGATTTTATATATCGTAAAATTTCATGCGGAAAAGACGGTTTAATAAGGATACTGATAGCTTATATCAACGGTTTTGTTGACAAGAGGTTATTAAACCAGGATGTTGTACATCCAATTATTGAATACTTGTCCGGTGACCACGGCAACAGCCGCATATATGAACGCCTTAAGGAATGCATAGTTATTAACAATGATATAAAAGAAGCCAATGATATGCAACAAGCGGTAGATGGAATTGTATCAGGTGAAGCTCTGCTTTTTATTAACGGGGAAAACAAAGCTCTTGTGATTGGGGTTAAAGCTCCTCAAGGCCGGCAGGTGAAGGAACCCGATACCGAAGTATCCATCCGTGGCGCAAGGGAAGGTTTTGTCGAGAATTTGCTTACAAATACCACGCTTATTCGGAAAAGAATCAAAAACCCGAATCTGAAGCTGGAAATAATGCAGCTTGGTAAGCAAACAAAAACCGATGTCTGTATTTGCTATATTAAAGGAATTGCCAATGACCGGATTGTCAATGAAGTGCGGGAAAGGCTAAAAAAAATTGATAATGATGGCATACTTGATGTCGGTATTATAGAACAGTACATTTCCGACAGCAGGCTATCCCTTTTCCCAACGGTCGGAAACAGTGAAAAATGCGACAAGCTCGCGGGAAAACTTCTGGAGGGGCGTGTAGCCGTATTTTGTGATGGCACGCCCAATGTCCTTACCATACCGTATCTGTTTGTGGAATCCATACAGAACACCGATGATTACTATGACCACGCATATTTTGCAACCTTCATACGTCTGCTTCGCGTAATGGCGTTGCTGCTGTCAAACATGCTGCCGGGACTTTATGTGGCTCTGGTCAGCTTTCATCACACAGTAATCCCGTTCAAGCTGATGATTACGCTCGCAGCTTCACGGCAGGGAATTCCGTTTCCTCCTTTTGTTGAAGCGCTCTTGATGATTTTAGTCTTTGAACTTATGCGTGAGGCAGGCGTTCGTATGCCAAGGCCTATAGGCCAGGCTCTGAGCATTGTAGGGGCGATTGTACTGGGGGAAGCATCGGTGGCAGCGGGAATTGCCAGCAATCTGATGGTAATTATTGTAGCCATTACAGCTATCTGCAGCTTTGTTGTCCCTCCGCTGGTCCGTGCAACAATGCTGCTCCGTTTTGTGTTTCTCATTGCAGCCAATTTTATGGGTTTTTTGGGAATTACTCTCGTGGTTGTGGTTGTTTTTGCACATCTGTGCAGATTACGTTCCTTTGGGATTCCATATATGGCGCCTTTTTCGCCGCTTACATCCTCCGACCTTAAGGATTCGTTTGTTGTGGTGCCTATCTGGGCAATGGTGACAAGACCTAAGATTCTGCGTCAGGAAGAGGGCAGAGGCCGGAAAGGTACAAAACGCCAGGAGGTTAAAACAGGGCTGTGAAATGCAGAAAGATGGTAAAAAGAACAGCTATATCATCAATTGCCTTATGGTCATTGTTATCTTTGCTGCTAGCCGGTTGCTGGAATAACAAGGATATAACTGACATAAATATTGTGGTAGGCATTGGGCTGGAGCGAACCGATGACGGCAAAGTTATCCTGACCGTTCAGGTGGTAGAACCTGCTGCAATTCAATCTACATCCTCCGGAAATGGAAAAGGCGGAGGTGGCATGCCAAAGCCTGTGTTCGTCAAATCTTATGTAGGTGAAACGGTTTTTGAAGCTGTAAGAGGTATATTGTCGACCGTTGACAAGAAGATGTTTTTTAGCACAGCCCAGGTTCTTATCCTCGGCGAAAAACTTTCACAGGACGGTATTGAAGAAGTGCTGGACTTTTTCCAGCGGGATCATGAAATTGATTACGAAATGAACATCCTCGTGGCGAAAGGAGTGACACCTGAAGAAATCCTTGCGATAGAGTCGGATATTGATTCAATACCTGCTATTTATATAAACGGTACGGTAGAAAATACGGATTCACGCGCAACCGTTAAGAAAACCATGCTGATAGACCTGATTAAAGATATGGGTGGCAACGAAAAGCAGCCTGCCATTGGACAAATATCAAAAGTGGGAGAAAAAGATGTCAAAACAGAAGGCACCGCTGTTTTTAGGGATGGAAAGCTGGTAGGCTGGCTGGATTCATATGAAACGCGTGGGTATTTGTTTGCCATAGATAAAGTGAAGAGTACTGTCATTAATATTTTTGCAGATAATAGCAAAATATCGATGGAAGTTACAAGGTCAAAAGGGAAAATCAGTGTTGCATTCAAAAATGGTGAACCGTCGGCACTCAATATAAAAGTGGAGGTGGAGGCAAATGTTGGAGGATATGAGGGAAAAGGCAGACTGGAGTTGCCTGAAGACCTTGCAATTTTGAAGGAAATGCTGGAAGAAGAGATAAAAAAAGAAATAGGGATGGCACTGGAGAAAACGCAAAAGGAGTATTTCAGCGATATATTCGGTTTTGGCAGGTATGTAAGGAAGTACCATCCGAAGTATTGGAAAAAATCAAGCAAAAACTGGCTTACAGTATTCAGTGAGCTTCCTGTGGACATTCAGGTGAATGCAAAAATAATGCGGACGGGTATTGTCAAAAGCCCTGTTGATTAGGGATGAAATTATGTTTAAAATTTTGGCGGTATTCTCAATTCTGATATTGTATGACATGCAAAGGTTTATACGGAAAAAAGAACCGGCAAGGGTCTTTATCCTGTATTTTTTCTTTATGGCAACCAGCCTGGTTGTCAGCTTACTTCTGGAAACGGGGAGAAGACCTCCCAGTCCCTCGCAATGGATAGAAACTGCATTAAAGATGATCGGAGTTTTGAAGTAATGGAAAAGATGAAGATATCAAGTATCCAGTTATTTTTGATTTTATCGGGTTTTCTTTTTGGAAGCACTGTTATATTGGCTCCTGCAAAGGGAGCAAAAAATGATGCATGGCTGGCCATACTTATCGGTGGAATAATTGGTGCTTTACTGATGGTGATTTATGCAGCTATTTCAATGCTGAACCCATCCAAAACGCTGGTAGATATTTTACAAGAAAAAATGGGAAACGTTGCCGGAAATATTTTTGCAGTCCTGTATATATGGTATTTTATCCACCTGTCTTCCCTTGTGCTCAGGGATTTTGGAGAGTTTATCTGTACGGTTACTTTCCCTGAAACGCCAATGGCTGTGGTAATAGGGCTTTTTGCAGCCGTACTGGTTTATATAATTAACAGCGGAATAGAAGTAATAGGAAGGTTAAGTGAGCTTATGGTACCTGTGATACCGCTGGTGGTTCTCATCATAAGCTTACCTGTTTTTACTGTACATGATTTCACAGAATTCTTCCCAATACTGGGAGAGGGCATTGCACCAGTGCTCAGTGCAGCTTATAATTTTATATGTTTTCCTTATGGAGAAGCCGTTGCATTCCTTATGGTGTTTACCCATTTAAATAAAAAGGAGAGGCTTAAAAAAATTGTTTTTATCGCTACGATGGTTTCAACCTTAATGGGTGTTATTGTATTTTTAAGGGATATAATTGTCCTCGGAACCGATTTGATATCCCGCGCCACCTTTATTCCTCATTTGACATCATTGCTTATACCGGGACTGAATGTGGAGCCGCTCGTAGACATAAACCTGCTGATTGGCGGAGGAGTTAAAATTTCGGTTTGCATCTACGCCGCCACACGGGCTTTAAGCCAGATAGCAGGAATTGACGATTACAGGAAACTGACCGGTGCAATCGCTACTTTCTGCGTTGTACTGTCAATCTGGGGACATGAAAATTTGCTGGACCTGCTCGATTGGTCCGAAAGTGTCTGGCCTTATTATTCCATACCGTTTCAGATTGTTATTCCCTTGCTGCTGCTCGTTTTATCTTTAAGGAGAAAAAACATGGACCCGCATGTAAATGACCAATAGCAAAATATATGGTTAAAATTACCTAATTCCTGCCTTTTCAGCGTTTGGTTTTAAAAAAATCACTCAGAAGGAAAGCGCATTCATCTTCCATAATTCCTGCATAGACGGTTACTTTGTGATTCAATTCTTTCAGGCGGAAAACGTCAGTTACCGAACCACATGCCCCTGCCTTTGGATCAAATGCACCAAAATAAAGGCTCCTTATTCTTGCGTTTATGATTGCACCTGCGCACATAATACACGGTTCAAGAGTCACATATAAATCGCAGTCATTTAGGTACCAGCTGTTTAAAACCGCACAGGCTTTTTCAATTGCAAGGATCTCGGCATGGGCTGTGGCCCTGTTGAGGGTTTCACGCAAATTATGGGCTGCGGCTATAATCTGGCCCTTATATGTGATTACGGCACCAACAGGAACCTCGTCTTCAATGCAGGCTTTTTTGGCTTCTTCTATTGCTTTCAGCATGAATGGATTTGTCATCTTAAACCTCATCAATATAAAATCCCGTTTAAACTTTCCGGCGCTACATACGCAAGGCCGGCAAGTTCCATTATATCAAAATAAGTTATTAAGCTGAAGTTTTAAGCATATATTTTGAATAGTATGCGATGTTTATGGGTTATAATCACATCTCAACTGAAATGTACGTTGAAATTGCCGGGCAATTTCTTCCGTTATTATAAATTACATATAAAGGGAGGCATGCTTGCAAATGAATAATAACAGGAAGGCTCTTGTACTGCTGCTGGTTGTATGCCTGCTTATTTTTTTCTCGATTTCGAGAACCCTCAGGAAAAGTGAACAGAAGGAAGATGAGCCTGAAAAGCAGCATTTTGCTGTGAAGACAGATATTATAGTGTATAACACACGAAATAAAGTTATTGAACGGATGGATCTGGATGAATATATTGTGGGGGTTGTTGCGGCAGAAATGCCTGCAAGCTTCGAACTGGAAGCGCTTAAGGCCCAGGCAATTGCTGCAAGAACGTATGCCCTGGGAAGGGCATTGGGTAAATACGGAAGCGGTACTGAAAGGCACTATGGCGCTCATGTATGTACCGATTCGACACATTGCCAGGCATGGATACCCAAAGAATTGTATCAGACATGGTATCCTAATGCAAATGTGGAGGAAAACTGGGCGAAAATTGAAGAAGCCGTTTATGGTACGAGCGGGTTAATACTGACATATGACGGAGAAGTAATTAATCCTCTATATCATGCCAACAGCGGCGGAATAACTGAAGACATTCAGGAAGTGTGGAGTTCGGTCAGTGAAGTGCCTTATCTTCGGAGCGTATACAGTGAAGGCGAATCTGATTACTCAAGTTTTGAAAAAAAAGTGGTTTTAACAGGTGAAGAAGTTCGTGAAAAACTGATGAAGGCATATCCGGAGATTGTTTTTCTTGGACCGGTGTCAGAAGATGTTGAGGTGGTGCAATATACCAATAGCCAGAGAGCCAAGGAAATAAGGATAGGGAGTATAATAATACCCGGAACGAAGTTCAGGGAGTTGTTTTCATTGGCATCGACAATAATGGAAATTAATTTTATAGAAGAAGATACGATGGAAGTTACAACATATGGCTTCGGCCATGGCGTGGGAATGAGCCAGTGCGGGGCGAATGAGCTTGCACAAAAAGGCCGCGGTTTTGAATATATCCTCCAGTATTACTACACCGGGGTTGAGGTAGAACCAATATCAAAAGAAATACTGGCTAAATTGGGCAACGGTTAATCAAAAAAATTCCTCTCATGTATAAATCCACTTCCAATGGCAATAATATTTGCTGGAGGTGGACAATGTGAGTCAAAAAGGTTTTTACAATGATGATAAAGAGTGGACAAGAAAGATAAAAGAGTTTCTTAAGGAAAGCGGTTTTTATATCCTTGTTGTTATAGGGTTATGCGTTCTTGCAGTGGGCGCAGTTTATTTTACAACCAATCATCTGATTACTTCCCCCGACCAATATGAGAATGATTTGGTTCCCGATGGTGCATCCCTGGATGAAGAAAATAAAGATAATGCTTCATTGGATGATAATATAGCAGATGTAGACCAGTCTGCGATTGATCAACTGAGAACCCCCGAAAGGCGCTTTGAATATGAAATAGGCTTAAACACACCCTCTGAACCCGACACTGGCTCAGAAGACAATCTTAAAGCCGAAAATGACAATAACATAGAGGACATACCCGAAATAGCCCAGAACGATGTTGAAACAATTGCGAAACCAACCGTAGCGCCAACAGCTACACCCGCACCATCGAAACCAAAAGAGTCAGATACCGAAAAAAAGAGTGAGCAAAGTGATGATTCTGAAGAAGTTATAAATCTGTTTGGCAAAAAACCGACTTTTGTATTGCCTCTCGAAGGAAAGATTATTACAGATTACGCAATGGACAGACTCCTCTATTCAAAAACCCTTGATGAATGGCGTACTCATAGCGGAATTGACATAGAAGCTCCCAGAGGTGAAGCGGTAAAGGCTGTAGCTGATGGCTTTATAAAGGAAATTAAAGAGGATCCCTGCTACGGTATAACAATTGTAATAGACCATGAAAATGGGTATAAATCGATTTATTCTAATCTGGCAAGTGCCGGTATGGTCAGCGTAAATCAGAAAGTCAAGGCCGGAGATGCCATTTCCAGTGTAGGAAACACTGCAGTTTTCGAGTGTGCCGATCCTCCTCACCTGCACTTTGAAATGTATAAGGATGATAAATTGATAGACCCAAAAACCGTACTTCCGTTATCTAACGAATAATCAGGCGTCATCAAAAAACATAACCGCATCCATATGTGCATATAAATATTAACAGAAACACCTCGAGCCAGGCAGGTTCTGATGCTGTAGGAGGGAATTTGCTTTGAAGCAGTATATTGTAGAAAGGGCCCTCGAACTGGGAGCGTTTATAATTGAAAACAGAACAACAGTCAGGGCGGCAGCCCAGACCTTTGGAATCAGTAAAAGTACAGTACACAAGGATGTTACCGAAAGGCTAAAAAAACTTAATCCGGTTATGGCAAAACAGGTTAAGAAAATTTTAGAGGAGAATAAGGCTGAGAGGCACATACGAGGTGGAGAAGCCACACGGATAAAATACAAAAAGAACGAAAAAAAGGCCGGATAGTATCCGGCCTTTTTTATATAGAATTTTTTACATCTATTCCATCTATTTCATTGCATATGATATTCACATGTATTAAACTAATAAGTACATGGCAAAATGCGTATCGGAGTTACATATGTGCGATATGAATAAAGACAAGCCTCTTTTCATTAAAGTTAATAATCTCGACAACGTTGCTATTGTCGTCAATCCAGATGGTGCTGCAAAAGGGACAGCAGTTTCTGAAGATGTGAAAGCCTTAGAATTCATCCCGCAAAGTCATAAAGTAGCCTTATCTGATTTGAAACAAGGTGATGAAATAATCCGTTACGGAGCAGTTATAGGGTATGCGAAGGAGGACATCCCAAAAGGGAGCTGGGTCAGTGAGGATAAAGTAATACTTCCCAAACCCCCCGCACTTTCCGATCTTCCCGTTGCAACGGATATTCCTGACCCGTTACCTCCTCTTCACGGCTTTACGTTTCTGGGATACAGGAACAGTGACGGGACGGTCGGAACAAAAAACATGCTTGGGATAGTGGCATGCGTGCAATGCGTGGAGGGAGTGTTAAATGTAGCGGTTGAAAGGATAAAAAAAGAACTCCTCCCCAAATACCCCAATGTGGACGGCGTAATGCCAATTAACCATAACTATGGCTGTGGTGTTGCGATAAATGCAACCGAGGCGGTTATCCCAATCCGTATACTGAGAAATTTGGCAAAGCATCCGAATTTCGGAGGAGAGGTGCTTGTTATAAGCCTCGGATGTGAAAAGCTGCCGCCCGACAGGTTCATTCCGGAGATTTGCGAAGATAATGTAATAATATTTCAGAACGAGACGGGATTTAATCCGATGGTTGAAAGAATTGTCCGGAAGGCTGATGCAATTCTCAGGCGTCTTAACGACCGAAAAAGAGAGGTTTGCCCCGCATCAGATCTTGTGGTTGGGCTTCAATGCGGCGGAAGTGATGCTTTTTCGGGAATTACTGCAAACCCTGCTGTCGGTTATGCGGCAGATCTGCTTGTAAGAGCCGGAGCCACGGTCATGTTCTCCGAGGTTACCGAAGTTCGCGATGGAATACACCTTCTGACGCCGAGAGCTGTTAATAAAAATGTCGGAGAAAAGCTGATACGGGAAATGGCATGGTATGATCGTTATCTTGAGCTTGGCGGAGTCGGCAGGGATGCAAACACTTCACCGGGAAACAAAAAAGGCGGATTGGTGAATATTGTGGAAAAGGCTTTGGGTTCAATAGTGAAATCAGGAACTTCTGCCATTTCTCATGTCCTGTCGCCCGGAGAAAAAGTAATGCCCGGCCAAAAGGGATTAGTCTTTGCAGCAACTCCCGCCAGTGATTTTGTATGCGGCACATGCCAGCTGGCATCGGGAATTACGTTGCAGGTTTTCACAACTGGCAGGGGAACAACCTATGGCCTGGCCATGGCACCGGTGATAAAGGTTTCAAGCCGGACCGATCTGGCTGAGAAATGGAATGATTTGATTGATATTGACGCAGGCAGGATAGCATCAGGAGATGCAACAATAGAAGAAGTCGGGACGGAGATTTTTAAATTTATTCTCGAAGTTGCCAGCGGGAACAGGAAGGTCTGGGCTGATTTACACGGTATACATAATGCTATATGCCTGTTTAATCCCGCCCCGGTAACCTAAAAAGCTGGTTAAGACGTGCTTTGCATTGATTAAATCAAATACAGCAAAGGAGTAACGGCTATGCTGAGTATAAATGATGTAAAAGGAGTTATTCCCCCGGTAATTACTCCGGTGGATGCCGAAGAAAACATAGATAAAGCCGGCCTTGAAAGGGTTATCGATTATGTTCTTGACGGCGGAGTCCACGGAATATTTGTGCTTGGAAGCAACGGCGAGTTTTATGCTTTTGATTATGAAAACCAGAAAAAAGCCGTTGAAATCACAGTAGAACATGTAAATAAAAGAGTTCCTGTTTATGCAGGTGCAAGTGCAATTACCACAAAGGAATGCGTGAAACTTGCAAAAATGGCTGAAAGTGCCGGCGCAGATGCAGTCACTGTATTGACGCCGATGTATATAAGACCTAATGAAAACGAAATGTACGAACATTTTAAAACAATTGCCAAATCAACAAACCTGCCTGTTCTTTTGTATAACAATCCTGATAAAACAACGAACAATATTTCTGTTTCATTACTTGGTAAACTGTCGCAAATAGACAATATAATAGGAATAAAAAATACTTCGCTGGATTTTTCCCAAACTATAGAATATATAAGGATTACAAGGAACAACCCTAATTTCAGGGTATTAAGCGGTACGGACTATACAATATTTGGAACTCTTGTTTACGGTGGAGCGGGTTGCGTTGCAGGAACCGCAAACGTGGCTCCGAAACTAGTGGTTGAAATTTATGAAAGGTTTATTGCCGGAGATCTTGAGGGAGCGCTGAATGCCCAGTTTAAACTTATACCGCTTAGAAATGCATATAACTACGGCAGTTTCCCTGTGGTAATGAAGGACTGTATGAATCTGCTGGGGCTTCAGGTAGGAAATCCGGTAAAGCCAATTGACCATTGTTCACAGGAAAGACTTGATGCCCTTAAGAAAATTCTGGCCGATTTGGACCTGATAAAAGAACAATGAAGCCATGAATAATAATGCAATTATACGTCAGAGGGAGGAAAACAGGTATGAAAATAGGATTTATCGGACTTGGTATAATGGGTAAGCCTATGGCCAAAAATCTGATTAAGGCCGGATATGAGCTGGTAGTATGCGACTTGGTTCAATCCGCCGTGGATGAGCTTTTAGCCGCCGGAGCAGAAGCCGGTGCGAACGGAAGGGAAGTTGCTTCCAGGTGCAATGTCATTATAACAATGCTTCCGAATTCACCCCATGTCAAAACCGTTGTTTTAGGTGAGAATGGTGTTATAGAAGGTGCAAAACCAGGTTCGGTTGTTATAGACATGAGTTCAATCGCCCCTCTTGCCAGCCGTGAAATTTACACTGCCCTTGAAGGAAAAGGAATTGATATGCTTGATGCCCCGGTCAGCGGAGGAGAACCTAAAGCCATTGATGGTACGTTATCTGTCATGGTTGGCGGTAAAAAAGAGGTGTTTGACAAGCACTATGATATAATGAAGGCCATGGCCGCATCTGTTGTTTATGTCGGGGAAATAGGTGCGGGAAATACTGCAAAATTATGTAACCAGATTATTGTGGCACTTAATATTGCTGCCGTGTCAGAGGCTTTCATTCTTGCCAAAAAGGCGGGGGTTGACCCCGAATTGGTTTATCGTGCAATCAGGGGAGGTCTTGCCGGAAGTACCGTAATGGATGCAAAGGTGCCGATGATGCTGGACAGGAATTTTAAGCCGGGCTTCAAAATTGACCTGCATATAAAGGACCTGAGCAATGTCCTTGAAACATCCCACAGCGTTGGAGTTCCGCTTCCGTTAACGTCCCAGGTTATGGAGATCATGCAGGCGATAAAACTGGATGGCTGTGGTGTGGAAGATCACTCAAGTATTGTGAAGTATTATGAGAAAATAGCAAATACCATTCTGGAAAGATAAAGAAAACTTTAATTTCGAGCAATATACTGCTTAAAAAAGTCATATCAGGTATAAATTAAAAACCGGGTCAGCTTATGGCAAATCAGGGGCTCCCGGTTTTTTTGCTAATTTTTGCACCATAACTTTAAAATACATTTGCATTCCTCGGTAAATGTGATAATATAAAAACAGACAAAAGATGACATGACAAAAATAATAATTTTGGTTGTTTTACTTTGGGGAATATGTCTGTATATAAACGTACATGGGTATAATAGTTATGCTTGAACGCTTTGAATATATAAAAATACATAAGGGTAAGGGGTTGTCTTGAGTGGGCCTTGGACTTGATATAGGTATTGATTTAGGAACTGCGACCATATTAGTCTATATAAAGGGAAAGGGTATTGTTCTTAGGGAACCCTCTGTTGTCGCAATTGATAAAAATACTAACAAATTGCTGGCAGTCGGGGAAGAAGCCCGGAAGATGCTGGGCAGAACTCCTGGAAACATTGTTGCCATCAGGCCGTTGCGTGATGGTGTTATTTCTGATTACCAGGTAACCGAGCGAATGCTTAAATATTTCCTGAATAAGGTATGCAGCAGAAGTATGTTCAAACTGTTTAAACCAAGGGTTATGATATGCGTCCCAAGCGGGGTTACCGAAGTTGAAAAACGTGCTGTTGAGGATGCAGCCATCCAGGCAGGTGCAAGAAAAACATACCTTATCGAGGAACCAATTGCAGCCGCTATTGGCGCAGGAATAGATATAACAAAAGCCTGTGGCAGTATGGTGGTTGACGTGGGCGGCGGTACAACCGATATCGCAGTTATCTCCCTCGGCGGAGCGGTTGTCAGCACAACCATAAAAGTCGCCGGGGACAAGTTTGATGAAGCCATAATCAGGTATATGCGCAAGAAACATAATATAATGATTGGTGAGCGCACTGCGGAGGAAATTAAGATTAAGATAGGAACTGTTTTCCCAAGGACAGAAGAAGTGGTGATGGATGTAAGAGGAAGAAACCTTGTATCAGGACTTCCGAAAACCATACAGGTGTCTTCGACAGAAATAATGGAAGCTTTGGAAGAACCAGTTTCAAGCATAGTGGACGCAGTACATTCGGTACTTGAAAGGACGCCCCCTGAATTGTCGGCTGATATCAGTGACAGAGGAATTGTAATGACAGGCGGGGGAAGCCTTGTTTACGGATTTGATAAACTCCTTCAGCAAAGGACGGGAATTGATGTTTTCATTGCAGAAGACGCAGTTTCATGTGTGGCCCTTGGAACCGGAAAAGTACTGGATAATATCGAATTACTGGAAGATTCGGGTATGGAAAGTATTAATTACAGAAGATAAAATATAAAGTTGGATTGAAAGTGAAAGACTGTTTCTAAATTGGAGCAGTCTTTTTTTAATAAATATATTATCTCTTTTCAGGAAGTTTCCGATAAACAATTAGAATAGTATTTGATTAATCACTATCAGTGACCATTAATTAATAAAGGAAGATATTTATGGTAAGAGGATTGTACACTTCAGGCTGGAGTATGCTGGCGCTGAATAAGAAGATGGATGTTTTGACCAATAACCTGGCCAATGTTTCAACTACGGGATACAAAAAAGATACGGTTGTTTTGGAAGGATTCCCAAAACTTTTGGCTGAAAGGCTCCATGACAATCCAAACGGTTCAGCAAGAGGAGTGCCGGTAGGGGAACTGTCTTTCAGCAACGATGTGGGAGAAGTATATACCTACTTTAATCAAGGTACACTGCTAAAGACCGATAACAGCCTTGATATGAGCATTAAAGATGATGGCAGGGCATTCTTTACCATTAATGTACCCGGCAGAGGACAGTTCTATACAAGGGACGGCAGCTTTAAACTAAATGCCGAAGGCCAGCTTGTTACCGGAAAGGGATATTATGTGCTGGGTCAAAACGGAGTTATTCAGCTGAACGGCAGTGATTTTACAGTTACTGAAGACGGTACGATAATTCAGGACGGCCAGGTTGTGGACAGGCTTTTAATAACCCAGTTTCAAAATCCTGAAAGCCTCAGGAAAAACGGTGAAAACCTTTTCAGTGCATCTCCGAATTCCGTCGCTGAAGGCTTCTCAGGTACGGTATTGCAAAACTTTCTTGAACAGTCAAATGCCGAAGCAATAAGAGAAATGGTGGATATGATATCACTGATGCGCAGCTATGAAGCAAACCAACGGGTTATAAACGCAATTGACGATACCCTGGGTAAAGCAGTTAATGTAGGAAAAGTGTAATATAATATATAAAAGGATAATAAATTAGGGGATAATTACGGATTAAAGGGTGATAAGGCATGATGAGAGCACTTTTTACAGCAAGTTCCGGCATGAAGGCAATGCAGTTTAACGTGGACACAATATCAAACAACCTTGCAAATGTAAATACGTATGCATACAAAAAGGAAAAAGCAGAATTTGAGGATCTGTTGTATGTTACCATGGAAAGGGCATACATATTGGAAAACCAGGGACGCCCGGTTAACCTGCAGGTTGGCCATGGGACGGTTATAAGATCGGTTTCAAGGGATTTTACTGAAGGAAGCCTGATTCAAACCGAAAACAAGCTGGATTTTGCTATTATCGGAGAAGGCTTTTTCAGTGTACGGCATCCCGACCAGAATATATATTATACACGTGACGGAAGCTTTAAACTGTCGGTCACCGATGAGGGCAATATGCTGACAACTGCAAGGGGTTATCCCGTCCTTGATGAAAATGGTGATCCTATTTATTTCGACTACCCGCTGGATCAGATGATAGTGTCAGAACAGGGTGAAATCAGCTATAAGGACGAAGATGGCATTATTATACCAACAGGCCAGAGAATAGGTATTTTCAAATTCAATAATCCTCAGGGGCTTGAAGCCATTGGCGGTAATTTGTATGCTGAAAACACTGCGTCCGGCCCTGCAGTTCTGGACGAAGAAATGGGAGAGCCAAGCCTGATAAGGCAGGGATATCTGGAGGCGTCGAATGTTCAGGCTGTGGAGGAGATGGTAAATCTAATCACTGCACAACGGGCGTATGAATTAAATTCCAAGGCTATCACAACAGCTGATGAAATGATGAGTATAGCCAACAATCTGAAAAGGTAATTAAACCTTTCGGATATAAGGATGTGTGAGTTGAAGATTTTCACTGGTTAAGGGGATACAGATGAAAATAGACGGTATCAGTACTTTAAATATGCAAAAAAGTGTAACATATAATAAAGAAGTTAGTGAAGACCAGGCTTTTGAAGAAATGCTTATAAATGCATATAGCGATGGCGATAAGGAAAAACTGAAGAAAGCATGCAAAGATTTTGAGGGCATATTAATTGGTATGATGTATAAGCAGATGAAAAAAACAGTGCCCGAAAACAAATTTTTTCCTAAAAGCTATGCCCGGGAAATGTTTGAAGAAATGCTCGATGATGAGATAATTAACAACGCCAAGGAAACAGGGCTTGGTATTGCCGATGTCCTATACAGGCAGTTGAGCGCCAACCTTGACAGAATATATAATATTAACAGCAAAGATTCGGAATGAGGGATTTTTTAAAACTCATATTCTTTATAGCAATACTGTTCGTAATAATCATAGGCCCATCTGAAGAAAGGATGCATCTTCATCATGATGGGCCTTATTCGTCTGAGGAAATTTCTCCTTCTCCTTCACCCGAACCCGGAAAAAATGCGGTTATATATACAAAAAAAGAGATTCAATATGAAGGGGCTCCGCAGGTGTTGCATATCCTGGAGCTGGATCTGTCAAATCCGGGCCTTGAGGTTTTCCCTGTCCTGTCCAAAGATCAAATATTCGGGTTTGAATTGTTAAGTGACATCGATAAAAGATATGAAGCCACAGCTACGGTAAATGCGGGTTTTAACTTTGCCTTTGGACAGCCCTCGGGTTTGGTTATTCAGAATGGCAAATTGCTAAGCTCAAGCAAAGGCTATGGACGAATACTGTTTATTGACGGGCAAAAGGCCTGGTTTAGCTCTCCGCCGTTTAAAGTCAGTCTGAAAACAGAAAACTTTGAGTTGCCTGTTAACAGTGTAAATCCATACCCGCATGAAGAAGGGATTTTGCTTTATACCCGGGAGTACGGGCCAACAAACCGTATCGATGCAGAATATACGGCATGCATTGTAAGGAATGGTATTGTTGAATCAACCCAGGTTGTTTCGGGAGAATTGGAAATTCCTAAAGACGGTTTTTTGGTTGCCGATTTAAATCTTGAAAATTCACCGCTTTTGAATTTTTCCCCCGGGCAAAAGGTTGAGCTTTTGCTGCAGGAACAGGTTGAACAGGGCTATCAGTGCTCTGGATCCCTTGTAGAAAACGGTAACAATGTAGCAAAGGACGCCGATGAATGGGCAGGGAATCTTAGAGTATACACTCCAAGAACTGCTGTGGGTATTAAGGATGAGAGCACCTTGGTTTTTGTTGTCGTGGATGGCCGGCAGCCTGGTTACAGTACAGGTGTCACAGGCAAACAGCTGGCTGATATACTGATATCTTTAGGTGTGACCGAAGCTGCTCTTTTGGATGGAGGCGCATCCAGCGAATTAATATATAACGGTGAGATTGTCAACAGGCCGTCTACAGGTAAAGAACGCCTCTTAGCATCGGCTTTCGTAATAAAGTATGATCTGATGAAATGAAATTCTGGCAAATATTGCAGGGCATACCCCGTACAATAACCTGGGCAATTGCCTGCAAAACATCGTCTGTCCGGTGGAAAATGCCACTGTCAAAACTTATGGAAAATATTGACGTAAAAATAATTAATCATGGTATAATAAATCTGTCTTGCCATCCTGTGCAGATTAGTATATATATTTATTAGTAAATAATAAGATTTTATGGAAAAATTGGGGTGTGCCATTGAGGAAAACAGTAAAACCGGTAACGGTAATTTTGCTTTCTTTTTTATTATTCACAAATATCAACGTTGCAGCATCCGCTGAAAGTAAACATGATACGGGGCTAAAAAGCATACAGCAGCTATCGTGGACCGTATTTACAAATATTGAGTGTCTTTACCCTCAACATTTGCGCCGTGATGTTTTTTCGGGCGGCAAACTGACCGAGAATAACGTTGGATATCTGAAAAGCATACCCCATGCCGAAGCATTAAGTTCATTAAATGTTCTTAGGGGATCTGGCGGCAATTTGATGCTGGATAAGTTTGCGGAGCGGGCTGAAGGGGCTGCAATGCTTGTAAGGCTTCTGGGTGCTGAAGGGCGTGCTTTAACGGGTCAATTTCATCACCCTTTTACTGATGTTCCTGACTGGGCAAGCCCGTATATCGGGTATTTATATGAAAACGGCCTCACAAACGGTATTGGAAATAACAAATTCGGTTCCCGCGATTATATAGATGAAAAATCATATTTGACTTTTTTGCTCCGTGCTCTTGGTTACACCGATAAAGACAGCAGGGACTTTACCTGGGACACGGTTGGCAGCGTTGCACTTAGGGCAGGCCTTTTGGAACCCGGGGAAGAGGTTTCAATCGGAAACCTGTTAAAAAGGGAACGCCTGTCACAGTTGTCATGGCGATGCATGTTCCTTAATCACAAGGTATATAATAAGCCATTATTGGTCTGCTTATATGAACAGGGAATGATTGATAATGAAAGCCTTTCTTCATTGTTTGCAAACAACAGGAACAGGCTTGCAGATATTTGGTTTGAAAACCTTCCGAAGCTGGAAGCGGCTTTTCTCCGTCACGATGAGAAAATAGAGTTTCCGATTAATCAGAAACAGAGGGAGAACGATTTACATAAATACATAGATTGTGTTATGGAAAGAGTTCAACTTAGTACCGGTGTGTTTCTTCAAAGCTATTCCACCGAACTTTGGCAGAATGGCAGCAATTATAAACTGGTTTTGTACCCGAATTACATAAATTCTCCTTCGGGCGATGAAAAACTCTTCTTGTGGATTGATGAAATCGTATCAGAGATTATTACTCAAGACATGACCGACTATGAAAAAGTGAAAGCAGCGCATGATTACCTTGTTACCCGCCTTGAATATGATACCAGGCAGACATCAAGGATGCCTGTTTCGTCCTTTAGCGCACTGGGAGCATTAGAGACCGGGGTTGCCGTTTGCAAGGCTTATTCTGAGCTTATGGCCCTTATTCTGAACCGGGCAGGTGTTCCGTGCCGCATTATTTTAGGTTCTGCAAACGGAACAGATCATGCGTGGAACATTGTATGCATCGATGATGAATTATACCATGTTGATGTTACATGGGATGATCCGGTAACAAACCGCAAAGGAAATACCATCAGGTATGATTATTTCAACTTGTCGGATGCGGAAATAGCTGTGGATCATAATTGGAACAGGGATATTTACCCTGCATGTACTTCAACTGCGCAGAATTATTTTGTAAAGAACAATCTTGTTGTCAAAAATTCCGAGGATTTTAAAGTGATAATTACAGAGATAGTTGAAAACCGGAAAACCGATCTGATGTTTAAATACATTGGCGACAGCTATGAGCATATCGGCATCCATAAGGTTATCAATGAGGTAAACTCCCTCACAGGCTATGTAATCTCAAGATATTTATATTCAGTGAACGAAGCTGTACGGGTAATAAGCATTGAATCAATAGAATACAGGAATTGATTCCAACGCTGTCAGCACGCCATACAATGCTTTTTCCAGCATGTAATTTTCCTGCTGAGACTGCACGCAGAATAGCACCAATCCTCAACGGTGATTGGCATCCCGCATTAGCAAATTATCAATTATAGAGATTTACGTTTTAACTGTATAGCTGAAAATCGTTACAAACTATGATTCTGTTATGCCGGTCAAGTGGAGTTTGCCCAAAGTTATTATTTTCATATGATTTTCTATTCCGGACGCGTCGCTTCAATGGAGATGATATTCACCACGCCCGGTTAAATGGATAAGTTACCGGTACTATAACCAGGATGGTAATATGTGCTATTAAAATATGACATTAGTGCAACAAAAATGTCGGGTTTTTATATTTCAAAAAGCACAGTGAAAGTATAATCAAATTGTTAGCCATTTCTTTATTTTGAAATACTGTTTTGACATGACATGTTAGAAAAAATCATTTGTGTATAAAACCGAAGAAGTGTGGAGGTGTTTCCGGATGCCGGATACTCGGTGGAATCAGAAGATGGCCAAAAATGTATTATGGTATAACAAGCCGGCACATATAAACAACGGATGGGATTATGCGCTGCCTCTTGGAAATGGCAGGATTGGTGCGATGATATATGGCGGAACGGCCGATGAACTTATACGCTTGAACGAAGACAGTATTTGGTATGGAGGTCCCAGAGACAGGAACAACCCCGACGCATTTCGTAATTTGCAGGCAATTCGTGAACTGATTTCAAAAGGAAAAATAAGAGAAGCAGAGAATCTGGCTGCTGTTGCTTTGTCCGGAATTCCCGAAAGCCAGAGGCATTACCAGCCGCTTGGTGAAATATATTTCAGTTTTGAAAATCATGGTGATGTATCGCATTACAGGAGGGAACTGGATATAGATAACGCAGTTTCCCGGGTGGAATACAGGATAGGCGACACTTTGTACACCCGTGAAATGTTTATCAGTGAACCACAGCAGGTTTTTGTGATGAGAATGACAGCCCAGGGCAGCGGAAGCCTATCGTTCAGAACAAAGCTAAGAAGAGCGCGATACTTTGAAAAAGTGGACTGCATTGGTAAGAACACGTTAAAAATGTCAGGAAGCTGTGGCGGGGAAGGCGCTGTAAATTACTGCACGGTGATGCGAATTATCCCTGAAGACCGAGATGTCCGGTGCATAGGCGAGCACTTAATAGTAGAGGATTCAAAAAGCGTTATAATTTTGCTGTCTGTTGCCACATCGTTCAGGCATGCCGATTATATGCGCGAAAGTTTCAGGATTTTGGAAGAAGCCGAAAAGTTTACATATGATGAACTGTTGAAGAACCATGTTGAAGATTACAGAGCGCTGTTTGGCCGCGTTGAATTTGGAATAAGGAGTAATGCAGCGAATGAAGACATTGACAGTCTTCCAACCGATGAAAGGCTTGAAAGATTTAAAGCCGGGCATGATGATCCTGAACTGATAAGCCTTTATTTTCAGTTCGGGCGTTACCTTTTAATATCATGCAGCCGTCCCGGGACTCTTCCGGCCAACCTCCAGGGCATATGGAACAAGGATTACCTTCCTCCGTGGGACAGTAAGTTTACAATAAACATTAACACGCAGATGAATTATTGGCCGGCAGAAGTATGCAATATGGCAGAATGCCACCTGCCGCTTTTTGATCACATAGAAAGAATGCGGGAACCGGGAAGGAAAACCGCACGCGTAATGTATAACTGCCGCGGGTTTACAGCCCACCATAATACCGATATATGGGCAGATACCGCTCCACAGGACATATATTTCGGTGCAACATACTGGCCTATGGGTGCTGCATGGTTGTGCCTGCACCTGTGGGAACACTATGAATATTCATGCGACAGGGAATTCCTGAAAAAAGCGTACCCGACGATGAAGGAAGCGGCGGAATTCCTGCTGGATTACCTGATTGAAGACAAAAAAGGCAGGCTGGTAACAAGCCCGTCTGTATCACCTGAGAATACATATATTCTTCCTGACGGAGAAAGCGGGAGAATATGCCAGGGGCCGTCGATGGACAGCCAGATAATCCACGAATTGTTCACAAGCTGTATTAAAGCTGCGTCCATCCTTGATATTGATAACGAATTTGCCCGGGAGCTAACTGCTGTGCTCGAGAGGATACCAAAGCCCGAAATCGGGAAATACGGCCAGATTAAAGAGTGGTCGGAAGACTATGAAGAAGCTGAACCCGGCCACAGGCATATATCCCATCTTTTTGCATTGCATCCCGGAAGACAGATATCCGTGGATAAAACGCCCGAACTTGCGAAGGCCGCACGGGTAACGCTGGAAAGAAGGCTTGCCCACGGAGGGGGACATACCGGATGGAGCCGGGCATGGATAATCAATATGTGGGCGAGATTGGAAGATGGGGAGAGAGCATATGAAAATGTAACAGAATTGCTGAAAAAATCAACGCTTCCCAACCTGTTTGATAATCATCCCCCGTTCCAGATCGACGGCAATTTTGGCGGTACTGCAGGAATAGCCGAAATGCTTATTCAGTCCCATGACGGAATGATAAAGTTTTTGCCTGCGCTTCCAAAAGCCTGGGCAAGCGGCTATGTTAAAGGATTGCGGGCACGCGGAGGATTTGAGCTGGAGTTTGAATGGGAACAGGGAAAACTTGTTAAGGCTTATGTGCTTTCAACCAACGGAGGTATATGCCGGGTTAAAAAACCTGACGGAGAGTTGATGGAATTCAATACTGAAAAAGGACATGTCTATGATATACTGGGCCCTGGTATGTAATAGGGGGAAATACCGGGAGCCGGTTTCAATAATTATAAAGTAATATGGAGGATTTAATATGGACAGGCAGATGTATCTTAAAGAAATCGAGAATGTAATTCAAAAAGGTCCGTTCAAAGATTCCTGGGATTCGTTGTTTAATTTCACTCCGCCCGCCTGGTTTAACAAATCGAAGTTTGGAATATTCATCCACTGGGGCGTTTATTCGGTGCCTGCGTTTAGAAACGAATGGTATTCAAGAAATATGTATATCCAGGGATCGGATGAATTTAAACATCACATTGCTACATATGGCGAACATAAGAATTTCGGCTATAAAGATTTTATACCGATGTTCAAAGCCGAAAAGTTCAATGCTGACGAATGGGCTGAGCTTTTTAAACAGTCAGGTGCGCGGTATGTTGTTCCTGTTGCGGAGCACCATGACGGATTCCAGATGTATAAAAGCGAACTTTCGCATTTCAATGCATATGAAATGGGGCCAAAACGCGATGTACTGGGCGAGCTGAAAGCGGCTTTTGAAAAACAGGGACTGATACTTGGGGCTTCTTCGCACAGAGTGGAGCATTGGTTTTTCATGGGGCATGGAAAAGAGTTTGACAGTGACATAAAAGAGCCATTGGTGTGCGGAGATTTTTACTGGCCGGCAATGCCCGAACCCCATCATCATGATCTTTTCAGCAAACCCGAACCGTCACAGGAATTCCTTGAGGACTGGCTTTTACGTACATGTGAAATTGTCGACAGGTACCGCCCGCGACTAATTTATTTCGATTGGTGGATTCAGCACAGTGCGGTTAAACCATACCTTAAAAAATTCGCGGCATATTATTACAACAGGGCCAGGGAATGGGGCATCGATGTAGCAATAACATACAAGCATGAAGCCTTTATGTTCGGAAGCGCGATTGTTGATGTTGAAAGGGGGCAGTTTTCCGAACAGAAACCATATTACTGGCAGACAGATACAGCTGTTGCGAGAAACTCATGGTGTTATACAGTGGATAACCAGTACAAGTCGGCAAACGAAATTATTTGCGACCTAGTGGACATAGTAAGCAAAAATGGATGCCTCCTGTTAAACATAGGCCCGAAAGCCGATGGAACCATACCCGACGAAGACAGGGCAATATTGCTTGAAATCGGCGACTGGTTAAAGACTAACGGCGAAGCCATATACGACAGTAAGGTGTGGCGTTATTACGGTGAAGGACCCACTGAAATTGAAGAAGGGCAGTTTACAGATAAAAGCTCAAAGCAATTCACGCCCGAAGATATTCGCTTTACAGTAAACGGTTCAAGTATTTATGCTTGTGTCCTGTCCTACCCGGAAAACGGCGTGGTAAGAATAAAATCCCTTGCTGAGAAAGATGCATCAAAACTTCCGCATTTCCATGGCATAATAAAGGATGTATCTGTGCTTGGTTTTGACGAAAAGCCACGCTGGGAAAGAAATGAAGAGGCACTTGTCATTACCGCCGAAAAAGTTAAAAGCGATAAGCCTGTAGTGTTTAAGATTCTTGTTGATTAAAGGCAAGCTTCCTGTATTCACTCGGGCTCATTTTATAATATTTGCGGAATGCTGCGGAAAAATGCTCGGGGGAAGAATATCCGAGGGTATCTGAGATATAAGCAATGCTGCGGTCTTTTTCCTTAAGCAGGAGTGAAGCCATGGACATTCTTGCTTCAACTTTCTTTTGCTGGAATGACTTTCCGTAGTATTTCCAAATTAAACGCTGTGTCTGGCGGGGGCTGAGCTTTAGCTTATCTGCCAGAGTATCAAGGGAAAGGGACGCATATTCATTAAGGAAGTATTCTTCGATGATTATGGAATTACTGTCCATAAGGTTACCCGGGGCTAAATGGTCCCGGGCGCGTTTTTCATAATCATAATTGCGCACAAGGTATATCAAAAGCTGGGCCAGCATTAGTTCAACCTGTTTTTGATACCCGGTGTATTTGCATTCCAGTTCTTTGAACATTTGCTTCATGAGGGCATGGATACCATGATTGTCCTTGCCAAACCAGAAATGTGTGGAAATAAAGGTGTTCATTAATGGAGAGGATATTTTTTGTGAAGCTTTTACCATTTTTAAATAAACACAGTATTCATACATTGGATCATGAGGCATTGGGAATTGGGCATGTTCCACATGGGGACCGGTAACATAAAGCGTATTTGGCGTAATATCATAGGAAACATCGTTGGCTATCAGCCTGCCATATCCAAAAGGGACATAATGAATTTCATAGCAGCCTTTGCCATGGCTGTGAGAAGGAAAGGTCCTGGTAAGACGTTCAAAGATGATATTCGGTGCGCTGAATGTAACGCCGTCCAGGGTGAAATTAATATCCATATCCAAATACGTTATTTTCATAATTTCCTCTTTCCTGCTCCACCGGCTTAGTTAAATCAACCGGAGAAATTAAAATGTGGCAAAGCTTAATCTTCCTTTAAATTATACCACAGTATATATAAAAACGTGACATGTTTATGACAGAAATGTCGTATTTTTATATTAATTAAAATACGGTATCAGTATAATTAAATTATAATTTAGTGCTGAAACAACAAACTGAAATTATTCCGCTCTTTAGAAATTTTTAACTCTAAAAATTTAATTTCACTTTTAAAATCCATAAATTAAAGATCTAAGGAAAGGATGTGTAAATATGGCCATTCAGGGGAAAATGAAAGGAGCAATACTACCGGGAAACAGCACGGTGGAAATCAGAGAATTTGATATTCCCAAACCAGGATACGGACAGGTTCTTATTAAAACCAAGGCGACCACTATTTGCGGCAGTGATATTCGTTGCATATACAGAGAGCATACAGGAAAAGGGCCTGAAGGGTATATTCCGGGAACGATAGCTGGGCATGAGCCATGCGGTGTCATTGTTGAAGAAGGAGAAGGGCTCAAACGCTTTAAAAAGGGCGACCGGGTAATTGTTTACCACATTTCAGGATGTGGTGTATGCAATGACTGCAGAAGAGGCTTTTATATTTCCTGTAAAAGCAAGTACCGCCAGGCATACGGGTGGCAGCGCCACGGTGGCATGGCACCATACATACTGGCAGAGGAGAAGGATTTAATTGAACTGCCGGATGAACTTACCTTTAAAGACGGTGCCCAGGTAGCCTGTGGCTTCGGAACAGTATATGAGGCAATTGAAAAGATAGGTGTTTGCGGTAATGATGCAGTTCTTGTAACAGGTCTTGGCCCTGTCGGAATGGCAGCTCTTATGCTGGCAAAAGCAATGGGAGCGAATAAGCTTATAGGTGTCGAAACCAACGATTACCGGATTAACCTGGTTAAGCAGCTTGGCCTGGCAGACTATGTATTTAAACCGGGTGACAATACTCTGGAGCAGATTTATGAAGTAACCGGAGGCAAAGGAGTAGAGCGCGCAATTGATGCCAGTGCCAGTGACCCGGGAAGGCAATTGGCCATCCGTGCAACGAGAGAATGGGGAAAAATTGCGTTTGTAGGAGAAGGAGGAACCTGCACGTTCCAGCCAAGCCCGGACATTATCCATGGACAAAAAACCATTTACGGTTCATGGGTTACATCACTGTGGAGAATGGAAGAACTGGTGGAACGCCTGGTACGTTGGGGAATCCATCCTGAAAAGCTGATTACCCATGAGTTTACACTTGAACAGGCCGGTGAAGCTTACAGGCTTATGGCAGAAGGCAACTGCGGAAAAGTTGCAGTAGTTTTTAATGATTAATTAGAAAACGGGGGAAAGCAAAGTGATAATTAATCAGGACAGAATACCCAAAAGGACACTAAGCAGCGGAGAAAAAATCCCCTGCATTGGTCTGGGGACATTTGGATCTGACAAGTATAATGCAGAACAGATTGCAGAAGCGGTATACGGGGCTGTAAAGTATGGATACCGCCTCATCGACTGCGCTTCGGTATACCAGAATGAGGACCGGATTGGAGAGGTTCTCGAACGGCTAATGCAGGAAAAGGTTGTAGCCCGCAATGAACTGTTTATAGTATCGAAGGTTTGGAATGACATGCACGACAGGGTTCACCTTTCCTGCAAAAAAAGCCTCCGGGATTTAAGACTTGATTACCTTGATTTATATCTTATACACTGGCCGTTCCCGAACTACCATGCTCCCGGCTGCGACGGCGATTACCGAAATCCTGACTCAAGGCCGTTTTCAGTAGAGGAATTCATGAGTACCTGGAGACAGTGCGAGGAACTGGTGGAACAGGGGCTGGTAAGGTATATCGGCATGAGCAATATGACTGTTCCCAAGCTGGAGGCTGTACTTCCGTTATGCAAAATAAAACCTGCGGTACTCGAAATGGAACTGCATCCTTCCTTCCAGCAGCCCGAACTGTTCAACTACGCAATTTCTCATAATATCCTTCCATTCGGGTATTGTCCGCTTGGATCTCCGTCACGTCCCGAGCGTGATCGCACCGAAGACGATGTTGTGGACATGGAACTGCCCGCCATTGTGAAGGCTGCCCAGGCACATGGGGTTCATCCTGCATCAATTTGCCTGAAATGGGCAGTACAAAGGGGGCAGGTGCCAATACCGTTTTCAGTAAAGGAACAACAGTATAAATCCAACTTGGCATGTGTAACTGAAGACCCGCTGACAGAAGAAGAAATGGAAGCCATCAGGCTGGAGGACAGGAACTGCCGCCTGATAAAAGGCCAGGTTTTCCTGTGGGAAGGCGCCAAAGGATGGGAAGATTTGTGGGATGTTGACGGAAAAATAACTGTTTGAGGCAGTTAGTTTCCGGACAGGACAATTCTGATAAAAGACCTGGTTTTGAGCAATCAAAGGCTAAGGTATATTGGTTAAAGGTTTAGAACAGGGAAGGAGCCGGATTATGTTAAAAGGAATTCCAAAGATACTTTCACCCGAGTTGTTAAAAGTATTATGCGAAATGGGGCATGGTGACCGTATTGTGATTGCCGACGGCAATTTTCCGTCAGAATCTGTAGGGAAAAATGCAAAAGTCATCCGTATGGACGGACATGGAACATGTGAATTGCTGGAGGCAATCCTTCAGTTATTTCCACTGGATACCTATGTAGAACACCCGGTGCAGCTGATGCAGGTGGTTCCCGGAGATCCTGTCGAAACCCCGATATGGGATGAGTATGCACAAATAATCAAAAAGTTTGATAAGCGCGGCAGTAATGCTATTACACATATAGAGCGCTTCAAGTTCTATGATGAAGCCCGTAATGCATATGCGATTATTGCCACAGGCGAGGGTGCACTTTACGCAAATATAATGCTACAGAAGGGCGTTGTAGTATAACGGGGTATACAGGTTCTTGCTGATGGTGGCATGGATAATATATAAGTAAGTGCAGCCTTTGAATGGAAAGGCAGTTTAAATGCGGTAAGTTAAAAACAAGTGGTTTCCTGCTGCATTGATAAAGCTGATTTCTTTGATAAGGCTGCATTTGCCTGGATAATAAATTTTGCTGAATGAGCCATTGGTAAAATGGCGTGAAACCCGCTTGCTCTGGGCAATACATATACTTTGTCAAACAGTTTACATAATTTGTCTTATAAATTTTCTTATAAAACCATTGCAAAAAAATCAGATATAGTGTAAAATAAAATCCGCAGCTTAAATCGGGGTGTAGCGCAGTTGGTAGCGCACGTGGTTTGGGACCATGGGGCCGGGGGTTCAAGTCCTCTCACCCCGACCAGATAAATAGAAATACATTCATTCAATAAGAGCCAGTCATAAAAAGACCGGCTCTTATCGTTTGTATGGTGCTTTTTGAAAAACTTTTTCCTAAGCATTTCAATTTCCTGTTACTATACAATAGAGAGCATATAAGAGCGGGTTATGGTAATAAAAGGATTTGAGACGCGGACATTTAGTTTGTTGCCCGCCTGTAGCTGGATATATTTGTTACTCCATAATTCCGTACTATTTTATCGGCTTTTGAAATTGAATTGCTCAGTGCATCGATGGCATTTTGTATGTCACTGCTGTCTTCAAGAACAAGTTCTATCTCATTGTCCCTGATTATTAATTCACATTTTTTGCAAAGGTAGTATGAAGAATTATGCCATACAAACTTAAGTCCGTCCTGCCATTGCTCCCCGGGGATCCCATTTATTTCAGCCCTTATCCTGTAGTAATATTTATCAGGTTTGTCACTCAGGGTTACGGATACGTGATCAAGCTTCATTATACCACTTCCTGTATCAAGATAAGAACAATCGGCTTTCAAGCAATATAACAGTGATATTCCGGGTCAGGTTCGACTTTACCATAGAAAGCTTGGTATTCACAGGCATAATTAAAAAGGTTTTAAGCGGTTTAAACCATGTATTATTGTTAACAGAAACAGCCGATAAAATTCAAAATATTGAACAACAGAAATTCAGTTTTTTATATCAGGTCTTAAAATTATTGTTGCAAGGGGCGGTATCCTTAAAACCAAAGAATACGGCCTGCAATGAAACGGGATATTTTCCGAATGAATTTTTCCGGTGTTCAATACATTGCTGCCCCCGTATTCTTCCCTGTCGCTGTTGAAAACTTCTTCGTAATAAGTGTAAAAAGGCGCGCCTATGCGGTAATTTTCATGTGCTGCCGGTGTGAAATTGCATACGAAGATTAACATGTCACGGTAGTCATGCCCTTTTCGGATAAAAGATACAACACTGTGTTCGGTATCATTACAGTCGATCCATTCAAAGCCTTCATAATGGAAATCCACTTCATACAGTGCCGGCTCTTTCAGGTAAAAATTATTCAGTTCCTTAACGTAAAGGTGCATTTTTTTATGCATCGGATAGTCCAGAAGATGCCAGTCCAGGCTTTCTTTATACTTCCACTCGATAAACTGGCCAAACTCACCTCCCATGAATAGAAGCTTTTTTCCGGGATGGCCGATGAAATAACCCAGTGCCGCACGAAGCCCGGCAAACTTCTGCCAGTAATCCCCGGGCATTTTGTTCAATAACGAGCATTTTCCGTGTACCACTTCATCGTGGGACAGTACAAGAATAAAATTTTCACTCCATGCATACATGAAAGAAAAAGTAATAAGGTTCTGGTGATATTTGCGGTATACCGAGTCCATACTCATATACCGTAAAAAATCGTTCATCCAGCCCATGTTCCATTTATGTGAAAAGCCAAGGCCGCCATCATGCACAGGTTTTGTCACCATTGGCCATGCTGTGGATTCTTCGGCAATCATCATTACATTTGGAAAATACTTATATACAACATAGTTTAAGTGCTTCAAAAATTCTATTGCTTCAAGGTTTTCGCGCCCGCCGTACTTGTTTGGAATCCATTCACCTTCCTTGCGCCCATAATCCAGATAAAGCATGAACGCAACTGCGTCAACCCTTAACCCGTCTACATGGAATATGTCAAACCAGTATATCGCGTTTGCGATTAAGAAGTTTCTGACTTCATTACGGGAAAAGTTAAAAATATGGGTCCCCCATTCATGGTGTTCTCCACGGAGCCGATCGGCATGTTCGTAGCATGCGGTACCGTCGAACCGGGCAAGACCGTGGCCGTCTTTCGGGAAATGCGCAGGAACCCAGTCCAGAATAACACCTATACCATTCTGATGGCAGGCGTCAACAAAGTATTTAAAGTCCTCAGGAGTGCCATAGCGAGCTGTTACGGCATAGTACCCGGTAACCTGGTATCCCCAAGAACCGTCATACGGATGTTCCATTACCGGTAATAATTCCAGGTGAGTATAACCCATTTCCCTGGCATAGGGAATCAGTTTTTCGGCCAGTTGCCTGTAAGTTAATGGTTTAAATCCCGTTTCGGATTGCGGGTCGGGATCGGGTTGCTGCATCCACGAACCAAGATGTACCTCGTAAATATTTACAGGCTTGTCAAAGGTACTTTCTTTTTCCCGCTGCTCCATCCATTTTTTGTCGTTCCATTCGTAATTATGGAGATCATATACCCGTGAAGCGGTTTTTGGAGGTTTTTCGGCGAAAAACGCATATGGATCGGCTTTAATATATAATTCGTCGAAAGGAGTTTTAATTTCGTATTTGTATATATCATTTTTCATAACACCGGGAACGAATATCTCCCACACACCTGAACTTCCCATCATCCGCATTTGGTGGCGCCTTCCATCCCATTGATTGAAGTCGCCTACAACGCTTACTCTTTTTGCTTCGGGAGCCCAGACGCAGAAGGACACCCCGGGAACACCATTAATATTACGTATGTGAGCACCTAATTTTTCATATATCCTGTGATGGTTGCCCTGGTTAAAAAGATACAGATCGTAATCAGATATGGTGGGCCAAAATGAATAAGGATCATATGTTTCAAAATAATGCCCTGTATAATCCAGAACTTTAAACTTATAAAGATAATCTTCGGAGCGGCCGGGGAATACTGTCGTAAAAAATCCCCGGTCGTCCTTTTTAACCATTTTATATGATTTGCCGCTTTTCTCGAAAACAACTTCAATGCTCTGAGCATTGGGTATGTATGCGCAGATTGCCGTTTCATTACCCTGTGTATGCATACCCAATATCTCATGGGGATTTCTGTGATAACCACAGATGATAGCTTCTATACCGCTCTCATTAAAGACATAACCCATATCGAATTACCTCTGGCTCCTCATAACTGAAAATAGTTATTAAACAGAAGTTTAATCCAAATATGAATTATGCCCCGAAACCGATTAATTAAACTATTTCTCAAGCACTTTAATCAGGCGGTAGATAATAGTAGCAGCCTCTGCCCTGGTAGCGGTATTTTTGGGCCCAAGCTTGTTATTGCCTATTCCGTTAATTATACCGGCAAAATACATCTGTGCGAAAGCCGACTGCGCATAAGGGTCTATTTCGGCATAGTCGGTGAATTTATATAGGATATATAGTGAAGGCTGCTCGATGGTAAGCCCTGCACTTTTTATTGCCCGGGACGAATAATATACTATGTCCTGCCTGGTTATAGGCATATCCGGATAGAACATGCCGTCTTTATCAGGTTCGATTATTTTATACCGGTATGCGGTCATTATATAACGGTGATACCAATCGTCAGGGGTTACATCCTTAAAGCTTCCTATTGGAGTTTCGGGAAGCGCAAAAGTTGTAACCAGCAGCTTTATAAACTCTGCACGTGTGATATTTCCTGACGGATTAAAGCTGCCTTTACCGTCACCGCTTACAATTCCCATTGAAGTAAGGGCGTTTATAGCATCCCTTGCCCAGGCATAACTGGATGTAATGTCGCCATATGTGGTAACCGGCGGTGTTGTGACATGAATTTCGTTGCTCGGGAATGATTCACCTGCGGCATTTTTTGCTTTCACTATATAGGAATATGAATGGTTTGGTTCTACATTGTAGTCGGAAAAAGTGGTGGTGTTTCTGTCAGCAACTCCTACCAGCTTATAATCACTATCGTAAATATCGCTCTTTCGGTATATTGTAAATTCATCCTCATTGTCCGACAAGTCACTCCATGTAAGAACAACGCGGTTTGATCCTACAACGGTAGGTATGGAAAGACTTGGGGTTGTAGGGATTTTTGTTGTATAAAACACCTCATTGGTGAACGATTCGAGTAACGGATCCTCACAGTAAGCACGTACCCGTATAGTATAGTCAACACCGTCATCGGGAATAAACCGGTACATGGTGGTGTTTTCCGGAAGTTTTTCGATAGACTGCCAAATATCATTAATGCTGGTTTTATACTCGACTATATAATATTTCTCCACATCCGAAAAATCATCCCATCCAAGATACAGCAAGCCGTCTATCAGTGATACAGCCAGATTCCCTTCATTTCCTTTAAAAGAAATTTTAATTGGGTCTGTGGCAGTGAAATCCGAGAAAATTGTACTGCTTTTAATTGCACGGATTTGGTAGGTGTAGGTTTCACCGTTAACTATATTCTCATCTGAATACATAAACTGGCCGCTCATGGCAGTGCCAATGTGCTTCCATATGCCTTCGGAATTGGACATGCGCCATATTTCGAACCCGGTTTCCACAGCTTTGTCATATTCCCAGGTAAGGAATACTCTGTTAGGTACTACACTTTTAATTTCAAAATTCTGTACCTTGGGTAATTGTTCGGTTGATATATAAATTTCAGGTGTATAATCCGATTCAACATTTGATGAGGAGCGCAGCTTCAGACGATAGCCGTTAACCGTACCGCTGGACACGGTATCAAGGTAAGAACCTGTCTTTGACAGGGAGGTTAAAGGCTTGAAAACCCCGTCGGAATCAAGCTTTTCGATAATAATGGTATTGGCTCCTGCAGCTTCCCTGCTCCACTCCAGAAGTATTTCTGTGTCTGAAATTGCACGCCCGTAAAAATGGGTTTCAAACAGCAATTTTGTATATTCCGCTACTCCGGTGGATGAAGGGAAATATTCAGTGATAAAGCCGCCTTCATAACGGGCTCTTATCCTGTAATAATACTTGGTTCCAGGAGTGA
The DNA here is from genome assembly GCA_036562185.1 of Thermoclostridium sp. Taxonomy (GTDB): domain Bacteria; phylum Bacillota; class Clostridia; order DSM-8532; family DSM-8532; genus Thermoclostridium. The sequence goes on from DATCKN010000067.1 coordinate 32,670, forward strand.
GGTTGTTGTCGGTGTATTCTGTTTCACCAGGCCTAGTTGTATAAATCTCCTCCCATTTGCTGCTTCCGGCTTCTTTGCGCTCTATAAGCACAACAGAGTTATCAGGCGAAATATAGCTGTCTCCCGGATAATTCCATGATAAAACCATCTGCGTACTAAATGCTTTTGCTATTTTGAAGGACTCGGGAAATAAGAACGGAACCGTGACCTCCTTGCTTTCTGTTCCGCGATATGAATTGCTTAAGGGTATAATTCTGTATGTATATTGCTGACCGTTCTCTACTTTTTTATCTATGTAGCTTGTTTCGTTGGCCAGGGTTGAACCTATACGCACAAAAGAACCGTTTCCTGTCTTTCTTTCAATTCTGTAACCCGATTCCTTTGATGATACATCATCCCAGGATATCCTGATGGAAGAGGTGGACAATATTTCCGCTTTAACGTTCTGAGGTGCGCTTAATGGTGTGGAAACATACTGCCCTATGCTGGAAGAAGGGTAGTACAAGTATATTGCTGTAGCTGGTGTTATAGTACGGACCCGGTAATAATACTTTGATGCTTCGGATAAACCTGTGTCTACGTAAGAATCCTGGCTTCCGGGCACCGTTGCAACAGTCTGCCAGGTATTGCTTCCTTCAGATCTCCTCTCGATAACCGTCTGGTAGTTGGTTTCAGGGATCCTGTTTGAGTATGGATATGTCCATTTCAGTTCCACTTCGGAATCTGAGAGCGCTTTTACTGTAAGCCCTGTAGGATAAAGAAATTCAACAGGGAACGAATCGCGGGGCGCGCCGGAATCCCCTCCCCTGGTTGCGAACACTCTGTACACATAAGTGTGCCCGTTGGATATACTATTATCTGTATAAGATGAATCATTTGATGGAACATTAGCAATAGTGACAAAATTTCCTGAATCGGTTTTTCTCTGTACAGTAAATCTTGTAGCACCAGGAACGTTGTTGTCCCAGGTAATGCGGACACTGCCGTTGTTATATACAAAAGCGTTTACATATGAAGGGGTTCCAAGGGTATCCGCATTTGAAACACCCACAAATAAAATAATTGCAATAATTGGGATAATTACATAAAGTGCCTTTCTCATACCATCATCTCCCAAATAACTATGTGTCATTGATAATTGTACCATAAATATGTATGCATTTCTCTGTTTCTTTTTCAATACAAGATTTTAATATTTAATGAAGTATTTATCAAACATGCATAAAACATAGGAATGCAATGACATTTTATCTTATTATCCATAAATCATTAGCCATAACTATGCTACAATAAACCATATAGAATATCGGTTTTTTGCGTATTAATCCTCACTTCAAATTTATACCAGTTTGAAGGCTTTGTTTAATTCGCAGATTTTAAGCATCTTGGTGATAAAAAGCTATCCGGGATTTGATATGATATGGTTATCGGGAAAAAGAATTAAGCTTACCGAACTTTTTAATATGCTGATATGGAGGGGAATTTTATGGATAATAAGCTGCCTTTCGAGATTATTGATTTTCATATACACCCGTTTATTTCCGGTAATAATAATTTGTGCTTCTATGATAACACAGTGGACGATTTGGAGGGCTTAAGGGAAGATTTACTGAGGGCTGGTATATCAAAAGCTTGCGGGTGCGTGCTTAATAAAGATCCAGGCGATGATTTTGACAAAATACGCAGGCTAAATGACGAAGCCATTTCAGTTAAGGAACTATTAGGGGAATTTTATATACCGGGGATGCATATAAACCCCAAATATGTTAATGAGTCCTGTGAAGAAATTAAGAGAATGCATGATTTGGGAGTAAGGCTGGTTGGCGAACTTGTACCGCATTTAATGAACTGGAATGGTTATTATGATTCAAACCTGCATGAAATTTACGAATACATCCAGCAGCTCGGCATGGTCGTAAATGTACATACCCAGAACGATGATACGCTGGAAAAGGCTGTTAAGACTTTTCCTGATATAATGTTTGTTGCAGCACATCCGGGAGATAAAAAAACATTTTTAAGACATCTGGAGCTTATGAAAAAATATGACAATTATTTTCTGGACCTAAGCGGAACCGGGATATTCAGATACGGATTGATTCGCTACGGCGTTGAACAGGTTGGCAGTGAAAGGTTTTTATTCGGTACCGACTATCCCATATGCAATCCTGGAATGTACGTACAGGCTGTACTGTACGAAAGGCTGAGCTCCACCAATCAACGGTACTTTTTGTGATTACATATCTGTTCGTTGGGACAGCCTGTTTAAAATCCCTGAAGACCTTTCGTTTGAAAAAGCAGCGATGGTTGAGCCTGTTGCGGTTGCGATCCATGCCGTTAACAGGGCATCTTTCTGTAATGGTGATACAATCGCCGTAATTGGAGCAGGCCCTATTGGACTTTTGACATTGCAGGCAGCGAAAGCAGCAGGGGCAGGAAAGGTAATTTGTCTGGACGTGCTTGACGAAAGGCTTGGCATGGCAAAAGAACTTGGCGCCGATGAAATAATAAACGTAAGTGACGGCAATATACCGGCTGAAATTGCCGATGTTGTATTTGAAACAGCAGGTTCGTCAAAAGCCACCGAATCAATTTACACCCTATCAAGGCCAGGCGGGGTTGCTGTGCAGGTGGGATGGCCCGAAAAGAACAAGGTGGCAATGGATATTGCCCAATTCATTGAGAAGGAATTGAATTATGTTGGTGTAAACCGGTATGCCAACGCATATCCCGCTGCAATAAAATGGGTTTCTGACGGCAGGATTAATGTTGAAAAGCTGATTACGCACAGGTTTAATTTTGAGCAGATTGCCGAGGCTTTCGAATTCACTGCTACAAATAAAAAGGATGTCATCAAGACAATTGTTCTGAACTGACAATAATATACACCGTATGGGGGTGCATATGGCAGCACAAAGCACTGGCCGGCATTGCACCCTTTATTTTTCGTTTCCACAAAGGAAATGCCTTGTATCCGAAGATTGAATTGGATAAAGCCGTATACTTTTTAACAATCCGGAAGTGGAGTTTTGCCGGGATTATTTCATTTAATTAATATAAAGCGGCAATGTGAAAAGAAATATAAATCATGTACGCAAAAAAAGAGGCTGACGTATTAAAAAGACGTGCGTCAGCCAAATTAAAGGGGGTCAAAATGTATTGTGAGGTCATTAAAAGTTTAACCTTAAAATGGCTTTTTATACATGATTTTAAAATTTTTCAGAATTAATTATTTGTATCTCGCCAAGGCTTCGTATATAATATAATCATCGGTTTGTCAACAGTTCCATAATGCCGGGTTTACTTTGCTTAAGACCGGGTAAAAGTAAAATAGCCGGACAGATAGACAAATTGATTTAGAAAGGGTCTCATATGGAAAAAGAGATTTGGAAAAAACCGCTGCGCCAATGCAATATTGGCGGTGAAGCCTTAATAGAGGGCGTTATGATGCGAAACGGCAATAAAATAGCAATGGCCGTCAGAAAATCAAATGGCGAAATAGAGGTTGAAACAACGGAATATATCCCTCTGTCAAAAAGGTTTGTCCTGTTCAAGCTTCCAATAATCCGCGGCGCGGTTGGCATGATAGAGTCAATGGTTGTAGGAATGAATGCCCTTATGAGTTCAGCTGAAAAGGTGGATTTAGAGGAAGAGGAAGAATCAAAAATAGATGAATTTTTAAAGAAAATATTCGGCGATAAATTGTTCCAGGTTATGCTGTATTTTTCGGTAGTTATAGCTCTTGTTTTTGGCATTGGCCTGTTTATGCTTCTTCCCAACTGGATAGCCGGATGGTTTAGTTTTGACAAGTCCACCGTAGGCGGTACGATAATTGCCAATTTGATAGAAGGCTGCATCAGGCTGGTGATTTTCTTTTCATACATTATTATTGTATCGAAAAACAAGGAAATAAAGAGGGTATTTGAGTACCACGGTGCAGAGCACAATGCAATTTACGCTTATGAAAACAAAGAGGAATTAACCGTTGAAAATGCTATAAAGCATACCACATTACATCCAAGGTGCGGTACTGCATACCTGTTTGTTGTAATAATCACCAGCATAATACTGTTTTCTTTTATAAGATGGCAAAGCCCGCTTGTGAATATGGCTTTCCGGCTGCTGCTTCTGCCTCTTGTGGCAGGGATTGCTTACGAGATTTTTAAATTAGCCGCAAAGACAAGCTTTAAGCCGTTAAGGGCAATAAGCTATCCCGGCCTTATGCTGCAGAAAATAACAACACAGCCTCCGGATGAAAGCCAGGTTGAAGTTGCGCTTGCAGCTTTGAAAGCCGTGATAAGCGATTGATTTGTAACGAATTGGTTTTGGAGGTTAATGCCGTTGAATATTAAAGAAGCGTTGACTGTTGCAGCTGATATTTTAAAAAATGGAAACATACATGCCCCGGTGCGAGAAGCCGGGGTTTTGTTGGCTTATGTCATGAAAAAGGATTTATCTTTCATTTATGCCCATCCTGAAGAAATGCTTTCAGAACAACTTGAACGCGAATATATGGATATTGTCAGTAAAAGAAGCAACAGGATGCCTTTTCAGTATATTTCGAACAATCAGGAGTTCATGTCTCTGGACTTTTATGTAAACCAAAACTGCCTGATTCCGCGGCCGGATACAGAAATACTTGTAGAGGCAGCACTTGATATTATAAAACGCTATAGGGAACCGGTACGGGTATTGGATATAGGTACCGGATCGGGGGCAATTGCGGTAAGCATAGCTTATTATGCAAAGAATACGCTTATTGATGCGATTGATATATCAGAAAGCGCATTGCAGGTAGCCGCTATTAATGCGAAAAAACACCAGGTTCATGACAGGATTGCTTTTCTCAATGCAGATTTAAGGAGCTTTTCGGCAGAAAAACCCTACTCTGTTGTAATATCAAACCCGCCTTATATCCCAAGCGGAGATATTAAAAATCTCATGCCCGAGGTGGCAAATTATGAACCGGTACTTGCCCTTGACGGTGGTGATGACGGGCTGGATTTTTACCGCATTATTGCTTCGAAGCTTGCTAACCTGCTGACTCCGGACGGAACGGTGCTGACCGAAGTGGGAATGGGGCAGCACGCACAGGTTATGAATATGTTTGAAAAAGAAGGAATGAACGTTTCGGTATTAAAGGATCTTGCAGGTATAAACAGGGTTGTTTGCGGAAGCTTTGGAAATATTTTTCCTAAAAATTGTATAAAATCTCCTTTTTAAGATTATACTTCAATAAGTGAATAATCTTATTAAGGAGTTAAATATATGAGCGAAAATCTCAGTTTCAACTATTCAGGGGAAAAAAGTCCGGGGTTTTTTAAAAAGTTTTTTCAAAATTATGATGAAGAGTATGGCAATACAGGTTCTGACAGCCTGCTTCTTCTGAGAAGCATTCAACAGGCACGGCAGGAATGGCTTGAAGCAGTTGAAAATTTTGATCAGGCCGACAATAACGAATTAATCGACTATTTTATTTACAGAATGAAAGCATGCCAGATACGTTACAATTACCTTCTGAAAAAGGCTAAAGAAATGGGTATTCGCGGAGAATTGCACGAAGCCAAATAGGTCAGGCATACCCATAGTTGGGCTGCATGACCAGGCAATTTTGAAGGGTATTCATAATTCCTTCATCGGATGAATAGAATATAACGGACAAACATCTGAGCGAGGTAGAAATGGATAACCTTTATATTCTACTTGCCTGGGTTGCAGGTATTATTCTGGTTATGTTTTTCGGAAAAGCCCTGAAGGTGCCTCTTAAGATTGCGTTAAGATTATTGTTTAACAGCATTTTAGGCGGAATGGTTATCATAATTATTAATTATATTGGTCAAATTATAGATTTTCAAATATCCTTAAACATTTTTTCGGCTCTGATAGTGGGAACACTGGGGCTTCCGGGGGTTATCCTGCTGATTATCCTGAAATATTTGCTGTAAGGGATACCCTTACTTTTTTTATGCAAGTTTAAGCGCAGCCTGCCATTGGTTCTGTACACCTGTTTTCAGTAATAATCGATATTTCCCCAGCATATAATTGTTCAGTAGACAGACTTATACAAATTGAAAAGTCTATTATGCTTGTTTTGTTTTGCGTATTAGGCTTATATTACGCATAAAAAATACCTGATTATGAAGACAGGATGTGAGATTATGCAGGAAGCAAAAGGTTTTATAGAAAACAGCTATGGTATCCGAATCAGTGGTATCAGGCCTTTCAGGGCAGGATATATTCTTGAAACCAGTGCCGGCAGAAAGTACATAAAGGCTTGCCAGTACACGAAAGAACGTGTCCTTTTTATACATCAGGCAAAAACACATCTTCTGATGAATGATTTCCGGCACATTGATCCGTATTGCCTTACTTTAAATAAACAACCATATATCGAAATCGACGACATACCATATACAATGGTTGATCTGATTGAAGGCAGGGAATGTGAATTTGATGATGATCGCGATGTAATAAGGGCAACTGAAGCCCTTGCTTTAATGCATAAGGCAGCCCATGGATTTTGCCCTAAGGGACCGTATATCCCAAGCGGTCTGGGCAAGCTTCCGATGTCTTTTAAAAAACACCTGGAGGAAATCAGAAAACTAAGAAAAAAGGCAGAGAAAGAGCGGAACAGCTTCGACTATCTATTTATGGAAAATTTTGAACATTTTTATAAATCAGGGCTCAAAAGCCTGGAGATACTTTTTGCATCGAAGTATAACAAGCTTGTTGAGAGAACAATGAGAGAGGGTATGATTTGCCATCATGATTACTCATACCAGAATATCCTGATAAAAGGTGACACAACATCTATAATCAATTTTGATTATTGCAGTATTGAACTGAAAATATATGATATTGTTAATATATTAAGGCGCAGGATGAGGAAATGCAACTGGGATATAGACAAGGCTAAGCAGATACTTGATGTTTACCGGAAAATAGAACCTTTGGATCATGATGAAATGCAGGTAATGAAAAGTATGCTTCAGTTCCCTCAGAAGTTCTGGAGGGTTATAAACCGCTATTACAACAGCAGAAGGTGCTGGGCTCAGAAAAATTTCACGATAATGCTAGAAGAAGTAATACAGGAAAAAGATGCCCATAAAAATTTCATGGATAAGTTTGACACTCTCTGAATCCTTATTGTATTAATATAAAAATCTGTATGCACTGAAAGGCGGATTGCCTTTCGTGCTAAAACAGACCTGTAATTTTCCCGTCGGGCTGTATATCCATTCTGTTTGAAGCTGGCTCTTTCGGAAGGCCCGGCATAGTCATTATATCGCCTGTATACACCACAATAAACCCCGCACCGGCAGATACTTTTACATCCCTTACAGTAAGATCGAATCCTTCGGGACGTCCTAACAGGTTTGGATTATCAGACAGCGAAAACTGTGTTTTAGCCATGCATACCGGCATTTTATCAAGGCCGATGGCTTCAATTTGCTTTATGGCCTTTTCGGCTTTGTCGGTATATATGACTTTAGCTCCGCCGTAAATTTCCCGGTTAATAATCAGAATTTTATCCTTTATGCTTAAATTTACGTCATAAAGCGGTTCAAACCCGGAAGGTGCGGTTTCTATAAGCTTACAGACCTTGTTTGCAAGCTCAAGGCCACCGAGACTGCCTTTTTCAAAAACTTCGCTTAAAGCCACATCAACACCCATATTTTTACAATGATCTATAATAAATTGGATCTCGGCATCAGTATCTGTATTAAACCTGTTTATTGCAACCAGAACCGGAACCTTGAATTTCTGTATATTCTCTATATGCTTGTCAAGATTAGCAATTCCCTTTTCCAGCGCTTTAAGATTTTCTTCGGACAGGCTGTTCTTCGGTACGCCACCGTTATACTTAAGAGCCCTGACTGTTGCCACCAGTACCACTGCATCGGGTGAAAGGCCTGCAAACCGGCATTTAATGTCAAAGAATTTCTCCGCTCCAAGATCGGCACCGAAACCTGCTTCGGTTATAACATAGTCTGCAAGTTTCAACGCAAGTTTGGTTGCGATAACGCTGCTGCACCCATGGGCGATATTTGCAAAAGGCCCGCCATGCATAAAAGCAGGCGTATTTTCAAGGGTCTGAACAAGGTTTGGCTTTATCGCATCCTTCAATAACAGGGCCATCGCTCCTTCAACTTTCAAGTCGCTGGCGGTAACAGGGTTGCCGCTGCTGTTGAATCCCACAATGATTTTTCCAAGCCTGTCTTTCAGATCTGCGATATCTTCTGCAAGGCAAAGAATAGCCATAACCTCGGACGCGACGGTAATCTGGAACCCGTCCTCCCGTGGAAATCCGTTAATTTTCCCGCCCAGGCCGACAATTATGTTTCTTAAGGCCCTGTCGTTCATGTCCATTACCCGTTTCCATAAAATATTCCGTATATCTATATTCAGTCCATTCCCGTGATGAATATGGTTGTCTATGACAGCCGAAAGAAGGTTGTTTGCAGCGGTAACTGCATGCAGGTCGCCTGTAAAATGCAGGTTGATATCTTCCATTGGAACCACCTGGGCATACCCTCCACCTGCAGCTCCTCCTTTAATTCCCATTACCGGCCCCAGCGAAGGCTCCCTGAGTGCGACAATTGCTTTTTTGTTGAGCTTTGCCATGGCTTGACCTAGACCTACGGTGGTGGTTGTTTTTCCCTCTCCTGCGGGGGTTGGGTTTATAGCAGTTACCAGAATCAGCTTCCCGTCGGGGCGATTCTTAACCCTGTCAATAAACGAGGACTTTATTTTTGCTTTATAATCACCGTACAGCTCTAAATCCGATCTGGTTATTCCCAGTTCTGCCGCAACATCCTCAATTGGTTTTAAATTTGCATTTTGAGAAATTTCAATATCAGTAGGCATATTTATCATGTTAACCTTATTCCTCCCCAATGAACTGAATGAGCTTTCAGAAAACAAGCACCAAACAACATGTGTCAATTCTATCAAAAAAAATATAAGTTGTTCAATAAAAAATAATTAAAATACATTTGTCGTGTTTCGGCGTATCAAAGTAAATATTATTGGAAATACTGTTTATAAAGCGCTTTTTGAAAAATATCAGGAAGATTATTAAAAATAAACAAAATAACGTTGTCCAACTGAGGAATTATTGTTTAAAACATAAAATACATTGAAAACAGAAGAAAAAATAAAATATTACGATTAGATTGTATCAGACCGGGACTAATTTGGATTATTATACTTGACACAAGAAAGAAATCAGAGTATAATTTATCATTTTATTGACAGTGAGGTGAAATTTGTGGTATAATGTCATAGACAAAAGAAGAGGTGATTGGTATGGTTGAGAAAAACGCTCTGTGCCAGATTAAAAAAGAGATGGAAGCCTGTATTGGTAAAAGGATTCAGTTGAAAACCAATAAGGGCCGGAAAAAGACCATGGTAAAAGAAGGCATCCTGGAGTCAACTTATCCCAGTATTTTTACAGTCCGCTTCGAAAACGATTTTAAAAATGTCCGTAAAGTATCTTACAGCTATACCGATGTACTAACCAACACCGTCGAAATAAAAGTTTGTGGCAGCAATAAGATGATAGTATAACCTGGGTATTAATATATCGGTATGTAATATCACAATAGCATTTAAAGTTTAAGAAAAATTCCGGCATTTCCGGAATTTTTTACACTCACTTCTGCCGTATTGGTGCATTTTACCAGTCCTTGTAACCCAACAGTATTTATGATAAACTAATATCAAGTTGAATTAGTTCTCTTTTTAAATCTCATTTTTAGCCTTAATTGATCCATGAAAGCAAAAGACCGTTAATTTACACATGATGGGGGCTATATGTTACAGAGGCAGTTCTTCCGTAAGATGTTTTTTTCATATATAGCAATAATTTTTATATCCTTTTTTGTTTATACTGCCGTGGTTCTTTATGAAAACCATATAATCAGCCAGGAAAGAATAGAACGACTTTGCGAAGTGATAGCCGAGGAAGTAAGCGGTACGCTGAAAAAAAGAATTCTCTATGCCGAAAACATTGTCCTGAACCTGAATTACTCACAGTCGTTAAAAAAGCTTTATTTAAGCCATGTTACAGGTTCTGCGCTTGATTCGTATACACTGTCACTGATAAGGGACGAACTTAAAGTAACCCAGACATCCAGTGGTCTGATGGTTGACGGAACAATCATTTTCCTTGACTACAGCAACAGGGCATATACCAGCAGCGGAATTATAAGCATGAGCGACACTTATAAAAAACTGAACAGGGACATGCCCCATATTTCAATAGGAACTGTAAGGGAACTGCTGGGATTTGACGATACCAGGAGGTTCGTTTTTAACCAGGAATATCTTATCTACTGCGACGACTACACGTATCAAAACGGTTCAAATATAGGCCTTATCTGCGTTTTATTCAGTCTTGACACATTGAAATCAGACATAGCTAAAATACTGGATTCGGGCTTCGGGGTTGAAATTGTCCTAAACGGAAAAGAAGTTCTGAACGTGGGAGTTACTAAGGGAACCGAGTATTCGGTGGAATCGGATATCCTGCCCGAAGTTTCGGTTAAGCTGTATGCACCCAGGGGGCAGCTGATGAAAGAAAGCTTTCATCTTATTGTGATGCTGGCTTTAATTTTTGTTATGTCGGCAACGTTAATTGCATTGGCATACTGGTTTTCAAGGAAGAACTACCAGCCCATCAACCGGATTGAGAATCTGGTAATAACGCAGAACAAAGACAGGGAAGCTGCACAGTTTTCTTCGGCATATCCAAATGAAAGCGAAATGGATTGCATTATCCGCGGAATACAGAACCTTATAGGTGAAAAGAACAGGTACCAGGAAAAAATGCTTACAATCACTCCATATGCGCAAACGGGTATGCTGCACGGCGTTCTGATCGGCAACATGGAGAAGGATACTATACAGATATTGACCGAGGAAAACTATCTGGATTTGATTAAGCCGTATTTTATAGTTTCTGTTGTTAACTTTGCCTTTCAGGAGCAGATGCCGGTTGTTGTGAAGTATCACGCAAAAATACAGGAAATAGTAAGAAAAGCCTGTGAACTGTTTTCCACCGAAGAAATTCACCTTGTATACTATAACCGGGACATATGCAATACTTTTCTGATTATAAATTTTGAAAATGATGAACCGATGGATGAACTGTTTTATCAGATACATAAGTATATCCAGGACAATGTAAAGAGATATAAATGTGTTATAACCATAGGTGTTGATATAACAAAGGATAATATCGGAGCCTTGAAGGATGCATGCGAAGGCGCGCTGAACGCCCTGAATGAAATGATAATAGGCGGCAGGGGCACGGTTTATTTTAATGATACTCACAGGTATAGCGATATAGACTACTATTTCCCTAAGAACTTTACCGAGAAACTTACCAAGAGCATTTTGAAAGGAAGGGCTGATGAAATTAAAAGCCTGTTGAATGATATATACCAGAAAAACTGGAACCTGGGTGGTCCGCCAAGCATGTATTATGCACTGGTGGATGAACTTCACCTTTCTATATTAAAATCCCTGAAAGAAATAACCGACTTAAACACTGTCCATGTCAATATAGAAAAAATGAACACAATTGCAACTCTCGAGGAAATTTTCAATTACTATGAAAAAGCCCTTGAATCCATAATTGAATCACTGCAGCAATCCGCAGAGACCCAGGCTGAAGATGAAGAACTTGAAAAGAGAATCCTTGAATTTATTGAGGAAAATATCTGCAACCCGGATATGTCTTTGCAGCTCTTGATTGATTATTTCAATATAAGCAGCAAATATATTTCTCTTTTCTGCAAAAAGCATTACAATACCACATACCTGAGGTACATTCAGAATAAAAGAATTGCCAGGGCAATAGAGCTTATGAAAACAGGCCAATATTCTCTTGCTGAAATTTGCGATATGTGCGGATATACAAATCTTTTAACCTTCAGGAGGAATTTCAAGTCTGTAACAGGTGTTAATCCCAGTGATTATGCGTGAGATTGAATATATTGGGCAGGAAAAAAATGATGCATGAGTGAATATGCATCATTTTTTTCCTCGAATTCATTTTTTTATGCAGGGTAATTTTTTGATTCTATACGGTTTATTGTACAGATTGTATACTAATCTCACACAAGCAAGCATCCAATTTGGTTATTATAGCAAAAAAACTACGTAAAAGGAATGAGCGGTGAATATGCTGGCCGGGAAAAACATACTTAAAAAAGAAAAAAAGAGACTATTAAGGAAGAACCTTAACAGGGATAAGTATCTGTTATTTATGATTATTCCGGTTATTATATACTATTTAATATTCTGTTATTTTCCAATGACTGGAATAGTCATGGCCTTTAACAAGTATAAAACAGGAAGCGGGCTAATCGGGTTATATACCAGCGAATATGTCGGCCTTAAGTGGTTCAGCCAGTTTTTTTCTTCGGTATATGCATGGAGACTGGTAAGGAACACATTCTTACTGAACTTCTACTCTTTAATATTTGGTTTTCCCATTCCCATTTTATTTGCTGTTGCAGTAACGCAAATTTATAACGAGAGATTGCAGAAAGTGGTTCAGATAACAACATACCTTCCGTATTTTATTTCTACGGTAGTGGTATGCGGTATGATTACAAACTTCCTGTCTCCGTCCGGCGGTATTGTAAATATGGCTTTGAATAAATTGGGGATTGAAAGTATTAATTTTCTCAGCCTGCCCCAATGGTTCAGACCAATTTACGTCATTTCGGGCTCGTGGCAGACTTTCGGATTTAACTCAATTATTTATGTTGCAGCAATAATGGGAATTTCACCCGAGTTATACGAGGCTATGAGAATTGACGGAGCCAATAAACGGCAGATTATCACCAACCTGGTTTTCCCGAGCATTCGTCCTACCGTTATCCTTATCCTTATTATGACCCTGGGCAGATTGATGAATGTTGGCTTTGAAAAAGTATATCTCCTTTACAATCCTGCTGTATATGAAACAGCCGACGTTATCCAGACATATGTATACCGTCAGGGTATTCTGAGCAATAACTACAGTTATTCGGCTGCCGTAGGACTGTTTAACTCACTTATAAACTTTGCCATTGTGTTTGTTGCCAACCGTTTAAGCAGAAAGCTCACAGATACTGCTGTATGGTAACATCATTAACTGATTTTATAAACTGATATACGGCGAGGGGTTGCATTATGATGCGAACAGAGAGAAATATTGGAGACAAGATATTCGATACAGTTGTTTATACGTTTATTGCAATTGCTGTAGTAGTTTGCGTTTATCCGTTTATTTACATAGTCAGTGTCTCAATAAGCTCAGGTGCTGCGGTAAACAGGGGCGATGTTTGGCTTTATCCCGTCGACCTGAACTTTGAGGCAATGAAAACCGTGCTCGGGTACAAACAGTTATGGATTTCTTTTGCGAATACGGTTTTCTATACGGTAGCAGGTACATTTCTGAACATAGTTTTTACATGCCTTGCAGCATATCCTCTTTCAAGGAAGAGTTTCTTCCTCAGGAGAAAGCTGAATTTCCTTCTTGCCTTTACCATGTATTTTTCCGGGGGCTTAATCCCAATTTATATTGTGGTAACAGGTCTTGGACTGTATAATTCAAGGCTTGCCATGATTCTTCCGGTAT
>DATCKN010000073.1:0-19073 GCA_036562185.1 Thermoclostridium sp.
AAAATGGCTAAGATGTGAAGCCGGATGATGTGCTTGATGTTTAGAAAAGAATGAAGTTTGAAGTGTTATGTTAACAATGAATTTTAATGGGTCGAACAGTGGCTTCGGTCACTGATTTAATACAATATTAATTGTACAAGGTGGTGATTCCGTTGATAATTTTTATTTTTTAAATGTACTTAAGGCTTATATTTTTAAGGAATGGAGGAGAAATTTATGAAATTTTCAAAGCAAATTATAACTATGTTACTCGTGGTTTTCTGCATGACATTGTTCATTACAACTCCTGTTAATGCAGCGAGTCAATCAAAAACTAAAAATTTACCGGATGGCAGTAAAGAATACGGTAAATTAACATCTAACGCTTGGCGTACAAGTGGTGATGGTGAGAAGTCTGGTAATACGTTACAGTGGGATTACCAAGTATCTGCAGTGTACGAAGGAGATAAAACAGTTGAACGCATTCGTACAACTTGGCAGGGTAGCGCTTCATTAAGATATTCTGCTTCCATTAGTTTAGGAATTTCTGATTCCGGTGTCAGTGCTGATGCATCATCTGATTGGCAAACCGTAAAAACGGTTTCTAAATACTGGGAAAATGATAATGGTGCAAAGACATCAAGTTGGCGTTCAAATATGTATGTAACTCCAGCCAAAGACTATCGTAAAGGTACAATTTCCATCGCAAATACTGCATTAGTAAAATTATCCTGTGATGCCAGAACTTTTGAGATAACAGCTAGTGTATAATTACATATGATCGTAAAATAAAAATTGAAAATTAAACTGATATTCCTCGCGCTATAGCTTTAGTGCGAGGAATATCGGCAGGATCTTGGGAGGAAACCATGAAAAGTAATAAAACAGTTTATTTTTTATATTCTCTTTTGCTGTGCCTTGTTTTAACTTCGTGTGGCATTGATACCATGGGAATTAATAAATCACCGGAAAATGTTTATATTAAGCCTGTTTCAAAAGACAGTATTTTGTTAGTTGACAGGTTTTCACAAAAACTGGTTTCGTACAATTCAAAGAATTATACTGTTGAAAAAAAAATGAACATTGTGAATTATATGATTTATGAATTTTCTCCACAAGCCTGCTACATGACTGCAGGCCATAGTATAGACTTAGGCTTTGAGATAATCACAATTAATCCTGTTGTACAGACAGTATATTCCATGAAGCCAAACGAAGGAATTTTTCCTGTGGCTTTTTATGGCGATGATTATTATTTTATTAAAACTCAGTATGATGAAAACGGTATCGAAACCGACAGAGTGTTGGTGAAATTTGATAAAGATAGCAATAAACTAATTGAATTTTCCAATGCGCATGGGCTGATTTCATATGGAACTATAATCGATAATAAATTGTACTACACAGTTTATGACGAAAGTAAAAATAATTATATTTTATATTCCTTGGTACGTGATGATTTTAACTCTATACCTAAATTGGAAAAAGAAAATTTAGAAAGCGGTGAAATATATAGCCAAGGTGGAGTTTTATATCTGACAAATAAAAACTCTATATTTTCTGATAAAAGAGAATTCAAAAAAGCGTCACAGAACTATTTTATTGGTGAAAACTATTTAATTCAGTATCAAATCCAAAAAGAAGGAAATCTATATGCCGTTCTTATTAACACGGATACGGGAGAAACAGTATTTACGGCAGAAAACATTGTAGATTTTAATATTTCCGATGAAGAAATTACTTTTTACTGCGATGGTTCTATAAAAAAATATTCGTTAGCGGATAGGTGATTTCATGAAAGACATTATTTTAAAAAATATATCCAAATCTTTTGGCATGAAAAAAATTCTAAATGAAATCAATTTTACCTTTGAAGCTGGAAGATTTTATGTTTTGAGGGGTGCGAGCGGTTGCGGAAAAACAACATTGTTAAATATTATTGCTGGCTATTATACGCCTGATTTTGGTGAAATTATTTCTGAAGCAAAAATAGAATATTTATTTCAAGACGAATTGCTGTTTACTAATCTAACTGTTAAAGAAAATATGCTCATTAAACTTTATTCAAACCCTAATGCTTCCGAGCCCGATGATACATTATTAATAAGCATTTTAGAGAAATTAAACATTCCAGATTTATTGAACTGTAAAATTGCTTTTTTATCAGGCGGAGAGCGCCAAAGAATTGAGCTTGCAAATATTTTACTTTCAAATCCTGATGTAGTCCTTTTGGATGAACCAACCGCAAAATTGGATACTGAAAACAAAAAAAATATTCTTGATTTATTAACATCAGCTTTCTCCGGAAAAACACTCATTGTATCTTCACATGAAAGTGGATTATTTCCTGATACATATACTCCATTACTTTTAGAAAGAGGTAAATTGCTTTATGAAAATGAAAAATAGAAATTATGTTTCAAAACTGATTCTGAAAAAAACCAGCAAATTTCTGAAAATTTCAATTTGCCTTTTTGCTTTTTCATTAATATTAATTACTTTATTTTTGAATGTATTCTTCAACCAGTATTTACAAATGAAAAAAGACTTTGTAGATAACGATAATATTCATATAATTGAAATCTCTACTTTCCAAGTAAATAAGTCATTTTCCAGAGAACTGAATTTTGATGATAAAAACATTATAAGCAAATTAATAACAGATTATAATAAAGAAATTGATTTTACAGTCATTAATGAATACCAGCTAAATTTCGGAATTGAAAATGATTCCGGAGATGTGTTTTTTCTATATGGTTTAGATGACTTTGGCGCAAAATTTTTAAATAAAGATATACTAAAAGATAATTATCTGTACTCATCAAGTTTGAATGTAGATAAAACAACCCTAAATATCCCAATAATCCAAATTAATGAAGGTGGTTTATCAAGTAACACCGTTCAACCAGTGCAATTTAGCGTTGACTCTGATATACCTTCAAAAACACCTTTATCCATTTACGAAACTGCATTAGAACAAACATATATTAGTTTTAATACTTATAAGCATTTAATAGAACGGATTTACAATATAAAATGGGATAACTTTGTGTCTAAATATAATACTGACAATAAATTTGGTATCCAGGCAATTTACAAGATTTTTGTTTATGTTGAGAATATAAAAAACGTTAATACCGTTGCCAAGATCCTATATGAAAATGGTTATTCAACAAATTACACGTTCAAGTCTTTTGATAATTTCGACCAATCAATAAAGAATACTATTTTTATTTCAGGAGCATTGATTACGCTGGTTTTCATAATAGCAAGCATATATATAATTTTATCGTTTAATTCATATTTACGTGTACAACAAAAAGACATGGGCATTCTTAAACATTATGGATATACAAAACAACAAATACGTAAATTATATTCACATAATATCAATATTATTTTTGCCGGTATGTCAATTTTTATGTTAATAATTATTATTGGAGTAACAATGTTACTTATCAATACACAATTAATAAAATATATTTTTATTATCTCTGCATGCGTTTATTTTCCTATGTTTATAATTAACCGGATTATTTCTTATTTTATGCTTAACATCTACGTCAAAAAAGACATTTATACTTTGCTTAAGTCAAGCAAGGAATTTGAGTGACAAAATACCGTTTGATTGAAAAATATTACAATTAATTTACATATAGTTAATTAAATTATCAACCATTCGGGTTTGTCTTGGAAGTATTCATTAATTAGCTTTGATTCTGACAATCGCCTTTAATTGCAGGATAATGAACTTAGAGTTCAGTGCACCCTGATCCGGGCTCTTTAAACTGAAAACCCCCCATTGAATATTTCATATGAAGCGGGAGGTCAATCATCTTATATTAATATGACTTGATAAAGGTTATCTTTCCGTGTTCGGATGCCTTGCCTGTGTAAAAAGAATAAATTAGAAAAGCAGGAGCTTATCCGGCGGAAAGCAGGCAAAGAGCATCTTGTTACTCTTTTGAATGGATTACCAGCGTGTCTTATCCACAATGGCCTGAAGTAGCAACTCCTTGTTCCGGGCAGGCAGAAGCCGGAAAAACAAGGTGGTGGTAAACCGGTCCTCCAATATCCTGACAATCTCGCACCCAAAGCCGTTAATCCCCGGACTGGGGGAGATGAGCACATGCTGGGATCGGATACCCACATGGGAGACCCTTTGCTTTCCTCCGCATTTCAAAAAGCACCCCCATTGGGGCACCATGATCATGTTTTCCTTAACCCTTTTGGCCTCGCTCACATTCCTGAGCCCCAGGATCCTGGCAGTAGCAAGGTTGGGCGGATGATCAAAAAGCCTTTCCCTGGTATCAAAGGCCAGCATTTTTCCGTTCTCCATTACAAGGATCTTTTCGCTGAGCCTATAGGCCTCATCCATGTCATGGGTGACCATCAGATAGTTTTTGTCAATGCTTTTCCCGCTGCCTGAAACTCCCAGGATGCTGATATTCTCCTGGTCAATCTCCATCCGAATATCCAGGGTGAACTGTGGAAGCTTTTTTTCTATTTCCACCGAGAGCTTCACACACTCACCTCCCTGAAACCATGGTCCTGGAGCGATAACTCCATAATCCCTGGAGCACCATGCAAAGAAGGGATATCAGCATAATAAGCCCCACCCAGGTTAAGGCGGTTTTCATATCACCGCCTTCCACGGCAAAGAAAATGGCAATGGGTTTTTCCCGGAATATTGCCGGCAATCATCAGAGTGGCACCAAACTCGCCCAGTATTCGGAAAAATGACAGAACTGTGCCCGCCATGAGACCAGGCATGCTCAAGGGCAGCAGAATCTTCATAAAGATGGTGCGCTTGGACAGGCCCAGGGTCCGAGCCACATCGATAACCGTCCTGTCCACCTGTTCAAAGGCACCCCGAGCCGTTCTGTACATGAGTGGGAAGGCTACCACAGTACCCGATACTACCGTGGCTGTCCAGCTGATAAATACCGCATTGATCCATTAATTCGGCAAGACGTACCTTTTCCTCCACCGAAAAGACAATGCCTGCACTCTGTTCCCCGTCCCTTAAGGTGGTATCCACGATAAATCTTCTAGGCTTCATGCCCGGCCACCTCCCTGAGCAAAAGAAGGAATTCCTCCTCCGTGACGCCTCTTTTTTCTTCAATACTCCGATTTCTGACCTTTTCCAGTAGCAGGGCGGCCTTTTGGTCGCTGAGCTCCACACCCCGCTCCCTGGCTTTTATTCTAACCGAGCAGCGGCCAGAATGCTTGCCCAGCACAATCCTGTGTTCCTTACCCACCAACTGGGGAGGATAGGGCTCGTAGACCGTGGGATTCTTGATAAGTCCGTCCACATGAACCCCGGACTCCACCGTGAATATGCGGTTGCCCAGCACCGCCTTATTGGCGGGGGTATTTTAACAGAAGTCATTTCGGAAATCAGCTCCAGGATACGGGGAAGAAGGTCAAGTCCGCCCCGCCCTTTTGCAGAAAAGCAATGCGCACTCCCAGGAGCACTTCCTCAAAGGCGGCATAGCCGCCCTGCCCCATAAAAGTCACGCCGACATTCCTTCCCCCTTGGGCTATCCACTCCAAAGCCAGTGCTGTAGCGCAATCATAATCGTTTTCGGGACAAAACCAGGTATTCCTTCCAAAGAAGTCCATAAGCTTCTTCATCGTCTTTCTCCGACTCTTCTAAGATTTGGCCTATATGGCGTATATAACCATACTTCACAGGAAGGACAAGACTTTTTATATGAAGTCTTTAATATTTCACAATTTTTGCATAGGCACTGTATACAATTTATTGCCGGAAAGAAAAAGAGATTTGTATTACCAGGATTTTGTTGTTCAAAACCTATCAGAATGGTATAATACAGTCACAGTCAGAAAAGTAAAAGAGTTGGGTTGCATGGAAAGGGATTCGGTTATCAAAATATTGCAGGAGTACTATAATGAAAAAAGTGAAGTGGAATTTGCTTACCTTTTTGGTTCATATGCCAAGGGGAAAAATAACCATAACAGCGATGTTGATGTTGCTGTATACCTTAATGAAAACTTCGACGGTGAATTTTTCGAATATAATTTTGATGAAATATGTAAACTGCAGGAATTACTGCGTAAAAATGCGGACATTGTAATACTGAATTCTGCCGAACCACTTCTTGTTCATCAGGTATTCAGATACGGCATACTGATTAAGGGTTTTGGAAACAGGGTTTTATCCGAATTCAGGAGGTTAAACTTCTATAAATACCTTGATCAGATGCATATCTCAAAAATAATATTTGAAAAAAACAAGCAACGCATAAAGGAGTCGGTACAAGGTGGTTGATCAAAATATAATTGTTAAAAAAATAAATGCTATAAAGCATAATATGAAAAGAATTGAAAAGTACAGCAATGTTTCGCTTAAACAGTTTTTACATGATGATGATATAAAAGACATAGTTACACATAACCTTTTTATTTTGCTTCAGCACATTATTGATATCGGAACTCACATAATTTCAGATGAAAATATGGGAGAACCGGTATTTGTATCCGATATTGCTGATATTCTTGCCAAAGAGAATGTATTGGATGAGAACCTTGTCAGGCCAATGAAATCCATGATCGGGTTAAGAAATATAATTGCCCACGAGTATGGGGATTTGGACTTTAAAATAATTCACAGGATTATAACTTCGTCTTTAAAAGATGTAAATCAAATTTTGGACTGTATTATAAGGTATGCGGGGTTATAACAGGATATTGAATACCTTCCTCGATGATTTTCCTATGTAATGCAAAAATTGCTGGTGAGATCAGGAAATAACTCCTTTTGGCAAGAATATATACAAAATTCTATACGAATTATTTTCTTGGCCTGATCACCATTGTGATGACTCCTGTTCTGACGTTTGCGTCCAAAACATCATAACAAGAGGGCGCAATGAATATACCCTTCAACAGAAAAACCCGGCATTATCAACGGCTTTGTCGAAGAAATAATCTCAGGTCATTTAAATTATTTAACCTCGAGTTCGTATAAGGCCATGCCACATTCATCAATTACTTTTACAATTCTAAATCCCGCATCTATGTATATTTTCTTTACTGCTTCCTCATTTATGCCGGTATCCAAACGAATATATTTTATACCTTTTGCACGGCAAATTTCTTTAATGCAGCTGATTACCCGTCTTGTCATCCCTTGATGTGCGAACTTTCTGCGTACACATAACTTGTGAAGATAAGCTGCTTCATATTCCTCAGCATCAGGCCACCACTCGGAATCACGCCATTGCAAAATAAAGCTGCAAGCATTTTCTCCATTAATGCGTCCTACATAAAAATTCTCTTCCTTAACCTCATCATTTAGAAGTTTTTCTTTTGTAAGCCATTCATCCTTCCATACGCGAAAACCTTTTTCTCGTCCCCATGCAGCAATTTCTTTCATAATTGATATGGCTGTATCAACGTCCCCACTGTATACCTCAAGTTTATCCATGCAAATCCTCCTCGGTATATATTTATCCAAAACAGGTATCATGATGTTTTCTTTACACTCATCGTTTTACATTGCTTTTTCCATTTGGTAAGCCAATCATACTGATTATCAAAAAAGTCTGAATCCACACAATCATAACCGTATATTTCCATTATAGTTGCCTGAAACTGAAAATGATAAACGGCAATCATATCATATAATACATCCATTTCCTCTTTTGCTAATGAAAAATACTTCAAATAGCCTTTTAAAACTGCTCAAACCTTGCTGTTGTTTCTTCATAAGCGTCATATTCGAAAAAAAAATAATTCTATCATTAATAATTTTGGCTTGGTATCTCAACAATGCAATTTGATTTCCATTGTTATACATCCAATAACTGCGTGCGGCCTGAGCTGTCATCCATTTTCTCCATAATACTGCCGGTATACTACAGCAAATTCATTTACTGTTTGCTCTTAAATTTAAGGATTAGGACACGAATTTGCAATATAATACATTATACCACAATTTAAGCGAATCGATGGTTCTGAACTCGCAGCCTTTTTTCTGAAGATGCTTCACAACCCGATGCAGAATGGTTCCTGTATCGTACTGATATGAAGGGAATCCGTCACTCTCCTTAAACATCTCAATGGACTCATATTCAAGAACCGGATGGAAAAAAGTTTGCAAGAGCGTCAGGCGTTAAATTATTGATTCTTTTCAGGAAACATGTCAGCTTCACACTTAATAAGATTATACTCTCACATTCGGATTTTGATATTATGTTTTCATGCTTCCTTTTTAGAAACAAAAAATTGTGGAAATAACTGCCAAAATAACGAAGCAATCTTCATCATTCAAAAAAGCAAAAACACCATAAAGATCAAGGTACTGAATCAGAATTTGAATATATATACCTTGAAGAATTTTTGGGGAAATAATAGCAGTAAAATAGTTTTTGCAGGTTCTGTATGATTTAGAGCAATTGATGCAACAGGGTATCCAAAGAATGCGAGCGGTACTGTAGTATTGCTTGCAAAGACTGTTGGGGTGTTCATAATGATAGTCTTCATTATAGCATTGTTGAAAAACAATTTTTAATATGCTTAAATATCATTAAGAGTAAGGTTGCGTCAATTAATACATAAAAGAAATCTTGAAAGGAATAAACAAGTGAAGCTTTTTGACAGACTACCCCCCAACCTTTTTTCGATACTGGTATCCAAGAACAAGGCACTGTACACTGAAGCTTTGTTTGTCCTGCGCAAAGCATTCAAGCAGCATATGACCATAAGCAAGGGAGATCTTGTGGCTATGCTCATTGCAAGCCTTGATGAAGCATTATTGGATCTTGATCTGGAAGCAGAAAAAGATGAGTTTGAAGAAGCAGAAGAAGAAATAAAAAGCGGGCAGGGACAGTCTGCCACTGCGCACCTGATTCTCAGGAGACTCATGGCTACAAAATGGATTGAAGTTGAGTATCAGATGGATTCATTTGAGGAAATTATTACTCTTCCCGATTACACAATTAAACTCCTGGACCTTTTATATTCATTTACGGATGATTCGGTGCGCGAGTACAATTCATATGTTTATTCCACCTACTCCGCCCTGCGCACAGCCGATGCAGAAAGAGACGATTTCATGTACAACGCTTTGCTGACAGCACATGAAAACACCCTGAAGCTTGTGGATGAACTGAAGGCACTGCATAACAATATAAGAAGATATCATCAATCCCTCAATGATTATTTAACCGTAAATGATATCCTGAGGGGCCATTTCGATGAGTACAAGGAACTTATCATGGATCGTATATACCATCCGCTGAAAACCATGGACTCGGTTCCCCGATACAAGGTTCCGATAATGAAAATCCTGTCGGGCTGGCTTTCGGATTCCGGAATTAGACAAAAAATGGCCGAGCAGGCCGTCCAGCGCGGCAAGTATAATACCGTGGATGATGCAATGGATGATATCATACGCAGAATAAATGAAATAAGCGATATATATGACGGTTTGGACGAAATGCTTGCAGAAATTGACAGGAAAAGGACGGCTTACACTCGGGCATCGATGGAAAAAATGCGGTATCTTCTGACTACTGACAGAAGTATAAAAGGTAAGCTTGTGGGCATCCTCTCTGCAGCTGCAGCAGATCAGGAAAAATGGGCGGAAATACTGGCTGACAATGTAAATCTGTTCAAACAAGGATATATAGGCGAAAAGTCGCTGTATGTGAAGCAAAACAGGATGGGACGCAAAGAGGGAAAACCCCTTGGCCTTGAGATGACAGACGGGAATATCGGTGATAACGCGTTTGAAGATTTTCTGAAGAAGGCCAGAAAACAGTACAGCCATCAGAAAATAATGGCATTTATGAAAGAGCTTATGAGGGGCAAGCATGTTCTGAACAGTTCTGAAATCAGAATTGCTAACGATGATGAGTTTGTCATGCTCGTTCTTGCGACTTTGAAAAAAAGCGAAAAAGGCGTTTTCTACCAGGTGGAATTTGAAGACGGGTATGACCGGTGCAACGGATATACCATACCGCGCATGAGGTTTATAAGGAGAGAAAAAGCGAATGTGGACTGAATATTATGAGAAACTGACAAACTCCGAAAAGGAAGAGTTCAAGCGCCTTGCGAACATGCTGCTGTCGAAAACGTTCATAATAAGGGACTATTACGACAGCAAGGAAGAGATGATGAAGATAAGCCCGGAGTATAGGTTTATTGAGAGGAATTTTGAACTGTTCTCGGGTTACTTTTTCTTTTCCGGCTGGGATCTGCACAAAGATAACCAGTATGGCGTAATTTCGATCGAAAACGTATATGAATACAACAGGTTTAAGCTGGACCGGTTAACCACTTTCATACTGTATACAATCAGACTGATTTACGAGGAAGAACGTGAACACATTTCTTTAAGAAATGAGGTCATAACTACCACAGGACAGATAATACACAAAATGATTAATCTAAACCTTATAAAAAAGAAACCCTCAGATCATGACATTTCGGATTCTCTCAGGCTTTTGTCAAACCACAACCTGGTCCAGAAAATATCGGGTACATGGGAAAACGCGGATACTAAAATCCTGATACTGCCCTCCGTGCTTTTTGTAGTGTCCAATGAGAAAATAAGCAGGATTCATGAGCTTGTTGAAAACGGTGAAAATTCTCATGATGAGGACAGCCAGGACAATGAAGCGGTATCCGAAATTATAAGAGGGGAAGGCGAAGAGGTATGAAGCTGCTGAAAAAACTTCTTTTAATACACTGGCATTTCTTCAATTATGAACTTGTAGAATTCGATAAAATCAACTTCCTTACCGGGAAGAATGCGTCAGGTAAAACAACGATGATTGATGCGTTACAGGTCATTATGCTTGGGGACGCAAACGGAAGGAGTTTTTTCAATAAGGCTGCCAATGAAAAATCCGCCAGGAGCCTGAAAGGATATTTGCGAGGTGAGCTTGGAGATGACGGAGACGCAGGTTTCAGGTATCTGAGAGAGGGACGTTTTACCAGTTATATTGCCTGCGAGTTTTATGACGATGCAAGAAAGTCCAGCTTCACCCTGGGCATTGTATTTGAATGCTATGAGGACGGTTCGGATGAGCACCGGTTTTTCATCCTGGATTCCGAACTACCCGAAAATCACTTTATTGTCAATAATGTTCCGATGACATACAAGGAATTGAGAACATATGTAAATAAGCAATACAAAAAAGGAAAATATGATTTTCCCGATTCGGACAGAGGGTACCAGGAGATCCTGAAGGGAAAGCTTGGCGGTCTGAAAAACAAGTACTTCGATCTCTTCAAGAAGGCTGTTTCATTCACTCCCATTACCGATATTGAAACATTTATTACCGACTATGTGTGCGATGTCAAGAATCCGGTTGATATATCAATGATGCAGGAAAACATAAGGCAGTACAAACGCATGGAGCTTGAGGCCGATCTCCTTGAGAAACGCGTATCAGCGCTTCAGAACATCGCCGATATGTACAGATCATACCTGGATGAAAAACAAAGGCTGCAAATACAGGGCTACCTTATAGACAGGGCAAGGTTACAGATTATACTTGATGAAAAAAAAGCTCTTAATCAAGAGATGGAAAGGCTGGAAAATGAGATTGCCTCATATTCCCAAAAACATGCGGATATTGTCGTGGAGCTTGCAAACGAAAGAAAAAAAAGGGACGAGCTTATTGCTGCAAGAGAAAAGTCAGACATCAATACAAAGATGAATCAGCTGAAGTCACGGATGGAAGAGCTTTCTCAAACGATAAAAAAGCTGAATGTCGATGCTGACGCGACCGTTCAGAAACTTCGGAAGTATGCCCATGAATGGAGAGAGGCTGCAAAGGATTGTTCAGGCCTGCAGCACCTTCCCGAAAGCGGAATAAAGGATTCGTTTAATAATGAAATACAGGATGCAGAAAATTGGACAGCATTGGCACAGGCCCATGCAGTAAGCTTGCTGGACATTGACCAGGAAAACCTTGATACGTTGACAGCCGATAAGTTTAACGGCATAATTGAAGATTTGACCGGATTCAAAAATTCGTCCGCGTTGCTGATGTATTCGGCAAACAGGAAGAAATCCGAGATGGACTCGGAACTGAAAAAGCTGGAAGAAACCCTTGCCGACCTGGAAAAAGGGATAAAACCATATGACCCGAAACTTATCGCATTGCGGGACGAGATCAGGAAGGAACTTGCCGGGAAATATCGAAAGGATATCCCGGTGTATATCCTGGCCGATCTTCTCGATATACGGGATATGCGCTGGCGAAATGCTGTAGAGGCATACCTGCACACACAGAAATACTACCTGCTCGTGGAACCGCAATACTTTATCGATGC
The DNA here is from genome assembly GCA_036562185.1 of Thermoclostridium sp. GTDB lineage: Bacteria > Bacillota > Clostridia > DSM-8532 > DSM-8532 > Thermoclostridium. The sequence goes on from DATCKN010000073.1 coordinate 12,295, forward strand.
CTTAAAGGTATATGACAGGCTGAAATTCAGCAGGGGCTTTTATGACTGGGGTCTTATTGATTCAGGCAAGCTTGAAAGTTTCAGACCCCAGGCACAGAAAGGAAGCCTTGCCGAGGAAGTTGTTACAGACAACATTCATGCCAGGATGTTTATTGATTACGTCATGGGAAGAGTAATAAAATGCGACAATGTCGAGGAATTGCGAAACCATGACAGGGCCATAACCGATTCGTGCATGCTGTACCAGGGCTATGTTGCAAGGCAGCTCAACCCCGAGAGGTGGAAATATCCGTTCATAGGAAGAAAAGCACTGGAAGAACAGAAAGAAACCGTAAAGAAGACTATAGAAAAGCAAAAGAAGGAACTTCTGGCTTGCAGAACCCTAAGCGACGTTGTGTCAAAAGCAGCAAATATAACAGTTATCAATCGCAATGAGTATGAGCAGTACCTTAAGGTAATCGAGGAAACCAGAAAACTGCCCGATCTTCAAAACAAGCTGAACGAAGTTGATGATGAATTGAAAAAGCTTGACTTAACCTGGCTTTTCACCATAAATGAAAAAATCAGCGAATGCGATGCCAGGATAACCAGGTTTGAAGAAGAAGAAAAGAAATATGAAAAGTCTATTGTCGAAGCAGAAAAAGATAGGAATACAATTATCCGGGAAAAACTGCCTTCTGCCGGGGAACACGAAAAAGAAGCGAGGATGATCCTTGCCCGGTACGATACTTCCTGGGTTAACGAAAAGGGAGAACCCAGGTTTTTACGGGAATTGGAGAACAGGAAATCCGCGAAGGACATAGTCCAGAATTTCAGCTCGCAGCTTGAAAGGACCAGGAACCAGACTGCCAAAAAGAAAGATGACCTGGAAAAGGCCAGGTCTGACTATAACAGGGAATATACGATGTCATATGATATCAAGCAGGAAGACAATTCATCCTATGAGAAGGAGTTGGATGAGCTAAAGAATATCAGGCTTCCTGAATACAGGAACCAGATCAGGGACGCCAAGGAAAAGGCATTCCAACAGTTTGAGGATGATTTTCTTGCGAAGCTTAAATCCAATATAGACACCGTAAAATCTCAAATCAATGAACTGAACAATGCCCTCAAGGAAAGCAGATGGGGAAATGAACGGTACAGGTTTACCTGTTCGCCCAAGCCTGAGTATAAAAAGTACTATGACATGATTACAGACGAGATGCTGATGGAAGGATATAATATAGCTTCGCAGGCTTTCAGGGACAAGCATCGCGATGCTATAGACGAGCTTTTCAGGCAGATAACTGATGTTGATTCCGAACTCAATGCCGATGCAAGGGCAGAACTTGAGAAAAATATCCGGAGGTTTACAGACTACAGAACCTACCTCAGTTTTGACCTCATTGTCACTGATGAGGAGGAAAAAACCCAGAGGCTTTCCAGGACACTCAGGAAAAAATCAGGCGGAGAGACGCAGACACCTTTCTATATTTCTGTGCTTGCATCTTTCGCCCAGATGTACAAAATTAATGATCCAGCCTATAATCGCATGAGGCTCATCGTGTTCGACGAAGCTTTCAGCAAGATGGACAGCGAAAGAATACGGGAAAGCGTCCGGCTGCTAAGGAAATTCGATTTCCAGTGCATCCTCTCGGCACCTCCGGAAAAAATAGGCGATATTGCTCCTTTGGTGGACAGAACGCTTTGTGTTATCAGGGAAAAGAATACATCTATAATTAAGGCGTTCGAACCCAAAAAACTCATGGAGGAGGGATTGGATGGAGTATAAAAAGCTCGTACTGGGCAGGCTTCTTGATCGGTATGAAAAGAGCAAGTCATTTAAAAATGAAAATTCGAGAAGAAGGATCATGCTTAAAATGACCAGGGGCGACATGCCTGAGTATGACATGGAAAAGCCATTGGTGAGGGAGACCTTCAACAGCATAATTAAAGAGTTGGCTGATAAAGACCTGGTCAGTTTCGAATGGGCCAGGTATGAAGAAGGGAATATTATTGAAAATGTATGGCTGAATGTCTCAAGAGTTGAAGACTGTTACGCTGAAATAGGCAGAAAGGCCAGGCGGGCTGTCCTTGATGCATTGCTTGAAAGGATTACCGAACTTAAAGAAAAAACTGCCGGCAGTTGGATATTGTCTTTTTTGGATGAAGCAGAACAAGCTATAAAGGAAAAGTCATCGACAGCCGGTTTGCTTCCCCCCGGTGAAGAGCAAGCAATGGCGGTTTTAAAAGCACTGGATTATCTCAGAACTCTGGATGGCACCCAATGTCTTGAAAGAGTTTTCAGCCTTCGATGTTTCAATGATTCCAAATATTTTGAAAAGAAGGTCAAAAAAAGACTGGCGGGAATTATTAAAAAATATTGCCTGGAACAGGAACTGCCGGATGAAATGTCAGACGATGATATACTGGCACAGGTTGGAATACTCCAGTCTCCGGAACTGGTTGAATTCAAAGGTGGGATTGTTGGTACATTAGGCGGAAAAGAGATAGATTTTTCATCCTTTATATATGGCATTTCCTTGAATGCCGATACAGTAAGGAATTTAGCCATTACCGGAATGGGCAGGGTCGGTAAAATTCTCTTTATTGAAAACAAGGCGAACTATATCCAATTGCTTAATGAAAACAGTGACGATACATTGATGATCGTATTTCATGGCGGTTTCTACAGCCCGGTAAAAGGGGCTTTTTTTAAGAAACTTTACAAGGCAGCTCACCCATACGGGATTGAATTCTTCCATTGGGGTGATATTGATCTGGGCGGTTTTATGATTTTTAATAGACTTAAATCAAGCATTATCCCTTCCTTAAAACCTTATTTAATGGACAGAGAAGCATTAGAAAGCAGGATAAAATATGGTAAGAGTTTTGATCTCAGATATGCAGAAAAACTAAAATCATTACTGGATGATGAAGACTACAGTGAATTCAGAGAGGTTATCAAACTAATGCTTGAGAAAGGAATAAAGCTTGAACAGGAGGCTTTTCTTATTTGACACATGTGTATGATCAATTTGTGAACAAAATAAACTTATATTACATATCTGATGCATACAAAAAGCCACCCGACTTGCTATCTTTCCATATTGATCAGGCAGGGTGGCTGTCAGAATGGAGATATCTTAAGGATTAATTTTTCAGGTTACAGGATGAAACATAAAAGCCGGAAAAATTGCTGAGCAACTTTTCCGGCTTTGAATATTTTTATTCTTACTCCGGCAAAACTGCAAAGAGTTTTGCCGAATTCTTATCCAGATACAGGTTCCAGTCCGGATGGGTTTTAAGTATTGTAGCCGGAACCATATTGTTCACTTCCTGGGCCAGGGTATTTCTTATAGCTTCAGCTTTTACTGCGTGTGGAACCACACTTACTATACACCTGGATTTGAGCATCTGGCTTACTGACATGGATATAGCCTGCTTTGGAACGTCATCAACGGTTGCAAACCATCCTTCCCCTACCTGCTGGCGCTTGCAACGTTCGTCCAGGTTAACTATAATATAGCTTTCCTGGGTGTCAAAATCTGCAGGCGGATCGTTAAAAGCAATATGGCCGTTTTCACCAATACCTATTGCTGCAACGTCAATCGGGGCTTCTTTTATACGCTTTGTAATATAAGCAATATTTTCACCTACGTCCCCTTCCCCATCAACATATACCGCTTCTTTCAGATTTACCTTGCTTGAAAAACGCTCTTTGAGGTATTTGCGGAAAGATGCGATATGGGTTTCGGGAAGCCCGATATATTCATCCAGATGGAACATGGTAACCTTGCTCCAGTCAACATCCTGGGTAACCAGGGATGATATCATGTCAAACTGGGAAGCACCTGTGGACAATAGCAGGCGTGCAAAGCCCTGTTCTGAAATAGCAGCGTTAAGCTTATCTGCAATGAATTTTGCGGCAGCTTCGCCCATTTGTGCTGAAGTTTTAAATATATTAATTCTCATAACCCATCATTTCCTTTCATTTCCCTAATTTATGCAAATGAATTAATTTTCAGATTTCACTAAACCTTATACACAATCCAAGCAAAACATTGGCCATTATCGTCACAGGCTCACCCTGTTACCATCCACATAAACCTGCTTAATTTGGATGTCTTTATCGAATACTACCAGATCTGCCGCTTTCCCTTCAGCTATACTGCCGGTTTTATAATCGATCCTTAGTAATTTTGCGGGGTTTTTCGTTATCATATCCACAGCTTCATGCAAAGGCAAACCTGCTTCATATACCATAACCCGAATAAGCCTGTCAGCAGTTGCTACACTTCCGGCAAAACCCTGCCTGTCAGGCATTTTGGCGACTCCATCTTCTACAACCACTTCAAAGTTGTTTTTCAGGCTGCCAAGGATTGAAGGCCCTTCTGGCATACCGGCCGCCCTCATGCTGTCGGTCACCAGTATAATATGATCATGGGCTTTACATTTCAGAATAAGTTGCAAAAGCTCCCTGGGCAGATGAATACCGTCTGCAATCAGCTCTACATAAAGCTCGTCATAAAGGTAACCGGCTTCAACAACGCCCAGAATACGATACCCGTTAACCCTTTTCAATTGAGACATACCCGAGTAAAAATGTGTCAGAAGGCTGTAACCATGCCCCATTGCGCGCTTCACGACCGAAAAGTCGGCATCGGTATGGGCAATTGCCGGGAGTATGCCATTTCTGACCAATATATCACCCAATTCTATTACTCCCGGAACTTCAGGGGCTGACGACCATCGGACGATATTGCCGTGGCTCCGTTCCAGAATCTTTATATAGTGGTCAGGAAAAGGCTGCTTCATTCGTTCGGGCTGCTGCGCTCCCGCCTGGTTTGGCGAAAAATACGGCCCTTCCAGATGCATACCGGCCAAATGAGGCATGTTCTCATGAACAGACCTGGCCTGTTGGTAAGAATCCATAAATCCAAACAGTTCTTCATCTTCACTTGCCACCGATGTCGGGCAGAGGGTTGTTGTTCCATGTCTCAGGTGCATGCGCGATGCGGTTAATACAGCATCAACCGTACCATCCATAAAATCGCTGCCCCCCGCACCATGGGTATGAATATCAATAAATCCCGGTGAAAGTACATCCCCATTAAGATCCACTGTCTCAACGGCATCGAAGCATGGAGGTTTCCCTGTTCCAACACGGGCAATAACTCCATCCTTCACCAGGACATAGCCATTGATGATAGGCCCATTTGCCCCAAGTATTGTTCCGTTATAAAAAATAATGTCGTACATTTCTATCCGCCCCCGGTATTTAACCTACATTATTATGCGTTGATTATTGCCTTATTATAACGAGGCATCAGGACGGGCCACCGCCCGGATACTAAAGGTTATTGATAACTATTCGGCTGTGGGCGGTAAGCCAAAATCATCTGTCTCGCGAAACGGTGTACTTAAACTGCAAGCAATTATTCTGCCTGAAAATTCTGTTTCTATAAATCAATATCTTCTGATTTTGTCAGCTTAAAGAACAATAACAATGAAGCAATCGTAGTAACGGTCAGTATTGTCGACAAAGCCGCAGCACTACCGTATCCGCCCCTGCTTATTTCCTGGAATATGGTTACAGTCATGGTCTGAGTTTTTCCGGTGTAAAGCATCAATGTGGCAGATAACTCGTTAATGATGGTTATCCATGATAAAATTGCACCCGATACAATACCTGGAACCATAACAGGCATAGTAACCTTGAAGAAGGTTTGCAATGATCCATATCCCAAACTTGCCGAAGCCTCATCAATACTTGGACTTATCTGGCGTAATATAGCGGCACTTGACCGTATGGTGTAAGGCATTCTTCGTATAACATATGAAATTATAATGATTGCTGCAGTTCCACTGATAGCCAGCGGTTTTTTGTTAAAGCTCATCAGCAAAATAAGTCCGAAAGTGGTCCCGGGTATAACATACGGAAACATTGTGAAAACGTCCATTATGCGCGAAAGAACATTCTTCTTTCTGACAGTAAGGTATGCAAACAATGTTCCCAGAATTATGATTACAATCAGAGCAATAACAGCGTAACTAAATGTATTGATGATTGAACTGGTTGATTTCTTGAATACGTTTATATAATTGCCCAATCCATATCCATCTGTCCACAAGACTCCTTTTGTATTGCGGAATGACACAAATATGATATAAAGTTGTGGCAGCGTTGCAAGAAATACTATAATATAAACATACGCATGGGCCAAAATGTTGCCAATACCCTTCAGCTGCTTTGGCTTTGGAGGGTTAAGCATACTCATGGTATAATTTTTTCTGCTTGAAATCCATTTCTGCAGTATGAACACAAGCGCTGCAACTATCATCATTATTAAAGCTACAGCAGAAGCAAAATAAGCGTTATTCCCCGTTTCACTTACCCACTCCTGATAGATGATAACCGGCAATGTGGCATATCCTTCGCCTATAAGTCTTGGTGTACCATAGTCTGCAAAAGCGCGAAGGAATACGATTGTACCTCCGGCTAATATGGTAGGCAGTACAAGTGGCAAACTGACTCCCAAAAGCTTTCTGATTCCATGGTATCCAAGGCTTTCAGCTGCTTCACCCAAAGATGCGTCAACTTTTTTCAGCGCACCCTTCGTATACATATAGATATAAGAATACAGCTTAAGCACAAACACAAGCAGAATACCAGCGGGGCCGTAAATACTGGGCATATTAATTCCCAAATGCTCTTTCAGGAATGTTGTTATGTCACCATTTCGCCCCAGCATCAAAATCCATGAATACGCACCAAGGAATGGCGGTGAAAGCATGGA
>DATCKN010000074.1:0-8878 GCA_036562185.1 Thermoclostridium sp.
GCTGATTCTTCAGTGAGCGTGAAGTTCGCTTACTAATCGGCGAAAGCCAAAAAGGGACCCAAATGGGTCCCTTTTTTTAATCAGAAGTGTATATTGGTTAAAGAGAATATGAAACTTTGGTTTTTATTATATTTGTTAAAAAATGATTAAACGACTTAAACTGACTGGTGTAAAATGATATAATCATTATATGTTAAAATAGGTTTAATGTGCATACCGGTAAAATAAACCTGCAGATGATAAAGGAGGGGAACTTAGTGAAAAGGAAGACCCTGATTTCTTTGGCAATCGTTATCTCCATGGTTATCGCTCTGTTTGTACCAATAAGTGCCGCAAACGAAGATTCAGTAGAATATAAAGCTGAGGTTTTATCCAAACTAGGCATTTTGAGGGGAAGCCCTGAGGGCCAGTTGCTGAGAAGTGAAGCAACAGCCTTTCTCGTCAGGATGATGGGGAAAGAGAGTATTATTGGTTCATACATCACAAACAGGTTTCCTGATGTCGATCCATCAGAATGGTATGCCCCGTATATAGGTTATTGTACATCTATAGGCATTATAACCGGATTTGAGGACGGTACTTTCCGCCCAAAAGATAATATAAGCGAAAAGCAATTCCTGAAAATGGCCCTGGTGTGCCTGGGATATACATACGGTGAGGATTTTGACTGGACCAATGTATACAGGACCGCATATGAAGCAGGTCTTGTTGACGATATTTCTTACGCGACGAAAACCGCCGACAATAATAAATATGAAAGAGCCGAAGTGATAAAAGTCATTTATAATGCATTGAAGATAGAGAATAAGAAGACAAAAATAAAAACTATCCAAATGCTGATAAACGAAAATGCTGTTGACAAGGATCTTGCAGTTTCCCTGGGATTACTGACTGACACGGTTTCAACGGCTATAGAGTCGATCGCTGCCACAGATTCCTATTCCGTTAAAGTACTGTTCAATGAAGAGATAAAGGAAATAAGAGAGAGGGATATACTGATTTTTGAGAAAAACAATGCTGCAAACAGGCTTGAAATAACAGGAATCACAATCAACGGGAAGGAACTTTTGATCAGTACGTCGGCTCAGACAAAGGATTTGGAATATACTATTGCATTAGATAATGTAGTTGATATCGAAAACAACAGGTCGAATACCCTTTCAGGCAGCTTTACCGGATTCAGATCGCCAGAATTGAAGTCTGATTTCTTCAGAATAAGCAAAGTGGAGCCGGTCAGCAGGGATGTCGTTAATCTGTATTTCACGCATCCGCTTACAGATAACAGTGCGATACCTACATATTATAAAATTTATAAGGGTGACGCGTTGTTCGCTGACGGAAGTGCAAAAGTTCTTACTGTTAAAAGGCTGGCTGCGGCAAATAATGCGGTGTCTGTCAAATTGAACGGACTTGTGTTCAATGAGGGAGAAAAATACACTATCAGCGTAAGCGGCGACTTTACGAGTTTATATACAGTAAAGCTGAACGACGGTAAAGGAGAAAGCATATCTTTCACAGGCAAAAGCGCCGACAGTGAATCATTGGAAATTAAAGCCATAGTACCAATGAGCAGCACAACGCTGGAAGTAGTGTTCAACAGGGAAGTGGATCCTGTATTCTCACAGAAGTTCCTGAACTATTCGGTCATACGGCCGGATGATTCGGTCATAGATGTTAATAAGGCAGTATTGGTCACGACCGGTGACAAAGCCGGAAAAGCAGTAAGACTTACACTGACAGCGAGTCTGGAATCAACTAAATACTACAAATTGAAAATCGAATATCTGCCTGATGTTTACAGGGAAAGCGCACTTGAAAGCTATACATGCAATTTTTATGGTGCATATTCAACAAACCAGTCTGATCTGAAGGTCACTTTTGCGTCAGCATCGGACAGGAGCACCGTGTATGTATATTTTGACAGGCCGTTGAATCCTCAAACGGCAACCATAAATGTATATTATTACATTTACGGTTTAAATCTGAGTTATGTTGCAACTCCGGTAAAAGTGGCTTACGAGGAAAAGAGCGGTTATTATATATCCAAACTGTATCTGCCGAATGACTATCAACTGGTACAGAGCGGGAAGTATAACGTGATAGTGCTGAGCAGCATGCAGGATGTAAACGGGAATATATCGGCAAAAGATGCGGAATATACCTTCTATGGTACTTCGGCAGAAACGCCTTCTCCTCAGATAACGGATGCGACGATTATCTCAAATGATACTATAAGGATAACATTCAACAGGGATATGACACTTGGAAATCAAAACATATTAACAGGCAATTATACCCTTGTTTATAAGATTGGTGAATTGACAGTAAATAAGCAGCCAATAAGCGTAATACCGGTAAACACGACAACATTTGTGCTGAAGTTTGACACTTTGCAATATGATATGAGCTATAATCTGCAGTACACTTCATTGGAAGATATTACAGGGAGGAAAGGAGCCAATAATACTATAACTGTAAAAGTTGGCAAATAGAAAAGAAAATCAGGCGAATTATCAGTATATTGTATTGGTAAATCCCGGCTGAAAGGAGATAATATGAAAGCTCCGTTAAAGATATTATCTTTCATTCTTTTGCTATGTATATTTTTCACTGTATCGCCGTTTTGTGTCAGTGCTATGCAGGAAGATGAAAATGAAGCTGTAAAACTGACATTGGATGATGCGATTGATATGGCTGTCGGTTATTCGTATCAAATTCAGGAGATTGAACAGTATATCGACAGCCTGTGGGAAACTTATAATAACCAGAGACAATACTGGAATATGCTGCAGCAGCAGCTGGAGTATATCGAGTTATACAACAGCCTCTATACGAGGGACAAAAATGGTGTGGAACTCGAACCGCTGGAACGGATGCAGCTTGAAATGTTCAGAGCCATGTATGGCCTTACACCGCCTCAGCTGTCAGGTATCGATAAATTCAACAATTATATAAAACCGGGAGAATTTTCATGCTACCAGATATATGCCCAGGTTGAAAAAGCCAGAAATCAGAGATCTTTAATAAACAAAACCCTTGCTTCCGATATAAGGGAAACATATAATAACATACTTTTGATGAAAAATGAACTGGCAATACAGAAGAATTACCTTGAAACTTATACCGAGCAGAATAAAAAAATGCATAAGCTTTATGAAAACGGACTTATATCTCAATTTGACGTATACAGTTCCGACACAGCGTTGATGCAGCAGGAAATAACTATCGGTATGGCAGAAAGAAATATTCAGAATATGGAGATACTCCTGAAAAGTAAATTGGGTATTCCTATGGACCGGGAGATCATATTGGAATCTGCGACTGTAAAGAACACTCTGAAACTCCACTCTACATACGATTATTATTTGAAAAGAGCTTTGTCAGAAAGAGAAGAGATATTGTCGGCACAAATAGATCTGAATAACAGGAGCAGGGAACTTGATGTCGTAAAGCAATATTTCACTCATGAACTTCTTACGGAAAGGATCGACGCACAAATTGCCGCTGATGAGGCAGAAACCGCATATAATGAAGCAGTTTTAAAAGTAACTGTCGATATCAGGACAGGATATATGGATGTAGTGTCTAAATATAACGACGCTATTCTGGCCTTGAAGGATTTCAATAATGCCAAAAAGCAGTTTAACAGTGCCGAAAAGCAATATGAAGCCGGGCAGATAGATTTCAATACTATGCTGGAATACCAGGCTTCTTTAAAGAATTCTGAAATCGAATATATCAATGCCGTATATAAGTATAACAATGCTGTTGACAGACTGAATACAGCATCCGGAATTGGCCCGAGCTATTCCGTTCAAGGAGGATTGCAATGAAAAAGTTATTATCGTTGCCTTTTATCATTATTTTCATGATAGCTTCAGTTTTTCCAACCATAGCAATTGCATCGGATACTGACCCGGACAGCGAACTGGAACTGCAGCAAGCTATCAGTTTGGCATTAGAAAACAGTACGTCGCTTAAATTATATGACGAAAAAATAGTTATAGCAGAGAGAAATTATAACAAAGCGCTTTCAGATTCGAAAAATGCTGTGGGGAAAAACTGGGAAAGCTCCGAAGAAAGAATAGCCCTTAAGAAAACGGAAATTCTTGTCCCTCTGCAAAAACTCAATGAACTTGATGAACTGAAATGGCAGAAGCAGAATGAAGAGCGCAATATAAAGCTTAATGTGATGACGAAATTTTTCAGGCTTCAGCAAAAGGAAAACCAGATCGAACTGCAGAAGAAAAATATCGAACAGGCGATATCTGAGCTGGAAATGCAGAAAGTAAAAGTCAAGAACGGGCTTGCTGCGGAATCTACACTGCTTTCAATGGAGATTTCAGTAGATAACGCCCAGACAGCATTGAGCAAACTGGAGAACGAAAGAAGCGCCATGATCATGGAACTAAATGCCATGATCGGGTATGAACTGGACAAAAATACGCAAATCAGCAAGCAGGAAATACCTTTTGAAGTATTCGAAATAGATGATATTTCAGAATTGATCATGGAAAACTGCAGCAATGGATATTCAATCAGGCAGTTGGAAACAAAAAGGATGCTGACAGAGAAAGAAAGGGATATATACAGGAATTACTCGTTTAATGTGAGACCGGATGAAATAGATGATCTTGAGGTTACGCTCCATAAGCTGGAATACGACATACGTGACGCCAAAATTTCTATGGAACGAAGCATAAGAGTAGACTATAATAATATATTAAACTCGCTTGATACTGTAAGAATCAACAAACTTAGCTATGAAAAAGCCGTTATGCAGAAAGAGATATCTGATAAGCGGTTTACGCTTGGTATGATCAACAAGATTGATATGGATAAAGTTTCATTGGCTTGCGACCAGGCTTTGATGACTTACAATAACTCGTTGATCGATTATTACCTGGCTGTTGAATCATTTAATTTCCATTACATGGCTAATGATCGGTGAATGTAAGATAACTGGCAGCCTGATATCATGTGAAACTTGTGGTTTCCATGGTAAAATGTTATAATTCATATTTAAACTATGCTTAGCATTTCACAAATGGTATAATATACAGTGGTTCATTCAGATTTTGACTGTCTGGGTTAAATACGTTCCAGGCTGACCGGTTTATTTTCTTGATTGTTGTATTATCATAGCTTGTAATGTAAAGGGAGAGTATTCTGTGGGTAAAAAGATCCTGATCGTAGATGATGAAAAAAATATTGTCGACATCCTGAAATTCAACCTGAAAAAAGAAGGATTCGACACTATCGAGGCTTACGACGGCGAGCAGGCGGTGGAGCTTGCGTTTAGTGAAAACCCGGATCTTATCCTGCTCGACGTGATGCTGCCTAAAATGGACGGCTTTACCGTCTGCAGAAAGCTGCGGCAGTCCCTCACTACGCCAATAATCATGCTTACGGCAAAGGAAGAAGAAGTAGACAAGGTACTCGGCCTTGAACTGGGCGCCGATGATTACATCACGAAGCCGTTCAGCCAGAGGGAATTGATGGCAAGGATCAAAGCGAACATCAGAAGAACGGCGATGGAAGAGGTCGCCGCGACCAGGACTGCCAGCATAATCCAGGCAAAAGACCTGACGATCGATTGCGACAGGTATGAAGTGAAGAGGGACGGAAAAGCCATCGAACTGACGCTGAGAGAATTCGAACTGGTCAAGTTCCTTGCCATGCATCCCGGACAGATTTTCACGAGGGAGAACCTCCTCGAGAAAGTCTGGGGCTATGAGTATTACGGCGATGTACGGACCGTTGACGTGACCGTCAGGCGAGTCAGGGAAAAGCTTGAGAGGGATCCTGCCAATTGTGAATATATCCTGACAAAGCGCGGGGTAGGGTATTATTTCGATAAACCTGAAGAGTAAATGACAGCGTCTGGCATCGAAAAGCCGGACGCTCGCTGTTTAACCGGAGAAATCCGGTTTCTGCCGATATTGGTCTTATTTATATCGAGATGTCTGTGAAAGAGGTGTATATGTTCCGGAGAAGTTTACAGTGGCGTCTGGTCAGTTTCTTCTGCCTGATCATATTTTGCCTTGTCATTCCGATAGGGCTGTATCTGAACAGCAGGATAGAGAGCAAATACTATGACGACTTCAGAAAGAGGATAGAAAAGGGATTCGAGGAATGGTCCGTCAAAAACGGTCCGCACAGCGCTGAAGAGCTGAAAACGGCACTGGAAAACAGTAAAGACGTTTTTCTGCTTAACCTAGAAAACAGAAGTTACACCATAATCGATAAAAACGGCGAGATTTATTATACGAATGATAAAGAACTCTTAAGCAACCCGCGCGAGTTGGCCATAAAGTCGCTTCTTGCTTCGGACAACTTTGTGCAGGCAATGACAGGCACTGAAAACAACAAAAAAATACTTGAAACATCAAGCAGCATGAGCTTTTACGACTACGCCAGACCTGTAAGCGGAAACATTATCTATTTCCGATACTACAAGGACGACTGGGCCGATATCACGAGGTATTTCAACAATATCATATATACAAGCCTGCTGATCGGTTTTGTCATAGCTTTTGTGGCAGGTTACTTTTTTTCGCGTACGATCACATATCCTCTGACAAAACTGATGCGCAAGGCCGAGAGCATCGCGAGGGGGGATTTCGACCAGGAACTGGAGGTCAGGTCCGGCGATGAAATAGGGAAACTGGCGGACACTTTCAACTACATGGCTGCCAACCTGAAAAGCAATCTCATAGAGATATCCAGTGAAAAGAGCAAACTGGAGACCATCCTGAACTACATGACGGACGGCATCATCGCATTCAATCTCATGGGTGAAGTCATACACACGAACCCTGCATCCTGCCGCATACTGGGCGCCGAAGGCCTTAAGACTTTCCAGGAATACCGGGACCGTTTCGGATTTGAATACTCTCTTGAAGATGTACTTTACCTGCAGTCGAAACAAACGTCCGAAATGAACCTGACCGTCGGGGAAAAAAGCATCAAAGTCTACTTTGCAGTATTTACCGATGAGAGTAAAAAGCCTGAGGGCGTCATTGCAGTACTGCAGGATATCACAGAACAGCAGCGTCTTGAGAACATGCGCAAGGAATTCGTTGCAAATGTTTCCCATGAGCTCCGGACTCCGCTGACATCGATAAAGAGCTATTCGGAAACGCTCCTGGACGGCGCGCTGGATGACAGGGAGACTGCGGAACATTTCCTGACTGTCATCAATTCCGAAGCGGACAGGATGACCAGGCTTATTAGAGACCTTCTTCAGCTTTCAAGACTGGACTACCAGCAGACCAAGTGGAACTTTGAAAAAATGTCCCTTGCCGAATTGGTAAGGAACACTGCCGAAAGGATGAAAATCGAGGCGGATTCCAGGCATCAGACTATCGAGTGCTTCGTACTGAATGAGATACCCGAGATAGAAGGAGACTACGGCAGGCTTGAGCAGGTGGCGTTCAATATCATAGGCAATGCCGTGAAGTATACACCGGAAGGCGGAAAAATCACTGTATACATCGGGAAAATATATAATGACGTATATTTCAAAGTCGCGGATACAGGTATAGGCATACCGGAAGAGGACATCGACAGGATATTCGAAAGATTTTACAGGGTGGACAAAGCCCGCTCCAGGGAAATGGGCGGAACGGGTCTTGGCCTGTCCATAGCGAAGGAGATCGTGGAGGCTCACAAAGGTTCGATTAACATAAGCAGTAAGGTCGGCTTCGGTACGGAAGTTACGGTCAGGCTTCCGGTGAGGCAGACAGGCCCGTAAAATAGAGCGTTTTGAGGGATTTTTATGTAATTTAATCTTAAATGGCGTGTAATATTTTTGTAACACTATTTCTGTATAATTAAGCTAGTTAAAATGCAATTATCTGCGGCCGAAGACGGCTGAGCAGTTTGGGAGATATGGACAATGTTGAAAAAACTGTGTGTTGTTTTCATAGTGTTGCTGATATTCATAGCAGCCGTATCTACAGCATATGCAAAACCACCTGAAGAAGGGGATTCAGGAGCATCTTCAAAAACAACCGTAAATGCACCGTCGGGTACGTCCGCGACGTCGAATGCATCTGCGGTATCACCTGCAAGTTCAATTGTAGCGCCTGCAAATATACCTGCGAATCTGTCTTCAAACAACAGCACCCAAAAGGACGAAGGAAGCCAGACCGGACCAAATGCTTCTGTAAAGAATACCGCCGCAGGTGATACGAAAACAGCTGCCGCTTCTGCGGAAAAGGAAACTGCCGGCGGCACGGAGAAGGATACGGAGCAGAAGGAAGATCCCGATGCCGCATTCTGGCGCGCTATTCGAAAAGTGCTGGAATCGGGCAAGCCTAAAAGCACCGGACAGTCTGTCGTAACCATAAAGAAGCCCGAGAATATCGATGGAGATGTGACCACATATGGAAAAACCTTTGAAATCTCCTTCGAATCAGAATATACGGATGTTGAGATATTGATAGCGATGCTGAACAGTGAGACAGGCGTGTATGAGACGATCGAACTTCCCGACGGAGACAGAGTATTAAATATCGGATCTGGTGCATTATCGACCGAACTCGAACTCGACCCCGGCGAATACGACCTGCTTCTCATAGCATACAGGACTTCCGAGAAGGACCCGGAACGAGTCCAGTATACCCCGATTTCGGTCACCGTTTTCAAAGACAGCTGGTGGGGCCAGTTTAAGAAGACAGGGAAGCAGATCATTGACTGGTTCAGCGGTAAGTAAACTACATAACAGCGAGGGCTTAAATGAGCCGTGAATTGAAAGAACGACTGAAGACGGTCCTTATTTTTATCTTGATAATAACAGGTCTTTTACAGGTGGGGATCCTTTGGAACTATCAGAACCAGGGGACTCCTTTTAGTTTTTTATCGGCACTTTTCA